>JAZOUD010000081.1:0-86598 GCA_045658005.1 Clostridia bacterium | reverse complement strand
GTTCGCTGTGTCGGTATTCTGATGTTTATTATATCACATGGCAGATGGGAAACAACAAGGACGGACCAAAAAATTAAAAATATTATATTTGGACTGTAAAAAACCATATTGACAAACTCAGCAAATAGTATAAAATAATATTTGGATGTTATGTATATGAGAAGGGGGAGCGAGATGAGCAAACTCCTGCGGATGGAAAACATCGGCAAGAGCTTCGGCGTGGTCCGGGCGCTGGATGGCGTGAACCTGGAGCTGGACGGCGGCGAGGTCCTTGCATTGATGGGTGAAAACGGCGCGGGCAAGTCCACGCTGATGAACATCCTCTCAGGCGCGCTGGTGCACTATGAGGGCAGGATTTTCATAGATGACCAGCAGGTACAGATCGGCAGCCCCCTGGCCGCCCGCGCCCTGGGCATCGCGAAGATTCACCAGGAATTGCAGATGGCGAAGGAGCTGTCCATCGCGGAAAACATGTTCATGGGCCGTGAGAAGGCAAATCGCCTGGGCATGGTGGACAAGCGCGCCCAGGAGGAGGAGGCCAGGAAGTACCTGAAGATGCTGGAGCTGGACCTCAATCCCCACCGCCAGCTGAAGACGTTGCGCGTGGGCGAGCAGCAGATGGTCGAGATCGCCAAGGCGCTCTCCCTGCACGCCCGCATACTGATACTGGACGAACCCACCTCGGCCATCTCCAAGCAGGAGACGGAGCAGCTGTTCCGCGTGATCCGCCGCCTGCAGTCCGAGGGCGTGGGCATCATCTACATCACCCACCGGATGGAGGAGGTCTTTGAGATCGCCGACAAGCTGGAGGTGCTGCGGGACGGCAGGTATATCGACACCGTGGACGCCCGCCAGGTCGACCGCGACCAGATCATATCGATGATGGTGGGCCGGGAGATCAAGGACATGTACCCCAAGGAGGAGGTGCCCATCGGCGACGAGGTCCTGCGCGTGGAACACATGAACCTCAATACCGGCCACGGCTCCTCCAGCCGCCCGCTGACCGACATATCCTTCAACCTGCGCAAGGGCGAGGTACTGGGCATTGCGGGGCTGCTGGGCGCGGGGCGCTCTGAAATCTGCGAGTGCCTGTTCGGCGTCCATCCCGCCCAGTGCACCGGCGACATCTACATCGAGGGCAAAAAGGTCTCCATTAAATCGCCTCGGGACGCCATCGACCTCGGCCTGTCCTTCGCCACGGAGGACAGAAAGGGCAAGGGCCTGGTGCTGTTGCGCTCCATCGGCGAGAACATGTCCCTGCCGCTTTTGAAGAAGTTCACCAAGGGCCTGGTGATGGATACGGCGGCCGAGGGCGTGGAATGGAACGAACAGATGGAGGCCATGCGCATCAAGGCCACCAGCGTTCGGACCCTGGCGGGTACACTGTCCGGCGGCAACCAGCAAAAGGTGGTGTTGGGGCGCTGGCTGATTACCCACCCGAAGATACTGCTGCTGGATGAACCCACCCGCGGCATCGACGTGGGCGCCAAGGCCGAGATTTACCAACTGATCAGCAGACTGGCAGGGCAGGGCATCGGCATCATCGTGGTTTCCTCGGAGCTTCCGGAGATCATCGGCATATCGGATCGCATCATCACGCTCTGCGAGGGCCGGATTACCGGCGAATTCCTCCGGGGCGAGGCGACGCAGGAAAAGCTGCTGGCTGCAGCCACAAGGAGAGAGGAGACAAGCGCATGAGCCAGAAAAACGAAACGCGCAACATGAGGGACACGATACAGCGCTTCCAAAGCTATATCGCCCTGGTGGTCATCTTTATCATCGGCAGCCTGATCTGCGTGAAGAACGGGCGCAACACCTTCCTGAGCGTGACGAACCTCATGAATCTGCTGCGCGCCGTCTCCGAGACGGGCATCATCGCCATCGGCATGACGATGATCGTACTGCTGGGCGACATCGACCTTTCCGTCGGTTCAGTGGTGGGCCTGGTTTCCACCGGCTGCGCGGCGCTGATGATGCACAACGACCTGGAGTTCGTGCCCACGGTGCTGATCTGCCTGGCGATGGGTGCGGTATACGGCCTGTTCAACGGCTTCGTGGTCACCCGGATGAAGATACAGGCCTTCGTCGTGACCCTGGCTTCGATGAATATCGCCCGTGGCCTGGCACGACTGTGGTCCGGCGGCGCGGGCATACCGCTCTCCTACGGCGATGCCCCCGGCCTGGCGCCCCCGGCTTTCGAGGTGCTGTCCAAGCGCCTGGGTGGCGTGGTGCCGGTACCGGCCATCATCTTCCTGGTGCTGCTGTGCATATTCTGGTTTGTCATGTCAAAGACCCGCTTCGGCCGCCAGATCTACGCGGTGGGCGGCAATGCCACGGCGGCTCACCTGTCGGGCATCAACGTCAAGAACGTCAAGCTGATCGCCTTCATGCTCTCCGGCCTGCTGGCTTCCATCGCCGGCATGATCCACTCCGCCCAGATCTTCCAGGGCGGCCCCAACGAGGGCATGAGCTATGAGATGTACGCCGTCGCGGCGGTCGCCATCGGCGGTACCTCGATGGCGGGCGGCAAGGGCACCATGTTCGGCACCCTGGTCGGCGCGCTGATCTTCGGCATGCTGGACAACATCATGGGCCTGAAGGGCCTGAACTCCAACGTCCAGCTGGTGGCCAAGGGCTTCCTGATCATACTGTCGGTGTTCCTGCAGGCCGTGAAGAAGGAAGATTAATAATGGAATTTAAGCCGCAAGGCTTAAAAAATAGAAGGAGGAAATCCCCATGAAGAAAGTATTGGCTCTCGTACTCGTCCTCATCCTGGCCTTCGGCGCTTTCGCGCTGGCCGAAGAAGAGAAGAAGTACACCATCGGCATGGCTCAGTGCAACCTGGGCGAGCCCTGGCGCGTCGCCATGAACGACCAGATCGCTGCCGAAGCCGCCAAGTATCCCATGTTCGAGGTCATCTATTCCGACGCTGCCCAGGACAACTCCAAGCAGATCGCGGACATCGAGAACTTCATGCAGATGGGCGTGGACCTGATCATCACCTCCCCCAACGAGGCCACCCCGCTGACCGACGTCATCAAGCGCGCCTATGAGTCCGGCATCCCGGTCATCCTGCTGGACCGCAAGATCGACGGCGACACCTACACCCAGTTCATCGGCGCTGACAACGTGTACATCGGCAAGGTCTGCGGCGAATACGTTGCGGACGTGCTGCTGCCCGACGGCGGCAAGATCTGCGAGATCGAAGGCCTGGCCGGCACCTCCGGCGGCATCGAGCGCGATCAGGGCTTCCGCGAGGGTATCGCCAAGAACCCCAAGTTGGAGATCATCGCCCACAACAACGCTGACTGGCTGCGTGAGAAGGCCATCACCGTGGCTGAGGAAATGCTGCAGACCAACGACGAGATCGACCTGTTCTTCGCGCTGAACGATCCCATGGCCGAGGGCGCCTACATCGCCGCCACCAACGCCGGCCGTGAAAAGGACATGAAGTTCATCGGCGTCGACGGCCTGCCCACCCCCGACGGTGGCATCCGTTCCGTCATGGACGGCCGCCTGAGCCTGACCATGGTGTATCCCACCGGCGGCGCCGAGGCCATCCAGAGCGCCTACAAGCTGCTCGTGGAAGGCGAGGAGCTGGAGAAGAACGTGACCCTCGGCACCGAGGTCGTCACCCCCGAGAACGCGGCTGAAGTGCTGGCCAAGTACGGCGGCTGATCGTCAATCGGCGCATAAAAAAGGAGCGGCATTGCCGCTCCCTTTTTTATGCGCCGATTGACGCTATTCCTTCTCCACCGGCTTGGCGATCACCGCGTTTTCCGGGCTCAGGGGCACGGGCTTGATCTGCTTTTTGCAGTTGGGGCAGATGTACTCCGAGCCCTCGGGGTCGTTCAGAGAGGTGACGAACATGGCGTGGCACTCGGGGCAGAGGTTGCCCGCCAGCGAATCCTCCTCTGACTTCGTCTCCGGCGCCTCGCTCTGGGCGGGGCGCAACAGGTGCAGCTTGTCCTCGCTGCTGTTGAACATCATGTCGTCGAAGTCGTCGTCATCGTCCTCGCCGTCGAACAGGCCGTCCATGTCGTCATCGCGGGCACCCTCCAGCTCGGTCAGGTCCTCGTCGATGCTCTCCACATAGTCGTTCAGGTCCTCCAGGAGCTCGTCAATGGCCTCCACGCGATCTGAAAGATCACCCAGCAGGCCGACGATACCCGCCATCAGCTTGCCGTTGGCGCTGTCGGTGTCAAACGACATGCCCTCCATCAGGCCCTTCAGGAATCCAACCTTCTTGCCGAGATTTTCCATAACTGCACCTCCGTTCATCGAAATAGTATTGTGCGGGGAAGTGGTTTTATTCAAAGCGATACAATCAGGCCGATGAAGTCTGTTTCATCGGCCTGATCGCTCTTTCCAATGTATCCCGCCGATCAGGCGCGGCCCAGGTATTCGCCACCGTCGCGGGTGTCGATCTTCAGCACCTCGCCGTTCTCGATGAACAGCGGCACCTGCAGCACCAGGCCGGTCTCGAAGGTGGCGGGCTTGGTGGTGTTGGCGGCGGTGTCGCCCTTGAAGCCGGGCTCGGTGTTGGTGACCTGCAGCTCCACGAAGTTCGGCGGCTGCACGCTGAAGGGCGCGCCCTTGAAGAAGCGCACGGTCACATTGGTGTTTTCCTTCACGAAGGGAATGGCGTCCTCGACCTGCTCGTGGGTCAGGGCCAGGTCGTCGAAGGTCTCCAAGTCCATGAAGTGGTAGAAATCGCCGTCGTTGTAGGTATACTGCATCTCCTTGGTCTCGATATAGGCCTTGGGGAATTTTTCAGTGGGGTTAAAGGTGCGCTCGATGACGGCGCCGGTGACGACGTTCTTCAGCTTCGTGCGCACGAAGGCCGCGCCTTTGCCGGGCTTCACGTGCAGGAAGGACACGATGGTCCAAACGCCGTTGTCCATCTCAAAGGTGACGCCGTTTCTGAAATCGCTTGCGTTGATCATGGGGATTGTGCCTCCTCAATAAAATAGTCGTTGTAAACAGGCCAGGACTACAGCTCGATCAGTTCCTTCGGGGCGGCGATGGTGTTGATGTAGCCGTCTTCGGTCATGATCACCGTATCCTCGATCCGGCAGCCGCCGAGGCCGGGGATGTATACGCCGGGTTCCACCGTCACCACGTTTCCGGCGACCAGAACGTCCGTGCTGGTGGCGCTGAGCCGGGGCTGCTCGTGGATGAACAGGCCCACGCCGTGGCCCAGGCTGTGCCCAAAGGCGCCGGGGTAGCGGGCGTCGATGCATTCGCGGGCGACGCGGTCGATCTCCTTGCAGGGCTTGCCCACGGCCAGGGCTTCGAGCCCCAGCTGCTGGGCTGTGCGGACGGTCTCATAGATGTCGCGCAGTTCGCCGGAGATCCTGCCGAAGCCCACCGTGCGGGTCATGTCCGAGCGGTAGCCGTTGACCGTCGCGCCGAAATCCAGCGTCAGAAGCTCGCCGTTTTCCACTGCCCGGTCGGAGGGACGGGCGTGGGGAAGGGCGCCGTTGGGGCCGGAGGCGGCGATGGTCTCGAAGGCCACGCCCTCGCTGCCCAGCTCCAGCATCTCATATTCCAGCATGCGCCCGATCTGGCGCTCCGTCATGCCCGCATGGATGCGGGGCAGCAGGTTTACGAAGGCGTCGCTGGCGATCGCTGCCGCGCGCCGGATGCAGTCCAGCTCCGCCGCGTCCTTGACCTGGCGCAGCTTCTCCGGAATGCCGCCCATGCTCAGGAGGGTCACGCCCTCCAGGGCCCTGGCGAACCCCTGATAGTCGTCGTAGGTCAGGTGGTCGGTCTCGACCAGCACCCGCTTCACGCCCTCCTCACGGGCCAGCTCTGCCGCCAGCGCCGGATAGGTGACCTCGGCGTTGACCTGCTCCAGCGTCCAGTCCGGGCATTGGATGTGGACCTGTTCAACATACCTGAAGTCCGTAAGGATCACGCGCCGCTTCGCCGAGATGTACAGGCATCCTTCGCCGGTATACCCGGCCAGCCAGCGCAGGTTCTCCGGGCGATGCACCAGCGCCGCGTCCGCCTGCATGGCTTTTAAAAACGCCTCGAGATGGTTCAAACCGCTCACGCTCCCATAGTGAAGGATAGAAACACATTGCCATTATAGCACATCCGGCTTTGAATTGCCATAGGGAAACTATATTTTAATGGGAGAGCCTGCCGCTACCACAGCGGCTGGCGATATTGAGCCTCCAGCGCGGCCCATTTTTCCAGGAAGGCATCGCCCTCCGGGTCCTCGGCGACGATGCGCAGCGCGTCCCGGACCGCCCGGGGAAAGGCGGGGTCCAGCCCCGAAAGTCCGTGGGCGGCCAGCGGGCACATGGCCCGTGCCCGGGCGTCCATCCGCACGGTCCACCGGCCGTTCTTCCCCCGCACCGGGGTCAGCGGGAATATTCGACAGCCCAGGGGCCGCGCGTTGCGCTGGCACATGATCTCGCAGACCAGCATCGGCGCAAAGGCGTCGGGCACGATCCGGCCCCAGTCGCAGTCCGACAGCAGCGCCGCCTCGCCGGGGAACAGGTGCACGCCGCCCTGCCCGTCCGCGTCCGGCTGGCAGCAGGCAGCCTGGCACAGCGTTCCGCAGTCGCGGAGCATGGGCGTGCGATCTCCGATGATGTCGTAGGCACGCAGCAAAACCTCCTGGCGCATAGGCAAGCCTCCAGTATGCTTCTTATTGCAACGTGTCCATATTAACACGGCGCATAGGCACTGTCAATATGCGATGTCCATTGACGAGCCCTGCAATCTATGATATAATACATAAGGGAAAAAATGTAATTGGAGGCGGACGAGATATGAAGACTGCGATCAAGCTGTTGGTGGCGCTGTGTCTGGCACTGGTGGCCTGCCTGGCCGTGCCGGCGATGATGCCCGTGGGGATGAACAACCCGTTTACGGCCCAGGCTGCGTCGGCGATCAACAAGACGAAGGCCACGATCTACAATGGAAAGACGCTTCAGCTGAAGGTCACCGGAACGACGAAGACCGTCAGGTGGTCCAGCTCTGACAACAAGGTGGCGAAGGTCAGCCAGAAGGGCCTGGTGACCGCGAAGAAGGTCGGCAGCGCCACGATCACCGCCAAGGTGGGCGGCAGGAAGCTGAATTGCAAGGTCACGGTGAAATCGCCCCTGAAGGCCGATGCCCTGAAGCTCAATCTGGACGTCGGCGCGACGAAGTACGTCACGCTGACCTACAAGCTGAACGGCAAGCTGTCCCTGAAGAAGTACGATTCCAGCATACTGAACTGCACCCTGGGCAAGATCGGCCCGGCAGGCAAGTGCACCCTCACCATCAAGACCCTGCGCCCCGGCACCCAGACGCTGGTGGTGAAGAATTCCAAGACCAGCGATACGGTGAAAATCAAGGTGACCGTGCACCAGCAGGAGGAGCCCACCGATCCGATCGTGGACAAGACCTCGGTGACGCTGAACGTGGGCAACACCGCCACGGTCAACCTGACCTGGCCCTACGGCGGCGTTCCCCATCTCTGGTATGAGTGGTATGATGTCAAGGATCAGGTATTCTCCTACAGCTGGGGCGAATGGAACGGCACCGGCTGGCCCATCTACATTAAGGGTGAAAACAAGGGCAAGGGCAAACTCTGGATCACCAAGGGCAACAATCCCAGCGAAACGCCTCTGGCGGTGGTGAAGGTCACCGTGAAGTGATTGCGTTTTGAAGCAAATGGCAGTTCGGCGGGCTGTTGCCGATGCTGCCATTTGCTTTTTTGGAGGCTTTGTGGTAATATGAATGCCGAATTGACAAGCATTTGGAGGCAACATGATCATACTCGGCATCGACCCCGGCCTGGCCACGCTTGGCTATGGGGTGATCGAAGCGGACAACAACCGGCGGCGGCTGATCCAGTTCGGCACGCTGACGACCCCGGCGGGCCAGCCCATGCCCCAGCGCCTGCGGGCCATCTTCCAGGGCATGAACCAGCTGATGGACATCTACCAGCCTGACGACGTGGCCTTTGAGGAGCTGTTTTTTTCCAAGAACATCACCACCGGCATGGCGGTCAGCGCGGCGCGGGGCGTGGCGCTGGTGGCCGTGGTACAGCGCACCGACAACCTGTACGAATACACTCCCATGCAGATCAAGCAGGCCGTGACCGGCTACGGCGGCGCGGACAAGCACCAGGTGCAGCAGATGGTGAAGATGCTGCTGAACATGAAGGACATCGCCCGCCCCGACGACGCGGCGGATGCCCTGGCCGTGGCCCTGACCCACGCCAATTCCATGAACATGAAGAAGATGTTCAAGATACAATGAGGAATGGGGAAGGGGGAATGGGGAATGAAGAGCGCCCCGGTTCCCTGTCCGCAGTCCACCGGAACGGAGTGATTTGATTGTTTGCCCATTTTGACGGCATAGTCGCGGAGAAGAATGCGGATTCCATCGTGCTGGACGTGAACGGGGTGGGCTACCTGCTGTTCGTCAGCGGCGCGACCCTGTCCATGGCCCCGGCGGTGGGGGAGCGGATGAAGCTGTACAGCGCGCTGAACGTGCGCGAGGACGCTATGGAGCTGTTCGGCTTTTACAGCCGGGAGGAAAAGCGGATGTACGAGCGCCTGAAAGGCGTCAGCGGCGTCGGCAGCCGCACGGCGCTGCAGATCCTGTCGTGCATGAGCGTGCGGGACCTGTCCCTTGCGCTGGTGGCGGGGGACGCCAATGCCCTGACCCGCGTGCCCGGCATCGGCAAGAAGACCGCCCAGCGCCTGGTGCTGGAGCTGAAGGACAAGGTGGAGGACAGCCAGTTGACCGGCAGCGCCGCCGCCATTTCCCCCAAGCGCGCCGACGCCGGTCCCGAGGCGGAGGCCGTCGCCGCGCTGGTGGCCCTGGGCTACAGCGCCTCCGAGGCCGCCAGGGCCGTCTCACGCTTCGCCGGTCAGACGGAAAAGAGCGACGAACTGATCTTCATGGCGCTCAAGAGCCTGGGATAGGAATAATAAAGCCTGATTGAGCGGGGTCGAAGCATCGACCCCGCTCAATCAGGCTTTAGTGGTTACCTCTATCTCAACCGCTCCGGATAGTATTTCACCTGGGCGGCCTCCAGCAGGGCGTCGCGCTGCTGTTCGTAGTATTCCTCCTGCTTCTGCTTGAGCGCCTCGGCGGCGACGGCGTCGCGGACGTCCGTAAGGGCCACCTCGCCGGGAGTGACGTCGCCGATGTACTGCACCAGATGCAGGCCGTAGGGGCTGCGCAGCGGCGCGGAGACCTGGCCGGGTTGCTCCAGCATCATGCTGCCCTCGACGAATTCCAGGGAATTAAAGAAGCTGCCCGAAGTGATGAAGTAGCCCTCGGCCCGAAGCTGCCCGTCTCTCAGGGCGGGGCTGCAGCCGTACTCATCCATCAGGCTTTCAAAGGACTGGCCGTCGTTCAGCTTGTCCTGGACCGCCTTGACGGTTTCGTTCAGGGTCTCGTACATGGCGTCGATCTGTTCCTGGACGTTTTCGTCGGCAGTGCCCAGCTCGATCTGCTCGGTCAGCGTGGCGACCACATCGGCGTCCGCGGCGCTGAAGGAGATGAGGACATCCCGAACGGCGCGATAGCCCTCGGGGCGGAAGACCACGAGCTCGCCGTTGGCATGGGCATATTCAAAGTCCTCGGGGTAGGCGGTGAATTCCTCCCGCTGGGCGGCGAGCAGCGCGTCATAGCAGGCTTGGATCTCGTCGTCGGTGACGGCGACGTCCTTCACGATGTGCTCGAAGTACTTCTGGCTCCACCAGCTCTGCTTCAGCGATTCCACCACGGATTCAAGGGTCACGCCCTCCGCCTCCAGCTTCTTCGCGGCGCTCTCCCGGGTCTCGCCGGGGTCGTCGGAGAAGGCCACGTAGTCTGCCAGCTGGGCCTCGTAGTTGGCGGTGGCCTGCTGTCGGATCTGCGTCAGGTCCGCCTCGCTCAGCTCGGTCAGGCCAAGCTCGGCAGCGCGCAGGGCAATCAGCTTGTCGCCCGTCAGCTTCTTCAGGACCCGGTTCAGCGTCTCCTCGGCCACCTCGTCGGCGCTGTGGCCGGAAAAGATCTGGCTGGTCAGCTGGTCGTTGTACTCGGGGATGACCTCGCTGGAGAGCAGCTGGCCGCCCTGGAACTCCGCCACCACCACCGGGTCGCTGTCCTCGGGCAGGGTGGCGCCCAACAGCGAATCGTCGCTCCATAGGTCGTCCTCGTCGTCGGGCCAGCCCTCGCCGCTCAGGTCCTGAAGGGCGTTGTCGTTGGCGGTGTTGTCATAGGCCCATCGGGCCGGGTCAACGTCCTCGCCCACGGGATAGCCGATCAGCGTCAGCGTGTTTTCGAGCTCGGTGATGCGGTCGTTGGCGTCCTGCAGGGCGTGGATGTGGGGATCCGTCTTCCGGGCGATGAAGTATCCCGCGAAGGCGCCCATCAACAGCGCCAGTATCAGCAGCACGATCACCGCCAGCACAGATACGCCCTGACGCCTGCGTCGCCGGGGCATGGGCCTGCGCCGGTCATTGTCATTATTCGTAGCCATGGGTATATCCTCCCAGTTCAAATCATCGTGTGAAGCCATTATAGCATGAATCGACGGCATAACCCACGGTAGCCATGCAGATGTCAAGAAAAAGACGAAAGGAGGTCAAATTCTGATTTATCGAGCTGTGCTCGATGAATCAGAATTTGACCTTCCCCCGCCTCATACCCTCTACCGGGGGGTGTCGCTTTGAGCATGACGCGGGTGCGGGTGCGGCGGGAGCGGCCGACGGCTTTGGCGCTGGCGGTGGCGCTGTGCGTGACGATGCTGGTGGTGTATGTGCTGACGCTGGACGTGAAGGGGGCGGACGTGGTGGAGAGCATGGCCACCGCGCCGAGGGTGACGAAGGAGATCGCCTTCGACGGGCTGACGGGCTGGGTCGTGTCGATGGCGACCTGCGAAAGCCCCCAGGCGGCGCGCCTGCAGGCATCGGCCTGGGTGAGCCGCGGCGCGGCGGGCTGTGTGTTTCAACTGGACGGACAATGGCGGGTGCTGGGGGCCCTGTACGAATCCCGCAAGGAGGCTGAGCGCGTATCGAAGCGGCTGGCGGAGGACGAAGGCATTCCCGCTGAGGTCGTCCCGCTGGAGGCAAAGGGGATGACGCTGCGGGTGACGGCGCCCCAGGCGCAGATCGACGCCCTGTCCGGGGCGGACGCGCTGCTTCGGCAGCAGATCAGTCAGCTGGGACAGGTGGCCCTGCAGCTGGACCGGAGGGAGATCAACCCGGAGGCAGCCAGGGCGCTGTGCGCCCTGGCGGTGACGGAGGCTGAAAAGCAGGCTGACCTTCTGGCGGCGATTCCTGGGGCGGGGGAGAACGCCCTGTGCGCGGCGCTGATCGAAAGGCTTCGGGAGCTGGCGCAGATGCAGGACACCGCCGCGAAGGCCGACCGCGCGGATTCCGCTGCGCTCTCTGGCCTGCTGCGCGGCGCGCAGATCGAGGGATTCCTGGGAATGCTGGAGATGATGTCGGCCAACTATTGATCGGTACCGCAACAATTTACAGTCGGAATGGGCGGATGTCACCGCGAAAAATGTTGGAAACAGGCATATCGTTCGCGTCAGACGCATATACAGTGTCACCTGAATACGGGAAGGTGATAGAATGGATATGACGGGTGTCGAGCTGGCCCACGATCTGCGCATGCCGCTGCAGCTGATCTTTTCCAGCGCCCAGATGCTGAAGCTGTCCAGGGAAGATCCGACGCTGGACGCCGATGCCTACGTGGACATACTGATGCAGTCGGTTGAGCACATGCGGCGGATGCTGGACGGCACGCTGGAGCGCTGCGGCCGGGCCGTAAGGCAGGAGCAACCCAGGCCGGTGAACGCCGACCTCGCGACCTGCATAAGGCAGCTGTGCCTGCGATGCCGGCCCTTTGCCGAGCAGGCCGGGGTCCGCCTGAGCTGCCAGGGCAACGTGGCTTCTTTGCGCATGGCCCTGGACGAGGACATGCTCTGCCGGGTGCTGCTGAACCTCATTTCAAACGCTCTGCGTTTCACGCCCCGGGGCGGCGAGGTGCGGGTCACCTGGCGCGCGCTGGGGGATTATGTCGAAGTCTGCGTGTCGGACGACGGCGCGGGCATCCCGCCGGAGCGCATTCCCTACGTATTCCTCAGGGGCGAGAGCGACGGCGGCCACGGCTACGGCCTGCCCATCGCGCTGCGCCTGGCCCGTGTCATGGGCGGGGATCTGACCGTTCAATCCCGCCGCGGCCACGGCAGCGCCTTCACGCTGCGCCTGCCGGTGCGCTCCGCCCGCGCGGTCTGACAGGGGCGGCTTTGATGCCGCTATGCCTCTTCCGCCTCGATTTTCCGCACCAGCTGCCGGATCCGCTCCCGGGCCTCGCTCTGCTGGAGGAACTGATCCTCCCTCGACTGGGGCTGGTCGCCCATGATGGCCACGAACTGGCTGACCTTCAGGCCCAGGACGTCCTGCATGTCCCGGTCGCTGCCCTTGGGGGAGACCAGGTAGTAGCACAGCAGGCTGTCCTTCTGGCCAATGCGGTGAGCCCGGTCCTCGGCCTGGGAGTGGACGGCGGGGGACCAGTCCAGCTCGCCGAACACCACGCAGCTGGCCCGCTGCAAATTCAACCCGCTGGCCGAGCGCAGCGATATGCACAGCAGGTCGGTCCTGCCCTCCATGAACGCCGCGGCGGCCTCGTCCTTCTGCCGGTCCGTCTCCCGCCCGGTGATGAACATGGGGTTCAGCGATTTGAGCTCCTTCTTATAGATGTCCATCACCGCGTGGTGATGGGCCATCAGCAGCACCCTTTCGCCGCCCTCCACCAGCGCCCGGACGAAGGCGCACACGAAGGGCGCCTTGGCGATGCCGGTGGCCTGGCGCTGGGTCTGGGAGATGGCGTCCTCGATGATGGCCCGGCGGGAGGGATCGTCGGTGGCCCGCAGCATTTGCAGCTGCCGCGCCACCGGGGCCATCAGCTCCCGGTATACCGCGTCGTCCCAGTCGATCTCCTGCACCAGCCGGCGCTTGGGGGCCAGCTCCGTCAGCACGTCCCCTTTCAGCCGGCGCAGCATCAGCCCCTCGCCGCGCAGGTATTCCCCCAGCTGCTCGGGCCTGGCCACTACGGCGGTATTGTAGCCGTAGCACCACTCCCGGGAAAAGCTCTCCCAGTCGCCGAGAAAGTGAAAGTCGATGATGTTCACCACGTTCCAGATCTCGCCGCCGTTGTTGTAGATGGGGGTGCCGGACAGGCCGATGCAATTCTCGCAGGCCTCCGACAGCAGGCTTGCCGCGCTGTACTTGCCGGTGCCGTTGCGCCGCAGCTCCTGCATCTCGTCGAAGATCACGGTGCGAAAGCCCAGCCCGGGCAGCACCTCCTTCCACCCCCGCAGCAGCAGGTAGTGGATGATGTAGATGTCCGCCTCCGGCAGGGCGTAGGGGGTCAGCCCCTTGATCACATGCACCCGAAGCCGCCCGTCCGGGGAGAGGAAGCGCTCCACCTCCCGCTGCCAGTTGCGGATCAGGTGGGGCGGCACCACCAGTATCGCCGGATAGGCCGCCGTGGTGGCCAGGAAGGCCAGCGCCTGCACCGTCTTGCCCAGGCCCATCTCATCCGCCAACAGGCAGCGCCGGGTGGACAGCAGGAACCCCAGCCCCTGCTTCTGAAAGGGCAACAGCTCGCCGGAGAAGGCCTGGGCCGGTGGCGTGGCGGTCTCGGGCATGGTCAGGGCAACCTCCCGGCGAACGGCGTACTCCCGGGCCTCCTCCAGGGCGTTCTCCCAACGGCTCCGGTCCGTTTCCTTGATTTCCAGCGGATAGCGCAGCATCAGCCAGTTCAGATCGCCGATGATGCGCCGGTGGGCGGTGAAACGGGCTACACCCCGGCCCCTTCCGTCGCAGCCGGGGAACAGCCGCTTGGCCAGCTCGGTCACGCAGCTCTCGCCCCGTATGATCCAGCACTTCGACTTGCGGTTGTAGGACAGCGTGCCGTAGGTGTGCCTCGGGGGCGGCGCGTCCCGCAGGTAGGCGGGGTATTCAGCCCCGGGGGCGGCGTAGTCGTCGCCGAAGTCGTCCATGGTGATGGCCCCGGAGCCGGTGTAGTCGTCGTAGTAATCCATGTGATCCTCCGGATTAATGAGGAATTAGGAATGAGGAATGAGGAATTAGGAATGGCGGTGCAAATCCTCACGGATTTGATTCAATCGGACAGCGTTTGCCTGTGAATTGTCGAGAATCAAAGAAATCCGCAAGGATTTCTACAACAATTCCTCATTCCTCATTCCTGATTTTGCAAAGCGCCTACGGCAGCGCCACGCCCCACAGGCGGTTCAGCGATACCTGGCGCACGGGCTTGCCGCAGATGGTATCGGGCAGGAGGGTCGCCCGCTGGGTGACCACGATGATGCCGTCCAGCGCGTCGGATTCCAGATAGCGGCGCAGCTGACTGACCAGCTGGGCGGTGGCCGGACGTCCCTTCTTCACCTCGATGCCCACGCGCCCCACCGCAAAGTCGATGCGGCAGCGGGGCCCAAGCCTGTATTCGTGGATATAATCCAGCCCCGCTCCGGCCAGCGCTTCGGCCACGGCGGCGTGGATGTCGTATTCCTCCGGTTGGGCCGGTACGCGCACCGAGGAGAGGGCATCGGCGACGCAGTTCATATTGCGGGCGGTCATGGCAGCTCCATCTCTCCCCGGGCGTCGGTAAAGCCGAATTTTTCATAGAGCGGCCGGCCCATGTCGGTGGCCTCCAGGCCGATACGCCCCACGCCTTGTCGGCGCGCGTCTGCCACCAACACGTCCAGTATAGCCGTGGCGATGCCCCGCCGCCGGTAAGCCGGGCGGACGTACATGTTCATGATATAGGCGCAACGTCCGGTGGGGTTGTGGAAGGTCGGCATCACGCGGTAGTAGCTGACCCCGCCCGCGCCTACGAAGGCGTCGCCGTCGAAGGCCAGTATGCCGGTGTGGCTGCAGTTGGCCAGCGCTTCCCGGTAATATGCCTCCGACTGTGCGGCCACTTCGGACATGTCTACGCTTGCGTTTAATAGATTAGCGGCACGAAGCACCTCGATGCGCGTGCTTACCAGCAGGCGGATCATATCGGGGGTTGCTCGTCTGTATTCGATGCTCATATCCGTTCAAGCAGCGCTGCCAGCGCTTCTGGCAGCGGCGATGTGCGTTCGATGGTGTCTCCGCTGACGGGGTGGGCGAGGCGTAGCCTGGTCGAATGCAGCGCGAAGCGTCCGGGCAGGCGGGGGTTCTCGGTACCGTAGAGGAAATCGCCGACGATCGGGTGGCCGAGGTGGGCGAGGTGCACCCGGATCTGGTGGGTACGGCCCGTCTCCAGGCGCAGGCGCACAAGCGTATACCGGTCGCCCGCCCGCTCGACTCGGTAGTGGGTGACGGCGGGCTTGCCTGCGTTGAAGTCCACGATCCGCCGCACGGTGGCGGCGTCCTCCTTTTTGATGGGGGCTTCGATCGTTCCCGCGCCCTCCAGCCGTCCTTCGACCACGGCCAGGTATTCCCGGACGAAGCTGTCGGTGTGCAGCTGCTTCTGCAATCGCTGGGCGGCGTGGGCGTTCATGGCCGCGGCCATCAGGCCACTGGTGCCCTTATCCAGCCGGTTCAGGGGCCGGAACACAAAGTCGGGGCGGTCCCGATACAGGAAGGCCAGTCGGTTCTCCAGCGTGCCCTCAGGCTGCTTCGGCGAGCACTGGCACGCCAGCGGCGCGGGCTTGTCGATGACGATGAGGTCCTCGTCCCCGTATACGACGTCAACCGGCCCTATCTCCGGCATGACGGCCTTTTCGCCGGGGGCGTCCGCCAGCACCACCGTCACCGTGTCGCCGGGGCGCAGCAGGTGGTTGGCATGGACGGGCATCCCGTTCACCAGAAGCCCGTTTTGCTGCTTCAGCGAGGCAAATTGCCCGTAGGACACGCCCATGTCGCCCCGGACGAAGTATTTCAGCTTTCGCCCGGCGTCCTTTTCGGCGGCGATGGCGGTGAGTGTTCTGTTCATGGGCTTCTCCTGCGCGTCAGTCATAACAAAAAGACCGGTCAGCCCGACAGCCCGAATCAATACAATGGGGCATCGGAACAACCGGTTTCTTGTGAAGCATCACTTCATAAGCGGTCGGCGGCTGTATTACAGGGCGCGCTCAACCTTTTTGCTGCGCAGGCAGCGGGTGCACACGGACATACGCTGCGGAACGCCATTTACCAGAACGCGAACCTTCTGCGTGTTCGGAGCCCAGGTGCGGCGCGTCTTGCGGTTGGAGTGGCTGACGTTGTTGCCGTAAACGACGCCTTTACCGCAGACCTCACAAAACTTTCCCATACTCTATCACACCTCCTTCAAGGATATATCCACATCAAAACAGTGAAATTATAGCATCTTCCCATCCAAAACGCAAGGGCTGGCCGTGTAAAAGTTCTGAAATGCCCCGCTGACCGGTCGGGGAACGGCAAGGATCCCTCACTTTGTCCCGAATGACAGCGGGCTCGACATGTCATCCTGAGTATAGCGGAGGGCCGTGACCTTCGCTATGTAAAATTATGGGCGTACAAAGGTTTACATCTATGGGTTTTGCTTGCATATTTGCCAAAAAACAGGTATACTGTAAATGGAGAGCTATATTTGCGCCTGTTTCCCGCAGGGGAGTGGGCGGCAGACCCCGACGAAAGGGAGGTATCATTCATGGATTGCAAATTCAATACCGATATCGGTCTTGTCACCGTTACCGACGATGTTATTGTGCGCGTCGCGGGCTACGCGGCGCTGGATTGCTATGGTATTGTGGGCATGGCCTCCAAGCGCGGCACGGACGGCTTTGTTCAGATGATGGGCCGCGAGAACCTGGGCCGGGGCGTGAAGATCCGCTCCTCGGGCGACAAGGTGGATATCGACCTGTTCATCATCGTGGAATACGGCATCTCGATCAGCGCCGTGGCTGCGGCGATCATCGAGACCGTGAAATACAAGGTGGAGCACCTCACCGGCGTGCCGGTGGGGCGGGTAAACGTCAGCGTCGAGGATATTCGCGTCTGACGCGCTCCGCTGTGCTTGTGGGAGGTTAACATGGCAAGCAATAAGAAGATAGACGGCATGCTGTTCAAGGAGATGTTCATCTCCGGCGCGGCGATGCTGAACAAAAACCGGGAGAGTGTGGACGCGCTGAACGTGTTCCCCGTGCCGGACGGCGATACGGGCACCAACATGTCCCAGACCATCAACTCCGCGGTCAAGGAGATCAACTCCAAGCCCTATACCAGCGTGGCCGACGTGGCCAACGCCGCGGCCCGGGGCGCGCTGAAGGGGGCGCGGGGCAACTCCGGCGTTATCCTCAGCCAGATCCTGCGGGGCTTCGCCCGGGCGCTGGACGGCCACGAGGACATCGACGGCCCGCTGCTGGCGGCGGCGCTGCGCTCCGGCGCAAACACCGCCTACAAGGCCGTGATGAAGCCCAAGGAGGGCACCATCCTCACCGTGGCCCGGGTCATCGCCGAGGAGGCCGAGGAGGCCTATGACAAACAGGGCGACGTGGTGGAGCTGTTCAAGCTGGTGCTGAGCGTGGGCGACGCCATCCTCAAGCGCACGCCCGAGATGCTGCCGGTGCTGAAGCAGGCCGGCGTGGTGGACAGTGGCGGCAAGGGCCTGATGGTGATCTACCGGGGCATGTACGCGGCGCTGACCGGCGAGCCGGTGGACGCCGGGACCGAGGAAAAGCCCGAGACCGTAACCATGCCCGGCGACTTCGTGGACGACCACGACGCCATCGGCGAGATCAAGTTCGGCTACTGTACCGAGTTCATCGTCACCCATCCCCGCCTGGACATGCGGGAGAGCGACGTGGTGCGCCTGCGCCGCCGCCTGGAGCGGATGGGCGATTGCGTGCTGGTCATCTCCGACATGAACGTGGTCAAGGTGCACGTACACACCAACGAGCCAGGCAAGGCCCTGCAATACGCGCTGGAGCTGGGCGAGCTGGACGCCATCAAGATCGACAACATGATGGAGGAGCGCCGCGAGCGCGAGGCCAAGCAGGCCGCCGCGGCCGCCGCGAAGGCCGCCGAGCAGAAGGAATACGGCATCGTGGCCGTGGCCCTGGGCGAGGGGCTTTCCGCCATATTCCGCGATTTGAACGTGGACCAGATCGTGGACGGCGGCCAGACCATGAACCCCAGCATACAGGACCTGGCGAAGGCCGCCGACGCCACCAACGCCCGGAATGTAATCATGCTGCCCAACAACACCAACATCATCCTCGCGGCCCAGCAGGCCAGCGCGCTGACCGACCGCAACGTCATCGTGCTGCCCACCAAGTCGGTGCCCATGGGCATCTCCGCGGCCCTAGCCTTCGACCCGGAGGCCAGCCCCGAGGACAACGAGGCCGCCATGACCGAGGCCGCCGAGACGGTCCATACCGCCTCCGTGACCTACGCCGTGCGGGACACCAACTACGACGGCCAGGAGATCCACGAGGGCGACATCATGGCGATGGTCGACAACAAGCTCAGCGTGCTGGGCAGCGATATCCCCCAGGTGTGCCTGGACGTCTCCGAGAAGATGGTGAACGGGGATTCCTCGCTGATCACCATATACTACGGCCAGGACATCGCCGAGGCCGACGCCCAGGACCTGCAGGGGCAGCTGGCGGAGAAGTACCCAGACTGCGACGTGGACCTGCAGTCCGGCGGACAGCCGCTGTACTACTATCTGATCGCGGTGGAATAAATAAGCAGATACAATCCCATAGGGGCGGCGAATGGCCGCCCCTATGGGATTGTGTGCGGACAGGAGGAGATCATTATGTCAACAGACACCATCCGCTGGGCCATCATGGGCACCGGCTATATCGCCAACCGCTTCGCCCAGGGCATGATGCAGGTGAAGGACGCCACGCTCTGCGCCGTGGTCAGCCGGGACGAGGTCAGGGGCAGGGCCTTCGCCGGGAAGTACGGCGGCGGGGCCGTGTATACCGACTTGAACCTGATGCTCCTCGAGGAGAGCCCCGACGTGCTCTACATCGGCACGCCCAACGACTGCCACTACGCCGCCATCGTCGCCGCGCTGAACGCCGGGGTGAACGTATTGAGCGAAAAGCCCATGGTGGACAACCGCCGTCAGTGGAACGAGGTGACCGCGCTGGCCAGGGAGAAGGACCTGTTCCTGATGGAGGGCATGTGGACCCGCTGCTTCCCGGCGGTGCGCCGGGCGCGGCAGTGGATCGCCGAGGGCAGGATCGGCAAGCCCCTGACCGTGCGGGCCTTCTTCGAGATGCACGCCAACCCGGACGACTGGCAGTGGTGGAAGGCGGGCCTGGCCCACGCCGGAGGGGCCCTGCGGGACGTGGGCATCTATTCCCTGGCCATGGCCGACATGGCGTTCGGCAGGATGCCGGTGAAATCCTATTCCGCGATGGAATCCAACGGCGAGGTGGACCAGTCCTTCCACATGCTGCTGGACTATGGCGACGGCCAGCACGCCTTCGTGGGCGGGGCCTTCAACCAGGACGGCAACACCGAGGTGGAGATCTCCGGCGAGAAGGGCAGCATCCGGATCGGCCCGGAGTTCTGGGACCCCACCACTGCCACCCTCATCGCTCACGACGGCACCCGGGAAACCTTCGAGCAGCCCTATCCCGCCACCGGCTTCCAGTACGAGATCGAGGCCGTGCAGGCCTGCCTGCGCGCCGGCGAGAAGCAGTGTCCGTACTACACCTGGGAAGACTCCGCCCGCGTCACCGACATGATCGAGGCGGCGCGGAAGGAACAGGGGATCGTGTATGAGGCGGACAGGTGAATGGACATATCACTACAAAACATCAAGGGCATTGGCCCGGCCCGCCTGAAGGCGTTTGAGGCGGCGGGGATTCGCACGGTGCGGGAGCTTGTGATGTTCCTGCCGAAGGAGTACCGCGACCTGTCGGCGACCGTGCCGCTGGCGGGGCTGCAGCCGGGGGATACCGCCGCGGTGCGGGTGCGGGTGGCCGGGGAGGTCACCGAGCGCCGCGCGAAGCGGTTGTTGATCACAAAGGTCTACGTCACCGACGATACCGACACGGTACAGGTCATCTGGTACAACCAGCCCTGGCTGAAAAAGCAGCTGTTCCCGGGACGGGAGCTGCTGCTGTACGGCAAGGTGGAACACAAGCAGGGCTATATCTCGCTGGTCAGCCCCACCGTCGAGCAGGGGGAGGGGCTGGTGCCTGTATACCGAAACATAGCCGGCATTCCCGCGAAGGCGCTGCGCCAGAGCGTGGAGGCGGCGCTGAAGCTGTGCGAGGGCCAGTGGCCGGACGAGCTGCCGGAGATGCTGCGCCGTCGCTACGGGCTGTGCGAGCGCAATTTCGCCATGCGCAACGCCCACTTCCCGGACAGTCGGGAGGCCCTGGAGGCTGCCCGGCGGCGCATCGCCTTTGAGGAGCTGCTGCTGTACCAGGTGGCGCTTCGCCTGTTCAGGAGCACGGGCCGGGAGGGCGTGGCGATCGATTTCGACGATGGCGCCGTTGAGGCCTTTTGGCAGCGCCTGCCCTTCGCGCCGACGAGCGCCCAGCGGCGGGTGCTGACGGAGGTAGCCGCCGACCTGCGCGCCCCCAGGGCCATGGCCCGGATGGTGCAGGGCGACGTGGGCAGCGGCAAGACGGCCATCGCCTTCGCCGCCATCGCCCTGGCCCACGCCGGGGGCTGGCAGGCGGCGCTGATGGCCCCCACCGAGGTGCTGGCCCGCCAGCACTACGACGCCGCGGTGAAGCTGCTGGCGCCCATGGGCATCCGCGTGGGCCTGCTGGTGGGCAGCCTCACGCAAAAGCAGCACCGGCTGGCCCACGAGGCCATCGCCAGCGGGGAATGGGACCTGGCTATCGGCACCCACGCGCTGATCACCGAAGGGGTCGAATACAAAAACCTGGGCCTGGTGGTCACCGACGAGCAGCACCGCTTCCGCGGGCGCCAGCGCGGCATGCTGTCGGGGAAGGATGACGCGCCCAACGTGCTGGTGATGTCGGCCACGCCCATTCCCCGCACGCTGTCGCTGATCCTCTACGGCGACTTGGATATCTCCATCGTGGACGAGCTGCCCCCGGGGCGCACGCCGGTGGCCACCCGCATCGTGCCCGAGGCCAGGCGGGCGGACATGTACGGCTTCCTGCGAAAGGAGGTCGCCAGGGGCCGACAGGTTTATTTCGTCTGCCCGCTGGTGGAGGAATCCGAGGCCGTGGAGGCGCTGCCCGCCGAGGCGGTGTACGAGGACCTGCGCACGAACCGGCTGCCGGATCTGCGCATCGAGCTGGTCCACGGCCGCATGAAGCCGGCGGACAAGGACGCCGCCCTGGAGCGCTTCCGCACAGGGGAGGCGGACGTGCTGGTCTCCACCACGGTGATCGAGGTGGGCGTGAACGTGCCCAACGCCACGGTGATGGTGATCGAGAACGCCGAGCGCTTCGGCCTGGCCCAGCTGCACCAGCTGCGGGGCCGGGTGGGCAGGGGCACCGAGGCCTCCTGGTGCTTTTTGATGGCCGAGCCCAACCAGAGGCTGCGGTTCCTGGTCTCCACCACCGACGGCTTCAAGATCGCCCAGAAGGACATGGAGCTGCGGGGCCCGGGCGAGCTGTTCGGCACCCGCCAGTCCGGCACGCTGTCCGCGGGCCTGGGCAGCCTCGCGGGAGACGCGGAGCTTTTGAAGCTGACCCACGACGAGGCCCGGGCGATGATGGCGAAACCGGAGGAAGATGACGCCAGGGCCGTCATTGCCATGGCGCAGCAGCGATTCGCCGACAGACTGCGGGACGTGGCGGTGAATTAACAGCATACGGAGGAAATACGAATGAAAAAAGCGATCATCGTCGTCAGCTTCGGTACCACCCATGCGGATGCCGAGGGAAGCTGCATTCGCCCGGTGGAGCGGGCATTGGCCAAGGCTTTTCCGGACCGGGAGATTCACAGGGCGTGGACCTCGCGGATCATCGCCCGCAGGCTGGCGGAGCGGGGCGAGGCGGTGGAAAACGAGGCGGAGGCGCTCTCTCGCCTGCGCGGGGAGGGTTGCGAGGCGATTGTTTTCGTGCCCACGCACATGATCCGGGGCCAGGAGTACGAACGGGTGCTCGCCGTTGCGGGTGACCTGCCCGTATCCGCGCCGCTGCTGGATACCGAAGCGGACTTGGAGTGGATGGCAGGATTGCTGGACAGCATTGCCGCCGAGGAGGGCCGCACGCTGCTGGTGATGGGCCACGGCACCGACCATGTGGCCGACGAGACCTACGCCCGGCTGAGGACGGTTTTGACCGATCGGGTGAAGCTGGCCTGCGTGGAGGGGCGTCACGCCCTGGACGGCATACTGGACGCGCTGGAAGCCGTGCCGGGCAAGGCGCTCACGCTGATGCCGCTGATGCTGGTGGCCGGGGACCACGCCAGGAACGACCTGGCGGGAGACACGCCCGACTCCTGGAAGAGCATACTGCTGTCCAGGGGCTTCGACGTCCGCACCCGACTGACGGGCCTGGGCGCGCTGGAGAGCGTACAGCGTCGGTTTGTGGAAAAGGCCGGGGCGGCAATGAAGGGCTGATCGTTTCAATTGCGGCCTGTGCGGGCATGGCCGTCGCAGCCATGGAAAGGCGCAGAGATTTCCGGGATGCCTTGTTGCCACTGGCGACAAATGATTTTGCACGTTTGACACTATTAGCGTCAAACGTGCAAAAAAATACCCTTCGTATCAAATTTAACGCGGATGAGAAAGCCTTTGCCCTTGCTTTCAACGCGGCTTGCTGATAATATAGAGGCGTTATGATTTGACAGATTTGACGCTGTCAGCAACTATTATTCAGGAGGATGATCATGAAACGCCTGTCACTCAAACGCCTTGCGGAGACGGTGATCAGTCGCAGAAAGGCACTGAAGCTGTCCCAGGTGGCGCTTTCCCGGATGACGGACATCAACCGCTCCATATTGTCACGGCTCGAAGCGCAGGATTACAGCCCTTCCGTGGACCAGCTGCTCGCGCTGTCCGAGGCGCTGGGCTTTGCCCCGTCGGATGTTATCGTGGACGAAACGGCCCCGGCTGTGGCGGTGGAACGCCAGCGGATCGCCGTGGCGGGGACGGGCTACGTGGGCCTGTCCCTGGCGGTGCTGCTCTCCCAGCACAACGACGTGACCGCCGTGGACATCGTGCCGGAGAAGGTCGAAAGGATCAACGCCTGGGAAAGCCCGATCCGTGACGAGTACATCGAGTGTTACCTGGCGGAGCATGAGGCCAGGGAGTTGAGCCTCACCGCCACCACGGACGGGGCGGCGGCCTATGCCGACGCGGACTTCGTCATCGTGGCCGCCCCCACCAACTACGATCCGAAGACCAACTTCTTCGATTGCTCTGCGGTGGAAGCCGTTCTGACGCTTGTCAGGGACGCGACGTCCGTCCGTGATAACAAGCCCACCGTCGTGATCAAGTCGACGATTCCCGTGGGCTATACCGCGGCGGTTCGCGAAAAGCTGGGCATGGACAACATCATCTTCAGCCCGGAATTTTTGCGGGAGTCCAAGGCGCTCTACGACAACCTGTATCCCAACCGGATCATCGTGGGTTCGGACGACGCAAACAGGCCCGCGGCGGAGCGGTTCGCGGCGCTGCTGCAGCAGAGCGCCATAAAGACCGACATACCGACGCTGTTCATGCAGACCACGGAGGCGGAGGCCACAAAGCTGTTCGTGAATACCTATCTGGCGCTGCGCGTCAGCTTCTTCAACGAGCTGGACACCTATGCCGAGGTTAAGGGGCTGCAGACCGCGCCGATCATCAAAGGCGTGTGTCTCGATCCCCGGGTGGGGGACTATTACAACAATCCCTCCTTCGGCTATGGCGGCTATTGTCTGCCGAAGGACACGAAGCAGCTGCTGGCCAACTACCGGGATGTGCCGGAGAATCTGATCCAGGCCATCGTCGAATCCAACCGGACCCGCAAGAATTTCATTGCCGACCGGGTGCTGGAGATCGCCGGGGCCTACGGCAACAGCGAATCCTGGTCGGCGGCGCGGGAGCACTACCAGAAAGCGCTCGTGGTCGGGGTGTACCGGCTGACCATGAAGTCGAATTCAGACAACTTCCGCCAGTCCTCGATACAGGGCGTCATGAAGCGGATCAAGGCCAAGGGCGCCACCGTGGTGATCTACGAGCCGACCCTGGAGGACGGCAGCACCTTCTTTGGCTCCCTGGTGGTCAACGACATCGAGAAATTCAAGCGGATGTGCGGCTGCATCGTCGCCAACCGCTACGACGCGACGCTGGACGACGTGAAGGAGAAGGTCTACACCCGCGACCTGTTCAGGAGGGATTAATACATGCGCTGTGAAGAAGTTTTCCACGAGATATACAACCGCGATCCGGACGGCATCGCCTTTTGCCCCTATCGCATATCCCCGCTGGGGGCCCACATCGACCACCAGTACGGCAAGATCAACGGGCTGGCCCTGGACAAAGGCGTCCACATCGCCTTTTCGCCCAAGCGCAACGGCGTGGTGGAGCTGAAGAGCCTGAATTTCCCGAAGCGGGCGCAGTTCCATGTCAACGGCATTCCCGAGCAGAAGGTGGGGGACTGGGCGGACCACATGCGCGGGGCGGCGGAGATGCTGGCGGAGAAGTATCCGCTGCGCGTAGGCCTGTCTGCGGTGATCGAAGGCACGCTGCCCGTGGGCGGTCTGAGCTCCTCGGCGGCAGTCATCATCGCCTTCCTGTCTGCGCTGGCACGGGTCAACGGCATCGCGCTGGGGGATTGGGAGACCATCATGATGGCCAAGGCCGCCGAGAATCGCTATGTGGGCGTCAACTGCGGCAAGCTGGACCAGAGCTGCGAGGTGCTGTGCCGGAAGGATCAGCTGCTGTACATGGATTGCCGGGACGACAGCTATGAGCTGATCCCGATGAATCCCGCCATGAAGCCCTTCCGGATCGCCGTGCTCTTCAGCGGCCTGGAGCGCTCGCTGGCCACCAGCGCCTACAATCTGCGCCAGGACGAGTGCAAGGCGGCGGCCTATAGCCTGCTCGCCTGGGCCGGCATGGAATACGGCAAGTTTGTGGATACCCGGCTGAGGGACGTTCCGGTGGAGGTGTTCGAGACCTACAAGGATCGCCTGCCGGGCAGCTTCCGCAAGCGGGCGACCCACTATTTCACCGAGATCGCCCGGGCCGAGGCCGGCGCGGAGGCCTGGCGCAGGGGCGACCTGGACGCCTATGGCCGGCTGATCTTCGAGAGCGGCAGGAGCAGCGTGGAGAACTACGAGTGCGGCTGCCCGGAGCTGATCACGATGTACGACATCATGACCGCCACCGACGGCATCTACGGCGGGCGCTTCTCCGGGGCGGGCTTCAAGGGCTGCTGCATGGCGCTGATTGATCCGGACAAGGCGGAGGACGTCGAGCGGACCGTGACGGAAAAATACCTGAAGGCGTACCCCCACCTGGAGGGGAAGTACAGCTTCCATCTCTGCGACAGCGCGGACGGGGTGAAGCTATGAAGACGATCATACTGGCCGCGGGCTACGCGACCCGCCTGTATCCCCTGACGGAGAATTTCCCCAAGCCGCTTTTGAAGGTGGGCCGGAAGGCCATACTGGACTGGCTCATCGACGACATCCACACCTCCACCCTGGTGGACGAGTATGTGGTCATCAGCAATCACAAGTTCGCCGACTGCTTTCGGGAATGGGCCCGGACGAGTGATAAGCCCATCACCGTCGTGGACGACGGCACGTCCACCAACGAAACCCGGCTGGGCGCGGTGAAGGACATCCAGTTCGCCGTTGAAGCGCAGAACATACGCGACGACATGCTGGTCATCGCGGGCGACAATGTGCTGGACTTCAGCCTGGTGCCGTTTATCCGCTTTGGCATTGAAAACGATTGCTCCTGCATCATGTGCTACGAGGAGAACGACCTGGCGAAGCAGCAGCGCACGGCCATCATCTCGGTGGACGGGGAGAACAGGATCACCTCCTACGAGGAGAAGCCCAAAGAACCCAGGAGCAACCTCGCGGTACCGCCCTTTTATTTCTATAAGGCGCAGGATCTCCGAAGGATTCCGGAAGCCCTGGCGGCGGGCTGCGGCTATGACGCGCCGGGGAGCTTCGCGGCGTGGCTCTCCAGGCAGACGGCGATGAAGGCCTGGCCAATGCCCGGAAGCCGCTATGATATCGGCAATCTTGAAAGCTATGAGAAGATTCGAAAAAGCTATAGGGGTGTGAAAGCCTAAATTTCGTCTCAGCAGTACAGTAGACATTGCGCTTCGTTTGTGGTATGATAGCGTCGAGGAAAACCCATTATGGAGAAGAATTGCTATGATGGAGAACATTAAGAAGCGCTTGCGCTCCGATCTGTGGATCGTGCTGCTGGATATCATCGCCGTCAACGGGGCCTATCTGCTGGCCCTGCTGATCCGATTCTACGTGCACTTCAGGTTCACCTCGGGCATCGGTGATTTCAGGGAGTACTACCTGCAGTTTACGCCGTACTATACCGTGCTCTGCCTGATCGTGTTCTATGCCTGCGGGCTTTACAACGGCATGTGGCGCTACGCGGGGCTGGACGATATGAACCGGATCATAGTGGCCAATGCCATCACCGCAGCGATTCACGTCTTTGGCACGAAGTGGTTTGTGCACAGCATGCCGACCAGCTATTATCTCATCGGCGCCTTCCTGCAATTTCTGATGACCGCCATGATTCGCTTCGCCTATCGGTTCCTGCACATACATAGGCAGCGGGGCGAAAAGATCCGCTCGTGGACGATTCCGGCCATGGTGGTGGGCTCCGGGGATACAGGAAAGGAATTCATCCGCTATTTGGAGGACAATTCCCCGTTCCAGGTGGTGGTGATCGTCGGTGAGCACAGCGGAAAGACGATGGACGGCATTCCGATCGTCGATTACGGCTCCATCCCGGCGCAGATCCAGTACCAGGGCATCAGCATCGTGTTCATTGCCGACGAGAGCCTGAGCCCGGAAAAGCGTGAAGAGATCCGCCGGTCGGCGAAGGGCGTGCCGGTCAGGGATTACCTTGAATACCTCAGCGACCTGCCCGGCAAGATGCCGCTGAGCGCGCTGCTGGGCCTTGTGGAAGGGCCTGTGACGGTGACGGTGGACGGCGTCGACCGCGAGTTTTCCAACCTCCAGGAGTGCGTGGCCGTGCTCTCTGACCGGTATGAGGTCAAGTCTATGCGCGGCGCGAGGATCGAGGTCGGCCCGATCAAGGCGGCGTGAGCGGGGGTGCCTATGAAAAAGCTGCTGATCATCGGCGCAGGCGGTCACGGGCGGGTGCTGGCCGAGGTCGCCATGGCCTGCGGCTATGACCGGGTGGACTTCCTGGACGACCGAAACCCCTGCGCCGTAGGCACGACGGACCGGGCCGAAGCGCTGGCCTGCGGCTATGACGGCGTGATCGTCAGCATCGGCAACAATGACCTGCGCCGGACGCTTATACAGCGCCTGCAGGCGGTCGACGCCCCCATCGCGACCCTCGTCCACCCGAGGGCCTTCGTCGCGCCCTCCGCGACCCTGGGCGAGGGAAGCGTCGTCCTTCCCGGGGCAGTGGTCAACACCAACGCGAGGGTGGGGAAGGGCTGCATACTGTCCATAGGCGCGCTGGTCGACCACGATGCCACGATCGACGATTTCAGTCACGTCAACGCGGGCGCCGTCGTCGCCGCCGGGAAAAGGGCGGGCGGAAAGATCGACCCCGGCGCGGTCGTCGGATGAGCATTTTGATGAACAAGCGGTGTTCAAATGACAGAGATCATATGAACACCGCTTGTTCTTTGGAGCTTTCTGTTTCTTCAAATAGTTTCATTGTAAAAAAAACTTGGCAAACCGCGAATTTTGGGGCTTTGGATATGGACTTTTTGCCCTACTCCGTGATATAATAAGTGTGGATTGATAGAATCGATTATTGCAGTCGGTTTATATCACATCCTTGTTGGTTTTCAACCGTTTTCGCCGGGATTCATTTTCTCCGGAATCGGGTTGGAGAAACGGAATAATGGGTTTCCGTCTGCAGATAAAATGATGCAGGCGGAGTTTGCCGTATAAAAATGGCTTCTGCTTTTCGGAGGTAGACCAAATGAAGGACTATCGAAATATAGAATCGAGCCGGGCGTCGCGGGACCTGGAATCGCGGCGGCGCGGGCTATGGCAGGGATGGGTCAACAGGCGTTTTGCGAAGCGGCTGTTCAGCTTGCTTGTGGTCGTGTGCCTGATGTCCAATACCCTCGGCCTTGTGGCGGACGACATCAACGCCATACAAAACCGACTGGCGTCGGCTGAGATCCTGGAGATCAATCCTGATTCGTTTGCGTTTGCCGAGGACCTGGAGCCGGATACGTCGCTGGCGGATGCGTATGACGAATCCCTCGAGCTGGGCGATCTTTCGCTTTCGCACCATCTCGCGTCAAATATGGCGGGGGAAGGGGAGACCTATGCCTATCGGCTGGAGGACGAAACCAGGTTGCTGCTCAGTGACCTCATTGTGAAACTGGAGCTGCCGGTCAGGCGACTGAAGGACATCCAGAGCGTCACCCTGCAGAACGACAGTGTCAACACAGGCATCGACATGTCCCTGTTTGTGGCGGTTGCCGAAGTGGAGGACGATTATCTCATCGTCATGAAGCCCCTCTTCGCGGAGGCGAGGCTGACGGTCTACACGGTGGACGGCGTGTTCACCCTCAGACTGGTCAACGATCCGACCCTGACGGTGGAGGATGTGGCCAAGGCGGCCAAGGCGCTTTCGGAGAACCCAGACGGCTTTGGCCCGCTCTTTAGTTGCGACCTCAGCAACACCGCTTCGAGGATACGCCTCAGCGCGCTGCTCAAGCGTGCCGGCCTGCCCGTTAAGATCAGCGACATCGTGGATCTGGGCGTGATCGAGCACAGCGGGAACGAAGGACGTTGCCTGACCATTGAAAAGGGAAAGAAGGATTATCGGCTCACGGTGGTTCGGAGCTTCAAGGAGATCGAGTTTGCCGTGTTTACGGGCACCAAATCCTATACCATCGTTTTGCAAAATGGCAGGGCGTCAGGAACGGATCAAGCCGAAAGCGATGTTTTCGACGGTTCTATGGAAATACCTGACATCAATGACGACGGTTTGGAGGATGCTTCGTCCGGGGATCTGGTCGAAGTGTCCGGATTGAATGAAGCGCTCGGCATTGATGTCGGTGTCGATCTTGAGATGGAACAGGTGCAGACGCCTGTCGCAGAAGCTGAGCCGGAGGTCGAGCCTGAAGTCGAGCCGGAGGTTGAAACGGAAGCCGAGCCTGAAGCCGAGCCTGTGGTTGAGCCCGAAGTTGAGCCGGAGGTCGAACAGATACAGGAGCCGGAAGCCGAGCCTGAAGCCGAGCCTGAAGTCGAGCCGGAAACCGAGGCGGAAGTCGAACCTGAGCAGGAGCCGGTAGCTGAGCCGGAGGTAGAACAGGTACAGGAGCCGGAGGCTGAACCCGAAGTAGAGCCGGAGGTCGAACAGATACAGGAGCCGGAAGCCGAGCCGGAGGTTGAACCGGAGGTTGAGCCGGAAGTCGAACCCGAGCAGGAGCCGGAAGTCGAGCCGGAGGTTGAGCCGGAAGTCGAGCCGGAGGTTGAGCCGGAAGTCGAACCGGAAGTCGAACCGGAAGTCGAGCCGGAGGTTGAGCCGGAAGTCGAACCGGAAGTCGAGCCCGAAGTCGAACCTGAGCAAGAGCCGGAAGCCGAGGCGGAAGTCGAACCTGAGCAGGGGCTGGAAGCTGAGCCGGAGGTCGAACAGATACAGGAGCCGGAAGCAGAACCGGAAGTCGAGCCGGAGGTCGAACAGATACAGGAGCCGGAAGTCGAGCCCGAGGTTGAACCGGAAGCCGAGCCCGAAGTCGAACCTGAGCAGGAACCGGAAGCCGAGCCCGAAGCCGAACCTGAGCGGGAGCCAGAAGCCGAGCCGGAGGCGGAATCCGCCCGGGAACCCGGGGGCGACGCTCTTGAAATCGTGCCTGAAGATGGAGCGCACGAGGAGATCGTATCCGAGGAAACCCCGAAACAAGAAAGCGAAGACGAGGTCGACGATGTGCTGGCGGTGGAACCTGAAGCGCTGCCTGAGGTCGAACCCGGAACTGAAGCTCAGACCGACGAACCTTCGCCCGAACCACAGACTGCCGTCAGCTGGCCCGCCGCCAGCTTTGCGGCCCGCGCATCGGGCGTCAATGTGACCGTGACGGCAGATGAAGGCGCCTTCCCCGAGGGTACCACGATGTCGGTGCGTCGCGTATGGGACAATGACGCCATCTCCGAAATTCGCGAGAGCGTGGCAGACGACTTCGTGAAGGTCCGTCGTGTTCAGCTGGTGGATATCGCCTTCTACGACGCAGAGGGCAATGAGATCGAGCCGCGCATCCCCGTATCCGTGGTCATCTCGGTCAGTGAGATCAATGATGACCAGTCCGCCGTGGTCGTCCACATGGACGACGAGGGTCAGACGCAGATCGTCGCCGATACCGACGTCGAGAGCGCGAGCGGCAAGACAAACCTGAACGTCGAACTGCCTGCTGGCGACACGGAACCGGGCGAAGTCGAAATTGAACAGACCGAAGTCGGCGTTGGCGACGTCGAGACTGAAATCAGCTTTGATGCCGACGGCTTCTCGCTGTACGCTGTCGTCGTCACCGAGACCATCTCCACCCATTACATAGACGCCTCCGGCAACACCTGGAACGTCGAGGTCGGCTACGGCCCCGAGGCGGGCATCCCCTCCGGGGCGACTTTGAGCGTCTCCGAGCTGACCGGCGACGAGGCCGACACCTACGCCGCCCGGGCCGCCGAGGCCCTGAACGTCACCAGCGGTCAGCTGGCCTACACCAAGGCCCTGGACATCGCCATCGTGAAGGACGGCGCGGAGGTTACGCCCGACACGCCGGTCTCCGTGTCCATCAGGCTGCTGGACGCGCCGGAGGTCGACGATGCCACCAATGTCAACGTGCTGCACTTCGGCGAAGAGGTGGAGTCGGTTTCCTGCGCCCTGAACGGGGAAAATGTCGAGTTTGAGGCCGACGGCTTCTCGGTGTATCTGGTGGCCTTCACGCGCAACACGCCGGAGGACGAGAAAACCCCTGTTACCAAGCAATACACCCTGAGAAACGGTGAGACAGTTGCCCTCAGCAGCCTGTTGACGGAGCTGTCGGTATCGGGCGTTGTACAGAGCGTTGTATCAGGCAATCCGTCTGTCCTTGAGGTCACCGGGAACGAAGGCAACTGGTCTGTTTCCTGCACCGACGTCATCATAGATCCCGTAAACCTGACCGTGACGATGAGCGATAATACGAATGTCGTTATTCAGGTGACGAGCAGCAAACTCATTTCTCTGGCCATCACCGCCGACAGCGACACGAAAGTCTACGACGGCACGGCGTTGACGAAGGATAGCTATACCAGTACGGCGCTTGCCGAGGGCGACAGCATCGAGTCCGTGACCGTGACCGTCAAGAAAAATGACGGCAGCGACGAAGACGAAGAACGCGTGAACGTGGGCAGCAGCGCCAACGTACCCAGCGCGGCGAAGATCGTAAACGCTAAAGGCGAAGATGTAACGGCCAGCTATGACATCACCTATGCCAACGGCACGCTTGAAGTGACGCAGAAGGCATTGACCATCACCGCCGACAGCGACACGAAAGTCTACGACGGCACGGCGTTGACGAAGGACAGCTATACCAGCACGGCGCTTGCCGAGGGCGACAGCATCGAGTCCGTGACCGTGACCGTCAAGATAAATGACGGCAGCGACGAAGACGAAGAACGCGTGAACGTGGGCAGCAGCGCCAACGTACCCAGTGCGGCGAAGATCGTGAACGCTGGCGGCGAAGACGTGACGGCCAGCTATGACATCACCTATGTCAACGGCACGCTGCAAGTGACGCAGAAGGCCCTGACCATTACCGCCGACAGCGACACGAAGGCCTACGACGGTACAGCACTGACGAAAAACAGCTATACCAATACCGACCTGGCTGCGGGCGACAGCATCGAGTCCGTGACCGTGACCGTCAAGAAAAATGATGGCAGCGGCGAAGAAGAAGATCGCATGAATGTGGGCAGCAGCGCCAACGTACCCAGCGCGGCGAAGATTGTGAACGCTGCTGGCGAAGACGTGACGGCCAGCTATGACATCACCTATGCCAACGGCACGCTGCAAGTGACGCAGAAGGCCCTGACCATCACCGCCGACAGCGACACGAAGGCCTACGACGGTACAGCACTGACGAAAAACAGCTATACCAATACCGACCTGGCTGCGGGCGACAGCATCGAGTCCGTGACCGTGACGGGCAGTCAGATGGTGATCGGCAGCAGCGACAACGTACCCAGCGACGCGGTGATCAAGAATGCTGGAGGCCAAGACGTGACGTCCAACTATGAGATCACCTATGACAACGGCACGCTGGAGGTCACCTGGCCTACAGTTACGGCGGTTGAATCCACCTATGACGGCGAGGAACACCCACTGGTGGCGTCTGACAACCCCGATGTACTTTGGTTCAAGCTGGACGACGGCGAGTACACGAAGGGCGAGATTCCCTCCGCAACAAACGCCGGGACCTATACCGTGTCTTACAGGCTGGATGAAGAAGAAGCCCGAAGCGTCATTGCTACCATCAATCCCCAACCCGTCACCCTGACGGCCAACAACGCCACGTATAGTTGGACGGGTGAGGAAATCACCGTCGAGGGCTATACATGCAATGTGGATAACCTGACCTTCGAAGGCGTCTCCGCCTCTGGCAAAGGTACGGATCCGGGCATGTACGATGCCACCTTCACAGGTGTAACGCTGAAAGAGACGAAGGACACCACGGGCAACTATGTCGTCACCGCAACGCAGAACGGCCTGCTGATTATCCTGAATGGTGAAGTGCCCGACAATCTCATCAAAAAAGAATTCAAGGGAATCAACGGCGACCTGGCAAGCTATGAAATAGACATCAACCCGAATAGAATTCCATTGAATAATGGACAGGACATCACAATCAAGGATACGTTCAGCGACAACCAGTCCATCAACTATGGCTCGATTCAAGTAGAGAGTGATGGACAGACCACCGAAGGAGATCCTTCGTTTGATTACAGCGGCTATACCGGAACGTTTACCGTTCCTGACGCTGAATCTGTAACCATTACCTATACCACCAGGGTGAAGGGCAATGTGGGCGAAACGGTGAGGATTTCCAACACCGCTACCCTCGGCAGGGTTACCAACAAGATATATGCTATTGGCCTTTCCGCTACGACGGAGGATGAAGTCACCATCACCCCCACCGGTTCTGACATCTCTGGTACGGGCGGCGTGTACTACATCCAGCTGTTCGTCTATGCAGAGGGGCATATGGAGCGTGGGCTTGAAGGCGCCGCGTTCCGCCTGCTCGATTCCAACATGCGGCCGATGGTCTATAAGGCAGGGGCGAACAAAGGCAACCCCATCGTGTTTACGACGGGGGACAATGGTTACGTGGATATCGCCCTGGACGAGGCGAAGGATGGGCTGACGATACATAAGAATACCATCTATTACCTCGAAATGATCACAGCTCCGTTTGAGATCCTGGACGGGAATTACATCTACTATCAAAAGGACAATACCTACTACAGCTTCCTGATCACAGACGAACCGAGCTATGTCTATGGCAACATCTACAGCTATTTCAACGGAGACGTGCTGAAGGTTCGCTGCTATCCCGAAGGAAAGGGCGTAAACGTCACCAAGCGCTTCGGCGGCAACTATACACTGACGGATGCGCAGAAGAACGCGATCACCTTCATCCTCCAGAAGGAGGCTCCTGAGGTCGAAAGCGGCTGGGTGGAAGTGGAAAGGCACACCTACAAGGAATTCTCCTACGGCTCCATGAACTTCAATACCGGCAAGGAAGGCGGCGCGGAGCTGGAGGACAATGCCACCTACCGCGTCATCGAGGAAAACGCGCTTCCCGAGGAGCTGGAGGGCATCATTGAAGAGAATGTATCGGTCTCTATCTCCTATCAAAAAGAAGGTGTGCCCGTCAAGGAGGACTCCAACGAGTTTTTCGTCGATCCGGACGATAAGCAAGCGTTCAGCTATGACCTTGCATTCACCAATGAGTATGTGGATCACAAGCTGACCATCATCAAGATTGACGAGAATACGGGCAAGACGCTGCCGGGCACAATTTTCACGGTATATGACGCGCAGGACAACCTTGTCGCCACCTATGAGGCGGGCGACGGGGATTCGATCACGATTCGCAGGGGCGACGAGGCGGCCGCTTATGCCGCCAATACGCTCTATTATGTGGTGGAAACCAAGGCGCCGGAAGGCTATATCACGCCCGCCAACCCGGAGAAGACATACTTCTACTTCTCGGAAGGCGGGAGCGGCGTTCCGGAGGGCCTGCCCGCCGACGCCTCCGCGACGGATCTGACGACTTCCTATAACACCGTTACCCTCCCCAACCGGAGCGTAAAGACCGACATCCCGGTGACGGCCACCTGGGGCATCAAGAGTGATGAACCATGGCCTGACGCTGTCGAGCGAGTGGAGATTGGGCTGTACAAGTCCGTCGACGGCACGCCCGCGGAGCCAGTGACGAAAGACGGCGGCCAGCCCCTGAAGCTTGAGCTGACGAAAGAACAATACTATGACACGACGACCTTTGTCAATCTTCCGGCGCAGGAAGACAAAAAGGATATCGTCTATTCCGTCGTGGAAGAAAAGGTCTACGGCGAGAGCGATGCGGATATCTCCAACCGGTTCGCCTCCAGCAGCAGCGTCAGCGGCACCGGCTGGTATGTGGTCAACAACCAGCCTGCGGTCAGTGTCGTGGTTGAGAAAAAATGGCTTGACCTGGACGGCAATCCTGTGGCAGATACGTCCGGAAAACCCGAAGTGACCTTTGATATCTACCGCACGACGACGGAAAGTGAATCACTCAGCTTAACACGCGAAGCGCTCATCGCGTTCCTGGCTGGTGCTGAGTGCGTCCGCACGGGCCTGAAGCTCTCCGGCGCAGACAACTGGAGCGCGACAGTGGATTCCCTGCAGAAGACAAACAAGCAAGGCGATCCCTACTACTACTTTGCCCTGGAGAAGGTTCCGGACAACCACGAGGACAGCTATGTCATCACCGCGGCCACAGAGGAAATGCCGCGGACATTGACGATCAACAACAAACAGACGCCCTACACCGTCACCATTGAGGTGAACGACCTTGATAAGATCTACGGCGATGTAACCCCCGCCTATACCTTCACGGCGGATGTGAAGGAAGACGGGGCCAGTGTCGTGGTCTCCGGCCCGAATGCGCAAGGAAATTATACCGCGACAGTAACCAAGGCAGATGAAACGACCAGAAACATCACCTTTTCGGTTTCCCGCGTGAGCGGTGAAGACGCCGGTACCTATGCAGTCACACCTTCCGGCGAATCGATCCAGAGTGACTATAGGGTGTTGTACGAATCGGGAACGCTGACGATCAACAAGGCGTCTCTCACCATTACCGCCGGCGCGGAAAAGGTGTACGGCGACGATGTTGATCCCGCGCTCGTCACGATCGAAGGCCTGAAGAACGGCGACGATGCTTCCATGCTCATTTTCTCCGTTTCCCGTGAAGAGGGCGAGGATGTCGGCGAGTATCCCATCACCCTGACGGGGGAAACCGACCAGAAGAACTATACCGTTACCTATGTCCGCAAGGACCCGGAAAGCGGCAAGGCCTATACCTTCAATATCACCAGGGCGACGGCGACGGTCAAGGCAAAGGACGAGGGGAAGACCTACGGCGAGGACGACCCGGAGTTTACCGCGTCCGTTACCGGCCTGAAATTCTCCGACGAGCCGACGGTCCTGAACTATGACCTGACCCGCGCTCCGGGCGAAGATGTGGGCACGTATACCATCACCCCCGCTGGCGACGCGGTACAGGGTAACTACAATGTCATCTACGAGCCGGGCACGCTCACCATCGGCGCCGCTGACCTGACCATCAAGGTTGAGGACGATGAAAAGACCTACGGCGACGTTGACCCGGAATGGGGAGTGACCTTCGACGGGCTGACGGAGGGTGATGAGGGTGGTTCGCTCACCTCCGTGCTGAATCCAGAAACCGGCGCGCGCGACTACACCTATACCGTTGGGGAAGGCGAGAGCGCGGTGGAGCTGCTGACATTCAGCGTAAACCGCGATCCGGGCGAGAATGTGATTGTCGACGGCTATGCCCTGACGCCGTCCGGCGCAGAGACGCAGGGCAACTATAAGATCACGTATACTCAGGGCAAGCTGATGATCCTGCGGGCTGAGCTGCTCGTCACGCCCGACCGCAAGGTGAAGGCGGTCGGCCTTGTGGATGACCCGCTGCTCACCGCTACCGTGACGGGCTGGATGAACGGAGACCAGGCTGCTGCCGCCACTTCCGTGGAGCAAGAGGGCGAGGTCATCGCCTGGACCTATACCCGCGATGGCGAAACCCTGCTTACCTTCTCGCTGAAGCGCGACGAGGGCGAGGAGGAAGGCGAATACCCGATCAGGAAGGTCGCGGGTGAAGCTGAGCAGTCCAATTATACCGTCGAGTATGAAGAGGGCGTCTTTGAGATCCTGGCGATTCTGGATATCGACGTGACGCAGCCGCTGGTGGACCACGTGGACGCGGATGCCAACCCGACGTTTACCTACAAGGCCACCCTCGACCTTGAGGGCACGGGCATGACGGAATACGACGAGAACGGATTTGAAATGGTTGAGGGTGTACCTACCCAGACCTTCTCGCTGCCCGCCGAGGACAAATCGAACATGAAGACGCTGAAGGTTCCGGGCGGCGCGAAGCTGACCGTCCAGCAGACCAGCGATCATGTCTATGCCGACTATACCACGGCGATCCGCCTGGACAGCGCGCCCTATGTCGATCCGGAAGATTCCCTGCGCTGTGTGCTCGACACAGTGGATACCTACCACGAGATCGCGTTTGCCCACAACCGCATCAGCCTGCCCGTATCGGCAAGGGCCGCCGTCGGACAGACGGAGGAGGGCGCGGTGCCGCTGGAGGGCCGGGAAGGCGCAATGGGCATCCCCGAGGGCGAAGAAAAGATCCGCGCGATTGACTCCGGCTTTGCGGATGACATGCACAGCAAAATCGAATATGTGCTGCCTACGGATAAATACTATGCGTATGACCATGCCTCTTTGTACACCAGGGAAGGAACTGCAATCTCTGGCGGAACTGACATTACGCAGATAAAGTACGATCAGGCTAACGCCAGGTGGCAGTACAAGACCAGGACGAGCGAGGATTTTGTGAATGTTCCCGACAATTCCCAGCTGGTGCTGTTCTACATGCCCAAGTACGTCTGCAAGATCGGGTCGGAGAAGTTCTACAGCATCAAGGAAGCGGTGAATTACGCAAACAACAACGGCAAGATCGCCACGATCGAGATGCTGATCGGGGAGTATTCCATACGCTCCAAGGACGACGCCGTGACCATTCCGGCGGATTGCACGATCACCATAACCACGGCGATGACCGAGTACGAGGGCACGGGCACGGCGGTCATCAGCCGCAGCCTGAGCTATCCCAGCGGTCATCTGTTCTATAACGATGGAACGCTGACCTTCGATACTATCACCCTTGATGGTAAGAGCGTTCAGGCCGGGGATGCCCTGGTGCTCAACCAGGCGGAAAACGCGGAGCTGACTGTCAACAAAAACGCGACGCTGCAAAATGCCAAGGGCGTCAACGGCGGCGCGATCTACGTGAAAACCGGCACCGTGACCGTAAACGGCACCCTGACCAACAATGCGGCTACCCTCGGCGGGGGCGCGGTGTATGTCAAGACGGGCACGTTTACGATGGGCGCTGATGGAAAGCTCACTGGCAACTCCGCCACGACCGGCGGCGCGGTGCATGTCTATGACGGTACAGTCGACATCGGCGGCACCATCGGCGGCGCAGGGGCCGGCGAGGGCAACACGGCCACCAGCGGCGGCGCGGTATACATCAACAAGGGCACGGTCAGCGTGACCGGGTCCGTGACTGGAAACACGGCTGAAAACGGCGGCGCGGTCTATCAGGTCGGCGGCACGCTGACAGTCAGCGGCAGCATGGGTCAGAACACCGCATCGGTCAACGGCGGCGCGGTGTACCTGGCTGGCGGCATCCTGACTGTTGAGGCAAACGGCAGCCTGTCCGGAAACAGCGCGACCGGCAACGGCGGCGCGGTGTACCTGGCTGGCGGCACTGTTGAGGCAAACGGCAGCCTGTCCGAGAACAGCGCGACCGGCAACGGCGGCGCGGTCTACCAGGCCGACGGCACATTGTCCAATGCGGGTATCATCAGCGGCAACAACGCATCCAACGGCGGCGGCATCTACCGCGTGAACGGCACCCTGACGGTGGGCGGTACGCTCAGCGACAACGGGGCGACCGAGAACGGCGGCGGCTTCTATACCGCCGGCGGCGCTGTGACGGTCACCGGCACCCTCGGCGGCACCGAAGAGGGCGCGGGCAACTCCGCCGCGAACGGCGGCGCGATCTACACAAGCGGAACCGCGCTGAGCCTCAACGGGGCGCGTTTCACCAGGAATACCGCCACGACCAACGGCGGCGCGATCTACGCCCTGAACGCCAATACGGTGATCGGCGGCACCTGGACCAACAACGCGGCGAGCGAGGGCACAGCGGCTTCCTTCAATGGCAACTCGGCCACCGGCAACGGCGGCGCGCTCTACATGGAGGGCGGCAGCGCGACCGTCATGAACGCGGACAGCACGCTGAGCGCGAACAAGGCAGCCAACGGCGGCGCGATCTATGCCACCAGCGGCGCGATCACCGTGGAAAACGGCAACTTGGAGAGCAACGAGGCCAATGCCAACGGCGGCGCGATCTATGCCGACAGCGCTTCCGTGACGGTCAAGGGCGGCAGACTCGGCGGCACTGCGACAGGCGAGGGCAACAAAGCCAAGCAGGGCAACGGCGGCGCGATTTACTCTGGCAGCGGCCCGGTGACCATCAGCGATGGCACCCTCGCCGGAAACAGCGCGAGCAAGGGGGAGAGCACGGAAGATGACCTCGGCCTCGGCGGCGCGATCTACGCGGGCAGCGGCACGGTGAACTATACCGGCGGACAAATCGGCGGTAACGCTACCGTGGACAACAAAGGCATAATTACGGTCACCGGCGGCAACAGCGCGGTCAACGGCGCGGCGATCTTCGTCGGGTCGGGCATTGCCAATGTCTCCACGTCCATCACCGGGAACACCGCAACGAACGGCGGCGCCATCGGCGTCGGCGGCACCTCGGCGCGCCTGAACTTCAAGGGCGACGCACAGGTCATCAACAACGCGATGAACAGCAAGCAGAGCAACGTCTACCTGGACGCGGATTCCGAGCTGGTCGTCAACGCCGACAGCCTGAACAACGGCAAGAAGATCGGCATCTATGTGCCCGGCGATGTGAACAGCGATCAGGTGATCAAGCACGGCGACGTCACCGGCTATTTCGGCGCCTATGTATCCGCCGGCACGCTTGCCAACATCTCCACCGTGTTCAAGAGCGACCGCTTCAGCGACCTGAAGGTGGCGTATGAAAACAACCGGGTGTACTGGATCAGCAACCTGACATACGATATTTACTGGCTGAAGAATTACGACAGCCAGTTCCCGCCCACCACAAGCTACACCGCTGCTCCCAGCAAAAAGGTATGCACCAACAAAACCTATGCGCCGCGCACGAGGACAAGCGACATCTACGACCTCGTGATGGACATGAAGCTGTATGAGAAGCACAACACTGATTTTGTCAACAACGTCGGAGCCAACTATGCCTCCACGGCGGTCTATGCCTATACCTTCTCCGACAAGGCGCTGAACAATACTTTTGAAAATTACCTGAAGACCATCTGGTGGGACGGCACAGAGGGGAACCGTAAGTGGAAGTATACCTATATCAACCAGGACGGCACGCAAGCCACCATAGATGCCAGTAAGCTCATCATCTTCTATTCCGCCCCGGCCTACCTGACCATTGTCAACAACAACGCCAGCAACCTGGAGCTCGATATTTCCGAGCTGACCGTGCTGGGCAAAGATGCCACGGATGGCGTCTATGGCTTCGTGACCGCGAAGAACGGCGCGACTGTTACGACCCTGCGGACACTTACCGCGGATGACAAGAAGCTCGGCGTCGGCGATTCCATCAAGGTGATGTTCCCCGGCGCACAGGGACAGAAGTTTACACTGAGGGGTGAGTTCACCGGCGAAGGCGCGGGCGAAAGCACCACCATCGATTACACCTTCAACGGCGGAGCAAAGCAGACCCTGCACGGCGCGACGGTGGATTTCAGCGACGATAGCTTTAAGCTGAACACTGACGACGAAGCGGCGGAGCTGATCTTCGGCGACCCCCTGCCCATCTGCAAGATCGGGAATGAACCGTTCCAGACGCTGAAAGCTGCGATGGCTTACGCCGTGGCCCAGAAGACGGCTACCGGCAGCAATACCTATAAGATCGAGATGCTGGTGGATTATCTGGTTCCCAGGGACGACGTGCTGGAAATCCCCGAAGGTTACGACATCACCTTTACCACCGCAGCCAAAGACGCCGAGACCCTGCCCTACAAGGGCAACGGCACCCGGGCAACCCTCAGCCGCGACACAGGCAACGCAGGCTCGTCTGTATCAGCGACGAACAGCACGCTGACCGTGGACAACCTGGCCTTTGACGGCCGGTCGCTGACCGCAGGCGGCAAGGGCGGTGCTGTCAGTACGAGTAACTGTACGACCGTCACCATTACAAACTGCGATTTTAAAGGCTATCGCGCGGACAATGGCGGCGCGGTCTATGTGGACAATACAAAAGCTGGCAGCAGCCTGACGGTGGAGGATTGCTCTTTCTATAACTGCCAGACCAACGCCTCCGTGGACAAGGCAGGTGGCGGCGGCATCTGGACCACGGCCAGGGAACTGTATGTGAGGCGCTGTACCTTCGACTTCTGCGCCTGCCTCTCGGGCAAAGCCCAGGCCGGCTCCATATTCCACAACATTCAGGCGGGCTGGTTCGCCAATTCCAAGATGGAGGTTTCGGACTGCTCTTTCAGTAACTCCTACGCGGTGGGCGGCTCCGGCGGCACGGTCGAATCCGACGCCTACGACGTTACCATACAGCGGTGTTCATTTGTTGGCAGCTATACCAACAAGAGCGGCGGCTCCGGCGGCGCGGTCAATACGTATGCCAATAACGAGGCCAACACCACAAAGTACTGCATCATGAGGGTCATCGACTGCTCCTTTGACAATTGCAGTGCGAAGAATGGCGCTGCCATGGGCGGTGCGGTTCGCTGCTCCACGCATGATCTGATTCTCAGAGGTTGTATCTTCAGAAATACCCAGGGCGTTACGGGCGGCGCAGTGGCCATGACCAACAGCAATGCCAAGAGGGTAGAGATTTACGGCTGCACCTTCGAAAATTGCATTGCCACCGGCAATGGCGGCGCGGTCAGCGCGCCTGTAGGTACATTGATCGTGGGCGTGGAGGATACTGAATTAGAGGACTACCAGGACACATATCTTGACGCTGATGAAACGCCGAAGAACGGCAAAAACAACTTTACCGACTGCGCGGCGAATCGCGGTGGCGGCATCGACAACCCCACAAATGACGCGATCGTCACGATGGAGAACGTCGACTTTACCCGCTGCGCGGCGAGAACCGGCAACGGCGGTGCGCTGTATACCCAGGCCAAGGAGTTGTCCATCACCGGCGATGCCAACACCTTTACCAATTGCACGGGTAACGGCTCCGGCGGCGCGGTGTTCCAGAACAGGAATGTTGTCGGCAGCTTCGTAAAGCTTGTAAACTGCACGTTTACCGGCTGCGAGGCCAACAACAACGGCAACGGCGGCGGTCTGTACGCCACTGCCAGGGAGCTGACCATAAACTACGATACGGCGAACGATTCTGCCATAGAGGGCGCGGAAGGCTCCTTTGTAAACTGCACGGCGGCCAACGCGGGCGGCGGACTGTATCACGATTATGCCGGCACCGCTAAGATAGCAAACTGCGGCTTTGAAGGCTGCATAGCCAAGGCGGCCTACGGTGGCGGGTTGTACACCAACGCGTATACGCTGAACATAATCGGCGCGGACAGCAAATTCAAGAATTGTACAGCCCAGACCGACGGCGGCGGTCTGTACCATAACCGGGATGCCAACGGTTCAACGCTTACATTCAAGGACGGTTCCTTCGAAAGCTGTACTGCAACAGGCAATTACGGCGGTGCGATCTATACCAAGGTCAAGGGGACTGTGACGCTGGAAGGCTGTACTGTCAAGGACAGCACTGCCAAAGCCCAGGGCGGTGGTATCTATTTTCTCAATGGCAACACCGCCAGCTTTGACGGCTGCACCATCACCGGCAACACTGTCACCAATAGCGACAGCAAGGGCGGCGGCGTCTACGTCGCCGGTGGCACGATAGACTATAAGAGCGGCACCGTCAGCGACTGCAGCGCGGCCTATGGCGGCGGCGTCTACGTCGCCGGTGGCACGACAGACTATAAGAGCGGCACCGTCAGCGGCTGCAGCGCGGCCTATGGCGGCGGCTGGTACCAGAACAACGGCAACCTGTACATTCTTGGTGGTTCCATCAGCGGCAGCGCCACCAACGGCGGCGGCCTGTACATAAATGATAGCAACGCCAAAGTCCGTCAGTATTCGGGTAACGTCAGCGGCACGGCAACGGCCAACGGCGGCGCCGTGTACAAGAACGACGGTATCTTTACCATCGGTAATGAGACCTATAAGGACATTGCCTATTCCGGCGCGTCTGTAGGTGCTGTGACCGTGGATGAAGGCGGCAACCCCGTGTATACCGCGACGGCGGTCAACGGTGGCGGCATCTACCAGAACGCCGGCACCATCTACATGAATGCGGGCGGCAGCATCGTCGGCCAGGCTTCCGCCAACGGCGGCGGCATCTGGAACAAGTCAGCAGTCGAACAACGCAACGGTGATGTGACCGGCAGCGCAGTCAATGGCGGCGGCGTCTGGCAGACCGACACCACCAACGGCAAATACACCCTCAGCGGCGGTACGGTCACTGGCACGGCCACTGAAAACGGCGGCGCGTTCTACCAGGGCGGCAACTTCCTCACCATCAACAGCGGCGCTGTGGTGGGCAGGAAGACCACCACAGACGACGAGGGCAATGAGACTGTCGTTGTCGCCAGCTCTGCGAAAAACGGCGGCGGCGTGTATAACGCGGCCGGTACAACCACATTGTCCGCAAGCGGCAGCGTCGCGGGCGCGAGCGCGTCTGAAAACGGCGGCGGCGTGTATGTCGCGGCCGGCGCGTTCAACCTCAACGGCGGCGACAATACCGCGAAGACCAACAACGGCGTCGTGGCGGATAACACCGCGAAAAACGGCGGCGGCGTGTATGTCGCGGGAGGCACGTTTACCTTCAGGAGAGGCAGAATCGTTCGGAATGATGCCACGGAAAACGGCGGCGGCGTGTACCACGCGGGCGGTACGTTCAGCATGACTACCGATAACAACGCAACCGTCTGCGGCGTCATCGGCGGATCGGCGGAGGATGCGAATACCGCGAATATCGGCGCGGGCATCTTCGTGGCGGACAACCAGTCGGTGAGCTTCAATGACTGGGCCTCAAAGACCATGGCGATCACCTACAACCACGCGCGAATCGCGGGCGGCGGCATCGCTGTCAGCGGCCCGAACGCCGTGCTGACCTTCCAGAACGCCGTGAAGGTATGCGACAATACGATGGGCTCGCATTACATCGCTTGCAATGTCTATCTGGATCAGGACCGCAATACGGTGATCAAGAACGATTATCTGGATCCTGCCGCCTATATCGGGGTCTATGCCTCGGATGAGCAGGATGCGGGCCACGGCCAGTCGGGCAAGCCCTTCGCAACCTATGCCAATGAATCGAACCTCAACGTCTACCGCAACGACCGCCGCCCCTATCTGTACGGCGTGAAGGGCAGCAACAATCTGGTCATCTGGCCGGAATTCGTCTGTAAGATCACCGATGGGGAAGGAAAGCTGCTGTACAGTGATACGGAAGGTTCTCCGGCGGTATACGGTAAGCTGGAAAACAATGGCGGGACAGGTATTGACAGCGCCTTCGGTGTCTTGTCTCAAGCTTCTCCGTCGCTCTATCAACCTGGAAGCAGTGAGAAGTATGGCGGCCCCTATCAGATTCAAATGCTTGTGCCTGAATATTTTGTGACACAGCAAATGAAGCTGACTGTCGCCAAGGATATTACACTGACTACAGCATCGGTTGACGAGGATGAGTGTGGCTTCCACTTTACCGGAGACCCCAGGTTCCCACGTGCTGTGATTACCAGGCAGGGAAACTATGCCAGTATGATCCACCTGGAGAATAAAAGCCTTGATTTTTCAGTGAGCAATCTGATCCTCGACGGTGGAAGCGGGAGCGGGTATACCGCGAACACAAACGGCGGAATTCTGTTCAGTAAAGGCGTCGATACACTTACCTTCGATAATGCGATACTGCGCAATTCAAAAACGGGTAGTTATGGCGGTGGGATACGCCTGCAAGATAATGCCAATGCTGTTCTCACACTGAATGACACGACTATTACCCAATGTGTCGGCGGTGATTACGGCGGAGGCATCAGCGTCAAAGCGGGTAAGCTGGTCATGAACGGCGGCAGTATCACAAACTGCTCCGCGAAAAACGGTGGCGGCGTCCGCGTGGATACCAGCATGGAGATGAAGGGCGGTACCATCACCGGAAACTCGGCGACTGACAATGGTGGCGGTATTTCTTCTGGCACTGAGTCTACAACAATAGAGTTCTCGGAGAATTGCCAGGTGACGGGAAATACCCTGAACGGCAAACGTTGCAACGTCCAGTTCGATATGGATAAGAACACTATTATCAAAGCGAACGGCCTGGACGCCAGATCTGAGATCGGCGTCTATACGGCGGACGGCACAATCTATAACAACCATGGTAAACCAGGCGCTCCCTTCGGTACCTGGATAGTAGAGAACGACAAGCTGTTCTGCTTTGTCAATGACCGCCATACCAACTATCGCGGCTTCCAGAGCATCGATACAACGGATAAGAAAATTTACTGGGAATACCGTCCGTTGCTCACCGTGATCAAAGAAGTCAATAGCGATTTGGCATATGACCAGAATACAGCTGAGTTCAGCTTTACCGTGACCCTGAAGACTCAGGAAGGGGAATCTGTCTCATTGAGCCAAGCGCAGCGCAACAGCATCAAGGGCATGGAATTTAACGGGCAGGGTATCGCTCAGTTCACATTGAAGAAAGGAGAATCCAAAACAGGAGAATTCCCGATCACATTTGACAAGTACAGATATGAAGTGAAGGAAGACCTGTCGGGTGATGCGCAGGCGGACTATGCGACTGCGGCGGAAAAGAATGGGGAGGCGTATGCCTTTACCGAGGATAAACCCCTGACCGTCAGCGGACAGCTGGGCGAGAATATCGGTACGGAGAATTCCTCGAGTCTGTCCACCGTGGCCTTCACCAATACCCGCAATACCGATGATCTCACCATCAAAGCCGTGACGGTCAGCACCGAGACTCCGGATTATGAGGAGAGCTTTGACTACACGCTGACGTTAGGCGATGATTCGATCAGCAAAACGTATCCGGCCACCGGGAAGATCAGTGCGCTCGAATTCACGAATGGCGTGACCACCTTCAGCCTGAAGCATAATGAATCCATCACGATTCAGGGCCTGCCGACGGATCTGACCTATACGGTGGAAGAGAATCTGACGGATAAGCAGAAGACACACATCCGCACCCAGGTTTCCCGGAACGAATCCGAACCCGTGTACGCGCAGAGCCAGGAGGGCAAAATCGGCGAGGCCGAGACGCCTGAGAACGTGGTCTTCACAAACAACTTCCTGGAGATCGTCTGCAAGATTACCAACCGCAGCCGCGCGCTCCTCTATTACAGGGACGCGGCTGGTAAGCTGCAGCCGGCAGTCTTCGCCCATTTGGAGGACGCCTTTGACCAGGTCAACAGCGGCAATCTGAGAACGGCCGGCAACGGCCAGGTGTCCGGCCAGCTGCGCATCGAGATGGTCGTGCCGGCACATACCGTGGAGCGGAAGGCCACGCTGGTCACGGGCAAGAACGTGATTCTCTCCACGGCGCTGACGACGGATCAACAGTATCCCTATAACGAGGGAAAGGACGATGGCGCCGGCAATGTGTCCGTCGTCACCCGCGGCTTCGATAACGGCAGCATGATCGCGACCGAAGGTGCGCTCACCATCGATAAAATTACCCTCGACGGCGGATCCGATATCCACGTTGCGAGTGAAAATGGCGGCATCGTCCAGGTCAACGGCGCGGTTAAGCTGACCGTCAACAGCAGCGCGAACCTGCAAAATTCCACGACGACCGGCAACGGCGGTGCAATCTGGCTGGGTACCGGTGCATCCCTGGCCATGAACGGCGTCATTCGGAATAGCAAAGCGTCAAGGGGCGGCGGCGTGTATGCCGATACCGGCTTTACCACGATCACCACGACCGGTACGATCACCGGATGCGAAGCCACTAACGGCGACGGCGGCGCAGTCTGCGCGTCCACTGGTAGCAGCGTGAACCTCAATGCGGGTACCGCGCTGACCGGCAATACCGCCAACGTCGACGGTGGCGCAGTCTGGTCAGAAGCCAACGTGATCCTGAGGGGAACCGTCGGCGGAACAGGCGAGAATGATGGCAATACAGCCGGCGGCAACGGCGGCGGCATCTGCATGGGCGGCAACGCCATGTTCACCATGTACGCCGGAAGCAACATCAGCGGCAACGATGCGGCCAACGGCGGCGGACTTGCGACCGCGTCCACTGCGCGAATCGCCGGCGGCACGATTCAGAAAAACAGCGCGACCGAAAACGGCGGCGCAGTCTATGCGACGACGTATGCGGCAGTGACCATCTCCGGCGTACCTGTCATAAGCGAGAATTCGGCAAAACAGGGCGGCGCGGTATACGATGGCGGCAGCGTGACCATGTCCGGCGGCAGCATGACCGCCAATACCGCGACCGAAAAGGGCGGCGCGGTCTATGTGGCCAGCGGGAAATCGCTCACGATGTCCGGCGGCAGCATCAAGGATGGAAACAAGTCGCCCGAGGGCGCGGTTTCCACTGACAGCGGCGCCGTGCTGACCTTCTCCGGCAACGCGGTCGTCCGGGACAATACCGACACGGCTGGCGCAAAAGCCATGAACGTGTTCCTCGGCTTTGACAGCAACAGCATCATCACGACGACTGGCCTGGGTTCAAACGCCTATATTGGCGTCTATGTGGCCGACGGCGAACCGGAGGATCCGGTTACCGTGCCGTATGCCGTTGTCAATCCGATCTACAGCGATCATGGCATGTCGGCCAGAAACTTCGGCACCTATATCGGCAGCAATGTAAGCGGCGCGCGGCTGAACAAGTTCGTCAACGACCGCGATACCGCGCTGACCGGCATGGGCGGCGCAAGCGTGTCGAACGGTAATTACGTCGTTTGGACCGGCAAGGGGCTGTATCTCAAGGTCTACAAGGTTGATTCAGAGGGGAACAACCCCACCCCCGCGAGCGGTATCCGCTTTAACCTGACCAACGAAGACACCCAAAAGACGGTTTGGTCCGGCAGCAGCGACGCAACCGGTCTGGTGACCATTCCCTGGGGCGCGGAGGAAAGTGAAAACGGGAAGGCGGCAACCTTCGCCCCGCGCAGCAGCTATACGCTCCGGCAGATTGCAGCGAACGCGGATACGGTGCTTCCGGCAGGTTCGTGGGCGCTGAAGGTCGGCAGGGATAACTCGGTGACGTGGTCACAGAAGGAAGCTGTTGAAGAAACTGTCAACCAGACCATTGCCATCGCCCTTCCGGACGGCACTGAAAAGGGTTATCTGGGGGATACCTTCGATCTGTACAACGACAGTAAGCCGACGCTGACCTACAACGCCACGGGCGGCAAGCTGTCGGACAAAAAAGATGAGCGCACGGATACTATCCCCTTTACGACTACTGAAACCAGCCGTGCGTATACCATCAAGGAAACGAACCCAACCTGGGACAGCCATGTGTTCAGGAACTGGGCGACGTTGGAAACCAAGCCGGAGCGCGAAGACGGAACGGACCTGACGCCTGCGGAGCTGGCTGAAAAGGGATATTTTGAATATAACAGGGACAGCGAAATCACCTTCTACCGTGGAACGGAGCAACAGGAGAACACTCAGGGTACCTCCAAGGGTGATTTGACCCTGTATGCCCAGTGGGACGAGGTGGTCTGCAAGATCACAGACAGAGACGGCAATATCCTCTTTGTCAACGGAAGCCCGGCGGTATACGGCACCCTGGAGGCGGGATTTGCAGTTTACAATACGGCGGGCTCGTCCACCTTCACATACGCTACAGGCGGCAAGGCCACCGCCAGGCGGATTGAGATGCTCATCCCGAGCTATACCCTGAATGAGCCGGTCTCGTTGGCAAGAGGCAAGACCGCAACGCTGACGACCGCGCCCACGACCGACACGGACGGCTACGCCTATACAGGCAATCCAGGCACGGTTTGCGTCATAACCCGGGGCGAAAACTGCAATGGCAGCATGCTCAACAATAACGCTAACATGACGCTGATGAACATCACGCTGGATGGCGGCAATCGCCAGGTGGTCTGCGACGGCGGTATCGTCAACAATGCGCAGGCCTCGGCTGTGCTTACGATTGCCAATGGCGCGACCCTGCGCAATTCCGTGGTGGAGGGCAATGGCGGCGCGATCAATGCACCTGCCGGGACGAAGGTCAATATCACCGGCGGCACGATCACCGGTAATTCCGCAACTTCCTATGGCGGCGCGATCTACACCACCGGCACATTGAATGTGAACGGCAATGCCAAGATCGGCGACGAAGGAAAACCCAACACCGCGACCAACGGCGGCGGCATCTATGTCGCCGGCGGCCAGACCGATGTGTCCGGCAACGCGAAGATCCGGTACAATATCGCTGACAAGGAGGGCGACGCCCGGTGGGACGAGGAAAACGGCGGCGGCATCTGCCTGGCCGGCGGCACACTGAGTCTCGACGATAATGCTGAAATCAGCCACAACGAGGCCAAGGGACGCGGCGGCGCGCTGTACATGCTGGTCGGCAGCGCAACCATCTCCGGGAATTCCAGCCTCAGCGACAACATCGCCCGGAACAGCGAGGGCGGCGGCGGCGTGTATGTCTATCAGTCCACGCTGAAGATGACCGGCGGCACCATCACCGGGAACAGCGTGTTGAATGGCAACGCAGTTCACGGCCAGGGCGGCGGTGTCTGTCTGGCAGACGGTGGCGCGACCTTCGACATGTCAGGCGGCACGATATCCAACAACAAGGCTGCCAGCGGCGGTGGCGTGGGCGCGTTCAACGATTCCGCGATGACCCTGTCCGGCGGCACGATCTCCGGCAACGAAGCGACCAACGGCGGCGGCGTGTACCAGGGCGGAACATCCACATTCACCATGACCAATGGCACGATTGGCGGCACGGCCAACACAGCCGCCAAGGGCGCGGGCATCTATGTGGCGTCCGGGTCGGCGACGGTGTCCGGCGGCAGTATCACCGGCAACCAGGCAACAGGAGACGGCGGCGGAGTGTATACCGCTGGAACCGTCAACTTCACCGGCGGCAGCATTTCCGCAAACAGTGCCGTTGACGGCGCGGGCGTGTACCTGACCGGTACGGCGGCGACCCTGTCCATGTCCGGCGCGGATACGGCCATCAACAACAACATAGCCAGCGGCAACGGCGGCGGCATCTACCACGATGGCGCGGCGGATGCTGCAGCTGACACTGAGTCGGGAACCGCAGCGATATTCGGCTGTACCGTATCCGGCGGGTGCATCACCGGCAATACGGCGAATGGCAACGGCGGCGGCGTTTACGTGGCGGTCGGCAAAACCTTCAACCTGTCCGGCGGCAGCGTCGGCAAAGCAGACGGTGGCAATACAGCCAACGTCAACGGCGGCGGCGTGTATGCCGAGGGAACGGTCAACCTGAACGGCGGCAGCATTTCCGCAAACAGTGCCGTTGACGGCGCGGGCGTGTACCTGAACGGTACGGCGGCGACCCTGTCCATGTCCGGCGCGAACACGGCCATCAGCAACAACACAGCAAGAGGCAACGGCGGCGGCATCTACCACAATGGCGCGGCGGACGCGGCGGCAACGGATGACAATCCGGCTGTTACGGGTTGCACCATTTCCGACGGCAACATCACCGGCAACGAGGCTGATTCGGGCGGTGCGGTGTATGTCGCTAATGGAAAGACACTCAATATGTCCGGCGGCAGAATCACTGCCAACACCGCCAACAACGCCAATGGCGGCGCGATCAACGTGGGCGGCGCGAACGCGCGGCTGATCTTCTCCGGCAGCCCGGTAGTATACGACAATCCCAACGCCACCGCAGGCAAACAGCAGAAGAACGTTGTGCTGAGCGTGGGGGACACGAAAATCATCCAGAGCAAAGGCATCACCGGCACATATGCGGCGGGCGCGAAGATCGGCGTGTACGTGATTGACGGTGAAGGTGATAACAGGCCGATCTACAACGCCCACGGCATCTACGACAAGCCCTTCGGCAACTTTACAGTTGAGGGGAACCTTGACGTGTTCCGCAACGACCGCAACGGCGCGCTGTACGGCGTGAAGAAGGATGATAATCAGATCTACTGGCTGAATGTGGTTTGCAAGCTGACGGATAGTACCGGAAAATTGCTATACCAGGATCAGCACGGCCACACCCCGGCGGTGTATGCCACCGTTAAGGACGGCTTTGAGGCTGCCGGTAAAACGCTGTACAGCAGGAGTGGATCGACGTATACAGAATATAATAATGATGCGCTGATTCTGAAGATGCTGCAGGACTATGAACTGGTGAAGAAAAGTGATATTGACGAGGTCATAGAGTATAAGACCGGCCGCGATATCACTGTAACGACGGCTGAAACCGGGGCAGTCAGCGGCGTGACCGCGACGTGGGATGAGTATTTCTTCAAGCCTGCTGTGGGCGCCACGGGCGACAGCCTTACCAAGGCGACGCTCAAACGCGGCGAGGGGAATACGGCCTCCATGTTCACGGTGAATACGGCTGCGGCCAACAGCTTTACCGTGAAGGACATCATCCTCGACGGCAACAAGACCACCTATTCGGAAGTTCCGGTCAACGGCGGCATTGTGAACGTCACCGCGGGCAAGCTGGTTGTGGCCGACGGCGCTGTGCTGCGCAATTCCGCTGTCGCGGGAGATAACGGCCTCGGCGGCGCGGTGTACGTGGCGGCGAACGCCACGGCGGAGATGACCGGCGGCGAGATCACCGGCAATGTGGCTACCAACGGCGGCGCGGTGTACGTGCTCAAGGGCGGCATCGTGACGTTGAAGGACGGCACCAAGACCGTAAGCGGAACAGCGACACCCACCAGCGTGACCATTGCCGGGAACACCGTGCGAACGATCGCAGAAGGTGCTGCAACTGCCAAAGTTGACGTAAACAAGGGCGCGGGCATCTACCTCGCGGAGGGCGCAAAGCTGAATCTGGAGGGCAAGCCGAGCTTTGCCAAGGCTGATGCTGTCAATAGCCTGACGGATACCAGTTATCCTGGCTCCCCTGCCAAGACCAATGGCGGGGAGGAGGTTTATAAAAATGGTATAGTCCGACAGGATATCTACATGGATGGATATGCGGCGGAAACGAGCGTGGCAAATTCCATCATGGTGACTGGCGCGATCACCGCAACCAAGGGCTCCATTTGGGTGTGGAGCGATCAACCGGCGCATAACAAAATGCTTATGCAGTTTGCGGTGTTTGATCCCGCTCTTATCAAGACGACCGGGACAGGCGAAAATGCGGTTCAGTCTATTGATAAGAGCAAGATCAACGAGGAACAGCTTAAAACGACATTTGAAGCCTTCCGCAATGCTCAGGACGATGGTACGACTGACTGCGGCGGCGAATTCCTGACCGGTCAGGAGGGCGAGGTCAAAAGCAACATCTACTGGACCGGCGGCTTTGACGTGATCTTCCTGAAGACTGATTCCTTCGATGACGGTCTGTCCGGAGCAACGTTTACGCTGTATACAGACGAGGCATGTACGACCGAATTCCCGATGACCTTCTCTGACGGAAAGCGCGCGACGACGACATCCAGCGACGGAACCGCGACCTATAAGGATAAGAACGGCGAAGTACAGACACTGGCAGACGGTGAAGTTATCCTGTCAAAGGTTGCTCCGAAGACTTACTATATGAAGGAGACCGTTGTACCGCAGGAATGCGCCGACAGCAATAAGGATGTCGTCTATGAGGTAACGGTGTCTGCGACCGGGGAACTGACCCTCAAAAAGAAGTCAAGCGCTTCGGCGACGACTTATGATGAAGAGGTCTACAAGGTTCAGACTAAGGCGCCTTCCGGCGCTGATCCGGCGGAGTACCAGTATCATGTGATGAATGTGGCCAAGGCCCAGCAGAAGATCATTCTGAAGAAGGTGACAACGGATTACACGCCCCTGCAAGGCGCACAGTTCCGCATCTTCCGCGCAGATTTGTCCGAAGTGACGGAAGGCCAGCCGACGGGTGGAAAGGCCTATGTGTCCGGCGTGAGCGGCGTGTTCTTCATCGGCAAGCTGCCCTTTGGTGCCTATTATCTGGTGGAGACGCTTGCGCCTACTTCCCCGAGTGGGTACAACGAGAACAAAGGCAAGGTGTTCAAGCTGACCGTCGATGGTTCGGCAAATGCGGGAACCGTCATAGGCGACGCCACCAATGAGCCGGTGGGCCAGTTGACGCCTACTGAGATGGCTAATGACGATGATATGCGCAACGCCTTGCGCGACAAGATCAACAGCAGCACAACAGCACCGGCGGCGGATAATCCCCCCGCCGGAAGCGGCGAGTAAGACCAACCCAACCCACTCAAACTCATCAACAACCGGAGGTGATGGCGCATGAACGCCATGAAAAACAAGATAAAATCCCAGAGGGGTGCGTCCATCACCTTCGCGTTGCTGTTGTTTTTGGTGTGTTCTGTGGTCAGCATCGTCGTGGTTGTCGCGGGATCGGCGGCTGCCGGACGCATGAGCCAGCGGGCGGAGACGGACCAGCGGTATTATGCGGTCAGTTCTGCGGCAGAGTTGCTATGCGATGATTTCAAGGGCACGAAAGTAGAGGTAGAGTATACCAAGCAGGCATCTGCGAATTCTGTTTTGAAAACCAATATCAGCGTTACGAATGTCAATGGGTCCCCCCCCAACGAGTCCAATGGTGTTATTGCTGCTGTTTCAAAATGCTTGGTATTTAAGATTGCCAATCCTCCAACGGGTAGTAGTACGACCACAGATCCGGATGATATTTTGAAGCTGGAATCGACCGAAAAACCGGCAGTTAATTGTACCATCAATGAATATGTGAAAAAAGATGGTCGAGTGATTTTTGAAATTTTCAATGGAGAAGCAGGTGATAATATACCGAAGTATACCCTGCAAACAGTGTTTGAGGCCAATATCACCCAATCCACAACTCAGTATACAGAGAATGAAGTATCGATGGAAAAGATTACCGTCAATTTGGTATGGTCAGTGAACAGCATTAAGAAAGGCGCGGGTTCAGTATAAAACAGTGTTTAATGCCATTGTATGACCGAGTAAGACTGATGGCTAAGGGGAGATGTGGATAATGAATGGTGCCATAAATCGAATTAAGAATAAACTAAATAATTCTGGTGAGACCATAGGGGAGACACTGGTGGCCTTGCTGATTTCAGCATTGGCATTGGTGATGCTTGCCGGTGCTATCAGTTCAGCAGCAAAAATGATTACTGCCAGCGATAGGCAGATGGGGAAATATTATGAATATGATGCTAAACTGGCGACGCATAGCGGCACAGCAGATGGAACATTGAACGCTGTGACGCTCACAGGAGAAGTCAAAGACGGGGCAAAAGCATTTGAAACCCATCTAAATGTTGGTTACTTTCTTAATGATGCTTTTACTTCTAAACCTGTTATCGCGTATTAAATAAATCATCGACAATCGAATTATTGGACGTGAATAGTATGTTCAAAAAAGAAATCGACAGAAGAAGAGCAAGAGTAGGTGTTTTCACCTACAGGGATAGCATACAAAAGGCCTTGAATAGAGTGAAGGCCAAGGAAGGGTTTTCTCTTGCGGAAACCCTCTTGGCTGTGCTTATCCTGCTGTTGGTTTCAGTGGTCGTGGCTACGGGCATGCCCGCTGTTACAAATGCGTATAACAAAGTTGTGCTCGGTGCTAACGCTAAAGCGATGCTTTCAACGGCAGTTACTGCATTGCATGATGAAATAGGAACTGCGTGGCAAGTGAAGAACTCGACAGATAATAAATCGCTGACATACTTCAATGGCAGCACCGGCGCACAATCGATAATATCTTCGGGGGATAAACTTCCCATAAAGATTAGAGACTATGTACCCCTTACCAGCAATTCAGATTTGATACACGATACTACTGCAACGAAGGGGGACGAATATGTTTTAGTCTCTGGTGAGCAATTCAAGCCAAAGATGTATGTGACTTATAACACAATACAATATTCTAACGGTATCGTGACAATCAGTGGATTGAAAGTGTGTAAGGAAGATCATACGACATTAGCTGCATTTTCTAAAGAAGATGGCAGTACAGCGGTATTAAATATCCGAGTGATCTCGGAAGATTCAATAACGTGACGTAGTGAATACTGATTTCGGAAAGTAATTATTTTCCGCAATATTGCGATAGGTTGGTGACGATTATGATGAATAACAGCAGGTCAAATATATATATGATAAAATGCAGACATAAGCAATCTGCCGGTTTCACGATGGCGGAATTGCTGATCGTCATTGCGATTATTGGCATTTTGGCTGGCGTCAGCTTTATTGCCGTGCAGACGCACCAAAAATCTATGACCCAGTTGCAGTATGATGCTATTGCGAAGGAGATATTCGTCGCCGCGCAAAACCACTTGACGTTGGCGAAGAGCGAGAATTATCAGGACACGGATGCTCAAATCCATGGCAGAGGTACAGCAGCGGCAGATGTCAGCGCCAATGCGGATAAACAAGGCACCGATGGCAGCGCAACCGTCTACAATAAAGATATATTCTATTTCTACAGCGAGGACAGCAGAACAAACAGTATTCTCGATCAAATGCTTCCTTTTGGCTCGGTAGAGCTTATTACGGGTGGCAAGTATATTATTCGTTATCAACCCAATGCGGCGAGAGTGCTGGATGTATTCTATTGGACTGATGGAAGTAATAAATATGATGCCAATATCAGCATAAACGATTCAAACAAAGCAGCACTGTATAAGTCTCTTGTGGACAGCTATAGGGACGAGGCTCATAAGAGCTATTCAAGCGGACTTCTCGGCTGGTTTGGCGGAGAACAGGCGGTTGAGACTGGTGCTTATCTTAATGCTCCCGCAGTTGAGGTCATCAATGAGGAACGACTTTTGGTGAAAGTCACGGATACAAATATTAAAGGTGCAGATGATATCAAGGCATTGAATCCAATGCTCAAGCTGATTATCGAAGGTGAGTCGAGCAAAGCAAAGGCTGTCATTCCATTGACTGCGATGCAGAGCAACAAGAGCGCTGCATTGGTTAAACCCGATACTTATGGCACATCGAGATTGGTCGATGTGGTGAATGATCAGGGTTCGACTGAAGTCACTTATACCATTGTGCTTGACGATATAACAACCAAAGGAATGCAATTTGCGAAGCTGTCTACTATACCGGTAACAGATATACTGAGCATTAGTTTTGATCCTACCCAAACGGAAAAAGCGTTTTGGCCTGGGGAGAATATAAAGGTTCAGGCGGTTTCGTATAGCAATCTTGCGCTGACAAATATTGCATACAGTGGTGAATGGATTGTCAACAGCCTGTTTGCCGATGTGAAGCAAGAAACAAACGTAACGAAAGCGCTAATCAACAATATCCGGCATCTGGAAAATCTAAATGAAGATATTTCGGAGGTAGTCTACAGTAAAGAACCATTCGCTTCCGATGCGTCTGTTCATGCTGTCCAAACTACGAATTTGGTTTGGGCGGATTCTACGAATACAACGGTGCCCAGCTTTACAAAGTTGATAAAAGATGTGAAGACTAAGGAATCAGGCGCGTCGGTCAGTGTCATTAATATCTATGATAAAGCGGGCAAAGCAACAGGAAATGATTGTTTCCTGCCTGTAAAGGTGACAGCAAAACCACTACACTATGAGGGACAATCCTCAGTGACAGTACAGGATGTGGAAAGGAAGGAGAACCATAGCATCAAGGGTATTGTGGTCAAAAACACCGCTGATGTAACATATCCTAGTGAAACAACCCCTGTAGCCATTGAAGCTGGTGGCTTGTTTGGTACGCTGACATTTGATACAATTGAAAACCTGGAGTTGATAGATTTCAACATCAATGTTAGCGCAGGCGATGCAGGTGCCTTGGGAGGATCGCTGACTGGAAAAACTAATGCGAGTAAGATTTCCAATGTAATTGCATACAATACCCCTAAATTTGAGGTTGTACTGGCAAACGCAGATCCAACGAAGACCACGGTTACTACAGGCGTTGGCAACGCGGGTGGATTGATTGGCAAAACAGAGGGGAGCGGCTGGACCATTGAAAAGAGCGCAGCCGCATTGATCGTCAAGAGCACCAAAGGTAATGCGGGTGGATTGATTGGCACAGTAAGTGCAAGTATGACAGTAACTGGCTGCTATTCAGGCGGTCATACAAGAGTTACTGATTTAGAATACGATAAAACGAATTTCAATGTAACTTCTGAAGCTACGGCTGGCATTGCTGGAGGCTTGATTGGAACATCGACTGGGATGACTGTTGAAAAAAGTTATTCCACTTGTTCAGCGAAAGGAGCAACAGCTGGTGGGTTGATTGGCAAACCCGCAGGCGGGTCGGCAACGAAGTGTTATGCAACCGGACGTATCTATGTGCCTACGGATGACAGTGGGAATCCGGTGAAGAAAAATGTGGGTGCTTTCGCCGGTTCTACCACGTTGAGCGCGAACGATTGCTATTACTACGAAATCATCAATGAGTTGGAGGATAACACTAACGGAGGCTTTATATATCTTTCCAACTTGGCCAACGATACCTCGAATGCTCAGATAAAGGCATTGGATATTTCTGCAGAGGAATATAATAAATTTGTAGAGACATCGACAACTTGGAAGGGAGCCGAGCCATACAATACCAGCTTATCAACATACTATGGTGGTAAGTATAATCTGCAGACCGTCGAACAGCTCGGCGTGACGCTACAAGCCGAAGACAAGGATGCTTCGGGCAACATCACCACCCCCGCAGACTTCGTCGCCACCCACTACGGCGACTGGCCTGCGCCGGAGATCTTCGTGGTCAACACGAAAACGGAATGATCGCGCAAATCCAAATCGGGTAAAGTCTGTTTCCGCCATGGGAACAATCAAAGAGGTGTAATGCCATGAAGAAGTTCATCGCGCTGCTGGTCGCAGCCCTGCTGCTCCTCTCCACCACCGCCTTTGCCTCCGACAGGTACGACCTGGACGATTTCGGGTATCGGACCGTCAAGACCAGGGGGCGGGGCAAGCTGGTGTTCCAGACCAGGCCCCGGGGGGCGTTCATGTCGGAGTATTCCTTCAGCAATGGCGATCGCATCTTCGTGAACCTGGACTGGGAGGAAGATGGCTATGCCATCGCCTATGAGAACGGCGACTATGGCTATGTGGACGCCAGCTATATCGACTGGGGCGACGACAGCCGCGGCAGCGACGATGTCCACGACCTGGATAACTTCGTCTACCGCACAGTCAGGACCGGGGGAAAGGGGACCCTCGTGTTCCAGAGGACAGCCCGGGGCGCGTTCATGTATGACCATCAGTTCTATGACGGCGACGAGATCTTCGTCAACAGGGATTACCGTGAAAGCGGCTACGCCCTGGCCTATGATAACGGCAGCTATGGCTATGTGGACGCCAGCTATATCGATTGGGACGACGATGACGACGATGACTACGATGGCGACGATATCCACGACCTGGACAACTTCGAATACCGTTATGTGGATATCGACAACGGCGGCGCGCTGGTGTTCCAGAGAACGCCGCGGGGCGAATTCCTGTACAAGTACAAGTTCTATGATGGCGACCGCATCTTCGTGAATGTGGATTACCGGGAAAGGGGCTATGCCCTGGCCTACAAGAACGGGGTCTACGGCTACGTGGACGCCGGTTATATCGACTGGTGAGCTTGATCGGAAATCCGACCCTGGTGGTGACGGAATTCGAGACGCAGAAGGATTTGTGAAGGCTGGCCGGGGCGAGGTCGGTTTGCCTGGACGCATACGCCACGGACGCGGATGGCAGGAAATACGATGTGGAGATCGAACGGTCTGCACATCGAGCCAGTGCTCGTCGTGCCAGCAGAGGAAAAACAAACCGTACCGGAATAATGAACCGGTACGGCTTGTTTTTTGGAGCTACCCCTTTTTCTCCTCGTCCACGTTCCTGATGCCGATGACGATGAAGCGGGCGTCTTCGCCGCGCATGCGGATGACCTTGCAGTGGATCCAGGAGGAGGCACCGTCGAACATCAAACGGTAGGTGATGTTGAAGGTTCGGCCGTCCTTCAGCTCCGCCAGCAGGCGGTCCTTCTCCCAGGCCTGCAGCGCCGTCTTCAGGTCGTCCGGGTGTACCAGGCGGATCACGTTGCGGCGGCAGTTCTCGAAGAAGTTCACGCCGTTCTGCTCGACGTGCAGCTGCTGGTATTCGTCGCTGGAGCTGTATTCCACGAACTCGTCGGTCTCGGTGTTCACCACGTAGAAGCTGTAGTAGTCCTGGGACAGCGCCTGGGCGATGCGGGCGAAGGTCAGGTGCGCTTCGTGGGCCTGCTCCAGCGCCTCCTGGCGCTTCATCTGGCTGTCGATGTTGTTGATGCCCACCACGATGCCGCTGTCACTGCTGCCCAGGGCCGTGGCCTTCAGGCTGACGTAGATGGGTTCGCCGTCCAGCACCAGCCGGTAGGTGAGGGTGAACGCGCCGCTTTCCCTGATCGTGCGCAGCACGTTCTCCTTCGTGAAGCCGTCGAGGATCTTGCACTGGTCGTCGGGGTAAACCACCCGCAGTATGTTTGTGCGGCTGAGGTTGAAGAAGTCCTCGCCCTCCTTCTCGATGCCCAGCCCCGCATAGGCGTTGTGGGAGGTGAATTCGGTGAAGCGGTCCGTGCGGGTGTCCACATAGTAGATGCTGAAATAGTCGGCGGCCAGCGCCTGGGCCAGGCGGGCATAGGTCAGCCGGTTCCCGGCGCGCATCATCGGGGCCGGGTCCGCCAGCCAGGGCTGGGCCTGCACGCCCGCCTCGGGATCGCCCTTCAACAGCAGCGCCTTTTCCTCGATGAAGCGCTCGAATTCCTCCGGCGGCACGGGCTTCGAGAAGTAATAGCCCTGCACGTAGTCGCAGCCCATCACCTTCAGCGCCTCCACCTGCTCCCGGGTCTCCACGCCCTCGGCGATCGTCGGCACGCCCAGGTATTCGGCGATGTCGATGATCAGCTCGATCATCCGCGTGTCGCCGCTGCCGGAGAAGGCATTGCGCACGAAGGTCATGTCCAGCTTCAGGGCGTCCAGCGGCAGGCGGGAGATCATGCCCAGCGAGGAATAGCCGGTGCCGAAGTCGTCCATCTCCACCCGCAGGCCCATCGTCCGCAGGCCCTGCACCGTGGAGATGATCAGCGATTCGTTGTCGGTGTAGGCCGACTCGGTGATCTCGGGGATCAGCTCCTCCGGGGCCAGCCCGTTGGCCTTCAGCAGCGTCTTGAAGGTCTGGGCGATCTCGGGGTCGAACATGTCCACCCGGGAGACGTTCACCGACACGGGGATGGAAAGCCCGAAGCGATTCTTCCAATCCCGCACCTGGGCGGCGGCCTGGCCCCAGACGTAGTGGTCCAGCCGCTGGATCATGCCGTTTTCCTCGAACAGCGGGATGAACACGCCGGGGCTGACCAGCCCCAGCTTGGGATGCTGCCAGCGGATCAGGGCCTCGGCGCTGGCAAGTATGGGCGCATCCTGGCGGATGTCGTACTTTGGCTGGTAGAAGACCTTGAACTGGCCCTCGCGGATGGACTGGTCGAATTCCTCAGTCAGCTGCTCGGCGAACAGCTCGGCCTCGTGCAGCTTGTCGTCATAGATCGCGATGCTCTGGGTGTAGTTGCCCCGGATGCTGTCGGCGGCGACGCAGGCCCGGTCGAAGCGCTGCTCGATCTCGATGGACTTGTCCACGTTGGGGTAGACGCCCATGCGCAGGCGCACGCGGTTGGCGGTGTCCCCGTCGTCATTGATGGCGGTGGACAGCTTTTCAAACATCGCCTCGCAGTCCCCGCCGTGGGGGCGGTAGACCAGGAAGGTGTCGGCCTCCCGGCGACAGGCCATGCCCCCGGAGCCCTGGGCCAGCGCCCGAAGGTGCTCGCCGATGCGGCGCAGTAGCTGGTCGGCGTAGGCCCTGCCATAGCGCTCGTTGATGATGTGGAAGCGGTTGATGTCTACCACGACCGCGTCCATGGCCGTGCCCTTGTGGTGCTGGTCGAAGCTGGTGATGTAATTGTAGAAGTATTCCCGGTTGAACAGCCCGGTCAGCGGGTCGCGCTCGGTGGAGCGGATGATCTGCCGGTCCTCGGAAAGCTCGATGATGCGGCGGACCCTGGCCAGTATCACGCTGCGCATGGGATAGGGCTTGGGAATGAAGTCGAACGCCCCCAGCTCCAGGCTGGCCACCTCCGCGTCGTGGTCAGAGGTCACCACGATCACGGGAATCCGCGCCAGTTCGGGGGATTCCTTCAGCAGCCGCAGCACCACCATGCCGGACATCACCGGCATGATCAGATCCAGCAGGATCAGCGAGATGTCCTCGGCCCGTTTCTTTGCCAGTGCCAGCGCCTCCTGGCCGTTGGAAGCGTAGAGCACGCGGTAGTCGTCCTCCAGCAGCGTGCCGAGCAGCTCCCGGTTGATCTGCTCGTCATCGACCACCAATACGGTGCGCCGCTTCGGCGGTGTGATCTGTATATGCATATCGGACATGGTACGCCTCCTTGCCGCAGTGCATTCCGTTCATTACATCAGCCTAATTCTCTGATTATTATATTATCATATAAAAATGGAATGTTCAACAGGGAAGGGCTGGTTTTTGGGTGGAATGTTGGGAAATTCTGATTTGTCGTGAGACGACAAATCAGAATTTCAACACTTCAAAAGAAAAACAACCCAATCATAGCACGAAAGCGCAAAATGTATGGTAAGATATATTCAGTGAAAATATATCATGGCTTTGGTGTGGGTCGAGTGACGCATCTGTGACGCTCTGGGCGCTATACTTTTCACGCGGGTTGAGGGGAGGATGTTCCCACCCGGCCTGCGGCCCGCTTCGAATGGAAAGCGGGCGAGGACAAACCTGAGCGAGAGCGTGTTTTCAAAGTGTATTATCGAAAGTGACATGCTGTGAAAGGAGAGAATTGCCTTATGAAGAAGATCAGGCGCGCGCTGGCAGTGCTGCTGGCATTGATACTGGCGCTGGGCACGATGGCTTCGCTGGCTGAGACGGTTTCGGCAGCCCAGGCCCCGCTGACCCTCGACGACCTCGACCGACTGAATGGCGGGGCGGCCAGGGTGACTGCCCGGGACGGGCGGGTGACCTTCGTGGATGGCACCTGCACAGACGGTCCCGTGACCGACATGGACGCCGCCGCCAGGGTGGTGGACGCCATGATCCCCCTGATGGGCGGCGACGAACGCACCGGCTTCGAGCCCTGGCGCACCCTCACCGACACCAACTGCAACCGGTACTATGTATTCCAGCAGATGTATGCCGGCGTAACCGTCTCCGGCGGCGCGGCAAAGGTCATCACCGATGACAACGGTGCGATGCTGGGCCTGGTTTGCAGCGTGGAGACCCAGCTGCCCGAGACGGAAAACGCCCAGGGCATCACCGCCGCAGAAGCCGAGGCGCTGGTGATTGCGCATGTGGAGCAGGCGCAGGGCCAGGCTCCCAACGTGCTGGAGGGCCACACCGACAAGGTGGTGCTGCCCGTGAACCTGGAGATCGACATGGAATCCGAGGAGGAGAAGGAGGAGAGCCGCTTCGTATGGGTGGTGTACACCAACGCCCCCTCGGCCAGCCTGACCTCCGGCTCCGAGCTGCCCTACCTGGCCCACTACGTGGACCTGAGCGGCCAGTACCTGTACAGCCTGCCCACGGTCATCCCCGGTGACGAGGCCGGCGCTTCCGGCTACAACGCCGCCTATGTGTTCGAGTTCATGGAGCCGGTGGACTACACCGGCACGGTGACCCTCGCGGACGGCACCAAACGGGAGATCAGCCTTGAGCTGATGCGGGACAGCCGCACCGGCATGATCTACCTGGGCAACCTCAAGCGGCGCATCGCCGTGGCCGATTGCTGGTCTTTCCTGTACGACAAGGGCAGGGTGGTGCTGGAGGCTTCGAAGGACAACGAAGACTGGGACGAGAATAGCCTGTTGGCGCTGTATAACTACTGCCGCGCCTGGGACTACTACGAGGCCATCGGCTGGAAGGGCGGCGACGGCCTGGGGACGCCCATACTGATCCTGAAGGACTTCTGCGACAAGGACCACAAGCCCATCGACAACGCCGCCTACGCGGGCAAGTACTACGGCTGGCAGCTGTTCCTGGCCAGCGGCGTCAACGACTATTCGCAGTGCCTGGACGTGCTGGCCCACGAGTTTACCCACTGCGTGACCCACTCGGTGATGACCTACAACGCCTACATGAACGATTACGGCGCCATCAACGAGGCCATGAGCGACATCCAGGGCAACCTCTGCGACGGCATGTATGTGGACGAGGGCGAGGGGGAGGACACGGAATGGCTGCTCGGCGAGGACATCGGCGATGCCCTGCGCAGCATGAGCGACCCCCATCGCTACCAGCAGCCCGAGTACACCTGGGATCTGCACTACGTGCCCGAGGTGCGCGACCCCACCGAGCTGAACGACCGCGGCGGCGTGCATGGCAATTCCTCGCTGCTGAACAACCTGGCTTGGCAGCTGTCCACCAAGGGCGGCATGACGCCGGAGGAGGCCAGGGCCTACTGGTTCGCGGTGGATTGCACGATGGTGCCCGGCACCGACTATCTCCAGCTGGCGGACCTGCTGCCCTGGGTGCTGAAGAACCTGGGCTTGGGCAGCTATGAAAAAGCGCTGACGGCGGCCATCGACGTCACCCGGATCCGCACAGGCGAGATGCCCGAGACCTTCGACGACGACCGGGCGCTGCTGACGATGACCCTGCCCGACACCGAGCAGTTCACCGACGGCAACTGGGCGCTGGGCATCTTCAGCGTGAACCTGGACGGCCTGTTCCAGCGGGCCATCGACATCATCGACGGCGCCCCCGGCTACGAGACGGCGCTGGACGAGCTGACCATGGCCATCGCCCCCGAAGCGGCGATGAACGGAGACGACCTGATGAAGGTCATCAATGACGAGATCAACCGATTCTTCGAGAAGAAGACCGCAGAAAACGCTGAGGCTTCAGAGGACGCTGAGGCTTCAAAGGGTGATGAGGCGCTTGTGGATGATGAGGCTGAGGGCGAATCCGAGTCCCTCCCCACGGCCTCCATCGCCGATTCCGAACCGATGAAGTGGATCAGGAAGTACTTCGGCGACATGATCTTCTCGGGCCTGGGCACTGCCGGACAGGACGGACGTACGGTGCGCATGGTTTGCCGCCCCGGCCTGACCGTTCCGGTGCTGGTGCGCCTGGAGTTCAAGCCCAATTCCATGCAGCTGAAGACCTCCGGCCTGGCCGTCTTCTTCAGCCGCTGGATCGACCTGGGCAGCGTGGTCAGCGCGCTCGTTGAAAAAATGGATGCCGGCGAGAATATCCTGGATCAATCCGGGGACGACCTCAGCGACGAGATGCCGGACGAGTTGAGCGGCCTGATGGATATGCTGAACGGCTTCACCGAAGGCCTCGATACCGGGAAAACCGAGGCGCCGGAGGAGATAGAGCCCCTCACCCTCGAAGAGGTGCGCAATATGCTGGTCGACATCAGGAACAAGCTGAACAGCTTTGCGTGGCTGCAGCACATGTTCTTCTACGAGATCAAGCCCGGCAAGGTCAACACCATCCGCGCCGACGGCCTGGAGAAGGTGACGGTGCTGGACGAGGCGCATTCCCCCGACCTTATCGGGATGATGCAGGAAGCGGAAGACCAATAAACGACCAAACGAAATATCCTGGGATTGCCGAGCATTGCCTTTGCTTCGGCAATCCCCTTTCGGGTTTTATAAAACAAATCGCCACAAAGGAGAAGAGATCGTGTCACCCATCATACTGATTGCCTTTTTCGTTGGACTGGCTTCCCTGGCCGCCTATTTGGTCGACCTGTGCCTGCGGCGCTGGCCCCGTACCGCCTGGAATGTCGGCCTGCGCAAGCTGTTCTGGCTGGTGCCGTACATCATACTGATGCTGGTGCCGATCGCGGGGGCATTCCTGCCGAACAGTCCTGTCAGGTTTGCGCTCCAGGCTGCGGGCAATATATGGCTGGGCTTTTATCTGTACTTCGGCTTCCTGCTGCTGGTGTTGGTGGTGCTGGCGCTGCTGATCCAGCGGCTCATTGGAAGGCAGATCGCGAAGAATTGGTATGGCGGCATACTGTGCCTTTCCCTCGCTGTAGCGCTGGCGGTCACCGGCTACGGGCTGGTTCACGCCCAGAACACGGTGGTGTATCGCTATGACGTCGAGGTGGACAAGCCCGGCGAGGACATGAAGGTGGTGCTGATCGGGGATCTGCACCTGAGCGTCAATTCAAAGCTGGCCACCACCCAGCGCATGGTGGAGCTGATCAACGCCGAGCAGCCCGACGCGGTGGTGATCGCCGGCGATATCTTCACCAGCAGCTACGAGGGCCTGGCCCATCCGGAGCAGTACGCTGAGGCCCTTCGGGGCATAAAGTCGAAGTATGGCGTTTGCGCGGTGTACGGGAACCATGACGTCGAGGAGACCCTGTTCGGCGGCTTCCCGATCTCGCCCATCAGCCAGGCCTTCCGCACGGCCCGGATGGAGGAATTCTTCAAGGACTGCGGCTTTACTGTGCTGTACGATCAGGTGGTCGACATCGGCGGCGTGCAGCTGGCGGGCCGCGTGGACGGCGAAAAGGCCGGAGACGGCACCACCAATCGCATGACGCCGGCCCAGCTGCTGTCCGGCGTCGACCAGAGCCTGCCCGTGGTGGTGCTGGAGCACGAGCCCAAGGAGTTCAAGGCGTTGAAGGAGGCCGGCGCGGACGTGGCCCTCTGCGGCCACACCCACGCGGGGCAGATGTTCCCCGGAAACCTGGTGGTGCCCTTCTTCAACGAAAACGCCTGGGGCTATGCCAGGATACACGACCTGCAGACCGTGGTCACTGCCGGCGTGGGCTACTATGGCCCGCCGATGCGGGTGGGCACCGACAGCGAGGTGTCCGTCGTCAACCTGAAATTCAAACGATAGGGGTATGACCCGATGATTGACCTGAAGCAAATCCGACAGAATGCCCGGGGCTGTGTCAAGCGCCATTATGTGCTGCTGACCCTGCTGTGCGCCATTTCCATCTTCGTGGGCACCGAGTTCAACAATGTGTTGAACAACGCCCAGACCTGGTACGAGTTTCTCAGGGGCAGGCAGATCCAGGTCGCGCTGGAGGGCATAGGGATCGGCAACAGTCGAAGCGTCTGGCGCAAGGTCGTGAGCGACGTCATCGACGACAACATCGAGGCCGGCAATATAAAGGCAGCCGAGCGCATGGCGCTGATCAAGCAGGCCAACAGCGCCAGGTCGGTCCTGGGTCGCCAGCGGGGCGTGCTGGCCGCGCTGGTGAACAACGTCAGCTCGGGGAACGTGGTCGCCATGATCAGCACAGCAGTGCACAGCGCGATCCATACGAAGAAGGTCTCCTCGATGCTGCTGGTGTTGGGCGGACTGTTGCTGTATCTGGCGGTATGGGCCTTTCTGCGCAATGCCTATCGGGCCGTGCTGCGCCGGGGCACGCTGGAGGCGCGGCGCTATCAGATTGTTCCCCCGATCCATCTGCTACACATCCGACTGGTCAAGCGCTGGAGGCGGGCGGCGTTGACGCTGCTGCTGGAAACCGTCTATGAGTCGCTCTGGTACCTGACGATCGTGGGCGGCATCATCAAGCATTACTCTTACTTCCTGGTGCCCTTCATCGTGGCCGAAAATCCGGATATCAAGCCCAGGGACGCCATCCTGCTGTCCCGGCGGATGATGGACGGCCACAAGTGGGAGTGCTGCAAGCTGGAGCTGTCCTTCCTGGGCTGGTTCGTGCTGGGCTTCGTGACCTTCGGGGCGGTGGACGTGCTGTGGGGCGTGCCCTATCGCGTGGCGAGCTATACCGAATACTACACCGCGGTGCGCGCGGAGGCCAAGCGGCGGGGGATCGAGGGCGTGGAGCAGCTGAACGACGATTGCCTGTACCAACCTGCAGATGCCGATACGCTGCGCGAACGCTATGCCGACATCGCTCGCACGGAGAACATCATCATGGAGGACATCGTGGAGCTGCCTCCGGTAAAGCGCCTCTTCGCCCGGAACTTCGGCATCTGGATGGGGACCATCGAGGAAAAGAAGGTCTACGGACGCCAGGCGGGATTGCGCCGGCAGACGTCGGTTGAGCGCCTGGAGATGAACGGCAGGGCCTATCCCCGCCGCATGAACCCCCTTTGGGACAAGTCGCAATCCAGCATCGCGGGCCACATCAGCTACCTGAACCCCTGCACAGTCTGGACACTGGTGATGGTGTTCTTTGCCTTCTGTATAGTAGGCTGGGTGTGGGAGGTGGCCCTGAACCTGATTCGCTTCGGCCAATTTTCCAACCGGGGCATGCTGCACGGACCCTGGCTGCCCATATACGGGTTCGGGGTGGTGATGATCGCCGTACTGTTGAATCGGTTCCGCTCCAAGCCTGTGCTGGAAGCGCTGGCCATCATCGTGCTGTGCGGCTTCGTGGAGTACATGACCTCCTTCGTCACCGAGCAGATCACCGGCATGCGCTGGTGGGATTACACAGGCTATTTCCTGAACCTGCACGGCAGGATCTGCGGCGAGGGACTGGTGGTGTTCATGCTGGGGGGTATGATGGCGGTTTACCTGCTGGTGCCCGCCATTGACGCGATGACGATGCGGCTGAAGCCCAGGCTGCTGGTGTGCGTGTGCCTGATTTTGATGGCCTGCTTTACTGCTGATCTGGTCTATTCGTTCATCAACCCCAACAAGGGCGATGGGATCACAAACGAGCTGGACATGATTGAAACCGCTGCGGTGGCGGTGTCTGATGACGACGCGGATACAGGACGGACATGAAATAGGAGGTTATACGGATGAAATCGGATGTGTTTATGCTCAACAGCGATGCCGGACGCATGGCGGCAGCCCGGTATTCGACGGAGGATTTTGCCCGCGAACTCGGCCTGGACAGGCATGATACCCTGCGCCTGGAGCTTCTGACCGAGGAGACGCTGGGCATGGTCAAGGCCATGGTGGAGGAATTTTACGGACAGCTCTGGTTTGAAGCCGAGGGCAGGCGCTGCGAGATTCACCTGCAGGCCACCGCGGACATGAACGCCGACCGGCGGGAGGAGCTGCTCTCCGTGTCGAGCACGGGCAGGAATGCCGCCGCGAAGGGCTTTATGGGCATGCTTAAAGACGTGCTCTCCGGCGCGATGCACAGCTTCGGCCGGTCCATGAACGACTATGGCCGCGAAGTGGCCAGGTACGGGATCGTCAACCCCGCTGAGGTCGGCAGCCTGGCCGTGGATAACATGGTGCCCATTTGGACGCTTCAGACCTATCGCAACGGCTTGGGGGAGCAGCGCAATATCGATGAGGATGCCGGGGAAGCCTGGAACGAGTTGGAAAAATCCATCGTGGGCAAGCTGGCCGACGACGTGGTCGTTGGCGTCAAGGGCGACCGGATCGAGATGGTGATCATCAAGGATTTTGGCAGGCGTTAATGGAGAAGTGAAGCGCAAACCCCGCGCCAGGAGGACGTTGCCGGGGATGCGCGCTCAAGCCGGATAAAATGGCGAATATTTACCCCGCTGAGTTCATGACGGGTTCATAATTGTTTGATAGCATAGGACTACCGGCAAGGCCGGAACACAACAGAAAACCACTGACTCCCGGTCGGTGTAGCAGTAGAGCGCTGCGCCGGTTGGGGGTCAGACGATTTTGGGGCCTGGTCCGGATCGGCGACCGGAGACGTATCGGGGTATAACGTGACGCCCTCCCGCGACAAATATCGCGAGAGGGCGTCACGTTTTGAAAGAAGGGGTTATTCCCTGGTCGCCTGCTTTTCTTCGCGCTTGCGGCTGATGATGATCAGCACCATGCAGAGCATGAAGCCGATGGCGCAGACGGGGCCGGCGGTTTTGATCGCCGCCTTGATGAACGCGCCGGACAGGACCTTGGGGGGATTGTACCTGTACCCTGTGACGGTGACAGTCAGATCGTTGATCTCCTGGGCGTTGAAGGCATCCAGCAGGTTGTGGAAATCCTTGATGATCGCCTCGCTCTTGGTGACCAGCGCGGAGATGTTTTTCTCCAGCGCGCTGACCTGGTCGCGGGCCAGGCGATCGGCCTCTGCTGCGGCTTTGGCGATCTCCTCTTCGGTCATTTCCACCACAGCCTGGGCTTCGCTGGTGTCAATGCCGGTACTCTCTTTTGGGGTCGCCGCGTCATCTGCCGCGATTTCGGAATCCTCAGAACCGGCGGGCTCACTGACTGGTGTGGCTTTGACAGAACTCTCATGGTCCTTCATCAGGTCGCCCAGCTTCAGCTGGTAGGAGGCGATCTGGGAGTTGATTCCCGTGATGCCGTCGGCGACGCTCTTGCGCTCCCTGACCAGGGAATCGTAGGTCCTGGAGGAATTGCCGTCGATCTTGGTCAGGGAATCGGCGGTGCTCAGGTAGATGATCTCGTTTTTCTGGTAGGAATCGATCAACTTGTCCAGCTTCTCGAGGTGCGCGTTCTGCTTGTCCAGCTGATTGCTCAGGTCCCTGATCTCAAACTGATACTGGGTCAGCAGGCGGGCGGTATCCCGGGTCAGGGCATTCATCGTCAGATCGGCGTTCAGGCGGGCGATGTCACTGGCGATCAGGTTGTTGAGCCGCACATTGATATCGCTGAAGCCGTATCCGTCGTGGCGGAAGGTGGGCTGTCCCTCATACATGCGCTGGGCGTAATCCGTCAATGCGGTCAGGCGCGACTGTATGATTTCCAGCTGCTGGGGATAATCGTATTTTTCAAGCACGAAGGTCGTGTCTTCTTCCTGCAGTCCGTTGGAATAGGTCTTTGCAAAATAGGCCTTATAGGAAGCCATGATGGCCTTGATCAGCGCGGTGAGCTGTTCTTGGCTGATGGATTTGTCGAAGTTGTTGTACAGCGCGATATCAAAGGTCGTCGGATGGAAGGTGGTGACGGTCGCCTCACGATTGGCGGTGAAATTCAAGAGGGATTCGTAGTTCGTCACCTGCCGGGCCATGTCGTCGGGATACACGCCCCGCGCCACCAGGCAGTCCTGAAGCTGCTCAGGGGTGTACCTGTCCTGCATGGAGACCTCCTCCAGTGCGGTGGACAGCACATCTGTCCTGGCGATATCCGAGATGTCGAAGGCCACTCCGTTGGGGGCGATGCCGTCAGCGGCACCGTCGAAGGTGAATACGATGGTGGCGTTCGCCGAGGTGGGGCTGGGTTTGCTGAAGAACAGGTACGACGTGAGCGCAAGCCCGACAATGCCACAAATCACAAGGATGATGATGCTCGAACGGAGCCAGTGCGTCTTTTTCGCGGTCATTCTTCAGTCACCTCCTTTTCGGGGAGTTCTTTCTCCTTCTTGTTTCTGAATTCGGGCGCCAGCGCGCTGATGAACCACAGGCCGAACGCGATCACGAGACCCGCGACGGCGCCGATGAGCACCTTCTTCATTGAGGCGGTGATAAAGCTCTCGGTCTTGCCCTGGGAGGTGGTGTGACTGGCGAAGGTTTTATAGAAGGGGCTGTTGATGATCTCTTCCATATGCGCGTAGATCATGTCGTAGTTATCCTTGCACACCTCGACGGCATTGGCCAGCTCGGCGTTGGCCTCGTCGATATCCTGCTGCGCGGTATTGGCATCCAGGTTGTCCAGCTTGTCCTGCAGGTCGACGATCCTCGTTTCCAGTTCGGCAGCGCTCTCGTAATTTCCCGCCTGCTGGATGATCAGATTGTTGTAGTAGTCCGTGGTCGTCTGGGTGGACTTGGTGGTGTCGCTCTCCTGCATGGAGACGAAGATCTGGTCATTTTTGTAGTTGTCCAGTATCGTCTGGGTGGTGGCGATGTTTTCGTTGATCACATCCAGCTCAGCCTGGGCGTTGCGCAGCTGATACTGGTAGTTGACGATCATGGTGTCGCGATCCTTGACGATGCTGTTGGTATAGACAAAGGAGTACAGGTAATCGACGTTCACATCGCGGGCCAGGTCGAGACTGGCGATCAAGTTTGTGAGGGAACGGCCTGTGCGCCAGGAGCGGTAGGCCTTGACGGCGTCCGGCTTGGCGTCACAGTAGTCATGGAGGTTCGTGACCGCTGTGCGCAGCAGATCCAGGCTCTCCAGGATGTCCAGATTTTCCGTATCGATGATGGAGACCTCGTCGTCGGGCAGCATCAGGTCGGCGTAGGTGTTCACCAGGTAATCGTTGTAGGCCGCGAGGATGCGATCCAGTATCAGGCGAAGCTCGGAATCGGTCAGCTCATACTTGACCCGGGAATCCTCGTCGCCGAAGCCGTTGGTGAGGGAGACCACGAACTGGTTGTTGTAGGTCAGCATGATTTCCTGAACCTGCGTGTAGGCCGCGTTGTTCTTGTCCTGGATCATGCTGGCCGCGACCTCCTGCTGGCGGCGGCTGTCCTCGGTGAGGATCTTGTTGATGCGGATATTGCTGCGCAGATTGGCCAGCGTCACGGGGTGGGACAGCTCCAGGCCGTCCAGCGCTTCCTTGAGGACGTGGGAGCTCGTGATCTGGTTCAGATCCAGCGCGGTGCCGTCCGGAGAGGTCAGATCCGTGACGGGGACGGTCAGCGGATTGAGGGGGCTGACCTCCTGTTCCGGATCAAAAAGCACATTGGGAACATCGTAATTCAGCGTCACAACGGACGAAACCTCCAGCGGCTTTTTGGTAACCTGAAACCACAGCAGGCCCAGGCAGACGCCCGCGGCAAGGCACAGCAGCACCACCCAAACATATATGCGTTTTTTCGCTTTGAAATTCTGTATGATGCGCCCTATGTTGATCGTTTCTTCGGAAGCGTCGGCGTTATTAACAACGACATTGATCTGCGTGTCCCTGTCAAGGCGCACGGATCTGTCATTATCGCGTTCGTTTTTGTCCAATCCGTTTCCCTCCATTCAGAAGCGTGCAAAATGATATCATATATTATATCATGGCTCCGGGGAAAAGGCAACAAGCATGGCGATTCTGAACCCAATTGTAAGATATTGTTTGCAATGTCGTCACAAGCTGCATGCTTCAGATGCGCTTTCTCAGCATGTCGCCGTCCGCCAGCTCCGGAGGGGCGTCCATGTCGAAGAGGACCATGGGCTCCACCACCTGCGCCAGGGCCCTGCCGTCGGGGGTGGTCAGGCCTTCGGCGACCAGGGTGCGCCCCAGTCTGCCCGGGGAGAGTATCTCCAGCACGTCGCCCCTGCGAATGGGGTTGCGCAGCTGCACCCGCACCCGGCCGCCGTCCAGGCGCTCCCTGACCACGCCCGCGAACACGCAATCCTGGCGGTAGACGCCGTCGTCGGGGGCGTGACGCCGCATCTGGCCGAAATAGAAGCCGCTGGCGTAGGTCCGGTGGCTGACGGCGTTCAGCTCCCGCTGCATAAGGGCCAGGAATTCGCTACTGGCCGTCCCGTTTGCCAGTCCGTCCAGCCGTTGCCGGTAGGCGTTGGTCACCGTGGCCACGTAGTAGGGCGACTTCATTCGCCCCTCGATCTTGAAGGAGGTGACGCCGGCAGCGGCGATCTGGTCCAGGAAGTCCAGGCAATTCAGGTCGTGGGAGCTGAGGATGGTGGTGCCCCGGTCGTCCTCCTCCACGGGGAAAAACTCTCCGGGACGCTTTTCTTCCACCAGATGGTAGCGCCAGCGGCAGGACTGGGTGCAGCCTCCCCGGTTGGCGCTGCGCCCTGTGAGGTAGGCGCTGATCATGCAGCGGCCCGACCAGGCCATGCACATCGCCCCGTGCACAAAGGCCTCGAGCTCCAGCGCGGCAGGGACTTTCGCCCGCAGCTGCCCGATCTGCTCCAGGGTCATCTCCCGGCCCAGCACCACCCGGCTGGCGCCCAGCTCGTACCAGGCCGTGGCGGCAGCCCAGTTCAGGCAGTTGGCCTGGGTGCTGATGTGGATGGGCAGGCCTGGCGCGGCCCGGCGCATCACCGCCACCGCACCCAGGTCGGCCACGATGGCGGCGTCCACGCCCAGCGCAAACAGGCCCTGGGCGTAGTCGCCCAGGGCATCCAGCTCGTCGTTGGCGGGAAAAGCGTTGACGGTCACGTAGAGCCTGCGGCCCAGGGCGTGGGTTTCCTTCACGGCCAGGGCCAGGGCATCCATCGAAAAGCCGGCGTTCGCGGCGCGCAGCTGCAGCTTCGGCCCGCCCACGTAGACGGCGTCCGCACCGAAGCGCAGCGCCGCGCGCAGGCACTCCATGTCCCCGGCGGGACTGAGCAGCTCCAGGGCGGTCATTTCTCGTCGTCCTCCGGAATGTAGGTCACATCGTCCCAGTTCTCCGGGCGCAGCCCGATGTTCGTGCGCGCGCCCTCGATCCTCGGGTTCAGGTAGGTTTCAAACAGCCAGTTGGCATAGGAAACGGTGATCAGCTTGTTGAAGGCCACCATGAAGGTCAGGTACAGCAGCACCACCACCATCAGAATCTGCATCTGGATGTTCGGGATCATGGCCATCAGCCCGTAGGCCAGGGCGGGAACGACCAGCGTGGCCAGCTTGATCAGCAGCGCGAAGGGCAGCTTTGCCACGGTCATCAGCACCGTGTTTCGGATGACGTCCAGGGTCTTCAGCTGGTAGGTGATCAGCATCGGGTAGGCCAGCATGCTCGCCAGCGTCCAGATCGCGCCCATCAGCAGCGTCAGCGCCGCGGGCAGTATGAAGATCATACTCTGGCTCAGCATGCCGCTGTAAAAGCGCCAGCAGGTCACCACCAGGAAGGGCATCACGCCGTCGATCAGCGAGATCACCAGCGCCTGCTTCCAGTTGGCCTTCAGGGCGTCCTTGAAGTCGCTGAGCACGAAGCTGTGCTCGTCCCGGGCCCAGTTGCGCAGCACGTAGGTCACGCCCGCGTTGAAGGGCCCCGTGATGGCGATGCAGGGGATCATGACCATCAGCCAGGTGTTCATCAGGCCGATGATGTCGTCGCCGGATACCCCCGCCTCGGCGTTGAGCAGGTTGTACAGCGCCAGCACGTTCAAAAAGGTCCATACGATGGCGGGGATCCATGTGACCATGTACAACAGGTTGACCCCAAACAGGCCGCTCCAGCGCACCTTCAACACCTCGCCGAAGAGCGCCAGGCGATTCTGGGGCATATCCGCCACGGTATAGTCGCCCTTGCCCTGCTTGCCGTAAAAATAATTGTTCATCAAATCCCGAATGGCCATAGACTACCTCCACACGCAAACCGCATATATACTACAGTATACACGCCCGGTCGTGGATTTGCAATAAGCAAACATTAAAAATGACGACAATTGGACATTCTTATTGCAATTTGGACACAATTGATATATAATGTATATTCAGCGGAGGTATAGGGCCGGTTCCGTCCCTCCGCCAAGGCATCAAATCGCCGGAAACGGCGGGGGAGGCAGAACCTTGAGACCCACGATCATGAAGATATCCACCGACGCCATCGCCGCCAACGCCAGGGCGATCCGCGCCTACATTCCCGAAAGGGTGCGCATGATGTGCGTGGTCAAGGCCGACGCCTACGGCCATGACAGCGTTCAGACGGCGAAAAAGCTGCTGGGCGCCGGGGCCGACGCCTTCGCGGTGGCCATCGTCGAGGAGGCCGAGGTGCTACGCGGCGCCGGGATCGACAGCATGATACTGGTGCTGGGCGGCGCGGGCGAGGCTTCACTGCGCCGGGCGGTGCGCGCCGGGGTGTCCCAGGCGGTATACACGCCCCGGATGCTGGAAATCATGCAGGATGAGGCCGTTCGCTGCGGAAGGCGGGCGCTGGCGCATCTGAAGATCGACACCGGCATGTCCCGCGTCGGCGTGCGGGGCGAAGAGGACTTGTCCGCCATGCTGGCCTGGTGGCGGCGCTGCCCGGACGTGGAGATGGAGGGCATCTTCACCCACTTCTGCGTGGCAGATACCGACCCGGAATTTACGGCCCGGCAGAATTGGTGCTTCTCGGAGGCGCTTGCTGCGGTCCGCCATACGGGCTTCAGTCCCATCGCCCACGCGGCGGCCTCCACCGCCATGCTGAACCCGGCGCTGCAATACGACATGGTTCGGCCCGGCATCGTGCTGTACGGCAGCTGCGTACCCGAGCTGGCGAAGGAACTGACCTGGGCCCAGACCCTCGTCACCCGGCCCATCCGCCTGCAGTGGATCGCGGCGGGGGATACGGTGGGCTACGGGCGGACCTTCATCGCCGCGCGGGATACGCTGGTGATGACGCTGCCCATCGGCTACGGCGATGGCTATCCCCGCATCCTCAGCAACCGTGCGTCGGTTCTGGTGCGTGGAAAGCGCGCGCCGCTGATCGGGCGGGTTTGCATGGACATGGTGATGGCGGACGTCACAGACATCCCCGGCGTGGACCTGGACGACGAGGTGGTGCTGCTGGGCGCCCAGGGGGATCAGCGCATCACGCCGGACGAGCTGGCCGAGATGGCGGAAACGATTCCCTACGAGATCATGCTGGGCTTTGCGGCGCGTATCCCCGTGGAAGTCGTCGATTAGGAGATTGTAACATGAGCACAATGGATATGTGGAAGGCCAACGCCGTCACGCTGATCCTCTTGATCGTGGTGAACCTGGCACTGTTCGGGCTGGGCACCACGCCCTGGATGGTGCTGGGACTGATCCTGCTGGCGGGCGCCCTGTTCATGACGTATCGCCAGGGCATGGGCTTCGGGCACGAGGCCTGCAGCATCCTTCAGACGGTGGAAAAGGCCCAGGATCCGCAGAGCCCCTCCTACGGCCAGGTGGACGAAAAGGTGCAGAAGCGGGCATGGAGCATGTCCACGGGGGTGAAGGGCGTGCTGGCCTCTGCGCTGGTGCCCTATGTCGTGGGCTGCGTCTACATTGTGCTGTCGCTGTTGAAGCTGTATCCGGCAAATGTGATCATGCGGCTGGTATCCTGGGTGGTCGCCCTGCCCTTCTGGCCGGCGATGCTGCCCTTCAGCCAGACCTTCGACCGCCTGACGGGGCCGGTCGTGGCGGTGCTGATGATCTCACCATTCGTGTTGCCGCTTTGCACCTTCGCGGGCTATATGCAGGGCCCAAAGCTGTGGGCAAAATCGGAAAAAGCCATGGCCGAGGGACGGCGCAGGGCCAAGGCAAAATCCCGCGTGGCGCGCAAAAAAGCCACGCCCAGGTCCCAGCGGCCTGAAATTTGATATTTTTTCGAAAAACCGATTGCAATTATTGCGCAATTATGATATAATTTGGGCAATATCATAGGTGAAGCTATGCGTATCATATCCGGAGAGGCAAAGGGCAGGCCGCTTTTCGCGCCTTCAGGGGCGCAAACCCGCCCGACGTCGGACAAGATCAGGGGCGCGCTGTTCAACATCATCGGCGCCCGCGTGATGGATTCACGGGTACTGGATCTGTTCGGCGGCAGCGGCGCGCTGGCGCTCGAGGCGTTGAGCCGAGGGGCCGAGAGCGCCGTCATCGCGGACAATTCGCGCCAGGCCTGGCAGGCCATCGACCGCAATGCCCGCAATGTGCTGAAGGACGATTTTGAACTGCGCGTGCACATCATCAACCAGGATTATCGCAGCGCCATCGCCGCGCTGGAGGGCCGGATATTCGACCTGGTTTTCCTGGATCCGCCCTATCGCATGACGGAGGCCTATGGCGAGGCGCTGGCGCGGCTTATGAAGGCGGATATGCTTTCGCCGGGGTGCCTGATCGTCATGGAGCGCCACAGGGGCGCGCAGATCCCGCTGCCCCGGGCCGTGGATGTCTTCGATACCCGGCAGTACGGCGATACGGCGGTGGATTTCGCCGAGATTCGCTCAGCGGAGGACGTGGACCGCCATGATACCCTATAGATGAGGATTAAACCGGTGAACCCGGGCAGACTAAGCTGCATCAGGCGGCGGCCGGGTGCGGAAAGGAAGGCTGAACGATGGATCAGGAAAAGTTCTACGAGGAAGAGGCGCAGGAAACCAACGAAACCCCACAGGCGCGCCAGATGGACGAAGTCAATGACATGCGTTATTTCCTCGAGCTTCTCAAGCATATTCGCGCGGCGATCAATGCCGGCAAGAGCGTGCCGCTGACCGGCAAGAAGATCATCGACGCGGAAAAATGCCTGATGATAATCGACGACATGGAAAAAAACCTGCCTGACGCCGTGCAGTATGGCCTTCAGATGTATTCCGAACAGGAGCGCATCATGAACGAAGCTGAAACCAAGGCCATGAACCGCATCAGTTCCGCCGAGATGCGGGTCAACGCTGCCCTTGACCGCGCCAGGGAGGATGCCGAGCAGCGCGTGCTGGACGCTGAAAACGAAGCCCGCGCCATATTGGAGGACGCTCAGGAGCGCGCCGACCATATGATCGACGAGAGCGAGATCCTGCGTCAGGCGAGGGAAGAGGCCCGCATCATCAAGAATGATGCCCGTGTCGAGGCCAGCGAGGTGCGCCTCAAGGCCCAGCACGACGCCTACCAGCTGCTCTCCTCGGTGGAGGACGAGTTGACGGAGGCCTGCAAAAACATCCGCCGCCGTCGCGCCGAGCTGGGTGACGAGAACGAGTAACCGTACAGTATATGCCGATTGACGGGAGCCCTTGAAACGGGGTTTCCCGTATTTTTTATGCCAAACAGGTTCATACTTGGGAAAGGCAATTCCATGTCATCAATGGAGGATCATATATGGACCTGTTTCAGGCGGAAGGGCAATCGGACGAACGCGACAATCGCCAGGACGCGGCGCTGATGCGCGCCCTGGCGGCGCGGTATGCTGTCAGGGGCACGGCCAGGCTGTGCCTTTCAAGGCGCGCCCGTGTCGGACTTTCGGGGCGGCTGGACGCGGCGGCGAAGCTGCGCCGGTCGGAGAACGCCTCCGGCACGGCGCTGGCGCTGTTGGAGGCCCAGGCGCCGATGATCGAAGCTTGCATTGCCCGTGCCGCCTCGGAGGGCGGCGCGCGCCTGCCCGCCTGGTCGGGCAGGCCCAGGCTCCATGTGGCGCTTCAGGCGCTGTGCGAGGGCGACGCCGTATTGACCCAGAGCCGCCTGACGGAGGCGCTGATTGAACTGGACGCCCTTCAACCGCTGACCGAAGCCGAGCTGTGGGCGACGTCCGCGGCACTGCGGATCGTGATCGGAGAGGCCCTGTGGCGCACGGCAGCGGCCATCGTGGCGCGGGCCGAGCAGCGGGCCCGCGCGAACAGATGGGTGCGGTGGCCGGTCGGGGGGCTCGATTCCAGGGACGACGCCTTCCTGGCCCAGGCGCTGAAGCGGGCAGGGGAGGCGGACAGCCCTGCGGCGCGGCGCAGGCTGGAGGCCGCCCTCGCCCGTCGCGCCCTGTCCCCCCGGGCGGTCGTCGTCCGGGCCCAGGCCGGGGAAGCCGGTCTTCTGATGCGCCTGGAAAACCTGTTGGCCGCGCGGCACATGGTCGACGCGCTCAACTGGCAGGCCTGCTTCCAGTCCCTCTCCCGGGTGGAGCAGACCCTGTCCCGCGAGGCGTCGGGCACCTATCCGCGCATGGACGACGATTCAAGGGCCGCGGTGCGCCGGGAGGTGGCCCACATTGCGAAAAAACTGAAGCTGCCGGAGCCCTCGGTGGCCAGGGCTGCCGTGGACGCTGCTCGGGCGGGGGAGGGCATTCGCCATGAGGTCTGCTGGTGGCTGTACGACGACGCGGGACGACGGGCGCTGCTCGATCGCCTGGACCGGGGCGGCGTACGGCTGCGCCGATTGACGCCGGACCCGTCGGGGCATGGAACCGTTCTGTTCATAGGCATGACTGCGGCAGGGCTGGCGCTGGCACTGTCGGCCTGTGCCGGTACGCCCTGGCTCTGGCCGGCCTGCGCCGTGCTGGGCTGGGGGGCCGCCGACCTGCTGGCGGGTCGCCTGTATCCCCGCCTTGCGCCGCCGGCGCGGCTTCTGAAGCTGGCAATGGATGAAGTGCCCGGGGATTGCCGGACGCTGGTGACGATGCCGGTGCTGCTGTCCTCGCCCCGGCGGGCGGAGGACGTCTGCGCCCAGCTGGAGGCCCTGGGTTGTCTGGATAAGAGCGATAACATCGAATATCTGCTGCTGGGCGACCTGGCCGACGCGCTGCAGGCGCACATGCCCGGCGACGGGGAGATACTGGATCGGGCCCGCGCCTGTGTGTCCGAGCTGAATGCCCGGGCAGGCCGGGAGAAGTATGCCCTGCTGGTGCGAGGCCGGACGCTGCTGGATGCGGACGGCGTGTGGATGGGCCGGGACCGCAAGCGCGGCGCGCTGATGGACCTGAACCGGCTGCTGCTGGGCAGGGAAGGCGCAGAGGCGGCCTTCGATGCCGAGGGACGCGCCTGTGACAGGCTGAAGAGGCGCTTCGTTTACGTGATCACCCTGGACGCAGATACCCGCGCCTTGCCGGACGACCTGCGACGCCTGATCGGCGCGATGGCCCATCCGCTGAACCGGCCCCGGGATAACCGGGGGCATGCGGTGCTGCAGCCCCGGATGGAGACGCTGCCCTCCGCCCGGGTCAACGGCTTCGTGGAGCTGTTTGCCGGGGCGGGTGGCGTGAGCGCCTATCCGGTTTGCGTCTCAAACCTGTGGCAGGATCTGACGGGAAGGGGCATCTATGGGGGCAAGGGCATCTACGACGTGGCCGCCTTCCAGGCCCGGGTGGAGGGGCAACTGCCAGAGGGGCGCATACTCAGCCACGATCTGGCCGAGGGGGCGCTGGCCGGGGGCGGCTTTGTGGGCGACGTGGCGCTGTACGACGGCCATCCGGCCACGCCGGCTTCGACGCTGCGCCGCCAGCACCGCTGGACGCGGGGCGACTGGCAGCTGCTGCCGGTGATGCTCTCCCGCAGGGTCCACCTCGGCGTGGCGGATCGCTTTCGCATGCTTGACAACCTCGTGCGCTCGCTGTGGCCGCCGGCGTTGCTGGCCTTCGTGTTGTGTGGCGCGTGGACGGGCCGGGACTGGGCGCTGGCGGCGGCGCTGGGGCTGGCCTGGCTGGAGCCGATGCTGTATATTGGCGGCGGCGACCCGCTGAAGTGGCGCAGGGCCACCGCCCGGCTGGCGCTGCTGCCGCTGACGGCGTACAATGCGCTGGACGCCGTGGGCCGCACGCTGTGGCGGCTGGCGGTCTCCGGGAAGCGCCTGCTGCAATGGGTGACCGCCGCCGACGCGGAGGAGCAACGGGACTGCGTATCCCTTTGGCCCGGTGTCGCTATAGCGCTGCTGCTTGCCCCCGGCCTGCTGTACGCCCGCTTTCCGATGGCGTTGATCGCGCTGATGGCGCTGTTTCTGGTCGGCCCGGGCTGGGTCGGGGACATGGCGTCGGAGAAGGCCGACGCAAAGGTCCCGCTGACCCCGCGCCAGCAGGTCGCCCTCCGCGACCTGGCCCGCCGCACCTGGCGCTTCTTCGAGGACAACATGCCCCCGGAGGGCAGTCCGCTGCCCCCGGACAACGTGCAGCTGGACCCGCCCGTGGGCGCGGCCCGGCGCACGTCGCCCACCAACATCGCCCTGTATCTGCTCAGCTGTCTGGCGGCACGGCGGCTGGGCCTTGTGGGCGTGGAGGAAGCGCGGCGGCGCATGTCCGCTACCGTGGACGCGCTTGAGCGGCTGGAGAAGTGGCGCGGCCAGCTTTACAACTGGTACGACATCGATACCCTCGCCCCGCTGAAGCCCCGTTACGTCTCCTCCGTGGACAGCGGCAACCTGGCGGCGGCGCTGCTGCTGTGCGCCAACGCGCCGGAGACCGGCGACGCGCTGGCCAGGCGGATGACCGCGCTGGCCCGGGGCATGGACCTGGCCGCGCTGTACGATGGTCAGAGGGATCTGTTCGCCATCGGCTTCGACGTGGAGACGGGCCGCGCCAGCGCCTCCCATTACGACCTGCTGGCCTCGGAATCCCGCATTCTCAGCTTTGCCGCGATGATGCTGGGCCAGGCGCCCACGCGCCACTGGCAGCGGCTGGGGCGGCCCTGCACCCGGGTGGGCGGGGGCGTCGCCCCGCTGGCCTGGTCCGGAACGTTGTTTGAATACCTGATGCCGGAGCTGTTCTTCGCTGCGCCGCCTGCGACGCTGCTGGGCACGGGCGTCCGGACGGCGGTGGCGGCGCAGATTGCCCAGGGAAAGCGGCTGAAGCGCCCCTGGGGCGTGTCCGAATCCGGCTACTGCGCGCTGGACGCCGCCATGAACTACCAGTACCGGGCCTTCGGCCTGAAGGCGCTTGCGTTGGACGGCGAGGCGGTGGAGGGCGTGGTCGCACCCTACGCTGCGGCGCTGGCGGCTTTGGTGGCCCCCGGTCCGTCCGCCGAAAACCTGATGCGCATGGAGGGGCTGGGGTGGTCGGGCGCGTGGGGCTTCTACGAGGCGGCAGACTATCTGAGGTCGGAGCCGGACGGCTCGCCCGCTGTCGTGATGAGCCACATGGCCCACCACCAGGGCATGGCGCTGTGCGCACTGTGTGAGGCCCTCACCGGCCACACGCTGCGAGGCGACTTCATGGCGCGGTCCGAGGCGCGGGCCCTCGCGCTGCTGTTGGAGGAGCGGGCGTGTCCCGCCGCCCCCCGGAGCGCCTCCAGGCGTCCCACGCGACTGCCCCCGGCTTCCCCTGAGCGCAGATCGCGTCGGGGCAGCCCGGACGGGATCGAGGCACATCTGATCCATGGCGCGGGCATGACGGCGCTTTGCACCGACGACGGGGCGCTGCACCTGTGGCGGAATGACCTGGCGGTCACCCGCTTCTTCGGCATGCTTCGGGATCGCCGGGACATGGCCCGGGTCTGGCTGGTGGACGCTTCCGACGGCAGCCGCGCGCCGCTGGCCGGCCCTGCAATGTACGGAACCGGGGCGGTGCGCTATTTCGCGCGGGTGAACCGGCTGAAGGCGACGCTGGATGTCTGCCTCTGCCCGGAGGACGGCACCCTGCTCAAGCGGGTTGAAATCGCGAATATCGGCGCGGCGAACGCGGAATGCGCGGTGGCGGACGTGGCGCCGCTGGCGCTGTGCGGCGAAGCCGACTGGCGGGCCCACGCGGTGTTCCAGGGGCTGTTCGTGCAGGGCGCTCATGTGGAGCCGGACGGGCTGCTGTTCGAGCGCCGACCGGGCAGCCGCGGCGCGGCCGGTCTCCGGCTGGCGATGCTGGCCGCGGGCCCGGGCGCGCTCACCTGGGAATGCGACTATGAGAAGCTGGCGGGACGATATGGCGACGCGGGCATCGGCGACGCCCTGACCAGGCCCCTGCCCGGCGGGACCGGCGCGACGCTGAACCCGGTGGGCGCGCTGCGCATGGCGCTGATCCTCGCGCCGGGAGAGAAGGCACAGGTGTGGTTTGCCATGGGCTTGCTGGAGACGGACGGGTCCGCAGGGGAATGGATGGCGCGCTGGCGGCAATCCCGCCAGGTCCGGCGCGCGCTGCGCCTGGCCGGGATTCGCGCCGGGGCGCTGCTGGACTTCCTGGGGCTGGACGCGGCGGAACACCACCGGCTCCAGCGCATGACGGTGCTGCTGGTGGACGGCAGCCTGGCCGCGCAGGCAAGGCCCCAACGTCGGGGCGAGGAAGGCGCGTCCAGGGAGGCGCTTTGGTCGTTGGGCATCTCCGGGGACCGGCCGATGCTGTTGATGCATATCGCCGATGTCTGTAACGAAGGGCCGGCGCGGTCGCTGATCCGTGCCCACGGCTTCTATCGGGCAATGGGCCTTGAGACGGACCTGGTGCTGGTGGACGATGGCGGCGTGAGCTATGACCGGCCTGTTCGGGACAGGCTCGAAAACCTGATCTCCGCCAGCCACCTGAACCGCCTGCGCTGCGTGCCCGGCGGCGTGTGGATATTGGACGGCTCTGCGCTGGACGATGAGCAGCGGCGGGCGTTGGAACGCTTCGCTTCGGTCACTTTTGACGGGGCGCGGGATCTCGACGCCCAGGCCCAGGCGCTGCTGAACCGCGCGAAAAGCAAAGGGGAGCCGAGGACGCCGATGGACGCTGGTGAAAACCGGCTCCAACCCCTGCCCAGGCGAGCGGACAACGGCTTTGGCGGGTTTGCCGACGACGGCGCCTACGTCATCGACGTCCTGCCCCAGCGCCTGCCGCCAAGGCCCTGGTGCAATATACTGGCCAACGACGCCGGGGGCATGCTGCTGTCCGAGCGGGGCGGCGGCTTCTTCTGGTGCGGCAACAGCCGCTCCGGCCGCCTGACCGCCTACGGCAACGACGCCCTCTGCGAGGGCTGGGGTCTCCGGCTGGCCCTGGTGGACGCGCTTCGCGGCGAGGCGCTGTCCCTGCTGCCGGGGAACCGGCCCCAGGTGCCCTTTCAGGTCATCCACGACCCCGGCTGCACCTGCTATGTGATGGAAACCGACCGCGTCTGCGGGGAGGTGTGCCTGTCAATGCACCCGGAGCGGGCCGAGGCGCAGATCGTCGTGACGGTCGAAAACCGGAGGCTGAAGGGAGAGGATTTCAGCCTGGAGACACGCGTGAACTGGCTGATGGGTACCGACGCACGGGACGCCGTGGCCCTGAATGTCTGGCAGGCGGAAGGCGCCTGCCTGGCCACCGGCGCGATGGCGGGCACGGGATGGCTCGCCGCCGACGATGCGTTGGCGTGCTGCGAGGGTTCGACGCTGGCCGTGCCGCTGCGATTGAAGCGGGGACGGCGGCGATCCCTGCGCCTTGCGCTGGGCTGGTCGGGAAACGGGGACGCCGCCCTGCGGCGGATAAGTCAGTGGCGGGACGAAGCGCCGGCTGTGCCTGCGCGGACGCCTGTTAAGCTGGCCGTCGAGACGCCGGACGGGCTGCTGAACGCCTTTGCCAACGGCTTCCTGCTCCACCAGGTCCGCGCTTCACGGGTGCTGGGCCGCACGGGGCTGTACCAGCCCGGCGGGGCCTGGGGCTTTCGCGACCAGCTGCAGGACATGCTGGCGCTGATCCACCACGAGCCGGAGCGGGTCCGCACCCACCTGCTGCGCTGCGCGGCTCACCAGTTCGAGGCGGGTGACGTGATGCACTGGTGGCACGCGCCCTTCACCGGCGTGCGCACGCGGATCTCGGACGACATGCTGTTCCTGCCCTGGGTGGCGGCAGCTTACGTGGTCGCCACCGGGGACGCCGGGGTGCTGTCCGAGCGCGTCGCCTACCTGAAGGATGTGGCAATCCCCGACGGGGCGTCGGATATCTGCTGCGATATGGCGCCGGGGCCAGCGGTGGAATCGCTGCACAGCCACTGCATGCGGGCGTTCAAGCGGGCCTGCCGCACAGGCGTTCACGGCCTGCTGCTGATGGGTACAGGCGATTGGAACGACGGCATGGATTGCGTGGGCGCGAAAGGCAGGGGTGAGAGCGTCTGGCTGACCCAGTTCGCCATCGCCTGCGCCGATCGCTATCGCAGGGTCGCGCCGGTGGACGAGGACCGGGTGTGGCTGTGGCGCACGGCGGAGACGCTCAGGCAGGCGGTGGAGGCCCACGGCTGGGACGACGGCTGGTACCTGCGGGCCTACGGCGACGACGGCGCGATACTGGGCGGCGCAAGCGGCGAGGAATGCCGCATCGACGCCATCTCCCAGGCCTGGGCTGTGCTGGCGGGGCTGGACGAAGCCCGCTGCCGCGCGGCTATGGATGCCGCCTGGCACGGGCTGGTGGATCGCTGCACGGGGATCATCCGCCTGCTGACGCCGCCCTTCGACGGCCTCGGGCCGGACCCCGGCTACATCCGGGGCTATCCGCCGGGGGTGCGGGAGAACGGCGGCCAGTACACCCACGGCGCGCTGTGGCTGCTGCTGGCGCTGATCCGCCAGGGCGACGCCAACCGCGCCCACGAGGCGCTGCAAATGCTGCTGCCCTGGAACCATTCCGACAGCCCGGATAAGGCGCTCGTCTATCGGGTGGAGCCCTACGTGATGGCCGCGGACGTCTACGACCACCCCGACCTGCGGGGCCGGGGCGGCTGGACCTGGTACACCGGCTCCGCGGGCTGGATGTACGAGGCGATATTCGCCCTGCTGGGCTACGAGCGCCGGGGCAACGCCGTGCGCCTGAACGCGCTGCTGGGCGATTGGCCCCGGGCGGCGGTGACGGTGAAATATGGAGAGAGCCGGTATCGCCTGGTCAGCGATAGGGAAGCTGCGTGCGTTATCCTTGATGGCCAACCTGTTGAAAGTGATTTCATCTTCATGGCCGACGACGGCAAAGCGCACGAGGCCCGCTTTCCGGCGCGGTAAATACTGATTCATCGAGCAAAGCTCGATGAATCAGTATTTGCCCCTTCATTCACCCTTTCTCCCTTCCCACCATAGGATGGGGCGGAAAGGGGATGGATGCATGGAAACCATCATCATCGGCGGCGACGCGCGGTTTGAATACCTGGCGCGGCTGCTGTCGGAGCGGGGCGAATCGGTGGGCATGTACGGAGGGAATGTGTGCCCCAGGGTGAAGTCCGTGGACAGGGCGGCGCTGGGCCAGGCGGATACCGTCGTCATGAACTGCCCGCCCAAATCGGATTTGAAGCTGGAGGACGTGCTGGAGGTGGTTTCGGACTCCGCGAAGGTCGTCGCCTGCGGCCCCGGTCACCCGGACATCGACGACAGGCGCGTGATCGACCTGTGGGCGGACGAGGCGCTGCTGTGGGATAACGCCCGCCTGACCGCCGAGGGGGCGTTGGCCTCGGCCATGCGCTCGTCGACCAGGGCGCTGGCCGGCATGAATTGCGTGGTGATCGGCTGGGGCCGGGTCGGGCGTGCGCTGACGGAGCTGCTGGTAGCGCTGGGCATGCGGGTGACAGTGGCCTCCCGAACGCCCGCCGGGCGGAACCGGGCTGTGGAGCGCGGCGCCGAGGCGGCGGACACCGCACGCATCGCAGGCGCGCTGTCCGGGCGCAAGCTCATCTTCAACACCGCCCCGGCAATGGTGCTGGACGGAACGGCGTTGGGCCAGGTGGACCCGGACGCCATGCTCATCGACCTCGCAAGCCCGCCCTACGGCATCGACCTGCGGGCAGCCTGGAACCGCGGCCTGCGGGCATGGCGGGAGCCGGGGCTGCCGGGAAGGTACTGCCCCCAGAGCGCGGCAGAGGCGATCCTTAACGCCATGGATCGGATCGGGCGAGAGGAGGGCGGAATATGATGCAGCTGTCTGATGTGCGCATCGGCTGCGCGATGACAGGCTCCTTCTGCACCTTCAAGGCGGTGTTCGAGGCGTGGCGGGCTTTGAAGGCCACCGGGGCGGCGCTGACGCCGATCATGTCCTTCAATGCCGCCTCCACGGATACCCGCTTCTGTACCGCAGCGGAGGCGGTGTCGACATTCACCGACATTACCGGCAAGAGGCCGCTAATGACGCTGGACGCCGTGGAGCCCATCGGCCCGAAGAAGCTGCTGGACGCCCTGGCGATCGCCCCCTGCACCGGCAACACGCTGGCCAAGCTGGCGGGCGGCATCGCCGATACCCCGGTGACGCTGGCGGCCAAGTCCCACCTGCGCAACGGCCGGCCGCTGGTGATCGCCGTCTCCAGCAACGACGCCCTGGCCCAGAACGCGAAGAACATTGGCCAGCTGCTGGCGATGCGCAACCTGTACTTCGTGCCCTTCGCCCAGGATGACCCGATGGGCAAGCCCAATTCCCTGGTGGCCCGCTTCGACATGCTGGCGGATACCGTGAAATGGGCCCTGGAAGGGCGGCAAATACAGCCGCTGCTGCGGTGTTCGTGACAGAAAAATACCGGAATAAGTTATTTGAATGTAATTAACCAAAACAACCATTGACTTTCCGCCCGGTCTGCGTTATACTGGCAAAGCTGTCAGCGAGACAGGGTCGAAAAACCCTGAGGAGCGAGCAGCGGCGAACCTTGAAAACGATACAGAGGAAACGAGTACAAGATCTTGCAGACTTGCGAGGATGGCCGAGAGGCAGGAGCGAGGAAGCGAGATGAAAACAGTCAGAATTCTATGAGTAAAACGCCACGAGGTAACAAGAAAGCGGAGGCTTTGGCGAGCCGAGGCGAGTAGGGGAACCAAGTGGAAAGGATTAAACATCAGAGTTTGATCCTGGCTCAGGACGAACGC
>JAZOUD010000080.1:0-3289 GCA_045658005.1 Clostridia bacterium | reverse complement strand
GACATCAAACGCATCCGCCTTTTTCGGGCGGGTGCGTTTGATTTTGGCGGCAGGTGTGATATACTGGTAGGGGTTAGGGGTTAGGGATTAGGGATTAGGGATTAGGGATGAGGAATGGGGAATGGGGAATGGGGAATGGGGAATGAGGAATGAGGAATGAGAAATGCGGAATGGCCGGTTCTCCAAAAGCCTTCCCCCGGTGTCCTAAATCCTAAAGGACTAGCTTCGCGTCGGGGAAGGTGGGCCGCCGCTTGCGGCGGGTCGGGTGAGGTCCTCCCCTTACGTTACGCCTCGCGCCTCTGCCCCAATAGACGTTGTTGCATCGACGCGTAGCTAGTCCTTTAGGGCGACGCGAAGCCAGTCCTTTAGGGCGACGAGGGCTTCATTCGCCGTTCTTCGGGAGAGAAGTGGATTGACTTACGCTACCGCTGGGGGAACGGGGACCTCATCCGTCAGCGCTAACGCGCTGCCACCTTCCCCAACAGGGGAAGGCTGTTGGAGAACGTGCCATTCCTAATTCCTGGTTCCTTTAGGTTACCGCATTTCCCCGCCTGAACATATACCTGTACCGAATAAAAAAACCAGGAGTGGCTTTCCATGCGCATACTACTGATCGAAGACGAAAAAAACCTCTCTGCGGCGGTGTGTCGGCTGCTGCAGCAGGAGCGCTTTGTGGTGGATCCGGCGTATACCGGGCCGGAGGGGCTGGCGTGCGCGCTGACCGGGGGCTATGACGCCGTGATACTGGACGTGATGCTGCCGGGGATGGACGGCTTTGCCGTGCTGGAGCGGCTGCGGGCCGGGGGGATCCGGACGCCGGTGCTGATGCTCACCGCCCGGGGCGACCTGCAGGACCGCATCCGGGGGCTGGAGGGCGGCGCGGACTACTACCTGCCCAAGCCCTTCCAGATGGGCGAGCTGGTGGCCTGCCTGCGGGCGATCACCCGGCGGGGCGACGGCGCGCCGGTGATGAGCCTGTCCTTCGGGGGCATATCCCTCTCGGAGCGGGAGGGCAAGCTGCAAAACGACGCCACCGGCCAGTCGGTGAAGCTGGGGGCGAAGGAATACCAGCTGATGGAGGTGTTCCTGCGCAATCCCCGCCAGATCCTGCCCAAGGAGACCCTCATCGAGCGGGTGTGGGGCTACGACAGCGACGCCGAGTACAACAACCTGGAGGTCTACGTGTCCTTCCTGCGCAAGAAGCTGAATTTTATCGGCGCGCAGGTGAAGCTGAAGGCCACCCGGGGCCTGGGCTACAGCCTGGAGGAGAGCCATGATTAAGACCCTTCGACGCCGCCTGACGCTGCTGGTGGCCTGCGTGCTGGCGCTGGTGACGGCGGGCATCGTGCTGGCCATCCACGGGGTCAACCTGCGCAACATCGACAGCTCGGCCCGGGCGGCGCTGGCGGTGCTCAGCGAAAACCGAGGCCGGCGCCCGGGGGAGGCCTCGGAAACACTGCCCGAGCCGCCCGACGGGGAAGCTGCGGACCGCGGCGGCGGCGACCTGCCGGCGCAGGGGGAAACCGGCGCGGCGGACGAAACCCCGCCCCCGAAGCCGGAAGGCGACGCGGCGCCGCCTCAGCGTCCGGGCATCGACATGCCCGGGGGAAATTCGCTGGCCAGCCTGTCCAACGCCTACACCATCCACCTGGACGGCGACGGGACCGTTACAGGGTGGACCAGCGACCGCTCGGACCTGTACACCGACGCGCAGGTCGAGGCCATGGCCCAGGCTGTGGTGGCGGCGGGGACCAGTGAGGGCCGCATCGGCACCCAGTACTACCGCCTCATCGACGATGGGGAAGGCGGCGCGTCGCGGCTGCTGATCGTGCTGGACGCCCGGCTGGAGTTCCTCTCCGCCGAGCGCATGCTTCGCGCCGCGGCGCTGGTGGCGGCGCTGGCTGGGCTGTTGCTGGCCGCTGGGGCCTGGCTGCTGATCCGCAGGATGCTCCAGCCGGTGCAGGCCTCCTTCGACCGGCAGAAGCAGTTCGTCTGGGACGCCAGCCACGAGTTCAAGACGCCGCTGGCGGTCATCTCCGCCAACGCGGAGCTGCTGTCGCGGCAGGTCGGGCCCAACGAATACCTGGGCTACATCCAGTCCGAGGTCAGGCGCACCGACAGCCTGGTGCAGAGCCTGCTGACCCTGGCCCGCATGGACAAGGGCACGGTCACCGCCGAGATGAAGCGCTTCGACCTCTCCCAGGCGCTGCTGGGCGTGGCGCTGCCCTTCGAGAGCACCGTGTTCGAAGCCGGCAGGACGCTGGAGACGGACGTGCCCGAAGGCGTGATGATCCGGGGTGACGAGGCCATGCTGCAGCAGCTGGCGGTAATCCTGCTGAGCAACGCGCTGAAGTATTCAAACGAGGGCGGCCTGATCCGCCTGTCCCTTATGCAGAAGGGCCGGGGCGCGGTGATCACCGTGTACAACACCGGGCCGGGCATCGCGCCGGAAAACCTGGAAAGGATATTCGACCGCTTCTACCGGGAGGACCCGTCTCACAACAGCGCCGTCGCCGGCAACGGCCTGGGCCTGGCCATCGCCCGCACCATTGTCGAGGCCCACAGGGGCCACATCCGCGCCGAGAGCGCGCAGGGAAAAAGCGCCACGTTTACCGTGACGCTTCCGGGATAGGCATATATTTTTCCTTAGTCCTTTAGGGCGGCCTTCAGGTCGCCCTAAAGGACTGGCTACGCGTCGCCCTAAAGGACTGGCTACGCGTCGCCCTAAAGGACTGGCTACGCGTCGCCCTAAAGGACTAGCTTCGCGTCGGTGCAACAACGTCTATTGGGACAGAGGCGCGAGGCGTAATGTAAGGGGAGGACCTCATCCGACCCGCCGCAAGCGGCGGCCCACCTTCCCCAACGGGGGAAGGCTGTTGGAGAACCGGCCATTTTGTGATATACTGGTAAGTGTTCAGAATTAGGGATTAGGGATTAGGAACCAGGAATTAGGAATGGTGGTTCAAATCCCCCCGGGATTTGTTTTGATGAATTGTATCTGTTCAGGCATGGAAATTCTGATTTGGCGGGGAGACAAGGGAACAGGAATAGCTGCGATTTCCAAAAGACAAGGGAACAGGGAATAGCTGAGCTGCGATTTCCAAAAGCCTTCCCCCAATGGGGCAATGTCATCAACTTAAGCTGTGCGGTCTCCAAAAGCCTTCCCCTTGGAGGGGAAGGTGGGCCGCGCAGCGGGTCGGAAGAGGTGTCCCCACTGGGATAAGATCGTCTATCGGAATAGACGAACGAGGTGTAACGGGGACACCTCTTCAGTCTGCTTCGCAGACAG
>JAZOUD010000079.1:0-78103 GCA_045658005.1 Clostridia bacterium | reverse complement strand
CGAAGCTGGTAGAGCAAAAAATGAAGGAAAACGAGGCGGCAATGCCCCTCATTTCCTTCATTTTGTCTGATGTCTCTTGTATTATTCAGGCTTTTGTCTCAAAGATTATCCAAATTGTCCAGCCTGCTTACTGATTCATCTATTTAACCCGATTTCTTCAGTGGTTTCGGACGGTTCTCCTGACAACCTAAATCGTTGGAGGCGAGGCGCGTGAAGGCATCACTGGCGGGCATCTGGCGGGCAACTGTTGACGGGTTCGCAGGGGACATCCCCATCCCCGGAACGCTGGATGAGGCCGGCATTGGCCACAGGGATGCCGGCAGAAAGGAAACCGGGGAGGCCATCGTCACCCGGCTGACCCGGCGGTTCACCTTTGAGGGCGAGGCTCGATTGAGCCGAACCCTGGATTTTGAGCTTCCCGGGAACGTGAGGGCCTTTGTCGACGTGGAACGGGCCCGCTGCCTGAGGCTGTTCATCGACGGGAGGGAGGTTGCCCCATTCGAGCCGCCCACGCTGAGCACGACCCAGGTCTTCGAGGTGACGGGGCGCGTCCACAGGAGGGCCGAACTGGTCCTGCTCTCGGATAACAGCTATCCCGGCCTGCCCAGGGCGGACATCCTCAACGCCTCCGCTGCAACCGACGAGACCCAGACCAACTGGAATGGCCTGCTGGGCGAGGTCGCGCTGCGCACCGAGGGGCCGGTGTTCATCCGTGCCCTGCGGGTCTATCCCCGGGACGAGGTGCTGGACGTGCGGGTGGACCTGAGCGCGGCGAGGGCGTATCGGGGAAGCCTTCATATCACCTCCGATGCCCTTGCGCGGGAGGCAGCGGTTCCGGTGGACGTCCCCCCGGGGGAGCATGAGATCAAAGCGAGGCTGCCCATTGCCGGGGACGTCCCCCGCTGGGACATCGGCGACGGACAGCTCTGCGAGATGGCCGCTGTACTGCGACGCGAAGCAAGTCCTTTAGGGCGACGCGAAGCTAGTCCTTTAGGGCGATGCGAAGCAAGTCCTTTGGGGCGACGCGAAGCTAGTCCTTTAGGGGAGGGAGCAGAGCCCCAAAAAGTTCGTTTCGGCCTGCGCCGCTTCGGCGATGACGGCACGGGCAGGCTGGCGCTGAATGGGCGCAGGGTGTTCCTGCGGGGCGAGACCAACTGCGCGGTTTTTCCGGAGACCGGCCACCCGCCGATGACCGTCGGGGCTTGGCTGGAGATGCTGGAGACCTACAGGGCCTATGGCGTCAACCTGGTGCGCTTTCACTCCTGGTGCCCGCCGGAGGCCGCCTTTGAGGCCGCGGACCGGCTGGGCATGCTGATGCAGCCGGAGCTCTCCCACTGGAACCCCAGGGACGCGCTGGAATCCGAGGCCGCGTGGGCCTACTACCGCCGGGAGCTTCTGCAGATCCTGCGGGAATACGCGAACCACCCGTCCTTTGTGATGCTGACGCTGGGCAACGAGCTGGCGGCGGGCGACCTGGGACACCGGCGCATGGACGAACTGCTGGCGCTGGCGCGGGAGGCGGACGACACAAGGCTCTATGCCAACGGCTCCAACGTCCACTACGGCGAGCGGGGCTGCGACGCGAAGCTAGTCCTTCAGGGCGACGCGAAGCTAGTCCTTCAGGGCGACGCGAAGCTAGTCCTTCAGGGCGACGCGAAGCCAGTCCTTCAGGGCGAGCCCCGCAGCAACTTCTACACCGCCTCCACTTATTTCGGCGCGCCGCTGCGGGGAACCATGTCGGGCACGGAGGCAAGCGGCGGCGGGCTCGGAGGGCACATCAACGGGCAGTATCCATCTGCCCGGATAAACTATGATGACGTGATGGCCCGGCTCCGTCAGGCGTATGCCGGGCCGGTGTTCGGCTTCGAGGTCGGCCAGTACGAGGTGCTGCCGGACTTTGACGAGCTGGAGGACTTTCGCGGCGTGACCGACCCTGCCAACCTGCGCCGGGCACAGGCGCGGGTGGACGAATGCGGGCTGACGCCAATATGGAAGGATTGCGTGGAAGCGACGGGGGAGCTGGCGCTGCTGTGCTACCGGGCGGAGGTGGAGGCGGTGCTGCGCACCCCGGGGATGTCGGGGCTGGTCCTGCTGGGCCTGCAGGATTTTCCAGGCCAGGGTACCGCGCTGGTGGGCATGCTGAACAGCCACTTGCGCCCCAAGCCCTACGGCTTCGCCCGCCCGGAGCGCTTTGCGGCCTTCTTCCGGGACGAGCTGCCCCTGGCGCTGCTGGAGCGCTACACCTGGCTGAACCGCGAGACGATGCATGCGGAGGTTACGGTGGCCAACTACGGCGTCGGCGACCTGCGCGGGCCGGTGCGCTGGCGATTGCAGGGAGAGGGCTTTGACCGGGCGGGGATCCTGGCGACAAAGGCGTTTCCCTCGGGCGGGCTGACGCCGGCGGGGACGCTGGAGGTGCCGCTGGCGTCCATCCGGCAGCCGACCCGGCTGGACCTGACCCTGGAGGTGGGGGACACCGCCAATCGCTATCCGATCTGGGTCTACGACGCGAAGCCAGTCCCTCAGGGTCCTGACCAGCGGGTGCCCTGTCCCGAAGGCGTGGTCGTCGCGCGCTCCCTCGACCAGGCCCTTCCGGCGCTGGCCGCGGGAGCGCGGGTGTTTCTCGACCCGCCTGCGGACGCGCCCCTTCGGGCCGTGCCCTGCCATTTCTCCACGGACTTCTGGTCGGTGGGCACGTTCCCCTGCCAGAGCGGCACGATGGGCCAGTACATCGACGCGGCGCACCCCGTTTTCCGACGCGAAGCATGTAGCGGCGCCTATCAGGCGCCACATGGCGGCAGATTGCCGCCGCTACAAGGGCGGGGCTTTCCCACCGAAAAGCATACAAACTGGCAGTGGTGGCCCATGGCGAACCGCCCCGCGGTGCCGGTTCCCCGGGGACTGCGCCCCATCGTTGCCCAGCTGGACAGCTTCACGACGCTGCGCCCGCTGGCCCAGCTGTTTGAGTGCCGGGTAGGCCCGGGGCGGCTGCTGTTTTCCAGCATGGCCCTGCGGGAGCTGACAGAGTATCCCGAGGCACAGGCGCTGTTGAACGCGATCTACCGCTATATGGAATCGGATCTATTTCAACCGGAACAATTTCTCGAACCGACGGATTTGGAGCGGCTGTTTGATGGTTGACAGGGATTATGGGGGTTGTTTACAATCGAAGTAATTGCTCGGGCGCGTACAAATACTGATTTGTCGCTGCGCGACAAATCAGTATTTACCTGCCTGAACAGACAAAAAACACCGACGCGACAGGAGGCATCACACATGGATTACAAGCAAATTGCGGACAGCGTGCTGGGCATGCTGAAGCGGGCGGACGGCCCTGAAGGACTAGCTTCGCGTCGCAATGACCCTTCCCGCGGGCACCTGACCATGGACAACTGGGAATGGCCCACCGGCGTGGCGCTGTACGGCATCTACAAGACCTACCAGCAGAGCGGCGACCAGAGCATACTGGACTACCTGAAGGGCTGGTACGACGACATGCTCGGCCGTCCCACCCAGCCCCATCGCAACGTCAACACGGTGGCTCCGGCGCTGACGCTCACCTGCCTGTACGACGAGACCCGCAACCCGGCGTACCTCACCGCCATCGAGGGCTGGATCGACTGGGTCATGAAGGAAATGCCCCGCACGGAATACGGCGGCATGCAGCACTGCACGGTGTGGAACAAGCATTACCAGCAGCTCTGGTGCGACACGCTGTTCATGGTCTGCCTGTTCCTGGCCAAGGCCGGCGTGGTGCTGGAGCGCCCGGCGCTGGTGGACGAGGCGGAATACCAGTTCCTGATGCACATCCGCTACCTGCAAAACAAGGTAAACGGCCTGTTCTACCACGGCTGGAGCTTCGACCGCCGCCACAACTTCGCAAACGCTTTCTGGGCCAGGGGCAACGCCTGGTTCACCGCTGCCGCCGTGGAGCTCTACGACATCACCGGGCGGGAAAACGCCGCGATGCGCATGATCCATTCCGCCTGGCTGGACCAGGTGCTGGCGCTGTGGAAATACCAGCGGGTGAACGGCCTGTATACCACGCTCATCGACGTGGAGGAGAGCTACTGCGAGACCAGCGCCACCGCGGCCATCGCCTATGGCGTGCTGAAGGGCCTGCGGCTGGGCTGGCTGCCCCAGGAGCCTTACCAGCAGATGGCCATGCTGTCTGCCAGGGCCGTGCTGGAGCAGATCGACGAGACCGGCGCGGTGCAGGGTGTCTCCGGCGGCACCGGCATGGGCCACGATTTGCAGCACTACAAGGACATCATCGTCACGCCTACCGCCTACGGCCAGGGCCTGACCTTCCTTATGCTCACGGAGCTGATGATACGAGAATTCTGAATACTAACCACTAAATACTAAATACTCAACCCCTGATTTATCGAGCACAGCTCGATAAATCAGGGGTTCTCCGCCTTCGTCCAGCCGGAGAACTCCAGCAGGGAGGGGCGGCCGGTCCTGCCGGAGCTCCTGCGCCATTCGGAGGGCGTCAGGCCCATGATCTGGTGGAAATGGCGGTTGAAGCTGCTCAGGGATTCGTAGCCCACCGCCGAGGACACCTCGGAGATCAGCCGCTCCGAGGCCCGCAGCAGGGTGCAGCTGTTCAATATACGGGTCTGGTGCAAGAAGGTGAGGGGAGAGGTGCCCATCTGCTCCCGGAACAGGCGGCGGAAGTGGGAGACACTCAGATGGCACAGGTCGGCCAGGTGCTTCTGGTCGAAGCCCTGGTTGTACTGGTTTCGGATATAGTCCAGCGCCGGGGATAGGACATGGGTATTCTCCAGCTGTTCGTTTTCCGCAAATCCTGAAGGACTGGCTTCACGTTGCCCTGAAGGACTGGCTTCGTGGCATCCTGAAGGACTGGCTTCGCGTCGCCCTGAAGGACTGGCTTCGCGTCGCTGCCCGCTGTAGTAGGCCCGCAGCAGGTGGATCAGCAGAGCCATGCAGTAGCCCCTCATGCTGAACTGATACCCGGCCTCCTGGCGGGTCTGTTCGCCGATGATACCCCGGGTCAGGCTCTCGCCCCAGGGCGCCTCATTCGCGGACAGCACGATGTGGCAGTTGTTCAGAAAGCTCTGCCCCTGGGCGGGCAGCGCCAGCTGCCGGAACACATCCGGTCCCAGCAGCAGCTCCGGGTCGAGGAAGAGATAGCTCCAAAGGCTGGGGTCGTCCGGCTTTGACCAGGTGGTGTGGGGAATGTTCCTGCCCACGCATGTGATGGAGCCTGGTCCGAATTCCACGGGCAGGTGGTTAAACAGCATGGTTCCCGAGCCGGAATGGCAGATGCCGATTTCCAGGCAATTGTGAAAGTGGAGGCGGCTGCTGGGCGTGGCGCTGATGATCCACTCGTTGCCCGTCAGCACGATCAACGGGAATCCCGCCGGAAGCTCGTAGCTTCGGTATTCCAGTACGGTGCGCTTTGGCCGCGGCATGGATATTACCCCCCTGTCCTGTGCAATCCTGCTCCATTATATATTAACGTGGCGCGTTCTTCAAGCCTTTTCCGCGTTCGGAAGGGGATATTTATGATCATATTTGCACAGTTTCTGACTGTTTTTTTATAGCCATACAATGTTAATAATGTTATAATCGGATTACCAGTTGAAGATAAGATGAGCGAAGCGAGGGACGGATGATGACACAGACTTATCCTAAAGGACTAGCTTCGTGTCGCGATGCGGGCGGCTTCACACTGCCGGGTGAGGCGGGGTATGAGGCGCTGACGCTGGAGCTGGCGGAAAAGTGGGGCGCGGACGTGATACGCGACAGCGACGGCACGAAGCTGTCGCCGGGGATCGTGGCGGCGGGGTATCGCATCTATTCCACGATCTGCATCATCCGGGAGCACAACGCCTTTGCCGAGGCTCATCCGGACGCCCAGCAGCAGACCTTCCTGATCTCCGATGCCGTCCTGGCGGAGGGGGAACGGGTGACCATCGAACCGCTGGCGGGCTACTTTGACCAGCAGTTCCAGCTGAACGACAGCCCCGAGGCCCTGGAATACTGGCAGGTCTGGGACCGCACCGCCGGCGAGCCGGTTCCCCGGGACCGCTGGCGCTATGCCGACGGCAAAATCACCGTCGACGGCTGCACGCCGTGGCACCGCTACACGGCCTCCTTCCTTTGCTGGCGCATCTGGGAGGAGATCAACATGTACAACCACACCACCAACCACTGGACCAGCGCGCACCTGCGGCAGCTGGACCCGCGCCACCCGCTGGCCTGGGCGTATTTGCAGAAGTGGCTGGAGGACTGGTGCGCGGCCAATCCCCAGACCGACGTGGTGCGGCTGACCTCGCTGTTCTACAACTTCGTATGGATCTTCGGCGCGGATCTGCGCTGGCGAAGCCGCTTCGTGGACTGGGCCAGCTATGACTTCACCGTCAGTCCCGCGGCGCTGAAGGCCTTCGAGGCGGAGTACGGCTACGCGCTGACCGCCGAGGACTTCATCAACGGGGGCAGGCTCCAGGCCACCCATCGCCCGCCGACGGACCACAAGCGGGACTACATGGATTTCATACAGCGCTTCGTGGCAGAGAAGGCCAGGGCGCTGGTGGACATCATCCACCGCCACGGCAAGCAGGCCTATGTCTTCTACGACGACAGCTGGGTGGGCATGGAGCCCTATGGAAAGTATTTCAGCTCCATAGGCTTCGACGGCCTGATCAAGTGCGTCTTTTCCGGGTTCGAATGCCGGTTGTGTGCCGGGGCAGAGGTGCCGGTGCACGAGCTGCGGTTTCACCCCTACCTGTTCCCGGTGGGGCTGGGCGGGCTGCCTACCTTCTCGGAGGGCGGACATCCGGAGCGGGATGCCATGGCCTATTGGCTGCACGTGCGCAGGGCGCTGGCGCGCCAGCCGGTGGAGCGGATCGGCCTGGGCGGCTATCTGCACCTGACCGAGGGCTATCCCGAATTCGTGGAGGCCATCGGCTTGATGGCCAGGCAGTTTCGTCGGCTGAAGGCGCTGCACGCCGAAGGCGCGCCTGCGGTGCTGCCCATACGGGTGGCGGTGCTGCACACCTGGGGCCACCTGCGGGCCTGGACCCTCTCTGGCCACTTTCATGAGACCGACGCCAATCCCCTGATCCACATCAACGAGGCGCTCTCCGGCCTGCCGGTGGACGTGCGCTTCATCGACTTTGAACAGGCCCGCAGCGGCGTGCTGCGACGCGAAGCTAGTCCTTTAGGGCGACGCGAAGCTAGTCCTTTAGGGCGACGCGAAGCTAGTCCTTTAGGGCGACGCGTAGCTATTCCTTTAGGAAATGGAGTCAGTTCAGGCGTCCCACTCAACCTGGGCGTCCACCAGCTGTACATACATCATGTCGCCCTCGTAATAGGTGCTGAACGCGCCTGTTACGGTAATATCGGTATCCGGCGGCGGGTAATCCTGGGGATAGCTGTGTTCACCCGCCCAGACAAATTCAATGCCCTGGGCGCAGCAGGCCGTGGCGTCCGCGATGATCGCCGCAAAATACTCCTGCTTCGTAATCTCATCCTGGAAGTAGCTGAAGCTGCCCTTCATTTTGATGATCTGGCCCATGTAGCTGTCCGGATTCGTCATCATGTCGTAGACCTGGGAATAGACCACCGTGCCGCTGAGCTTCGTCAAATCCAGGTCGACGGGGCGCTCTTCAGCCGAAGTCGCTGATGTCAACTCCGCCTGCGCTCCAATCGGCGCGACAACCGCCCCACTGGTCAGGGAGGGCGTTTCGACGATGGCCGCTTCAGCCTGTGCGCCACCTCCTAAAGGACTAGCTTCGCGTCGGGAAGCCTGCTGCGCCGAAGCGCCCTTCTGTACCGTGGCATCATCCTTGCTGCCGCAGGCCGTCAGCAGCATCGTCACAACAAGCAGTGTCGCCAGCAATATTGTCTTCTTCATAGTCTTTTTCCTCCTCAGCGAAAGCGTTCAATGCATGTGAAGACAAGGAACATCACGATGTCCACGGCCACGATGGTGGAGCCCACCGGCGTGCCGGCGACGATGGAGATCAGCATGCCCGTCAACGCGCAGATCACCGACAGCACCGCCGAGCAGACGGTGACGCTCCTGAAGCTCTTGAACACCCGCATCGCCGACAGCGCGGGGAAGATGATCAGCGCGGAGATCAGCAGCGAGCCCACCAGGTTCATGGCCAGCACGATGATGACGGCGATCACCACCGCGATCAGCAGGTTGTACGCCTCCACCTGCGTCCCGATGGCGCGGGAGAAATCCTCGTCGAAGGTGACCGCGAAGATCTTGTTGTAGAACAGCACGAAAAGCGCCACGACGATTACCGACAGCGCCGCGCACAGCCACACCTCGGTCTTTGTCAGCGTAAGGATCGAGGTTGAGCCGAACAGCGTCGAGCATACGTCGCCGGACAGGTTGGAGGACGTGCTGAACAGGTTGAGCAACAGATAGCCGATTGCCAATGCCCCCACGGAGATCATGGCGATGGCGGCGTCGCCCTTGATCCGGGTGTTCCCTCCCGTGCGTAGCAGAAGGATCGCGCACAGCACGGTGACCGGCATCACGAACAGCATGTCGTTCGTGATTTGCAGCACCCCGGCAATGGCCATCGCGCCAAAGGCCACGTGGGAAAGCCCGTCGCCGATGAAGGAGAACCGCTTCAGCACCAGCGTCACCCCCAGCAGCGACGAGCACAGCGCGATCAACGTGCCCACCACCAGGGCATAGCGCACAAAGGGGAATTGCAGATATTGCTGGATCGTCTGGATCATACGCCTTCACCCCCTTCCAGTGCGATGAAGCGGCTTCCCAGGGCGCTGGCCCGGTAATCGTCGACCGTCCCAAAGAAGGTCTGTCCGCTGCCCACGTGCAGAACGTGGGTCGCGTACCGGACCGCCGCGGCGATGTCGTGGGAGATCATGATGACGGTGACGCCCTCGCCGTTGAGTCGCTCGATCAGCGCGTACATCTCTGCCGTCACCTTCGGGTCCAGGCCGGAAACCGGCTCGTCCAGCAGCAGCAGCTTCCGGGTCGCGCACAGCGCCCGGGCCAGCAGCACGCGCTGCTGCTGGCCGCCGGACAGCTCCCGATAGCATCGCCGCCTGAAATCCCCCATGCCCATGCGCGAAAGGTTCGCCTCGGCCAGCGCCTTCTCCGCCCTGTTGTAGAAGGGGCGTTTGCCCACATGCGCCTGGCAGCCGGACAGGACGATCTCCCAGACCGTCGCCGGGAAATCCTTCTGTATGGCCGTCTGCTGGGGCAGGTAGCCGACCTCGTTGGGCCGCATGCCGTCTCCGAACGCAATGGATCCGCCCATCGGCTTTTGCAGGCCCAGCATCGTGCGCATCAGCGTGGACTTGCCCGAGCCGTTCTCTCCCACGATGCACAGGTAGTCCCCGGCGTTCACCGAGAAGTTCAAATGCTCCAGGATCGCGTGGGATTCGTAGCCCAGGGCCAGATCCCGACAGGTTATCAGCGCCATGTTCAACCCTTTCCGCGGAGCCGCCGAGGATGCGGCGGCCCCGCAATGCAGTTTCCGTTTACCTTGTCAGCGCCTGCTTCAGCACCTCGAGGTTGGCCTCCATCACGCCCAGATAGGTCGCGCCGTTCTTCACGTCCTCGCCCGTGGTGCCCTGCAGGGAATCCATCGCCAGCACCCTGGCGTCCTTCGCCCGGGTATTTCCGATAATGGTCTCGGCGATGCGGTGGTTGTCGCCCTCGATGGTCAGCACGGTGGTAAGTCCCAGCGCGTCCACCTTGCCCGCCAGGAACGCGATGGTTTCAAAGCTGGCCTCGCTCTCGGCGGAGCAGCCGGAGAAGGCGGCATAGTAATTCAGCCCGTAGTCGTCCACCAGATAGCGGAAGGGGAAGCGGTCGCCGAACAGCACGGTATCAAATTCCGCGGCCTCGCGGGCGGCGGCGTATTCGGCGTCCAGCGCGGCCAGCTTTTCTGCGTAGGCATCGGCGCTCGCGGCATAATTTGCGGCGTTGGCCGGGTCAGCCTCGCCCAGGGCGACAGCCAGCGCCTTCACCAGCTTCCGGGCGTTGCGCAGGCTGAGCCACACGTGCTCGTCCACCTCGTCCTCATGCTCATGATCGTGTTCTTCGCCCTCGTCCTCGTGCTCTTCGTCCTCGTGCTCGTGTTCCATGCCTTCGACGATCTCTTCCATCTTGATGTCCTCGCCCATGGCCTCCACCAGGTTGACGGCCACCATGTCAGGATTGACCGCTTCGGCCAGCGCGTCCCCGACCCACTCGTCGCTCTCACCGCCCACATAAGCGAATACGTCGCAGGTGGCGACCTTCATGATGTCCTGGGCGGTAGGCTGGTAGCTGTGCAGGTCCACGCCGTTGTCCAGCAGCATGGTGATTTCGACGTTGTCGCTGTCGCCGACAATCTCACGCGCCCAGTCGTAGACGGGGAAGATGGTCGTCACGACGTTGATTTTCTTCTCTTCCGCAACGGTAGCGCCGGCGAACATGAATGTAAACAGCATGACAAGGGTCATGATACCCGCAATATTCTTTTTCATGGATATGCCTCCGATCACCTGTTTGTGTTGAATGCGCGACTCGCAGCTAGTCCTTTAGGAAAATGTTGTTATGTACATGCCTCGTAGGGGCGCTCTCCGAGCGCCCGCGGAACCGATTCGTTACGTTGAATCAATCAATTACACAAAAGAGCATAAAAAGGCAAGGGTCTCCCCGCGCGAAGCCTGCCTGCGCCATACAAACGGCGCAGGGGCGCGTCAACCCTTGCGTTCAAAAGTGTTTAATCGTTTAACCGGATTTTCCTGCCGACCGGCGTGCAGCGCGCGGGAACCTGCGCCGCCACTGCCCGTGTGCGCCATCCATGGCCCACGGCCAGCATGAAGCAGATGAGCAGCAATGCCAGCAGCGCCATGCCGAAGCCCCGGCGCGTCTGTTCGATCTGCGCGATGAACTGGCAGATGGGACAATTCTCGCCGGTGCAATCATGGTGGTAAACCGCCTCATGCACGATATAGGCGGAGGAAACGAATATGCACAGCAGCAGCGCCGCGCAGATGATTGCGGCAATCACATGCCTGCGCCTGTCCATCATCCGTTCCCCCCCTTCCCTGTAGTTTGCCACTATTTTAGCACGGTACGGCGAATTGTCAATATGAAAATCAGTTTCAATTTGAGAATTTTCTGTGAACACGACGGCGTTCAACTGTTAAAAAAACTATTCCCCGCTGGCCCCGTAGTTGCTCAGCACCCGCACGGACGGGTCGTCCACGTCGCAGCCGGGCCAGGTGCGGTTGGGCATCCAGAAGTCCGCGATCATCCGCGCCTGGCCGGGATAGTATTGCTCGAACAGCTCCCGGTACATGAGGCTCTCCTTTGTGAACGGGCGGCAGTAGTCGTACTTCGCCGCCCGTTCGGCAAATTCGGCGTCGGTGTAGGTGCTCTCTGCCAGGGCCTTCAGGTCTGAAACCATCGAGTGCCCCACTGCGTCGGAGAAGGCCGCCTTCTGCCGCCAGAGGATCGCCTCGGGCAGGATGTGGTCGTCGGCAAAGGCTTTGCGGATGAGGTACTTGCCCATGCCGTGCAGATTCATCTTCAGCTCCGGGTCGATGGACATGGCGTAGCGCACGAACTTCAAGTCGCCAAACGGCACCCGGGCCTCCAGGCTGTTCACGCTGATGCAGCGGTCTGCCCGCAGCACGTCGTACATGTGCAGCTCGCGGATGCGCTTTTCCGCCTCCGCCTGGAAGGCCGCGGCGCTGGGGGCGAAGTCGGTGTACTTGTAGCCGAACAGCTCGTCACTGATCTCGCCCGTCAGCAGCACCCGGATGTCGGTGTGTTCGTGGATATACTTGCAGACCAGGTACATGCCTATGGAGGCGCGTATGGTGGTGATGTCCCAGGTGGCCAGCAGCTCCACCACGGCAGGCAGCGCCTCCAGCACGTCCTTTTCGCTGATGATGACCTCGGTGTGGTCCGAGCCGATATAGTCCGCCACCATGCGGGCATACTTCAAATCGATGGCGTCCACGTCCATGCCGATGGCGAAGGTGCGGATGGGCCTGCCGAGCAGCTTCCGGGCGATGGCGCACACCAACGAGGAATCAAGACCTCCGGAGAGCAGGAAGCCCACCGGCGCGTCGGCGTCCAGGCGCTTTTCAACGCCGTCGACCAGCAGCCGGCGCAGCTTTTGGCAGACGTGGTCCTCGTCCTTCATGGTGAACTGGTCCACATGGGCCGGGTCGGCGTAGCGGACAAATTCGCCGTCCACCCAGTAGCAGCCCGGCGGGAAGGGCAGTATCTCATCACACAGCCCCATCAGGTTCTTCGGCTCGCTGGCAAAGGCGATGTGGCCTTCTTCGGTATAGCCGTAGTACAGCGGGCGTATGCCGATGGGGTCCCGGGCGGCGATCAGCTTGTCGGCCTCGCCGTCGTAGAGGATCAGCGCGAATTCCGCGTCCAGCGTCTTGAACATCTCCACCCCATACTCCTTATAGAGCGGCAGCAGTATTTCGCAGTCCGACGCGCTTCGGATGGTAAAGCCCTCGTCGATCAGGCGCTGCCTGAGCGGGCGGAAGCCGTACAGCTCGCCGTTGCAGACCACGTAGCTGTCCCCATTTTGAAGGGCTGCATGCCCTCCGCCGTCAGGCCCATGATGGCCAGCCGGTGAAAGCCCAGGTACCCCCGGGGAATCTCCACGAACCGGCTCATATCCGGGCCCCGGGAGACCGTCCGGTCAAAGCACGCGCGCAGCACTTCCTCGGGAATGGATTTTCCTTCGACACCAAAGATAGAACACATAAAAAGCACCTCCGTAAACGGTCGGCTGTCTTGTCTGGTTTTCAGGACGAAGGCCGCCGACATGGGTTACAGCTTCAACGTGGGCCCGGAGTGCGAATTCTTCCTGTTCCAGACCGACGAGCAGGGCAGGCCCACCACCACCACCGGCGACGAGGCCGGCTACTTCGACCTGGGCCCGCTGGACCACGGCGAGAGCACCCGGCGGGAGATCTGCATGGCGCTGGAGCAGATGGGCTTTGAGATCGAGGCCAGCCACCACGAGGTGGCCGCGGGCCAGCACGAGATCGACTTCAAGTATGCCGACGCCCTGACCGCCGCCGACAACATCATGACCTTCAAGCTGGCGGTCAAGACCCTGGCCCAGAAGAACGGCCTGCACGCCACGTTCATGCCCAAGCCCGTGTTCGGCATCAACGGCAGCGGCATGCATACCAACATGAGCCTGTTCAAGGACCGCAAAAACGCCTTCGCCGACCCGTCCGACAGCCGCGGATTGAGCAAAGAGGCCTACAGCTTCATCGCCGGCATACTCGCCCACGTTCGGGGCATGGCGGCCATCACCAATCCGCTGGTGAACAGCTACAAGCGGCTGGTGCCGGGCTACGAGGCCCCCTGCTACCTGGCCTGGAGCGCCAGCAACCGAAGCGCGCTGATCCGCATTCCCGCGTCCCGGGGCATGGGCACCCGCGTGGAGCTGCGCTGCCCCGATCCCAGCTGCAACCCCTACCTGAACATGGCGGTCTGCCTGGCGGCGGGCCTGGACGGCATCGAGAAAGGCCTGACCCCGCCGGAGGAGATCACCGAGAACATCTTCGCCATGGACGCCGCCACCCGAGAGGCCAGGGGCATCGAGAGCCTGCCGGGCACGCTGCACGAGGCGGTGAAGTGCCTGAAGGCCGACGAAGTCATCTGTGCGGCGCTGGGCGAGCACGTGCTTTCCCAGTACGTCCAGGGCAAGGAAAGGGAATGGGACGCCTACCGGACGCACGTGAGCGCGTGGGAGATCGAACGGTATTTGGTGATGTACTGACAAATACTGATTCATCGAGCACAGCTCGATAAATCAGTATTTAAAAGCAGGAGGTGTTCACATGCCTAGGATCATCATCGCCGGGGCGTCGGAAGCGAGTCGCACGCAGCTGAACCGGCTGCTGACCGCCTCCGGCTTCGGCGTCTTCCGGCTGTGCGGCTCGGAGGGCGAGCTCAGGCGGACGCTGACCGAATGCGAGGACGGCATCGTACTGATCTGCGCCATCAATCCGGACGACATCGCGTCCGATTTCGGCGACAGCTTCCAGTTCCTCATGATCGGCAGGCCGGAATCCCTCTCCGCCTGTGAATCCACCCAGGTCTTCAAGCTGGCCTATCCCTGTGCCGGCAGCGCGGTCATCGGCGCGGTGGAAATGCTCTCCCAGCTCCACCACATGCGCCTGCCCCACCGAACCGGCCGTGACAAGACGCTGATCGAGGACGCAAAGCGCCTGCTGATGCGCCGATACCAAATCGACGAACCGGAAGCCCACCGGAGAATGCAGCAACACGCCATGCGCCACAACATGAAGATGACCGACTATGCGGCAGAGCTGCTGAACAAATCAGATTTCAGTATTTAGCTTCGTGGTTAGTGGGACAAGAGAACCGTCCCCTTGTCCCATGAATCACCTGGGCGGCCGAAGCAACAGCGGCGAGGGCGGCGAGCTGCCCGAGCGCTTCGGCACGGATCTGAACTCCGCCATCAAGCAGGTGGCCTCCGGGCGCTTCGGCGTGACCCGGGACTACCTGCTCAGCGCGAAGGAAATCCAGATCAAGATGGCTCAGGGGGCGAAGCCCGGCGAGGGCGGGCACCTGCCCGGCGCGAAGGTGACGGAAAGCGTCGCCAGGACACGCTGCTCGACGCCCGGCATCTCACTGATCTCTCCCCCGCCCCACCACGACATCTACTCCATCGAGGACCTGGCCGAGCTGATCTACGACCTGCAATGCGCCAACGAGGACGCGAAGGTCACCGTGAAGCTGGTTTCGTCCACCGGCGTGGGCACCATCGCCAGCGGCGTCGCCAAGGCCGGGGCGGGCGGCATCCTCATTTCCGGCGGCGAGGGCGGCACCGGCGCGGCCCCCATGTCCAGCGTCCATCACGCGGGCCTGCCCTGGGAGATCGGGCTGGCCGAGACGCACCAGGTGCTGTGCCGAAACCGCCTCAGGCAGACCGTGACGCTGGAGACCGACGGCAAGCTGATGTCCGGCCATGACGTGGCCGTGGCGCTGCTGCTGGGTGCGGAGCAATTCGGCTTTGCCACCGCGCCGCTGATCGCCATGGGCTGCCGCATGATGCGGGTGTGCCACCTGGGCACCTGTCCCTTCGGCGTGGCGACCCAGGACCCCGAGCTGCGCAAGCGGTTCTTCGGCAAGCCGGAATACGTGGAGCGGTTCATGGTCTTCGTTGCCCGTCAGCTGCGGGAAATCATGGCGAGGCTGGGCGCGCGGACGGTCGACGAACTGGTGGGCCGAAGCGACCTTTTGAAGATGAAGGACGGCGCCGGGACCCGAAGGAAGTCCTTTAGGGGAATGGACCTGTCCGCCCTGATCGGCTTTGCCCGGAACACCCACTTCCAAAGCGAATCCCGGCACGACTTCAGGCTGCACGAGCGCATGGACGCGCGGCTGGTACAGGACCATGTGCAGCTGACCACCACCGACCGGGCCTTCGGCACGCTTTTAAAGGGCGAGCGGCACATCCAGGCCCAGGGCTGCGGCGGACAGAGCTTCGGCGCGTTCCTGCCGAAGGAGCAGAGCATTGCGCTCTACGGCGTGGCCAACGACTACCTGGGCAAGGGGCTCTCCGGCGGCACGCTTTCTGTCTGCCCGCCCGCGGACCCGGTGTGGAATGCGCAGGATACCCTCATCGGCAATGTGGCCCTCTACGGCGCGACCGGCGGCTATGCCTTCATTGCGGGCGCGGCGGGCGAGCGCTTCGCCGTTCGCAATTCCGGCGCGTGGGCCGTGGTGGAGGGCGTGGGCGACCACGGCTGCGAGTACATGACCGGCGGCCGCGTGGCGGTGCTGGGGCCGGTGGGCGACAACTTCGGTGCGGGCATGTCCGGCGGCATCGCCTGGGTGCTGGACGGGGACGGCACGCTGGAAAACCGCATCAACAGCGGCCTGGTGCGGGTGCATGACCTCACCCGCGATCAGGCCGTGGAATTGAGGCAGCTTCTGGAAATGCACGCGCGGCACACCGATTCGCGCAGGGCCATGGAAATTCTGGCGGACTTCGAAGCATGGCTGCCGAAATTCAAGGCGGTCATTTCAGACGAATACTTGAATTATCTGAAGGAGGCGAAGCAGCATGGGTAAGCCTACAGGATTCATGGAAGTCGCCCGCGTGGAAAATCCCTGGCGGGACGCGGCGACTCGCCTTTGCGATTTTGAGGATCTGCACGTTCCCCAGCCCACCCAGGCACGCCGAGCGCAGGCTTCCCGCTGCATGAACTGCGGCGTGCCCTTCTGCCAGTCGGACTTCGGCTGTCCGCTCAACAACCTGATTCCCGAATGGAATGACCTGCTCTACCGCGGCAGGGAGCGGGAGGCGCTGGCACGCCTTCTGCAGACCGCGCCGTTCCCGGAGTTCACGGGACGGGTGTGCCCGGCGCTGTGCGAAAAGGCGTGCAACCTGGAAAGCAACGCCCTTACCAACCGGGACAACGCGCTGTACCTGATCGAAACGGGTTTTGAGAAGGGCTGGGTCCAGCCGAGGATCCCCGGGTGGCGCACGGGAAAGCGCGTGGCCGTCGTCGGCAGCGGCCCCGCCGGGCTGGCAACGGCCGATCGGCTGAACCGGCTGGGCCATGCGGTGACGGTCGTCGAGCGCGCCGACCGCGCGGGGGGCCTGCTGATGTACGGCATCCCCAACATGAAGCTGCCGAAGCGGATTGTGGATCGTCGGGTGAGCCTGATGGAAGCCGAAGGCATTCACTTTCTGTTGAATACCGATGCAAGCCCCGACGACCTAAGGGATTTTGACGCCGTAGCGCTCTGCGGCGGCGCGAAGCAGCCGAGGGCGCTGAATGTGGAGGGCATCTTCGCGGTGGACTATCTGACGGCAGCGACGAGGGCCGTACTGTCGGGAAATACACCCGCCGTCGACGCCCGGGGCAAGCATGTGGTGGTCGTGGGCGGCGGCGACACCGGCAACGACTGCGTGGGAACGGCGCTGCGCCAGGGCTGCGCCTCCGTCATCCAACTGGAAATGATGCCTGCGCCGCCCTTCGAGCGCGCCGCAGGCAACCCCTGGCCCGAATGGCCGCGCACGCTGCGCACCGATTACGGGCAGGTGGAGGCGATCCACCGACAGGGCAGCAACCCGCGAATATATGAAACGACAGTCAAACGGCTCCTTCCCGGCGGCGTCGAAACCGTGAAGCTCAAGGGCTTCGAGCCCATCCCCGGCACCGAGCGGGTCTTGCCCTGCGACCTGCTGCTGATCGCGGCGGGCTTTGTGGGCTGTGAGGCGGCCACCGCCGGGCGTTTTGACGTCAGGCTCAGTCCGAGGGGCTGCATGATGCCGGAGGACGGCAGCCATCGCCTGCGGGACAAGCTCTTTTCCGCCGGCGACATGCGCACGGGCCAGTCCCTGGTGGTGCGCGCGCTGGCAGACGGACGGGCGGCGGCGCTGGAGATCGACAGCTATCTGAAGGGGGATGCGCAATGACGAAATACATCTTTGTCACCGGCGGCGTGGTGTCCGGGCTGGGCAAGGGCATCACGGCGGCGTCGCTGGGACGTCTTTTGAAGGCCCGGGGGCTGAAGGTGGCCGCCCAGAAGCTGGACCCCTACATCAACGTGGACCCCGGCACCATGAGCCCCTACCAGCACGGCGAGGTGTACGTCACCGAGGACGGCGCGGAAACCGACCTGGACCTGGGCCACTACGAGCGCTTCATCGACGAGGACCTGAACCGGTTTTCCAACCTGACCACGGGCAAGGTCTATTCGGGCGTCATCCAGCGGGAGCGCCGGGGCGGCTACCTGGGCAGCACCGTGCAGACCATCCCCCACATCACCGACGAGATCAAGGCCTTCATCTACCAGGTCGGGAAGAAGACTGACGCGGACGTGGTCATCACCGAGATCGGCGGCACCATCGGCGACATCGAATCCCAGCCCTTCATCGAGGCCATCCGCCAGGTCGGCCTGGAGGTGGGCCGGGAGAATACGCTGTACATACACGTCACGCTGGTGCCGTACCTGAAGGCCAGCGGCGAGCACAAGTCGAAGCCCACCCAGCACTCCGTCAAGGAACTCCAGGGTATGGGCATCATTCCCAGCATCATCGTGCTGCGGGCGGACGAGCCCATCACCGATGACAGCATCTTTGCCAAGATCGCCCACTTCTGCAACGTCAAGCCCGACTGCGTCATCGAAAACCGGACGCTGCCGAACCTGTACGAGGCCCCTCTGATGCTGGAAGAGGCGAACCTGTCCGGCATCGTCTGCCGGGAGCTGGGCATCGACGCGCCGGCGCCGGACCTGGCTCAGTGGCGGGCGCTGGTGGCGCGCATCCACCACCAATCCAAGGCCGTGAAGATCGGCCTGGTCGGCAAGTATGTACAGCTGCACGACGCCTATCTCTCCGTGGCGGAGGCGCTGCGCCACGCGGGCTACGGGCTGGACGCCAGGGTGGAGATCGAATGGATCGATTCCCAGACATTGACGGAGGAAGCGCTGTCGCGGGTGGATGGCATCATCGTTCCCGGCGGCTTCGGGCCCCGGGGCATCGAGGGCATGATCCTGGCGGCGCAGTATGCCCGGGAGCACCAGGTGCCCTACTTCGGCATCTGCCTGGGCATGCAAATTGCCGTGATCGAGTACGCGCGACACGTCGCCGGCCTCGAAGGGGCCAATTCCCACGAGTTCGACGAAAGCAGCCCCCACCAGGTCATCCACTACATGCCCGACCAGAGCGACGGCATCGACAAGGGCGGCACGCTGCGGCTGGGCAGGTATCCCTGCATCCTCCAGCCCGGAACCGCCATCGCTGCCTGCTACGTCGCCACCGAAATCAGCGAGCGCCACCGCCACCGCTACGAGTTCAACAACGCCTACCGGGACGCGCTGACCGACGCCGGCCTCGTGCTCTCCGGCCTCTCCCCCGACGGGCGGCTGGTGGAGACCGTCGAGATTCGGGGCGAGCGCTTCTTCATCGGCGTGCAGTTCCACCCGGAGTTCAAGAGCCGTCCCAACAAGCCGCACCCGCTGTTTACCGGCTTTATCACTGCTGCCCTGGAACGGGGGATTCGCGGGAAAGCTGACTGACCGCATTTCGGTGCCATGACACCCGTTTTTTCATCGCTTATTCTTTACGCCGCCGCCGGCTTGTGCTAAAATGGGTCATGACAACAGTCCAAACCGCACGGGGAGGCTCGGCGATGCGTACATCCATATTAAACCTGTTCCACCAGCCCGCCACGAACCGCATAGGCGACCTTGAATACGGGCCGGGGCACGTATACCCGTTCGGCGCCACGATCATCGGCAACGGCGTCAATTTCAGCGTGTTTTCCCGGGAAGCGACCGCCTGTACGCTGGTTCTGTACCGGCACGGCCAGAGGGAGCCCTTCCTGGAGATCCCGTTTCCCGAGTCCTTCCGCATCGGAAACGTCTACGCCATGATGGTCTTTGGGCTGAACGCCGAGACCGTCGAATACGGCTATCGCTTCGACGGCCCCTTCGACCCCCGGAAGGGGCAACTGTTTGACAGGAACCGCGTGCTGCTGGACCCCTACGCCCGTTCCGTCTCCGGCAGGTCCATGTGGGGTTTTGAGCCGGATTTCAGCGATCCCTTTCCCCACAGGGGACAGATCATCGAGATCGACTATGACTGGCGGGGCGACAAGCCCCTGGAAATCCCGCCCTCCGACCTGGTCATCTACGAGATGCACTTGCGCTCCTTTACCCGGCACCCGTCCAGCGGCGTGCGCTACAAGGGAACCTTCATGGGCCTGAGGGAAAAGATACCCTATCTCAAGGCGCTGGGCGTCAACTGCGTGGAACTGATGCCCCTATTCGCCTTTGATGAATTTGAAAACACGCGGCAGGTCAACGGCAGGCGGCTGCTCAATTACTGGGGTTATTCGACCATCGGCTTCTTCGCGCCGAAGGCGGGCTATGCCGCCTCGGCGCGCTATGGCATGGAGGCCGACGAATTGAAGAGCACGATCCGCAGCCTGCACGAAAACGGCATACAGGTCATATTGGACGTCGTCTTCAATCACACCGCGGAGGGTGGCGAGGGCGGTCCCGTCATCTCCTACAAGGGCATCGACAACCGAACCTATTACCTGCTGACGCCGGATGGCGGATATTTCAATTTCAGCGGCTGCGGCAATACCATGAACTGCAACAACCCCGTGGTCAGGAACGTCGTGATCGACTGCCTGCTCTACTGGGTGGCCGCCTTTCACGTGGACGGCTTCCGCTTTGACCTCGCCTCGATACTCTGCCGGGACGAAAACGGCGTGCCGATGATGAATCCGCCGCTGCTGGAGAGCATCGCCAACGACGCGCTGCTGGGCAAGACCCTGCTGATCGCCGAGGCGTGGGACGCCGGCGGCCTGTACCAGGTGGGCTCATTCCCGTCCTATGACCGGTGGTCCGAATGGAACGGCATGTACCGCGACTGCCTGCGCCGCTTCATGAAGGGCGGGGCGGAATGCCTGCCCGAGCTGATTCGGCGAATATGCGGCTCCGACGACCTTTATGGCGGGCGACGCGAAGCCAGTCCTTCAGGGCGCGGCCCGTCGGCCTCCATCAACTTCGTCACCTGCCACGACGGCTTCACGCTGTACGACCTGGTGTCCTACAACGAAAAGCACAACTGGGACAACGGTGAAGACAACCGCGACGGCTCAAACGACAACCTGAGCTGGAACTGCGGCGCGGAGGGCGATACCGACGACCCCGCCATCAACGCGCTGCGCCTCAGGCAGATGAAGAACATGCTGACGGTCCTGCTGACCAGCCGGGGCATACCGATGCTGCTGGCGGGGGATGAATTCGCCAACACGCAGTACGGCAACAACAACGCCTACTGCCAGGACAACGAGGTCTCCTGGCTGGACTGGCGACAGCTTGAAAAACACCGGGCGCTGTATGAATGCGTTCGGCAGCTGATCGCGCTCAGGAAGGCCCATCCGGTGCTTCGCTCCGACAGCTACGACTTTTCCCACAACCGAACCGGCTATCCGGAGCTCTCCTTCCACGGCACACTGGCCTGGCAGCTGGATGAACACGCCCCCGGCCTGAGCTTTGCCTACATGTACGCCGAGGACCACGTCAAATACGGCACGGCGGAGGACGCCTTCATCTACGTCGCCGTGAACGCCTACTGGGAGGCGCAGCGGTATACGCTGCCCGCGCTGCCCCAGGGTTATCGCTGGAAGCCGGCGATTGCCCCGCAGGAAGGAACGGACGTTTCACGCCTGACGAACAGCCCTTGCAGCCTTGAGCTGTGCCCCCGTTCCACGGCGGTGTTGGTCGGCACGGCCCATTGACCGCCCCGGGGGGATGCGCTACGGTTTTTTACCCGCGGTTTTAACCTCAAAAGGCATATTGCGCAATACCCACGGTTATGGTAAAATATCCTTTGAACACATGGCAATTCGAAAAGTCACAGCGGGAGGATGGAACACCCATGAAGGATTTCCAGAAAAAGGCACAAAATCTCACCGTCGCCTACATCGGCGGCGGGTCCCGGGGCTGGGCCTGGGGCTTTATGATGGACCTGGCGATGGACGCGGACATGTGCGGCACGGTGCGACTGTACGACATCGACCGGCCCGCCGCCGAGCGCAACCGGATCATCGGTGGCAAGATCAGCGCCCATCCGGACGCGGTTTCCCGCTGGCAGTACGAGGTGTCGGATTCCCTGTGCCAGGCCCTGACCGGCGCCGACTTCGTGGTCATCTCCATACTGCCCGGCACCTTTGAGGAAATGCGCTGGGACGTGCACCTTTCCGAACGCGTCGGCGTCTGGCAGCCCGTGGGCGACACCGTGGGCGCGGGCGGCTTCATGCGCGCCATGCGCACCATTCCCATGTACGTGGAGATCGCAGAGGCCATAAAAGCCTATGCCCCCGAAGCCTGGGTCATCAACTACACCAATCCCATGAGCCTGTGCGTGCGCACGCTCTACCACGTCTTCCCCCAGGTCAGGGCCTTCGGCTGCTGCCACGAGGTATTCAGCACCCAGAAGCTGCTGTGCGCCATGCTGGAGCAGGAGCACGGCATCGGCGGCGTGACCCGGCAGGATCTGTACACCACCGTCACCGGCATCAACCACTTCACATGGCTGACCCGGGCCAGCTACAAGGGCATCGACCTGATGCCGCTGTACGCGGCGTTTGCCGACAAGTACGCCGAGACCGGCTTTGACATGGGCGGCGACGACAACTGGATGAACAGCCACTTCGAGTGCGCCCACCGGGTCAAGTTCGACCTGTTCCGCCGGTACGGGGCCATCGCGGCGGCGGGAGACCGCCACCTGGCGGAGTTCACCGCGCCTTGGTATACACTGAACCCGGATGCGGTTCGGGGGTGGAAATACCAGCTGACCAGCGTGGACTGGCGCATCAAGGACCTGGGCGACCGCCTGAAGCGCTCCGACGACCTGATCAGCGGCGCCGAGCCGCTGGTGCTGAAGCCCTCTGGCGAAGAGGGGCACCTGCTGCTGAAGGCCCTGCTCGGCCTGGGCGACATGGTGAGCAACGTCAACATCCCCAACCGGGGCCAGATCCCCAACCTGCCGCTGGGCAGCGTCGTGGAGACCAACGCCCTTTTCGGCCTGAACCGCATCGAGCCGGTGTTCGCCGGGAGCATGCCCGCCAACCTGCTGCCCCTGGTGGCGCGGCACGTCTACAACCAGGAAAACACGCTGACCACGGCGCTGACCTGCGACCGCAAGCTGGGCTTCACCACCTTCATGAACGACCCCCAGCTGGCCGCCGTGACCCCGAAGGACGGCCAGGCGCTGTTTGACGAGATGCTGGAACACCAGCGGGCGTATCTGCCCGGGGAATGGTTCAAATAAAACATTTCACCGTCATCCTCAAAGCACGGACAGGAGCGTGAGCGTTTGGACAAGGTATATTGCTGTTTTCCGGGAGGCAAGCACAAGGCGTTGACCATGAGCTACGACGACGGCCGCGCCCAGGACCGGCGGCTGGTGGCGCTCTTCAACCGCTTTGGCATCCGGGGCACCTTCCACCTGAACAGCGGCTTCCTGGGAGATGAATCCCACATCCGGCCCGACGAGGTCAAGGACCTGTACGCGGGCCACGAGGTGGCCTGCCACACCGTCACCCACCCCACCATTGCCCGCTGCCCCCTGCCGGAGGTCGCCCGGGAGGTGCTGGACGACCGGCAGGCGCTGGAGGCCCTGACCGGCTATCCCGTGCGGGGGCTGAGCTATCCCAACGGCTCCCTCAGCGCTGACATCGAGGCGCTGCTGCCCGCCTGCGGCATACGCTATTCCCGGGTGGTGGGCAATTCCGACGGCTTCGCCCTGCCGGAGAACCCCTACCGCTGGCAGGCGACCTGCCACCACGGCCACCGGCTGATGGCGCTGGGCAAGCAGTTCGCCGCCCTGTCCAAGCAGCAGTACCTCTGCCTGATGTACGTGTGGGGGCACAGCTTTGAGTTCGACGGAGACGACGGCTGGACGCTGATCGAAGCCTTTTGCAACATGATGGGCGGACGCGATGACATCTGGTACTGCACCAACATCGAATTCATGGACTGCATGGACGGCTTCCAGCGCCTGCAATTCGCGGCTGACAATTCATTCGTTTTCAACCCCAATGCCCGGGAATGCTGGATCCGGGTCAACGACGGCGCGCCCATTGCCATTCCGGGCGGCGCGACGGTAGCGCTGTAGAGACAGAGCGATCAGGAAGGACTGGAAAACAATATGAATACCATTTACATCATCGGCGATTCCACCGTGGACGACAACCAGCCCCCCTTCCGGGGCTGGGGATGGGCGCTTCCTCAATATGTCCGGGAGGGCGTTACCGTCAAAAACCATGCCCTCAGCGGGCGCAGCAGCCGCAGCTTCCGGGCGGAGGGGCTGTTCGAGCCCGTCGAGAAGGCGCTGGGCCCGGGCGACCTGCTGCTGATCCAGTTCGGCCACAACGACGAAAAGGACGACGAGCGCCATACAGACCCGGACACCACCTTCCCGGAGGAGCTGTGGCGCTACTGCGCCGCCGCCCTGTCCAAGGGGGCGCAGCCCGTTCTGATCACCCCGGTGTGCCGCCGCTTTTTCGGCGGGGACGGCAGCCTGTTCTACACCCACGGCGAATACCCCCGGGCCATCCGAAAGCTCGCTGCCGAGAAACATGTGCCCCTGTACGACCTCAAGGCGGCCAGCCGCGCACTGTACAGGTCGCTGGGCGAGAAGGGAACCGCCGAGCTGTTCGTGCGCCTCGCGCCGGGGGAGCACCCGGATTTCCCAGAGGGCCACGACGACAGGAGCCACTTCAACGCCCACGGCGCGACGGTCATCGCCGGCCTCGTGGCCGAAGGGCTGAAGCAGCTGCCTGAGTGCGCGGGGTTTATGAAACAGGCTGATAAATACTGATTTGTCGAGCTGTGCTCGATGAATCAGTATTTAGGGGTTAGGTTTTAGGGGATAGGGGTCAACGGACGGAGCCTTTCGGCTCCGTCCGTCTCATCCTGTCGTACCGAGGTATTACGGCAGCTCCGGCAGGTGGGTGGTGTTGCCCGCCTCGTAGGCTTCCAGGCGCTCGTCCATGACCTCCTGGTAGCCGGCGTCCAGGAATTCCTGGCTGTACTGCTCAAACAGGCCGTCGAACTCCTCAGGCGCGCACTTGATCAGCTTGGCATAGTATTCCTGCCACAGGCTCAGCAGCGCCGCGCTGTATTCGGATTCGCTCTCGATGGCCACGGCGAACACCGGGTCGGAGTAGGCCTTGCCCTCGTCGGCCAGGGCCTTGAGCGCGTAGTAGTTATCGATCAGCGCCTGGGTGAAGTCCTGGGGCAGGCCCGCGGGGCTCATCTGGGCGATGGTCTGCTCGATGGTGCCGACCTTCTTGGAGGCGTGCACCAGGCAGGTCATGTCGATGTTGTTGTTGTGGTTCAGCATGTGCTCGCCGGTGTAGTCCAGCATCACGGGCAGGCCGTTCTCGTCCAGCTCGTAGGTCTCGCCCTCGATGCCGTTCTCCAGCACGAACAGGTTGTCGGGCTGGATCATCCACTCCATCAGCATCCAGGCGGCCTTCAGCTGGTCCTCGGTGGCCAGGGAGGAGAAGCCCACGATCATGCCAAAGGGGTTGTCGGCGCGGATGCAGCCGGTGTTCACGCCCTCTTCGACGGCGGCCAGGGGGCTCTCGATGGCCAGCTCGGCGTCGGGGTTGTTCTCATAGAACGCCTCCAGCCAGGCCATGTTGGTGCCGATGTAACCGCCGTAGCGATAGGTCTTGCCGTTGATGAAGTCGGTCTGCAGGATGTCGGTGGAAGCGCCCTGGCTGTTCTTCTCCAGGTCGAACTCGCTGGAATACCAGCCCATGTTGTATTCGTCGTTGAAGCGCTTCATCATCCTCTGGGTGGGATACCAGGGGAAGCCGGGGGTGCCCAGGGAGGAATGCATCGCCCACTCGGCCTCGTCCACGGGGAAATCGCGGAAGCCGAAGTTCTGGATGTAGGCTGCGGTGGGAATGCCCAGGCCGAGGGGATATTCGCACAGGCCGGCCTCGATCATCTTGTTCAGGGCGTCCTTGTGCTCCTCGTAGTTCTGGGGCACGTGGTCATAGCCCACCTGGCGCAGCCAGTCCATGCGCACGAAGTTGGCATAAGCGAAGGTGGTGTTGTAGTAGGGGCGCTCGGTGAGCACAAAGTATGTCTCGCCGTTGATGTCGGTGTAGCTCAGCTGGTTGTTGTCCACCATGGCCTGGTAGAAGGTGGGCGCCACCTGGGCGAACGCCTCGAGGTCGATGGTGGTCATCGCGCCGTCATTGGCCCACTGGGCCACCTTCGGATAGTCGTACTCCATCAGGATGGTAGGGGTATCGTCGGCGGCGATCAGCAGGGAATACTTGGTCATGACTTCGCCGCGGGGGATGGCCACGTACTGCACGTCAATATTGTACTTGTCGCCGAAGTTCTCCTGGACCCACTTCGTCCAGTAGTTGTCGTCCACGGCGGGGAAGCCTTCCTTGGAGCGGTCATACACGGGCACGGTGATCTTCACCCGCTCGGCAAAGGGCTCCCAGGATGCCATGCCGGCGGCTTCCTCGGCGGAAGCGGCGCTGACAATGCCCAGGCTCAGCACCAGGGCAAGGGTCAGAAGAAGAGAGACGAATTTCTTCATGGGGTTACCTCCTTCTCTATTTTCGGGGCATATGCCCTGAATTTTAGTATCAACTACATCATCCCTTCACCGCGCCGATCATGGTGCCCTTCACGAAGTATTTCTGCACGAAGGGGTAGACCAGCATGATCGGGATCGTGGCAAACATGACCACCGCCGCCTGGAGCACCTCCGGGGTGGATTCCACCGCGGCAGCCTCGGACAGGCTGGCCGCGTCGTTGCTGTTGAGCACCATGTTGCTCAAAAGGTATTGCAGCGGCTGGAGCGCCTTGGTGGTGATGTAGTACTTCGCGTCGGCGTAGGCGTTCCAGCGGCCCACCGCGTAGAACAGCGACAGCGTGGCGATGATGGGCTTGGACAGCGGCAGCACGATCATAAACAGGATCTGGAAGTGGCTCGCGCCATCCAGCTCCGAGGCCTCGTACAAGCTGTCTGGAATCGTGGAGCGTATGAACGAGCGCATGATCAGCATGTTGTAGGGGCTGAAGGAAAGCGGCAGCACCAGCACCCACATGGTATTCAGCAGCCTCAGGTCCTTGTAAAGCAGGTATTCCGGGATCAGGCCGGCGCTGAAATACATCGTAAACATCAGTATGAAAGCGAAGAAGGCACGCCCCTTCAATTCCTTGCGGGCCAGCGGGTAGGCCGCCAGGGTGGTCACGATCATGCCGATCACGGTGAACAGCAGCGTCATCCAGATGGTGTAGACCATCGAATGGGTCAGCTGCCCGTCGCGGAACACGGATTTGTAGGCCTGGAAGTTCAGGCCCTTTGGCAGCAGGTAGACCTTCTTTGAGAGCACCGCCGTGTTGGAGGAGACGCTCTTGGCCGCGATGTGGATAAAGGGTATGATGCAGGTCAGCGACAGTAGCAGGATCACAAAGGAGATGGCAAAGTCGCTGAAGCGGACCCGGTTGACGCCGGAGAACAGCGATTCTTTCTTTTTGAAGTCTTGCATCACGTCGATCCCTCCCCTCTACAGAAGTCCGTCTTCGCCCAGGGCCTTGGTGACCCGGTCGGCGGCCAGCACCAGGATCAGGCCCACCAGCGACTGGAACAGGCCCACGGCGGTGGCTCGGCTGAAATTGCTGCCCGCCAGGCCCTTTTCGTAGATGTAGATGGCCAACTGGTACTGGAAGTCCTTCACCTGCACGTTGCCGAAGGAGTCCAGGCGCTCGAAGTTGGAGCCCATCACCCGGCCCAGGTTCATGATCAGCAGCGTCACCATCGTGCCCCGGATGCCCGGCAGCGTCACGTTCCAGATCTTGCGCCAGCGTCCCGCGCCGTCGATGGTGGCCGCCTCGTAGAGGTCCGGGCTGATGCCGGTGATGGCCGCCAGGTAGATGATGGAGCCCCAGCCCATGTTCTGCCACACGCCGATCAGCAGGTAGGTGACCGCCCAGTGCCACTTTTCCGTCAGGAACGGTATGCCCTTGTCGATGGCCCCCATATTCCGAAGCAGTATGTTCACCAGGCCGGTCTCGGGCTTGAACAGCGACAGCGCCACGCTGGCGATGATGACCCAGGAAAGGAAGTGGGGCAGGTACAGCACCGTCTGGCTGACCTTTTTGAAGCGGTTGAAGCGCAGCTCGTTCAGCAGCAGCGCCAATATGATCGGCACCGGGAAGCCCAGTATCAGATCCAGGAAGTTGAACGCCAGTGAGTTCTTCAGCGCCCGCAGGAAGTCCTTGTCCTTGAAGATCTTCTGGAAGTTCTCCATGCCCACCCAGGCGCTGCCCGCGTAGCCCTTCGCGGGCTTGTAGTTCATAAACGCGATGCGCAGGCCCGGATACGCGGCATACTTGAACAGCAGGACAAAGGCCACCGGAACCAGCAGCATCACGTACAGCTGCCAGTTGCTCTTGACATAGGATCCCAGTTCCCGCCTGCGCTCCCCCTTTGACATCATCGTCGTCCTGGCCATGTCTTCTCCCGCCTTTCCTTCGCAAATTGACACATACTCATTCTATGATTATTATATCGTTAATTTTTAGTCATTTCCAGCCAATTTCAAACTTTTTCTGTGCAGTTATGATCATTTAAACGGTAATCCTCTAAACCGCTATGAATTTCATTTCCCCGGCCTCCAGCGAGACGGCCATCCGCCCCTCCGGCCAACAGGCTTCGGTCTGCACTGCCTCATCCCCGTTGTTCATGAGCACCAGCGTTTGGGAGGCCGGGAACCAGGCCGTTTCCACCAGCGGGTGGCTGCATATACCCGCCGCGCCGGCCTGGGCGTCCGTCAGGCACAGCAGCAGCTCCAGCAGCATCCTGGCCGACGCCGGGCTGTACACAAAGCCGCTGAGCCAGGCAGTCCTGCCCCGGCCAAAGCGACGAAGGGTCATCTGCGGGGCTCCGTCTGATTCCGCCAGCACCTGCACGTCAGGCGCGATCAGGCGGGCGTGCTGAATGCGCCCCAGCGCCTCCTGATGCACCTCAAAGGGCGGCGCCTTCTCCACCTCGAAGTCCCAGGGCGCATGGCAGGCATAGGAGCCGTCGTCCACGTCCACGCCCAGCACGTGGGCCAGCCTCAGGCAGGTGTCGCCGCCGGGGCAGGCCGAGGGCTCGCCCACGCCGATGAACGCGCCGCCTTCGTGGACAAAACGGGTCAGCGCCGCGACCAGGCCAGGGTCGCGCCAGGCGTCGCCGCCGCTCCAGGCGTCGCCGGCAAAGCCCGCGTTGATCACCACGTCCACGCCGTCTCCTAAAGGACTAGCTTCGCGTCGCCCTAAAGGACTAGCTTCGCGTCGCTGCCTGGCGAGGCCCGCCCCGGCGATCTCCTCCCGGAAGATGGCATCGCTCTGCCGAACGATCTGTGCCTTTTCCGGCGTCACCTCGCCGATGATGCGTATGGCCAGGCCGGGGCCGGGGAAGGGCTGCCGCCAGACCAGTGCGCGGGGCAGGCCCAGCGCCTCGCCCAAGGCGCGCACCTCATCCTTGAACAGCATCCTCAGCGGCTCGATCAGCTCGGTAAAGCCCAGCTCCTTCGGCAGGCCGCCCACGTTGTGGTGGCTCTTGATCACCGCCGCGCTGGCGCCCTGGCCGCTCTCGATCACGTCCGGGTAGATGGTGCCCTGGGCGAAGTAGTCCAGCCTACCCAGGCCCTTCGCCGCGTCCTTGAACACCTCGATGAAATCACGCCCGATGATCTTTCGCTTCTGTTCGGGCTCCGTGACGCCCTTCAGGTCGTGGAAGAAGCGTTCAGCGGCGTCCACGCGGACGAAGCGCACCGGGAACAGCTCGCGAAACACCTGGCACACCTGTTCGCTCTCGCCCTTGCGCAGCAGCCCGTGGTCGACGAATACGCAGGTCAGGCGGCTGCCGATGGCCCGGTGGATCAGCGCCGCCGCCACGGAGGAATCCACGCCGCCGGACAGCGCCAGCAGCACCGTGCCGGTGTCGCCGACGATATCCCGTATCTGGCCCACGGCGATTTCGGCATAGGCGTCCATCGTCCAGTCCCCCGCGCAGCCGCAGATGCCCAGCACGAAGTTTTCGATGATCCGCCGCCCCTCGTCGGTGTGCGTCACCTCGGGATGGAACTGCACCCCATAGACGCGCCTGGCGTCGTCGGCCATGGCGGCCACGGGGCAGTTATCCGTCCCTGCGATCACGCGGAAGCCCGGCGGGCACTGGCGCACCTGCCAGGTGTGGCTCATCCAGCAGGCGGATTCAGGCGAAAGGCCCTCCAGCAATCCGGCCCGTTCGCCCATTCGCACCGTCACGCGGCCATATTCCCGTTCCACCGCCCGGGCCACGCTGCCACCCAGCAGCGCGGCGGTTAGCTGCATGCCGTAGCAGATGCCCAACACCGGCACGCCGAGTTCGTAGATCGCCGGGTCGCAGCGCGGCGCGTCCGCGTCGGTCACGCTGGCCGGCCCGCCGGAGAGGATGATGCCGGAGGGTCGGCGGGTCCTGATCGACTCCGTGGATGCGCTCCAGGGCACGACCTCCGAATAGACGCGGCACTCCCGCACGCGCCGGGCGATGAGCTGGGTGTACTGCCCGCCAAAGTCAAGTATAACGATCTCTTGCCGATTTGCCATAAACTCGTGCCTCACTGTTTACAGTCTGTGTCCCGATCATAGAACGCCCTTTGCAGGCCTCCGCCCTGTGAAAGGGCCCTTGAATCGTATTTCGACGCCCCACCCGATTTTCCTGCCCGGCGTCACTGCGCTTCACATAGACTTCAAATTCCGTTGGATTGCTCTGCTTTCCTATAAGAATCCCTGTGCTGTTGGCGTGTCGCTATGGCGCCCGATAGGCGCCGTTACACCCGACAACGGCAAGTCCGGGACTTTTCAGATCTCGGAGGATGTGGTATACTGTGATGGATTTGATCCGGGCGAAGCGGCTTTCGTCTTGAATGACAGATCCCAAGGACGTCATGCAGCGGGGAGGAATGGGCATGAATCGTTTTTCCGGGCGCGTGGCCATTGTCACCGGTGGCGGCACAGGCATCGGGGCGGCCGTGGCCTGCCAGCTGAGCCGGGAAGGCGCAGAGGCGGTCTACATCTGGGGGCGCAGGAAGGCGCCCCTGGAGGCATTGGCCGCACGCATCATGCACTGCGTGCCGATGTCGGTCGACGTCGGAGACGAAGGCGCGGTGCGCGACGCCGTGGAATCGATCGTCAGCCGCCACGGCAGGCTCGACCTGCTGGCCAACATGGCGGCGATCAGCGGGCCGTGCGCGCGCGTCGAGGACTATTCTATGGCGGATTTTGAGCGCGTCTATCGCACCAATGTGTTCGGTACCTTCCTGACCATGAAATACTGCCTGCCGCACATGCAGCGCAACGGCAGCGGCGCCATTGTGAATGCGTGCTCCTGTTCGGGCATGCGGGGATATTCCAACGAGATCGGCTATGGCTCCAGCAAATTCGCGGTGCTGGGGCTGACCCAGAACGCGGCCAGTGAAAACGGCAAAAACGGCGTGCGCGTCAATTGCGTCTCGCCGGGATGGGTCGACACCGACATGCTGGACGAGGTGCTGCGGGGATACGAATCCCTGAACGGGATATCCCCCTGCAAGCACGAGCTGAACCATGGGACCATGAAGCGCCCCGCCAGCCCCGATGAAATCAGCGAAGCGGTATGCTTCCTGCTGTCCGATGCCGCCCGCTACGTCAACGGCACAAACCTCGTCTGCGACGGAGGAAAGACGCTCCAATAGCCCAGAGCCCGACGGTTTTGAAAGGAGAATATATCATGCTGCCAAAAGACCCGATGATCCTGTTCAGCTTTCTGAATATGAAGCTCCGCGACCAGTACGGATCGCTTGACGCGCTTTGCGACGATATGGAAGCCGACAAGCAGGAACTGCTGGATACCATGGCCGGGGTCGGTTTTCACTATGATCCCGAACGAAATGCCTTTGTCTGAGCGCCTTCGCGTCGCCCTAAAGGACCAGCTTCGCGTCGCTTCCCTCGATCCATCGGTTCAGCCGCGTCCGGCCAAACACCAGGTATTCGGCGTACAGGCAGACGGGGAGCGCCGCGAACATGTCCACGACGGAATGCTGCTTGACGAAGGCTGTGGACAGAGAGATGGCCACGGCGGAGAGAACCATGAAGGCCTTCAACGGCCCGCTGCTCTGACGCCTGTGACACCAGACGGAGGCGATCCCCACGGAATAGGCCACGTGCAGCGACGGACACACCCCCGTGGGGGTATCGAAGGCGTAGATGTACGCCGCCAGGCGGGTCAGCAGATTATCCCGCTCAAAGCTGTCAGGGCGCATGAGCTGGGCGCTGGGATACAGTATGTACACCACCATCGCCACGAGCTGCGTGATCATGATGTAGATCTGCAGGCGCTTGAAGCTGAGTATGTCGTACAGCAGGAAATACAGCAGCGATCCCGCCAGAAGCGCATACCAGTAGCAGTAGAAGATCAAAAAGCCCTCCCTGAAGGGAATCAGGTCGTCCAGGGCGCAGTGGATGACGTGACAGCGCTCCAGCGGTATAAAATTCTCCGTGATGAAGTAGAGCGCAAGGTAGACGAGCCATCCGCCCAGCAGGCGGAGGTGGACAAAGCGGGGATCATTCAACCGCCCGAGGCGGAATTGGCGATAATCAACGACTGGACGCTTCATGAGCTGTCTATTCCCCGGCAGGGGCACCTTTCATCGAATCTGTTGAAATATAGCTGCTTTTGGGCAGGTTCGGGTACGGTACAGCCACATGAGGTGGCAGCGCGAGCGCCAGGTCCGTTACTGCGTCCATCAGCTTCTCGCAGATGCGTCGGACCTCCGTGCCGTGATCGGCCTTCGGATCATAGGCAATGGGGCTGCCGAAGCACACCTTGCGCAGCCTCGGCGCGATGTACATCGGCACAAAGTCGATGCCCTCACCCGTTCGCCGGGAATACAGCCGCGCCAGGTTGACAAATCCCTCCTGGAATTCCCAGACGAGGCCGTTGCGGTAAACCTCATGCTCGGGAAAGATGACGACGCTCGCGCCTTCCTTCAAGCGCTCCAGCGATTCGCGCATCGTGTTAAGCACGCGGCTGTCCCTGTAAACGCCGATCGTTCGGGCATTTTTCAATACGCAGACGATCAGCGGCGCAGCAACGAAGGACAGCAGCCGGTAAACCCAGCGGCACCACAGCGGCTTTCGGGACCAGAAATCCCGGAAGGCGTAATCGGGGACCTGCCTCAGGTGCATCATGTCGGCGATGCACCAGATCGCTCGCTCACGGGGAAGGTACAGCTCCATATAGATCGGGCCGTAGGCCTGGGCGTGATTCCCAACGATGATGCAGGGCCTGTCGGCGGGAAGCTGCTCCAGGCCTGTGAATTCCGGCGCGGGGAAGAGCCGCCGCACCACGGCGCACACCGCGCGATAGATATACCATGACGGATGTTTCATTGGCTTTGTCACTGTCTTTGCCCGGCTGAACCGGCCTGTACGGAAGCGGACGCGGCCCGGGGCTTCGGTTCGTGGTATTCACAGCCCTGGTCGAAGGTCACCTCGTCCGGGGGCAGCTCCAGCAGCTCCGGGTGGCTCAGGTAGCGCCGGATGTCCTTCAGAAATCGGGCGTAGTGCGCGCCGGAGCAGACGCGCTCGTCGATGGTGATGCCGATGGGCAGATAGCGCTTCATTCGCGTCCGGCCCCCTTCCACCACGGCGCTCCGCTCCTCCACGCCCATACCGGCGAACATGCCCACATTGCCCCAGTTGTACAGGTGGTGGTTGACATCCTGAAGCTGGAGGGAGGCCATGTTCGTGATGTACAGTCCCACGTAAAAGGGCAGCTCCTCCATCAGCACGCTGGGCGCAAGGCCGTAGCGGTCCAGGAAGCGGACCAGCGCAACGACGACGGTGGCCAGCCCTGGCACGGCGAACAGGAAGCCGAGCAGCTTGTCTACAAACCCCGGCGGCTGGTCGATCCGGTTGGCCGCCACGGCGGCCTCCATGCGGTCGCGCACGTCGTAGACGGTATCCGTCAGGTCGAACTTGATTTTCACCACCGCCTCGCCCTTGTCGATGTCGTGGGGATCCTTCAAAATCGTAAAGGCGCAGGAGCAGTTGTTTCGGGCAAACAGCTGCTTGTTCATGATGAAGCGGTTGACCTGGGGATTGCGGCTGATGGCCCGCACGTAGGCGGCCGCGATGATCTGCATGTACGAGATCTGTTCGCCCTTTTCCAGCCGCTGCCGCCGGATGAAATCCAGCAGCACCTCCAGGTCCGCCCGGTGCTTCAGGAACACCTGGGCATCGCAGCGCATCGGCATGGTATAGGGCGTGATCCGCATGATCGGATCGATCCCCCTGACCCGCCTTCCGTCCGGCCTTCTTCCAAACATATAAACACCCCGCTGATCAGAATAATGGTTGTGATGCCGTCAACCCATGTCCGTGAGCTTCAGGCGCCTGACCTTGCGCAGCACGATGACGTTGATGACAATCGTGAAGAACGCCGTGATCACCACGCCGTAAGCCCACGCAGGCAGGCAGACGCTGCGATTGTACTGTACAAATGCCGTTTCCAGCGCGCGGGTGATCCTGTAGGCGATCATCGCGCCCATGGCGACGCCGGCTATAATGCCGGTCGCCGTCGTGAGCACCGTCTCCCGCGTGACATAGGCGATGACCTCCCTGACGGTAAAGCCGTTGATGCGCATGATCGTCAATTCCCGCTTCTTCTGGAGTATGTAGGTATTGGTGAGGTTCGTCAGCACCACGCCGGCCATGACCGCCGCCATGAAGATGAACAGCGCGACGATGGCGGTGACCAGCGTGGAGGTCGAAGCGAACAGCGCCTTGTCGGAATCCGAGCGGCTATAGCTCTCAAAGCCGGCGATCTTCGTCAGATCCGCCTGCAGCTTTGCCTCGTCCGCCCCGTTCAGGCGGATGTAGAACTGGTTGTTCACGCAGTCCTCATCGAACAGCTCCCGGTAATACGCCCGGCTCATCACCATGACGCGGCCGATATAGTTATCGAATATCCCCGCCACGCGAACCTTGGCCCGCTGGTAAGCGCCGACGGTGAGCTCCAGCTCGCTGCCCACCTCCAGGTCATAGCTCTCGGCTGTGCGCTTCTGGATCAGTATGCCGTTGTCCGAGGGCGCCAGGGGTTTGTTCGTCTTCCAGTCCAGCAGATGATAGAAGTCGCTGATCTGGGAGATGTCGCCGCAGAGCAGCTCGCCCACCAGTATATCCTTGATCCTGAAGGTCACCACTCCGTCAAAGAACTGCGTATATTCGATCCCATCGCCGTCCAGCAGCGCTTTGATCTGCCCGGCGGCATCCGCCGAGGTATCGACGTCATATTTGATGCGTCCGTCGTAATTCACGACCTTGTCATACTGCTTCTGCAGCGCGCCCTCCACCGCGGATTTCAGCGTAAAGCCGATGACCACCAGCGCGCAGCAGCCCGCCACGCTCACGATCGTCACGATGACGCGCCTGAGATCCGACCTGATGTTCAGCAGGATCAGCCTTGAATACAGCGACAGGATGTGCTTGCCGCCCCCGGCCTTCTTCCTTCCGGCGGGCACCTTCGGCTGCATCAGCTGGATGGCCGTGGAGCGCATCAGCTTTGTGCAGGCGAACCAGGTCGCGGCCAGCGACAGCAGACCGCCCGCCCCCAGCGCGACGAGGGTCGGCGCGACGATCAGCGCCGGCTTCGTCGTGTCGAAGGTGTAAAAGGAGCCGGCGCTCTTCAGCACATAGACCTCCATCAGGAAGCGAGCCGTCAGGATGCCCAGGGCGGTGCCCAGCAACGTGCCGGTCATGCCGAACATCAGGTACTTGGCGAATATCTCACGGTTGTAAAGGCCCAGCGCCTTTCCCGCGCCCACCAGGTTGCGCTGCTCATCGATCATCTTGCTGATGGTCGCGTAGATGACCAGCGCGCCCACCAGAACGAACATCAGCGCGAAGGTCATTTCCAGACTGGCGAGGTTGCTGCTGCCCAGCAGCAGCTGCACAAAGCTGGAATTTCCCCGGCAGTCCATGATGACCCATCGAGCCTCCGGCAGCTTTTCCACCTTTTTTTGCGCTTCGCTCTGCTTTTGTACGCCGTCCTGGTAAAGGGCGAGGTTCTCCTCATACTTGGCCTCTCCCTCCTGGAGCTGCTGCATACCCTCGTCCCGCTTTTGCTTCGCCTCGTTCAGTTTTGAGGCGCCCTCCCTGAACTGATCTGCGCCGTCTCTGTACTGCTGCAGGCTCTCCTCATACTTCTCCTTGCCCGCATTGTACGCCTCCATACCCTTCTCGTAATCCTGCTTGCCCTTATTGTACGTCTCTACTCCCTTGCGATATTGCGCCTCACGCTTCAGATATTCGGCGTGACTGCTGTCCCAGGTCTTCGCCATGCTCTGGAGCATGGTGTAGCCGGTGGTTTTCGAGCTCAGGTAGTCTGTGAGATACGACTTGACCACCTCTATGTCGTATTCCCGCTCCGGTTCAACGTCCGGGCCGAAATCCAGCTCCGAGAGGTCGCTCAAGTCAGCCAGGTCGTCCAGGTCGTCCAGGTTGTCAAGGCTGTCCAGGTCGATGATGTCATCCAACGCTGGGATATCGTCCAGTTCCATGCCGTCGTCCACAGCGACGATGTCGCCCTGGGCGTCACCGATTTCCATTCCTTCGATGAAATCCGGCGCTTCAGCGTCCTCCAGCTCCAGGGCGATTTCCAGTTCCGTGCCGGAAGCCACCGCTATGGCCAGATTCAGCAAGAGCGCCCCAAGGAGGAGCGCGATGATGAGGCGAATGGCTTTGCCGCAACGCATCAGCTTCCGCCCCCCGTCAATCCGATGTAAAGAACGATCATTGCCTCGTCAGAGATGAGGCCGGAATCCAGCAAGGCCCTGATGTTTGTCTTCAGAGACTTTTTGAGGTCGAATTTCAATGAATCGGCAATATCGATCTTCATGGCGGTGACGTTTGAGCTGTCGATGTTCACGCTGCGGCGGGAGCTCCAATGTATATCCTCGCCCGCGCTGCCAAGTGCGTCGCGAAGTGAATTGCGGAGACTCTCGACGGCGTCCTCCTTCATGTTCCAGGAATCGATCAGCGCCTTCCGGGTCCTGTCAAGCTGCTCCCGCCCGACATTCAGCACGCTGCTTCCCATGCTCAGCTCCACCTCTGCCTGCGCCAGCTTGATTTCACCCTCGGCAAGCTTGTCCCGACCGGCCATCAGCTCTGTCTGCGCGGTCATCAGCTGGCCCTGGCCGTCGATGAGCTTTGCCTCGTTTTCACTGATCTGCTTATTGCCCTCCTCCAGCTGGCTCCACCCCTCGTCCAATTCCTCGCGTCCCTTCTGGAGCGTTTCGTGGGCTTCGTCCAGCTTCGCCTGGGCTTCGTCCAGCTGGGATTGTGTCTGACTGCGCACTTCCCTGTCCCGTATCGCCGCGCGACTGTCGCCCACCGCCTCCATTCTCTGCGACACGGCGTCGACGATCGCTTCATAACCTTTGCTGAAGCGGTCGATGCCCTCTGGCTTGTCGACGACGATCTCCACCTTCATGAAGCCGTTGTTCAGTTGCTCCATGTCAAAGGCGGTCTTCTCCACCATGACGTACAGCGTATCCGGTATGCTGACGCTGGTGTGATCCGGGTGATTGGCGATGCCCACGACGGTGAAGCGATTGTTCTTCAGAAATGTGGCTGCCTCGCCTTTTGCGTTCTGCGCCATCACCGCGTCGCCCATGCTCCAGCCCATGTTTTGGGCCAGTCTCTGCTCCACGACGCATTCCTGCGCCGTTTGAGGCATATGACCCTCGATCAGCTGGGGGCGGTTCACCCTTTCCGTCATAGAAATGACGCTGATATCCTGCCGCCTGTCCCCGGCGGTAGCCTTCGCGGCGGTCTGCCATACGGGCTCCGCATCCTTGACGCCCTCCACGCCCAATATCGCGTCAAGATCCTCCTGGTAAAACACATTGGTAGACATGATCTCCAGGTCCCGGTAGTTGACGGCATTGTACATGGTGGAGCCGTTTTTGCGCAGCGCGCCATCGGAATAATTGATGCCCAGAAAGGTCGCCACGCCGAGAAAGGCGATGACGATGACCGATAAATAGGACACCTTCTGCTTCCATATGTTTCGCAGGGCGTCCTTCAGCTGTGTCCTTTTCATGTCCCGCTACCACACCAGCTCTTCCGCGTGAAGCGGATGCATATTCCTCTTGATGCTGGATATTTTGCCGTTTCGCAGCTTGACCACCCGATCCGCCATCTTTGCGATCTCGGCGTTGTGGGTGACCATCATCACCGTCGTGCCCTGGTTCTTTACGATATCCTCGATGACGGACAGCACCTCGATGCTGGTGGTATAATCCAGCGCCGCCGTCGGTTCGTCAGCCAGGATCAGCTTCGGGTTCTTGACGATGGCGCGGGCGATGGACACGCGCTGCTGCTGGCCGCCGGAAAGCTGCCCAGGGTAGTTATCCGCCCGATCGGACAGCTTGACCTTGGCGATGGCTTCGCTGGGAGACATGGGATACTGCACCAGCTCCGCGATAAACTGCACATTCTCAAGGGCTGTCAGGTTGGGCATCAGGTTGTAGGCCTGGAAGATGAAGCCCACATATTCCCGCCTGAACCGGGTCAGCTCCGCGTCTGTGGGATGGGAAAAGTCCTTCCCCTCGATCATCAGCGTGCCACCCGTGAGGAAATCCATGCCGCCGACGATGTTCATCATCGTGGTCTTGCCGCAGCCGGACTCGCCCAGTATGATGACAAACTCGTTTTTGTAGATTTCGAGGTTGATCCCCTTCAGGACCTTCAGCACCTCGCCACCGGAGGGGAATTCCTTCGTCACATCCCTGAGGACGGCGAGGACCTCCTTATTCTCCTTCAGATTGACCTTCAGGCCTTTCTCATCGATGGTCATGGCGGCCAGGGCGGCCATTTGTTCGCAGAACTGCAGGTCCACATCGTCGTAGACGCCGCCATCGGTTTTGTTGACCAGCTCTATACAGCCGAACACCTCATGCAGGTCGTTCAGCGGCACACAGAGCATGGTCCTGGTCACGACGCCGTTGTCGTCGAATACGGAGCCGTCGAATTGGGCCGCGTTCCCGCTATCCGTCACCAGCACGGATCGCCCGGTCTTGGTGACTACCCCTTCGATGCCCAGCCCGTTTTCAATGGTGACATCGGACAGGTCCACGGGGCCAATGTGAAAAACGCAGGTCAGCCGGTCGGTTTCCTTGTCCAGCAGCCAAATCGCCCCCGCTTCGCTTTTCAGTGTATGGAAAAGGATTTCCAGGCTTCCTGACAGGGCGCTTTCGATGTTATCCTCCTCCAAAAGCTGCTCCATGATCGTCCAGGTAGCTTTGGTATAGCGCTTTTCCACAACCACGCAAACCACTCCTTTCAGCGGCGCCTATCCTGATTGTCGGGATGAATGCCGCAGCCACAACGTCCAATCAACAGGGGGCGGGGTTACATTACTCACAATTATATATTATACCCTTCTTCTCGCATTCTGCAACAGGTGATTTCGGGAATAATATAAAAAAGAATGTGTCAAACCGATCATGGTTTGCCGTATAAAAACGCACTGGCGTCCAATGGCCGCCCCATTGACAGAATTCATACAAAAACCGATTGACCTTGAAGCCTGTAGACATTACAATATAGGCGTATGATAAGAAATGGAGGTCATTCCATGCTGTTTACGAACGAAAGCGGCGCGCTGATCGCCCGGCGCATGGGCGAAACGCTGCGCATCGAGCCCTGGGGGAAGGATTCCCTGCGCTTCCGCGCCACCATGCAGCCCGCCATCGAAGGTGTGAACTGGGCGCTGTCCGAGCCGATCGGGGCCATCGAAGCGAAGATCGAGATCGGGGAGGAACCCCATTGGGTCGGGGACGGCACCGTGGACACCCGCCCCATCGCTTCCATCACCAACGGACGCATACGGGCCGTGGTGAACTTCGCCGGCGTCATCTCCGTCTACCGGGACGACCGGCTGATCCTGCGCGAGTACTACCGCGCCTACGAGGGCACGCTGTCCCGGGGCAGCCGCTGCCTGAAGGTGGTGAACCGGGAATGGAAGGGCAACATCGGCGGCAGCGAGTACGCATTGACCGTGCGCTTCGATCCCAACGACGGCGAGAAGCTCTACGGCATGGGCCAGTACCAGCAGCCCTATCTGGACCTGAAGGGCTGTACCCTCGAGCTCGCCCAGCGCAACAGCCAGGTCAGCGTGCCCTTCATGGTCTCCAGCCTCGGTTACGGCCTGCTGTGGAACAATCCCGCCGTGGGCCGGGTCACCTTCGGCAGGAACCTGACCGAGTGGAGCGCACGGGCGACCCGGCAGATGGATTACTGGATCACTGTCGCGGACGCGCCAAAGCGGCTTTTGGAAAACTACACCGCCGTCACCGGCCGCGCAGGGATGTTCCCGGAGGATCTGATGGGCCTGTGGCAGTGCAAGCTCAGGTACCGCACCCAGGCGGAGGTGCTCTCCGTGGCCCGGCGCTACCGGCAGGAGGGCATCCGAATCGACGTGATCGTGATCGACTTCTTCCACTGGACGGTGCAGGGCGACTGGAAATTCGACCCTGCCTACTGGCCGGACCCCAGGGCCATGGTGGACGAGCTTCATGCCATGGGGATCAAGGTGATCGTCTCCATCTGGCCCAGCGTGGACCGCAAAAGCGAGCACTTCGATGAGATGCTGGAGCGCGGGCTGCTGATCCGCACCGAGCGGGGCGCGGCCCAGACCTACGACTACCAGGGCGACTGCGTGGAGATCGACGTGTTCAACCCCGAGGCCCGGGAATACGTCTGGCAGATTTGCAAAAAGAATTATCTGGATCTCGGCATCGACGCCTTCTGGCTGGACAACTCCGAGCCGGATTACGGCATCTACGACTTCGATCACTACCGCTACGCCATCGGTCCGGCGCTGACCTGCTCCAACCTGTATCCCCAGCTGTACAGCCGCATCTTCTACGACGCCATGAAGGACAGCGGCGACGTGGTGAACCTGCTGCGCTGCGGCTGGGCGGGCAGCCAGAAGTACGGCAACGTGATCTGGTCGGGCGACGTGCCCAGCACCTTCGAGGCCTTCCGGGACCAGCTGCAATGCGGGCTCAACATGGGCCTGGCGGGCATACCCTGGTGGACGACGGACGTAGGGGGCTTCATGACGGACGACGTGAACGACCCGGATTTCCGCCAGCTGCTGGTCCGCTGGTACCAGTTCGCGGTGTACTCTCCCGTCCTGCGCATGCACGGCGACCGCGGCCCCTACAACATCCCCCCGCTGGACGATCGCGACTGGGGCGGCGGCTACCTGCACACCGGCCAGCCCAACGAGCTGTGGAGCTACGGCGAGGCGATTTACGGCATACTGCGCAAATACTACGACATCCGCCTGTCCCTGCGCGAATACATCCGAGGCCTCTACGCCGAGGCCCACGCAAACGGCTCCCCGCTGCTGAGGGCCATGTTCTACGAGTTCCCGGAGGATGCGCGGTGCTGGGCGATTGAAGACCAGTACATGTTCGGCAGCCGGTACCTGGTGGCCCCGGTCTTTGAGCTGAACCGGTTCGAGCGCGCGGTCTACCTGCCCGCCGGACAGTGGAAGCTGACGGCCAGCGGCGAGGTCTTCGAGGGCGGACGGACGGTAAGCGTGGCCGCGCCCATCGACTATATGCCGGTATTTGAGCGCATCGCCTGGCGGAATCCTGCGACCACCAGCCCTTTATCGCGAGGGGCAAGCTCGTCCTCGTCTTCTGCGCCGATTGTCTGAAGTGGTACCGGGCCTTTTGCGACGTGGGCTGCGACCCCCGCAAGCCCGGTCCCGGCGACCTGCTGCTGGCCGTCGACGACGCGCTGATCGCGGCGCAGAACGCCGTCGTGGCCGCCGAGTCCTTCGGCGTCGGCTCCTGCTACATCGGCGATATCATGGAAAACTGCGAGACCCAGCGGGAGATACTGGGGCTGCCCGATCTCGTATTCCCCGCGGCCCTGCTCGTCTTCGGATACCCGACCGAGCAGCAGAGACAGCGCCCAAAGCCGGAACGGGTGGACATGCGCTTCATCGTCCATGAAAACCGCTATCCAGCGCCCGACGAAGCGCGACTGCGCCAGATGTTCGCCGCCAGGGCGCCAGAGGTGCAATACGCCGAATGGATGGCTGCCTTCTGCAACAGAAAGTATAACTCCGACTTCGCCCGCGAGATGAACAGGTCTGTCGGAGAATACCTGAAGCAGTATGAATCGGATTGACGGCGATGGCGACTGCGGCCCATATTGTGCGGTATTTCCTTAATCCAATCCAAACGCCATGCCGGCTATGCCGACATGGCGTTTGGATTGGGATATGTAAACGCTGCGCTGTATTTTGGTACTTTGCGCTCACCCGTCCGACTATGCCGCGGGCGCCAGCGCCGCGTCTTCGCCGTACTGCGCCTCAAGCGCGTCATAGGCCGCGATGGCGTTGTCCAGCAGCGCCAGCAGGTCCGCTTCCGCGATCATGCCGTCCCCGTTCTCTGCCACATCGGCAAAGCGCAGGGGGTAGCGCACCGGCGGGTTGTCCAGGGACAGCTCGGCAAGGCTGCGCAGCTGGTCCGTGCTCTGGTAGATGAGCTCCACCTTCCAACAGGCATCGCCGCTGCCGTCCACCCAGCGGGAGAACGCCAGCTTCGCGCCGATGGGCGTGTGCTGCTCCACGGTGTCGGGCAGCAGGTAGGCCTCAACACCCAGCGCGGAAAGCACGCTGGCCAGGTTGGAATCGTGGCCGCAGAGGAAGCTGAACTCCCGTCCATCCTGAGTCAGTTCGCTTCGGATCTCCTGAAGCAGCGGGTGGGCGGCGTTGACGGCGATCAGCGGCGTGCCAAAGAGCATATCCGTGTAGGTATCCACGATGGTATGCAGCTTGCGCCAGTCCTCCACGGTCAGGTCGTGGCCGAAGGCCGCCGCCCTGTCGTCCGCCATCTCGTAGAACTGGAAGGTCAGCGCGTCCGCCACGGAGGTGGCGGTCTTGATGGGGCCGGTCATGCCGGCCTCCTTGCCCTGCTCCAGTATGACGGTGGAATCGTCCTCCAGGAGGTTGCCATAGGTGCCCGCCTTATAGGCTTCGCTCTGTTCCATGTCGGTCACGTCCATCAGCAGCCCGATGGCGTCCAGCAGGCCCGCGTGGATGCCCTTCATGCCGGCCACGCCGCCCTTCTCGGCGATCTGATCCTGCACCGCCTTCGTGTAGGCCTCGGAGATGAAGGTCAGCGCGGGATTGAAGGTCGGGTCCATGGTGTCGTACTCCGCGTGCATCTCCACCGGCGTCACCGCCACCGGCAGCAGGCCCGCAGAGAAGTAGCGGGCAGTGGCCTGGGTGCGCTGCTTGGCATTGGCATAGAACCGCACCGCGCCTTCCTCCGGATGATAATTCTCGGGGAACAGGCCCTCCTTTTCCAGCCACAGCCGGATATACTGGCCCATGCGGGTCTCCAGCATCGCGCCGCGCAGGCTCAGCTCGCTGGGGTTGCTGGTCCACTGGAACCACTCGTGGGGCGTAATGTCGCCCAGCAGCGAACCGCTGCCGGACAGCGGCGAGCGGATGTTGTGGCGGCTCAGCATCACCATCCTGTCAAGGGTATATTCCGCGCCGTCGCCTGCGTCGGCGGCCACAGAATCGTCCGCGTAGTCCTCCAGCCAGTGGTAGCTGCCGGTCTTTTTGACGTTCTCGCCGTAGATGGTCTTCCAGTCGTCCCGCATGGAGATCACGTTGTAGCCCATGCCTTCCCACTTCTCGCGCAGCGACGGGCCCTTCTGGGAATTGCCGTATTCCCGGACGTCGTCGTCGGCAATCAGCTGGAAGACGGCGCTCCTGTAGCGGTTGTTGTGCAGGGCGTAGTTGTGCATGCTGGCGTCGCCGGAGCTGTTTCCAAAGGAGAGCACCGGCTGCCTGCCGATCTCCTGGGCGATCTGCACCACCTTGTTGGTCTTCAGATCCTTGATGATCAGCCTGTCCGTGCGCACAAGGGTGTCCTTGTCGGTGAACTCATACAGTATGCCGTCCGTGTCGCCCTGGTCCCTCGCCTCCAGCGCGGTATCGGAGCCGATGATGTTCTCTGGGGGAATGCCCAGTATGTCCTCGGCGAAGGCGCGGTAGATGAAGCGGTCGCTGCCCGTGACCACGTAGCACTTGAAGTCGTTGTCCCGGAGGTACGCCACCACCTGAGCCATGGGCCGGTAGTAAGCCTCGGCGTAGGTCATGCCCTCAAAGCCGTCTGCCTCGTGGGCCAGGACGCCCTTGACGAAGTCGGCATACTCGTCCAGCGTCATGCCGGCGAAGGCCCTGGCCTGGTGGTAGGAGAATTCGTAATCGTAATCAGCCGGGAAGGACTTGTCCGGCGCGTGGTCCCGGGACATGCGCCCGAATTCCAGCATCTCTGCGTCCGGCTGATAGCTCGGGTCCCGAAGGATGCGCTCCACAAGCAGCACCACCTCAAGGTAGGTCGGGAACAGCTCGCCCACCAGCGTGCCGTCCATGTCGAAGGTGGCAATGCGGCTCTCTGGCGGGATGTAATCCGGCGAGGCCTCGTCCGTCACCGCCTCCACATAGTCGATCAGCGCCTTCAGCGACGCAGCCTCCGCGTTCCACAGGGAAAACGGCGACTCCGACGCCTCCGCGAAGGCGAAGCCGTTGACGGCGGTGAGCGCCAGCAGGACGGCCAGGAGAATCGATATTCCGCGCTTCAGGTTCTTCATCATGCATACCTCCCATGAAAAGCTGTTACGATGCATTGTAGCATTATATTATGTTATTTATGTTAAAAAGCCCCCTGAATCCAAAATTCAGGGGGATAAACGATTATACCAGGTTCCTGTTCAAGTGCTCACTTCGACTGTTCAAACAGCCAGTCCCGCACGGCCTCCAGCTTGTAGGCGTAGTCGAAGGAGGTCATGTGCTCCCCCGCGCCGGTGTTGCCCGTGCTGCCGTCCGTGGTGGTGGAGCCCAGCGTAAACGTGACGAAGTTGGCGCTGTTGCCCTCGGCCAGCATATTGGCGACTGCGGCGTTCTGGGTGTCGGCGTCATACTGGGCGCTCCACTCGCTGTGGCTGTAGGCCGCGCCGTCGGCTTCAAAGACCTCGATCAACCCGGCCTGCCCGGCGGAGGCCTTCGGGTCGCCCGCCGCGACGACATAGAAGAAGCTGTCGTCCTCCAGCACATTCAGTATGCTGTTGTCCCACTGGCTGCCCACGAACAGAGAGGCCGCGAACAGGTCGGGATAGGTGGCATTGAGGTAGAACGAGGTCATGCCGCCCATGGACTGGCCCGTGGTGTAAAGCCGGTTGGTGTCGATGCTGTATGCCTCCGCCAGCGACTGGATCAGCCGCACGGCCACCTCGATCTGATCGGAGTGGTTGAAGTCGTCATCCACCACGGTCTCGGTGAACACCGGAACCACCACGAAGGCAGGGTGCTTGGCCTGCTCCTCCTCCGTGGCCCAGATCAGGCCGCCCCAGCCCTGGGTCAGCACATAGTCGGCGTCCCTGCCCACCACACTGGCATCCGGGATGAACTGGATCAGCGGATAGCTCTGGGCCTCGTCATAGTTCTCCGGGACATACAGCTGGTATTGCAGCGTCGTGCCGGTTTCTGCGTCCTCATAGGCCAGCAGCTGGAACTTCGGCGCGACCTCGGCGATCATCGCCTGAAGCTGGGCGTCAGAGGACTTGTCCGCCTGTCCGCCGCCCATGCGGCCGCCGCCGTTGGGGCCGCCCGCACCGCGCTCGCCGTTGGGTCCGCCGCCGAAGCCGCCCCGCGGCCCTTCGCCCTCGGCCAGCGCCGCCATACCCATCGCCATCATCGCGACCACAAGCACCATGCAAAACAAACGCTTCATTTTCCTTTACCTCCTCGGAAGTATCCGGACTTACGCTTGCGCCGCACGATACCCCGTCTGTATTTCAGGCGCTCTCGCCTGCTGTGACGAGAGTATAGCAGGGGATCCTTAAACCAAGTTAAAGCGCGTGTGATTCTCCAGAGAATTCCGCGGCCAAGATTGCATAAATATTTATAGTTGACACAAATCAGAAAAAGTGATACAATGATTTTGTAACAAACGTGATGGGTTTTTGCCTCATTCGCGTCAGTTCGCGCAGGGCCGTCGCGCAGACAGCGGATATGCGCGTTCCCGGCCGTGCATCCGGGTTCAACAACTCAGAAGAGTATTTTTACGAGGAGGGACATCCAATGAAGAAACTGATTTCCATGCTGCTGGTATTGTCTGTAGTACTGGCGCTGGCGGGCACCGCATTGGCCGCCTGTGATTTTGAGAAGGGTCAGTATGTGGAATTCAAGCGCGATTCCGCCGCCTACAACGCTGCCAAGTCGAGCAAGAAGACCAACAACGTCGTGCTGAAGGGCTCCATCGCCGAGGTGCGCTGCGTGAAGGGCGACTATGTGAAGCTGCGCGTGAACCGGGTATCCAACATCGAGAAGTGGTTCAAGGCCTGCGACCTGAAGGTCGCTGACACCGACATCATCCTGGTCGTCTGGGCCAAGGGCGGCAAGGGAATGTCCTTCAAGGCCGGCAAGATCCTGACCGACAAGAAGGCCCTGCATGGAACCGTCAAGGTCACCGGCCACACCAACCTGCGCAAGACCCCCAGCCTGCATCTGAAGAGCCAGGGCGTCGTCGAGAAGGGCAAGTGCCTGAAGCTGACCGGTCGCTTCGCCGCCGATAACCGCAAGGTCATCTGGGTGGAAGTGAAGGAAAAGTGCCAGAAGTACTGGATTTCCCGGCCCTTCGTCAACCTGAGCGAGGATACGGTGCTGCAGCTGTACGCCGAGCTGTTCGATTAATAGTCCGGGGTTTGATGGACCGCACTGCCTGAAGGCGGCGCCCTGTCGGAGCTGAATCCGCAAAGCTCCGGCCCGACGCCTGGTGGAAATTGACGCTTCCGGGCCATCCCGGTTATTGAACAAGCTAACGATATTCCCCCTGTCGAACCGCATCACGGTTCGACAGGGGGAATTACTATGCCAATAACTGCACGCGTCCCTTCACGCCATCCGCTTCTCGATGGTCATTTCCACCGTCCGGCCCAGGATGCTCACCTTCACGTCGTCCGCCACCCGGGACACGACCGACTTTTCCAGCTCGTCCCAGGCCTCCTGGCTGCCTTCGGCGTTCTGTTCCCGATACTGCCTGAGCTGCTTGCGGTAATCCTCCATGGACCACTGATAGCTGCCGTACATCTGCGGCGCGCCGCCGGCACGCTTTACGAGCGGATATTCGTGACCGGCGTTGACGCAGGTCATCGCGCCGTCACGGATATCCAGTATGCCCATCCACACCGTCACAAACATGCCGGATTCATTCTTGTCGCACAGCTCTTTATTGACATCCTCCATGATCCGGGCCGGCGTGCCGCCCTGGCAGGCGCGATAGTGGATGAGTACCTTCGCAGACATCATCATCAGCGCGGCAGGCACCCCCTTGTCGGACACGTCCGCGATCAGCAGCGCCAGCAGGACTGACAGCAGCACCGCTTCGATCAGTATGGACAGTCAGGACAGTATGCGGTTCACCGTGTGCGCCGTCTTTTCCGGGATCTTCAGCATAAAAGCCCCGTATCTCCAGAACAGGATCACGATGAAGCAGTTGTCCAGAAAGAGCAGCGCGTTGGCGATGACATTCACCGCCGCAAGGCCCGCCCGCCCCTGCACCAGCCAGGCAACCTCATCCAAAAACAGGCCCACCGTATCGGCCACCAGCAGCTGGGCAAAGAGCGCCGTGTGGGCCTCAGAGCTGTCGGGGTCCTGCATGTAGGAATAATAGATGATCGCGCTGACCATGATGCTGAAGGACTCCACGCCCACGCTGAACGCCCAGTTGGGTGGCATACTGCCGTTGCTGAACAGCCTGAGCAGAACCAGACTGCATGCCGCCAGACCACAGATCAGCCAAAATCCGCCTCGAACCCAGGGCTTGACGCCTCCGGGCTGGGCCTCGCCCGACCTGCCCGCTTCCATCCTGGCATCACGCAGCTTCTCGATTTTCGATATTTCGGAGAAAATGCCCATTGCCCCATCCCCCGTCAAAAGGTCAGCGAATCCACCGCACGCAGGCGCTCCGAAACCCGCCGGTGGCTGTTCTCACAAGCCTGCGAGCGAAGGGGTCCATCCGTTTTTTCGCAGCACGCGGCCCATCGTGCGCATAACGGCCAGGGAGGCGACGGATAGCTCCGCCCCCCCAGAATGACGTTTCTATTTCTTTGACATGCGCTTCACGGTGTAGATCGCCAGCGCGACGGAGAATACAAGGCCTGCCGCCGCCACAAGGGGCTGCCCGTCCGGCGTCTTGGGATTGATGTCCGCCGTCGATAGTATCGCCGAGCCTATGAACAGCACGCACGCAAACAGCGCCAGCACGATGCTCTTCGCCGTGTCCCCCAGGCTCTTTAATATCTCCTCGTAGCCCGTCAGCTCGAAGTTCAGCTTCAGGCGCCCCTTCACCGCGTTGTTCAGCGCGTCGTAGGCCAGGCCTGGCATCTTCTGCACCTTCTTGCCCAGCTCCAGCACGTCCTTGCCCGCCGAGATCAGCTCCTGCTCGATGTTGAAGCTCTTGCGCATCCGCTCCATGATCCTGTCCGTGATCTGCTGGAACAGGTTCAGCTCCGGGCACAGCTGCTCGATCACGCCCTCGATCGTCGCGATGGACCGCACCAGCATCGTATACTTCCCCGGCAGCGAGATGTGGTGCTTCGACGCCAGGTCCGTGATCTCCGTCAGCAGCGACGCCAGGTCCAGCTCGTCCAGATTCGTCACGTTCATGTACTTGTCGAACATCATGTCCGCGTCCTGGATCAGTTTGTTGCGGTCGGTCTTCGGCGACGTCGCGCCCATGGACATGATCGCGTTCACCAGCGCGTCCAGGTCCCGCTCGATCAGCGACATGATCAGCGACTGGATGATATTCACGTCCTGGTCCGTGATCCGCCCGATCATGCCGAAGTCGATCCAAACCGGCTTGCCGTGGCTGATCATGATGTTGCCCTGGTGCGGGTCGCCATGGAACGTGCCCACGTCCAGCACCTGGTGGATGTAGTTGTCCAGGATCACCGAGCCGATCTGCTCCGGGTCATACCCCTCCTCGATCAGCCGGTCCCGCTTGGCGATGGAATAGCCGTCCACAAACGTCATCGTGAACAGTCGCTCCGTCGTCAGCTCGTCGATCACCGTCGGGCAGGTGATCTTCTCCTCGTCGTCGATGCAGTTCTCCTTGAAGAACTTGGTGTTCTCCGCCTCCACGCGGAAGTCCAACTCCTCGTCCTCCACCTTTTCCAGCTCTTCGATCACCGACAGCAGGTCGATCATTTGCTCGCCGTCCGAATCCGCCTCGTTGACGACATTCACCATGCCCGCCAGCTTCTTCAGCAGCACGAAATCCTCCCGCATCATCTCGGCAATCAGCGGCCGCTGAACCTTCGTGACCACCTTCGTGCCGTCCTTCAGCACCGCGTAGTGCGCCTGACCGATGGAGGCTGAGCCCAGCGGCTTGTCGCGGAATTCCAGGAAGATCTCGTCGATCTTCTTCCCCGTCTCCTGCTCGATCACCGCGCGGGCGATCTCCGGGTCCAGCTCCTTCACGTTCTGCCGCAGCTTCTCCAGCTCCTTGCAGTAGCTCTCCGGCAGCATGTCCACACGGCTGGACATGATCTGACCGATCTTCACATAGGTCGGCCCCAGGTCCTCCAGGGTCGTGCGCAGTTCCACGGGCGTAAAGCCGTTGGCATAGAAATTATGCTTGGCGAACACGGCCATGATCTCGGCGGCGCGGGTCTTTTTGTACTTCTCCATCGCCTTCAGCTCGCTCGACAGCATGCCCTTAAGCTTTTCGCCCATCTCCGCCTTCGTGTGCTGGAGCGCCGCAAGGCGGCGCTCCAGCTCCTGAGCAAGCTCATCCTTGTTCTTCGCCGCCGCTATCTGGCGCTTCTGACGCTTTTCCCGTCGCTCGGCCTCTTTGATCTGCTTCCTCTGGTTCGCCAGCGTCTTTTTTGCCTCCGCGATTTCCTTCGGCGTCGCGAACGCCCGCTTTTTGCCCGTCTCTACCTCTGCCCGGGCTTCCCGCAAAGCCTGCTCCGCCCGGGCCAGCTCTGCCCTGAGTGCCTCTACCTCGCTCACCGCCGGCTCGACGGCATCAGCTTCCTCTGCCGATTCCGCTTCCTGCGACGCTTCGACGTCCAGCGTATCTATTATCTCATCCGGCTTGCCCGATTCCGCCCCATCCAGGGTCGCTTCGTCCGGCTGAACTGCCTGTTCCTCAAGCACGTTTTCCAGCGCGTCCTCCAGCGGCGCGCCGTTCATTTCCCTGTCCCTGTTGTTCTCCATCGCTTACGCCCTCCTTACACTTCCCTGATCGGCCACAGGTAGAACAGCCGTGTGATGCTCACGACCGACGAGAACAGCAGCATGCCCCCGATCACGTCAAACAGCATTGTGGGCTCGTTCCACCACGGATTCACCAGCACGATCAGCCCGCACAGTATCATCAGCGCGTTCAACACGATCAGCACCCACCAGCCCGACCGGCCGGCCCGCCTCGCGTACATCCAGGCGTTGACGATTCCCACGATGCCGTCTCCCACCAGCACCACCCCGAAGATCAGCCCGATCACCCGCACGGTGTCCATCTCAAAGGCCACGATGGCGATGCCCAGCAGCGCCAGTATCAGCGCCCCGGTGAAGTAGATATAGTTCATCAGCGCCTTCTTACCCGATATAAAGTCCAGTATCATGACCACCGCGAAGACCAGCGCCCCGTAGCCCAGTGTGGCCACCAGCGCGTTCACATACTGCTTCGGGCAGATGATCATCAATATCCCCACCGCCATCAGTATGATCGACGTCATGATCGACGACCGCTTCAGCTTTCCCAGTTCTTGAAAGAGCATACTTATCCCTCCCTGTCGATAGCTGCATGCGCCGATGGGAACACATCGCGCATACGCAAAACCTTCCGCAGGGCAATGTCGTCAGCTTAAGAAGAAGTTTTATGGCGTTCACAACGCGAATTATCGCCTCCGCAGCGGCCTCTATCAATCGCCCAGCCGTCAAACGTGGTTGAGATTGCCGTGAAGTGAATCCTTAAGGAAATACCGCGCAATTAAGGTGGTCAGCTGGCGAGTGAATTTTTCGTCAGGCGCTCTTGCAGATTTTGAAGGTTTACTGGCGGTATATCAAAAAATCTGCAAGAGATGACTGGTTGAAAAGGCACCGCCAGATGTGCCGCCGTATTGTGCGGTAGTTCCTTAAGCTGATGACATTGCCCCTTACGGGAGGCTGTCCCAAAACGCGTGCACTGTGAAGGCGAACGCGGCGGCGCTTGCTCGGCGCAGACAGCGGCAGAAAGCGCCTTCTCGCCCCATGATCGTCTTGAGACAGTCCTTCGATGTGAGCTTATTTCTCTGCTTCGGCAGTCTGAGCGGGCTGAGCCGTCTCGACGGTCTCCGGCGCGCCGCCGAAGCGCTCCTCATACGTCTTCAGGGCGACGGCCACCTCATAGATCGACAGCTCCGCATCCGCAATCAGGAAAGCGGCGGCGTCGTAGCAATCGAGAATGTAATTGATCTCCTCGTCGATGAACCGCTCAAGGCGCTTCTTGTCGCGGGCGTCCATGTGGTCCTCATGCTTGGCCTTCACGGTCATGCGGGCCTTGAGCATCGCGCTGCGGAACTTGCTCTCGCGCTCCTCCTCTGCCATGCGGGCGTTCTCCTGCATTGCGGCGACGTTGCCCTTGGCGGTGTTGATGCGGTCCTGGATCACTTCGGTGCGCTGCTCGCGATAGATCTTCGCCTCCTCCGAGGCCTCCGCCGCCTTCTTGCTCAGCTCGTCCAGCTTAACGCTGAGGCTTGCCAATCTCTCGTCCCATGTTCTTGCCATTGTTAACAGCTTCCTTTCTGATTTGTGTATATTTCATCAGCCTCGTTGTTCCCGGCTGTATGATCAAAACTGTCAGAAGCCCCGTGAGCATATCTTCCCGCAATTTGCGGGGCTCCTCATTTCTTCGTTTTCGGCGCAGTATCACCGTCACGACGCGCGCAGGCGCCGACAGGTGAAAACTTAGAAATCCAGGAAGTCATGCGCTGTCCACTTATGTCTTCTATTATATTATAACAGATTTCGAATCAAAACCAATATGTGATTTGTGTTATATATTTGAGTTTTATGCCTATTTTATCAGTTTTATAAGCATTCTTACGGAAAAATGTGTTATTATGATGAAATGACTGCGCTGTCCAGGGCCCGATCGTTGAAAGGAGATGGAAGTATGTCTTACTGGATCAATATCGTCCTGCAATTCTTTATCTTTGGTTTTGCGGGCTGGTGCATGGAGGTCATACTCAAATACCGCCAATACCACCGCTTTATCAACCGCGGGTTCCTGACGGGGCCGATACTTCCCATTTACGGGTTTGGGGTGGTGCTGATCACCGTCGTCGTGGGCAATCTGGCCAGCGTTGAATCCGGCGTCGTGGCGACCTTCGCCCTGTCCCTCTTGATCTGCGGCGTCGTGGAATACCTGACCAGCTATGTGCTCGAAAAGATCTTCCACGCCCGATGGTGGGATTACAGTCAAAAGCCTATGAACCTGAACGGGCGGGTCTGGATCGGCAACCTGGCACTGTTCGGCCTGGCTGGCGTGGCGATCATTCACATCGTCAATCCCGTCCTCTTCCCTGCCCTGGACCGCATCCCGTTGAACACCCGGAAGGTCATCGCGGCGGTTTTGCTGGCGATACTCGCCGCGGATTTCGTGATCTCCTGGTTCGTGCTGAAGCTGGTAAAGACCGGCGTGGACAGCAGCCAGGCGGACAATACCGAGGACATCAGCAGGGAAGTGCGCCAGCTGTTGACCAACAGGTCTTACTTCTACAGCCGCTTCGCCGACGCCTATCCCGAGGTGGTGTATAGGACCGAGCGCGTGCAGGCGCGTATCGCCACCGTAAAGGCGGAGGCGGAGCGCATGCAGCGGGAAGCGGAAAAGCGCTTTGAGGCGCGCAAAAGCAGGGTTGCAGAAAGGCTTGAGCCGGCCAGTCTGATCCGTATTGACCTGATTGAGAAACAGGATGCGCTGATCGCCATGCTCTATGATGAATCGTCCGCCGACGATGCTGTGAAGCAGCTGAAGGCCGAGATCGACCGACAAAAGGGACGCCTTGAGCATCATGGCTTTATCAAACGCCCGCATGGCAGGCGCTAAGCGCCATGCGAAAGCCCCGCCGTACCCGTCGAAGTCGGGAGCGGCGGGGCTTTCGGTCGTTGCGGCGTAGACGCCGCCACAGAAGATGCGGATGCGCCCAGCGCCGAACAGTTACCCGATCCTTATATTCTCACGTTCGCACATCAACCGGATCTCCCGTTTCAGGTAGAGTTCAATGTCTTCTATGTCTTCCTGACGGCAGTACGCGCCGATAGCCAGCGTGACCAGGGACGCCGATTCCTCGCCCAGGCCACCGCCCAGCGCCGTCACGCCGAGATATCTGAGCGAGATGATCCTTTCATTCCCCCTCTGTATGGAAGCCAATTCCCGCTTCAGCACCGCCTCTGTGTCCGTCAGGGACTGGGAGAGCCTGACCTTCAACGCCATCTGATACATCGATACGTCCTGGGTCAGGTTCAGGATATCCCTGATTTCATGGTTGCTGATGACCAACACGTTGTTGACCGGAACGATCAGCTTGGTCGAACGCATGCCGATTTCCTGTACAGTGCCCTGTTTTCCATTGATTTCCACGATATCGCCCACCTGGAAGGCGCGTTCGAACACGATGAATAAGCCCGCCAGGATATCCGCGGCCAGATCTCTCGCGCCCAGGGAAAGGGCCAGCGAGGCGATGCTCAAAGAACCCACCACCGTGCCGATGGGGAAGCCCAGATAGTGCAGGATCAGATACAGCACGACAAACAGCGAAAAATACTTGACGAAGCTGTACAGCAGCCGACAGAAGGTCTGCCCCTTTCCCAGCAGAAAGCCGGATATCAGCGTCAATATGCCACGGCTGAGCAGATTGATCAGGTAGGCATAGGCGATGACCAGGAATATGCTGCAGAAGGCGAACAGGTTGGCGCCCCGCATCCAGTCACCCCGAAGCAGGAACCCGGCCAGCGAATCGTATTTGCTGTAGACGATGTTCTTGCTGAGCAGGAGGCTTGCCCAGGATACGAGCAGCACCAGCATGCTCGCCTGGAACATGAGGTTGGCCTTGTCCTCCGGCGTGAGGTTCCTCCATTGGGTGGTGTCCGACACCTTATCGACGAGCTTGCCGACGAGCTTTTTGATCGTCACATGCTTTTCATGGGATTTCACGCCGCCGGGCTTTTCTTGCGCCGGGCGCGCTTCCTTCCGCGAATCCAGCAGCGCCTGTGAATCCTCTCCCGGCATGCGGACGACCGCCCAGGCGGCGTAAACCTTGTCGTTATAGTCCCTGAACACGTTCACCAGCACAACCGCAACCGTGAGCGCAAACAGGACCGCGGTAATACCCGCATACGCCAGGGTATGTCCAAACATCACCTTCAGATCCAGCGCGTAATAGAATACCGAGCTGTCCTGCTTCAACGTGACGATAAACCGCCTGACGCCGTTCACGATCATAAAATCCATATAGCCGTCCCGCAGGCTGTTTTCCGAAAGCCCGCAATCCTGAATGGCCTGGCCCGCCATTTTGGCGTCGCCGGAAAAGCGAATCACCCCGGAGGACGCGTCGGCATTGAAGCATAGCGTACCCTTTGCTTCGAGCTGCGCCAGCTGCTCATTGATGTGGAACAGGTTTTCGGTCTGCCTGGTCTGCTCCGGCAGCAGCGCCATGATCAGCGCGCCATGCTGTTCCCCACCGCTGGAATTCGGCAGATCCAGCTTTACACCGATCATCTGCCGCTCCATGCCCGTGGTCGAATCCACGGAGGGCTCATGGACGATGCTCGACAGTCCATACAGCAACCGGCGGAATTCCGACCCCTTCTGGCCCAATCCCCTGTCCAGCGTAAAGCCCACATAATCCCGACTGCACAGCGTCTCCTTGCCCTGACCGTCGAAAAGCATGATGAAATCCACGCTCAGTATGTCGCACCAGTTCTGAAGCATCCCGGATGTGGCAAGGCTGGGACAGGCGGTCAACAGCGAAGCCATGTGCTCGCCATAGTAGACGTACCAATCCTCCTGAATGCGCTGCAGGATATCGTTCTGACGATGGTCCTCCTGCTCCAGCTGCTTTGAAAACACGCGCAAGGTATCCTGACCATACCTCAGCTCGATATACAGCTGCCCCACGCCCTGGACGATCAGGGCGATCACAAAGATCGCGATCGTACCGATCACGGCGGCATTCGTCATTCTTATGCGCAGCCTCTTGGGCGTGTAGCGGGCCGCCTGCGCCTCGGTGATGACGTGATCCCTGACGTGGCGCTGGACGGACATCACGTATACGATGATATTCACGAGGATCAGCACCATCACATAACCGATGATCGCCGACTGGACCAGGCTTCGCGTGCCGATGGTCACAACCGGAAGCATCTGGATCATGACCGGGGCCTCCCAGCCGTCCCGGGCACCCTGGATCGTCGAATAGTTGCAGCTATAGGTCGTATTATTGACGATCAGCAAAGGCGTCCGGTTCAGGATCTGGTCCGGAGTGATCCCAACATCCGACAGGCTGTCGTAGGCGCCGACGTCCCCGTATGCCTTCAGGAGCTCGACATTGCCGTCCTGCTCGTTGACGACGAGGGTTATGCCTCCAAACCCGCCATTTTCATTCTCAACGGCAGTATAGTTTCTTTGGACATAGCTGTTGACCACCTCGTCAAACATGGATTTGGAAATCATGCTCACATAGACCAGGCTGTCTGCAATTCTTCCAAAGGACAGGTAATACTCTCCCGGCTGGTATTGGACGACGGTATCCTCCGCGGCATCCTGCGCATCTGCAAGCAGGGAAGCGCTGTCTGAAGCCGCTTCCTCAACCTTGAAGCGTCCTGTTCTCAGCTTACCTGAAGCAAGGCTTTGTTCAATGCCGCTTCGGGTGAGCTTGAGCGAGCCCCCGGGCATGCCCTCGGGCAGTATGACATCGTCGCCCCGCAGCTCCACCACAAATCCATCCGAAAGCGTGCGCGGGCCGACATAACCGTCCTCGGAAATCAGATTGCCCAGCGATACCCGCATCATATTCACATGGGTGGCCAGGTTCTTGTCAAACGCCTCCACCGCAGCGTTGTACATTTCATTTTCGTTGTCGACGAGCTGCGCGAGGGCATCCATCTTCAGCTTGATCTGGGCGCTCTCCCTGTCCTTGGCAAGGCGCATGCCTCCAAGGACCATGAAGACGCAGACCGGGACCAGCATGATGGCCATGATGACCAACGCGCGTATCGTTCTTTTATGAATGGATTGTTCCCTTGCCTTTTTCACCGTATGCCTCCGTTTAACCGGGAATCGTTTCAAGCTATAGCAAACAGGCGCGTGTAGATCTCACTATTCTGCCACAGGTTTATTGATTTCTGATCTTTGCCGATATAATCATTGGGCCGATTGAAGGAGCGCCAGCGCATGCAGCGGGTCTTGCGCCATGAAGCGACTACGCGCCGGTTCGGTTGCGCGCTTGCATAAACCGCACAAAATCACCGGCCGACAGCGGCCTGGAATAGTAATAACCCTGAATGTAATCGCAGTCGAGACTGCCAAAGGCTTCCACGGCCTCCTTCGTCTCCACGCCCTCGATCACCAGCTTCTTGTGGATGCCCTTCATCATGTGCACGGTGTTTTCGATGATGACCTTGCCGTCCTCCGTGAACATATCGTCCACGAGGCTCTTGTCGACCTTGATGAGGCTGAGGGGAAGGCTCTTCAGCCGCTGGATATTGGAATAGCCCACGCCGTAGTCGTCCAGCGAGAAGGTATAGCCCATACCTGCCAGTTCCCGAAGATTCTTTTCCATCACGCCGCTGAGGTTGTCAAACATCGTCTCCGTCACTTCAAAATTGACCTGGCTCGGCGAGACCCCGTATTTATGCTGCAGCCTCCGGATGGTCTCCGGCAATTCCCGCTGGAGGCACTGCGCCACGGAGAGGTTGATCTCGATATAGGACAGGCCCATCGACTTCAGATCGTGCCGGGAGATAAAGCTGTACACGGTCTCCAGTATGATTTTCCCGATGGGCCACATGAGCCCGGCGCTCTCCGCCGCCGGAATGAATACCGCAGGGGAGATCGTACCGTATTCCGTATCCCTGATCCTGGCCAGGGCTTCCGCCGACCTGAACCGGTTCTCCCGAATGTCGAATATCGGCTGGTAGACCATCTCCAGCGTGTTTTCAGTGATGATCCTGTTCAGTATCCCGTCGATGTGGCTGATGATGCGGTAATCCCTGGAGCCCACCAGCCCGGAGGCCACGAACAGGACCTGGTCGTGGGCGCCAAGGCGTTTGAACCGATGGCCCATGTTGATGATATCCTCGAAGGTGTTCATGTCGTCGGGCACGTGGATCACGCAGAATTTGGGGTCAAACCGCACGCCCTGATCCGCGTATCTCTTCACCCGCTCCGTCGTGGCGTCCACAAAATCCGGCACAAGGGCGGGCACGTCGACGCCCATGTCGTCCAGTATCAGGTAGAAGGTCCCGGGGTGCTCGAAATAGAGGCTGATCCTGACGTGGAGGCGATTGTACAGCCCCTCGATCTCATCGGCAACCTCCTTGACAAAGTCGTTGAACTTGTTTTCACCGATGTAGCTGCGTATCTCGTTGGCGTTTCCCATGCGCACGACGACGATCTGGACCCGCTGGCCCGATCGCACGATATTTCTCAGGTCGTCCCGGTAGGCCTTCCAGCTTGAGATATTGACGCTTGCGTCAATGGACTCCTCCGGGCGCATGACCAGCAGCATGATCATGAGCGAGCCGATGCTGGTAGAAAACAGCTCGACCTGATAGTACGGCTTGATCATCTGCACGATCACCGCGATGACGGTCAGCACGAATACCGAGATCAGCGCGGCCCACTTCTCCGCCGGGAGGTATTGTCGCACGGTGAAGCTGTACACCGCGGCGCTCAGGGCGTAGATGCCCGCGATGATGTACAGCGCGATCATCAACGGGCCGCGCGTGTAGCCCTCTGCGGTGGTCACGTTAAAGACGGTGTGCGTAAACAGATTCTGGAGAAGCAACAGCACCAGAACGCCATTGGGCGCCCACAGGAGGCATCGCATCAGGGGCGACCGTATCCTGAATTCAGTCCGCGTGATGGCAAACACGAACAGCAGGTAAAGCACGAGGGTGCCGTTCCTGAAGAACAGATACAGGTAGTTTGTCAGGCTTCCCCAAAAAACGGCAGTCCGGCTGATCGGGACGGGATTGACGGCAAACTCCATCGCAACATTCAACACGGCGCACAGCAGCGATACCGCATTCATCGTGATGAAGATACGGCTGGCCTGATCCTTGTATATCTTGCGCGCGTAGCACGTCCACAGGATCAGCATATAGATCGGTATTGAACACAGGTCAAACAGATAGTTGCGCATGTGGAGCTGTCCCTTCCCCCAATTAATACAACGATTATACCATATTTACATATCCGAAGTCCACTACAAATTATTACGCGCACCCGAGTTTCACTGTCATCTCCCGCCCAGGTCCCGCAGTGCCGGGAATCCATAGGCGCCTTCGGCATTTTCCACGGCGCGGATGATGGCCTCGCTGACCACCTCCGCCGAGACCGCGCCCACCAGATCCTGATCTGCGGCGACGTCGCCGATCGACACCGCGTAGATGCTGTCGCCATCGGCGGAGGTGTGCACGGGATTGATGGAGCGGGCATAGCCGTCATGGGCCATGCCGGCGATCTTGCACAGCTGGGCCTTCCTGAAACGGGCGTTCGTGAGCACGGCGCAAACCGTGGTGTTCCCGGTGAACTTATTGTCGACCACGGCATAGCTTTGACGGATGTAGTCCGCGCTGGAGCGCAGAGCGTCCTTTGCCTCGTTCAGCATACCTGCAATCTGCCGTCCGGTTTTCCAGTCATAGACGTCCCCCAGGGCGTTTACGACCACGATGGCGCCGAGCTTCAGTTCGCCGAGCTGTACGGCATAGCTTCCGATGCCGGACTTCATGCAGCAGTCCATCCCGGCCAGCTTGCCCACGGTGGCCCCGCACCCCGCGCCATAGTTGCCGTCCCTGTAATTTGCTGCTTCCATGGCCAGGCGGGCGGCTTCGTAGCCCATGGCCGCGTCCGGACGCACGGCAGCGTCGCCCACGGACAGGTCGTAGATGTCCGACTGCGCCACCAGGGGCACCAGGGCATAACCCGTATCGTAGCCGATGCCGTGCTGCTCCAGATACGCCATCACCCCGTTCGCCGCGCCCAGGCCGTAGGCGCTGCCGCCGGCCAGTACGATGGCGTGGATGCTCTGGGCGGCCATCAGCGGGTTGAGCAGCTGGCTTTCACGGCTGGCGGGACCGCCGCCCCGCACATCCAGCCCGGCGGGCATGCCCTGGGGCGCGATCAGCACCGTACAGCCCGTCGCGGCCTCCACATTCTCGGTTTGGCCGATGAAAACCGGTCCAACCTCCGTCACTGGGATTTCACGCATGTCAAAGTCCCCCCTCCGCGATCGAAGTCATCGGCATCAGGAGCGTCGCCGGCAGGATGCAGAGCGCTCTGCAGAAGCATTTGCCGTTCATACCGTCATCTCCTCTTGAATCCGGCAGCCCGCGGGTATCACGGATATATTGTTAACACCATTATACCACCATCATCCGGCTTTATGCAATACACAATCACCTATATCATGCCCTGAAGGATTTTAGCCGTTACCATTCACCTTTGGGCGAGAACCACCGTACGGGCGAGCAGTGCTCGCCAGGGGCCTGTATGGCGAGCCCTGCTCGCCGGTACGGATACGTGCCAAACGGCTTGAAGGGTGAATGGAAACCTTTTTCACTTCACTCCGGAAAATTTGTTGCAGAGCGCAGTTGACATTATTGTATATATATTGTAAAATGTAAACGCAACAGGACATGAAAAAAAGGAGGTATTTATCTTATGAGAAGAATCACTGCTTTGATTCTGGCGCTCACAATGCTGGCCGCGATGGTCGCCTGCAATGCCTTTGCCGAGGAGAAGGTCTACAGCGTAGTCTTCCTGATCAACGGCAACCTGGGCGACAAATCCTTCTTCGACTCGGCCGAGGCGGGCTTGGAGGCGCTGTCTGAGGCGGGGCGCATCGAGCTTGACGCCATCGAAATGGGCGGTACTGACGAGAATCGGCCCACCTGGCTGTCGACCCTGTACGACGTTTCCGAATCCGGCGACTACGATGTGATCATCTGCGGCACCTTTCAGATGCCCGACTACCTGAAGGAAGTCGCCAGCAAGTACCCGGATCAGAAATACATCATATTCGACGACAACACCTATGCGGGCGAATGCCCCAACGTGCTGAACCTGACCTACAGGCAGAACGACATGGGCTACCTTGTGGGCGTTTTCGCCGCGTGTATGTCCGCCGACACCAGCGTGGAGAAGATCAACGGGAACGCCGTGGTGGGCTTCGTCGGCGGCATGGACTCCCCCGTCATCAACGATTTCCTGATCGGCTTCATTGAGGGCGCTCAGTCTGTGAACTCCGGCATCAAGGTGGACACCCGCTACACCAACGATTACGTGGACACCGCCATCGCCAAGGAATACGCCCTGTCCATGATCAACGACAACAAGTGCGACATCATCTGGGGCGTCGCGGGCAACGCCGGCAACGGCGCGGCCGAGGCCGCTTTGGAAACCGGCAAGGCTTGGTTCATCGGCGTTGACTCCGACCAGGAGTTGACCCTCTCACCTGACCTGGCGGCCCTGACCCTGACGTCCGGCCTGAAGAACGTCGGCAATTCCCTGATCTGGGTTTTCGACGAACTGGACGCCGGCAAGGAACACTGGGGCACCGAGGTCTGCCTGGGCCTTGCCGAAGGCGGCGTGGGCATCGTCACCGACAAGAACTTCGACAAGTATGCCTCCGACGAGACCAAGGCCGCCGTGGCCGCCGCTCAGGAAGCCGTCCTGAATGGCGATATCGTGGTTGATACCGCCATCGGCGACAAAGCCGCGGATTACGTCTCCCTGCGCGAAGCGGTTCGCCCGTAAGCGGAATGCATACGGAAGCTGTCTCAATATGAATACCATTTTATAAACAACTGTAGGGGCGCCGATGCGGCACCCGTCCGGGTACGGATTGAACCCTGTATCCGGCGGGCGGCGTGTCGCCGCCCCTTCAATCTATCGTTCCTCAATAAACACGCAAGGAGGCTAAAGCATGCCAGACGAAGCGTTCGTCGTTCAAATGAAGGGCATCACCAAAGTATACCCCAACGGCGTCGCTGCCAACCAGGGTGTGGATTTCAATCTGCGCAAAGGCGAGATACACGCGCTGATGGGCGAAAACGGCGCGGGCAAGAGCACGCTGATGAAGATGCTGTTCGGGCTGGAGCAGCCCACCAGCGGCGAAATCATTGTCAACGGGGAGAAGCTGGAGCTCAGTTCGCCCTCGGTGGCTATCGCCCACGGCATTGGCATGGTTCACCAGCATTTCATGCTGGTACCGAGCCTGTCGGTGGCAGAAAACATGGTGCTGGGCATGGTTCCCCGCAAGTCCGGCATCTTTATCGACCGAGCCAAAGCCATCGCCCTGACCCGGGAATACTCCGAGAAGTTTAACCTGCGGGTAGAACCTGAAGCCAGGGTGATGGACATCCCCGTGGGTATGAAACAGAAGGTGGAGATCCTGAAGGCGCTGGTGCGGGGCGCGAAGATTCTCATTATGGACGAGCCCCCCGCCGTGCTGACCAGCCAGGAGACCGTCGAGCTTTTCGCGGAACTGAAGCACCTGAAGCAGCAAGGCTACACCATCGTGTTCATCTCCCACAAGCTGAAGGAGATCATGGAGATCACCGACCGGCTGACCATCATGCGAAACGGTCGCAGCATGGGCGTCTACAACACGAAAGACGTGACCAAAGAGGATATCTCCCGCCTGATGGTGGGGCGCGACGTGGTGTTGTCGGTGCAGAAGGATAAAGCCGTGCCCGGGGATACGGTGCTGCGGGTGCGGGAGCTGGAATACATGAACGAGTGGCACAAAAAGATGCTGGATAAGCTGTCCTTCGACGTGCGCAAAGGCGAGATCCTGGGCATCGCTGGCGTAGAGGGCAACGGCCAAAAGGAGCTGATAGACTCGCTCTTCGGCTTCAACGTTCCCAACTCCGGCACCGCCACCGTCAACGGCTCCAGCATACTGGGCCTCAATCAGCAGAAAATCAGGGCGCTGGGCGTGTCGCTGGTGCCCGAAGACCGCATGCTGTACGGCATCGCCGCCGGGGCTTCCATTGAGGAGAACATGATCTCCGATCGCTGTGCCGACAAGCGATATAACCATGGCCCGCTGTTCAACATGAAGGCTATCCACGACGAGACCGACCGCCTGATTGAGGAGTATACCGTGCTGTGCAAGAACCGGGGCCAGCAGGTGGGCATGCTCTCCGGCGGCAACATCCAGAAGGTGGTCGTTGCCCGGGAGTTTTCCAACAACCCGTCGCTGATCCTTGCCGACCAGCCCACCCGGGGCATCGACGTGGGCGCAACGGAATTCATCCGCAAAAAGCTGGTGGAGCTGTCCCGCTCGGGTATCGCGGTGCTGTTGGTGTCGGCGGACCTGAACGAGGTCATGGAGCTGTCGGACAGCCTGATCGTGATGCACAACGGCAGGATTGCCGCCTACTTCGACGACACCGCAGGGCTGACTGATGACATCATGGGCGAATATATGCTGGGTCTCAGGAAGCAGAGCCCGGCGGAAATAAGGAGGGCCTGTCATGACTAAGAAACGCCAGCTGCGGTTTACCATTATCCGCAGCCTCGTCGCAATCCTGATTGGGCTTCTGGTGGCTACGGTGCTGATCTTCATCAGCGCCACCGGCAACAGCCTCCAGGCCAGGCTTTCCGCCACCCAGGAGGCACTGAAGCAGATGTTGGTCGGGCCGTTGTTCAGGTTCAGCAAAAAGAACGGCACTGTGTTTGAGTTCAAGCGTCTGGCCGACATACTGGCCGCGATGATACCCACCATCTTTACCGGCCTGTCGGTGTGCGTAATGTTCTCCGCCAACCAATTCAACCTGGGTGCGGAGGGCGGCATCATGCTGGGCGCATTCGTTTCGGCCATGGTGGCCATTTATATCCCCTTGCCCGCCGGCATGCACGCTGTGGTCGCGGTGCTGCTGGGTGGCCTGGCGGTGGCCATCGTCATGCTGCTGCCAGCGCTTCTTAAATCAAGGCTGAACGTCAGTGAGATGGTATGCTCGCTGATGCTGAACTACATCATTATGTACGTCATCAAATTCCTGATGAACACCTACCTGGCAGACAAATCCAAGGGGCAAATCCAGTCCTACACCTTCAGGGAGAGCGCGAGCATACCGCCCATCGTCAACAACGCGGTGTTCAGCGGCGCGAAGCTCACCTGGGGCTTCGTCATCGCCATCGCCGCGGTGGTGCTGTGCGGGCTGTTCATGTACCGCTCCCGCTGGGGCTACGCCATCCGCATGATCGGCATCAACCAGGGTTTCGCCAAGTACTCCGGTATGAAGGTGGGCTCGGTGATCGTGCTGTCCCAGCTGCTGGGCGGCTTCCTGGCCGGCGCGGGCGGCGGCATCGAGATGTTGAGCCGCTACAACTGCTTTTCATGGAGCGCCCTGCCTGGCTACGGCTGGACGGGCATCACCATCGCCATCCTGGCGGGCAACAACCCATGGATGGTGCCGCTGGCAGCATTCTTCATGGCCTATCTGTCCAAAGGCTGCGACCTGATGGCCACTTATGCCAAGGTACCCGCCCAGCTGATCGGAATCGTTCAGGGCGTAATTTTCCTGTTCTTCGCCGCCGATCAGTTCCTGTTCAGGTACCGGCAGAAGCTGGTTGTGAAGTCCGCCCAGGAGGAGATCGAGATGGCCAAAGCCCGGAAGGGAGGAGAGGCAAATGCTTAATTTCCTGAAAATCCTTGCCACGCCTGAGTTTTTCTTCTCCATCATTCGCATCTCGGCTCCGATCATATTTGCCACGCTTGCAGCCATCGTGGTTGAGAAGGCTGGCTTTGCCAACATCGGCCTGGAGGGGTTGATGATGTTCTCGGCACTGTCCGGCTCGCTGGTCAGCTTTTACGCCGGCAGCTGGTTCTGGGGCTTGCTGGGAGCGCTGGCGACAGGCGTGCTGCTGTCGCTGGTGATGGGCTTCTTCGCCTTCCGGCTGAAGACAGACATCATACTGGTGGGCATCGCCATGAACATGATGGGCTCCGGCGGCACCCTGTTCTTGTGCAAGGTCATCACCAACCTGACGCAGGGCAAGGCCATGGCCTCTACCACCGGTCTGATTACCAAGTCCCTGTGCATCCCGAACATCACCCTGCCGCTGATCAACAAAATACCGTTTCTCGGCGCGGTGCTGTCTGGGCACAACCTGTTGACCTACCTGGCGTTCCTGTTCTGCCTGCTGACCTCGATCATGCTGTACAAGACCCCGCTGGGTCTGAATATCTGCGCCGTGGGCGAGAACAGCAATGCGGCTGCCTCGGTGGGCGTATCGGTGCTGAAGATCAAATACATCGCCATAATGTTCTCCGGCCTGATGAGCGGCTTCGGCGGTGCGTTCATGTCCATGGCCTACGCCCAGGGCTGGTCCCAGGACATGGTCTCCGGGCGCGGCTTCATCGCCCTGGCCGCCCAGGCCATGGGCGGCGGCGAATGCCTCGGCGGACTGCTGTCGAGCCTGGTATTCGGGTTTGCCCAGGCGCTTGGCATCAAGTTCTCCGCCGTAGGTCTGGATTCCAATCTGGCCTCCCCCATCCCCTACGCCGTGACCATCGTCGGCCTTGTGATATTCGTCATGGCCCGGAGGCGAAAGGCAAGGAAGCAGCATTCCGCCGCGGCGCTGGAGAAGGCGGAACAGTAGGAGGTATTCTATATGGTCAATGAACGCATCCCGGTTATTCTGGACGGTGACCCTGGCCACGACGATGCAATCGCCTGGACCATCGCCCATGCCAGTGGGAAATTCGACATACTGGCTGTCTGTGCTGCCGCCGGAAACCAGACCGTGGAAAAGACCACCTACAACGCCCTGCGGGTCTGCGCACTGATCGGGCTGAACGTGCCGGTGGCCTCAGGGTGTCCGAAGCCGCTGATGACCGAGCTGAAGATCGCCCCGTCAGTGCACGGCGAGTCCGGGCTGGATGGCCCGCCACTGCCGGAGCCGGTGTTTGAACCGGTGGAAGGACGCTCGGTGGAGCTGATGGTGAAGGTCATCCGCGAATGCGATCGACCGGTAACCATCGTATCCACTGGGCCGATGACCAACACTGCGACACTGCTGTTAGCCTATCCGGAGTTAAAAAGCCGCATCGCCCGGGTGAGCATGATGGGCGGCGGGTTGCGCAACGGCAATTGGACCCCCGCCGCGGAGTTCAACATACTGGTGGATCCCGAGGCCGCGAAGATCGTTTTTGAATCCGGCGTGCCCATCACCATGGCAGGGCTGGATGTGACCGAGAAGGCGCTTATACGACCGGAGGACTTCGAGCGCATCCGCGCACAGGGTACCCCCGTCAGCAAAGTGGTTGCCGAGTGGCTGGATTTCTTTTACACCTATCATAAATGCCTCGGCTACGACGGCGCGCCGATGCATGACCCTTGCGCCGTTATGGCGCTCATCCACCCGGAGGTCTTCACGATGAAGGATGTCTATGTGCGCATCGAGACCTGCGGCGACTATTGCCGGGGCGCGACGATACCGGATTGGAATGGCAGGTGGGGTCAGACGCCCAATGTTACCGCCCTTGTGGACGTAGATTGCAGGGCATTTTGCGACCGATTGGTTGAGCTTATCGGCCGCTACAGGGAGGTGCTGGCATGAGCGGGATACCCGTTTGGATGGATTGCGACACCGGCATGGACGACGCCGTGGCCATCATGCTGGCTCACGCGCTTTCCGAGATCAATCTGATCGCCATCTCCACCGTCTGCGGCAACGCCGAGCTGGACAAGACCTATTGGAATACCCAGCGAATCAACAGGCTGATCAATGCGGACTACCCGGTATACCGCGGGGCCGAAAAGCCGCTCATGAAGCCTTTGGCCCCCGCCGTCAACGTACACGGCGAAAACGGTCTGGGCGGCGTGGAGCTGCCCTTGCCTGAGGATGTGATCGTCCCCGACGTGCCCGCATGGGACGCGCTATATGCATGCGCCCGAAGCATGCCCGGCGAGCTGCGCCTGGTCGCCACCGCGCCGATGACCAACATCGCTACGGCGTTCATCCGCTACCCCGACCTGCCGGGGCTGCTGCACTCAGTGACGTTCATGGGTGGATCCGCCGGATCGGGCAACGTGACTCCGGCGGCGGAATTCAATTTCTACACCGACCCGGAAGCGGCGCAAATCGTGCTGCAGAGCGGCGCAAAGCTGGTGATGTGCGGACTGGACGTGACCAACCAGGCCTATTACTCGATGGAGCAACTGGAGTCTATGGCGGCCACGGGCTCGAGAGCCGGCATGTTTGTCCGGGACTGCGGCAGGTATGCCTGGTCGGTATTCGGCAAGCTGGGAATGGCGGGCTTCAGCATGCACGATTCCTGCCCGGTGATGTATCTGGCCCATCCCGAGCTGTTCGAGGGCAAGATGGCCGGCATGGCGGTGGAGACCCGGGGCACCGTCACCAACGGCAAGTCCGTCACCGACCTGTACAGCGACAAGCAGTTCCCCTTTAAGAACGTGCTGGTGCTGTTGAAGGTGGATCGGGACAGGTTCATATCGATCCTTACTGATTGCGTGCTGGGCATCAGATAAGGCGCTGCGAAGAAATGAGTTGAACAATTATGCGCAGGATAAATCTTCATATGCAAGGCGGAGGAGGGAGGCGATGCGGGGCATCGTTGACCGACGACAACGCAGCAGATGAAGATTTATACTAATCACAACTTTAGGGTTTTTTAGGTGACAAATTCATTTACGGACACAGTTAGAGGTGTGTTGAGCTTTTTAAACAGCCTCTGTTGACGAGGAATGCAGTTGGCGACACACCAAACGCCGTGGCGTTTGTCGGCCTTTACCATACGAGCATGGAGGAGGCAATCCTGTACTGAGAACCCCTGAACAGCCCGTGATGCTTCTTCAAACTCATGATGAATCATGGATTCTATCAGCATCAGAAAAGCAAGGCCTTGTGTTTTGTAGTAATCCTGTTGACCAAGCGCCTTGCACCCCAGACGGTTTTTAAAGTAATCGTAAAAGGTTTCGATCTGCCAGCGCTTTTTATACAGGGTATAAATCTCCTGCGGGGATTTGTCTAAGATACTTGTTTGCAGGACGATGACGCCCATGTAGTCCTTCGCCTTTTCAAATGCCTCCTGCGTGTAGGAGCGATCACCATTTCCGATATGTCGAAGATAGTTGGTCTGCTCTGCAATAGATTCATCCACATCCCGAAATGTCAGGATACGCTGGCCGTCGATCATGTCATCCTTACACTCGATCAGACTGCCTTTCCGTCCTTTCTGGTAAATGAAACGGGATTGCATATCCGGGCGGCTGACGGCCTGTTGACAGGCTTTGTGATTCTTCCGCAGCGGGATGATATAGGCATTGCCGTCCGTGTGAATAATTCCAGGTTTTCCGCACTGTAGAAGCCTCTGTCCACAATAAAGAGCATTTTCTGCAACTTTACCTGCTGGAACAGGTCTTTTACACTTACACCGTCGGTACTGCCGCCTTCGTAGATCCGCGAAAGGAGAGGCATGCCTGTGTTAACATCGTATGCCATGAGCAGGTTTATCTGCGCCTCCCCAAGTTTCCAGAATTTGTAGCCTTTCTCAGTCAGATCGTTCTCTGCCGACCCTCTGCCAATGACATGGCCATCAATGGCTACCTGCCTCGATGAGGCTTGAATGAGTCGCTCTTCGAGTTGAAGAACTCCTCCCTGCCGACGTCCAAGCTGATCATACAGTTTCTCCAATGCGTCGTATCCCAGCTTCAGGCCTGGCCACAAAAGTGACAGATAGCTCATCTCATAGCATATGCTGATATGACATTGATGACTGAACAGTTACAAAGTGTAAGGAAAAACGCCGTAGAGGGTAGAAGCGCATGATATCGAAAGACCGCCTATTATGCCTCTTGAATTGACGGTCAAACCAGATTCCTGAATGATTGAGACTACGGAGATCGAGCAATGCTTACCTATGTTATCGTAGGATCGGGTTATCGGGCGGAATACTTCGGACGCATTGCCGGCATGTGGCCGAAGCTGTTCAGAGCTTGTTAAATATCAAAAACAACTGTGATGTTTCTGCATCATACCGTCGCAATGCCGTCACTTCAGTGTTATAATATGACAAAGATGGTATTCTGTTGGAATTGTAGGATGCCTTGCTTTGATCTTTGCTTGTGAAGGGCGGTTGAAACAATGAGGACGACGCTTTGCCTTGTGTTGATCGCGCTGCTGACGGCGTTGACGGCGTGCCCGGCCCTGTCGGAGGCGGCGGCTGACCCCGTCGTGGTGCGGGTGGGAGACGTGACGTTTACGAAAAGCCAGCTGGAAAGCGCCGTGGATACGGACGTCACCCTCTCGGAAATGATGACCCAAAAATACCTGACGGACGAGGAAAAGCTCCGGCAGCGGGACGAGACGATCAACCGATTCATCGGCGTGGGCCTGATCGAGATGAAGCTGCGGGACGCGGGCAAAGACGACTTCACCGCCGAGGAGGAGGAAACCCTGAGGGCTGCGGCGATGAGCCAGTACGAGGCCATGTGGCAGGGCATCTGGCAGCGGGCGCAACAGTCCGACCAGGGCTTCACCGAAGATCAGGTGACCGAGTTCATGCAGGAGCAGGGCTATACCTCCGACGCCATCTACGAGGAGCTGAAGGCCGATGAGCGCCGCCACCGGGCGGTGGCGCTGTTCTGCCCCAACATGACCCTCACCGAGGACATGGTTGAGAAATACTACGAGGCCGAATTCCTGCTGCCCGACCGGCAGCGCTACGAAAACGACCTCGACCTCTATGAGCAGGAAATCCTGGCCAATCACAACGAAGCCTTCTACACCCCGGCGGGCTACCGGGCCATCCAGCAGGTGCTGCTGGACTACCCCGATGAAGTGACCCGGGGCCTGAGGAATGAGAACGCCCACGTCAACGAGGCGGCGCGGGCCGTGGCCGAGGCGGTGCAGAAGGTCACCGAGGCCGCCCTTTCCGGCGACAGTTGGGACGACGTGGCCGAACCCCGGGCGGAATATGACGAAGCGCTGGAGGCGCTGAAGTCCGCCCAGCAGGCCTATACGGACAAGCGGAAGGCGCTGGCCCTGCCGCTGGTCCGGGAAACCGTCGAAGCCATCAACGCCGAGATCGACGCGGGCATCGACTTCAATTCCATCATCAACAAGTATTCCACCGATAAAAACGAGCAGAATCTGGACAAGGGCGGCTATCCCGTCCATCCGGATTCGAAGAACTGGCCCGGTGAATTCCTGGAGGCCGTCGGGAAGCTGGAAAAGCCCGGCGACACCTCGGGACCCGTCCTGACGGACATGGGCATACACATCCTCTACTACGCCTCCGACATCCCCGAGGGCCCCCACGAGCTGACCGCCGAGGAGCGCAGCGCCCTCAACGCCTCCGCGCTGTACTACTACCAGACCCTGGAGCTGGAAAAGCAGATGGAGGACTGGATGGACGAATACGAGATTGAAACCCACCCCGAGCTGCTGGACGACTGATACGAATGACGGAGGCATCCCCATGAAAAAAGCATTCGCCCTGATTCTCACGCTCATACTGCTTGCCCAGGCGCTGCCCTGGACGGCCTTCGCAAGGACTGTCGATCCCATCACCGAGGCCGAGCTGAACCGCGCGCTGCAAATCGCGGGCCTGCGCCAGGACCCGGACTACCCCCAGGCCAACGCCGACGGCGTCTCAACGCTCCGGCTGGCGGCCAGGGAGACCGTCTATCACAACGGCATGGAGCCGGAGGACACCTGGGACGCCCAGACCCTCATCGACTGGCTGGACGACAAGCTGACCAAGGAGTTCTACAACGTGGTCAGCGTGTTCAGCCGCGCCGACAGCCTGCTGGAGCGGATGCAGGCCGACGACCCGGCGTCCTACGCAAAATTCACCTCGGGTGAATTCGCGGGCTACGAGGACATGCTGCGCCAGTTCATGTTCGACACCGAGGTCATCGAGGAGAGTGCCCACTTCCTGAGGGATCGCCTGGGCGATTACACCGCGCTGATCGAGAACACTGCCGAGACGCTGGCCAACCGGTCGGGCAGCCTGTACGAGACCGAGCAGCTGCGCCTGTCCCAGCGCGTCCGCGAGGCCACCGACGCCCTGGCCGACCTGCGCGGCCAGGTGCTGGACTTCTCCCGGCAGGAGCGGCGGGAGATGCAGATCTGCCAAAGCGTCATCGACGGTGAAACAGAGCCGGAATTTTCCCAGTGGCTGCACGCGCTGTTGACCTCGGTGGACGAACCGCAGACCGTCAACGTGTCCGCCAACCAGGTTCGCGTCGTGGGCAATGACACCCGCCTGTCGCGACTGGGGGCGGGCGGCAGCGTGCTGGGCAACGCCGACCCCGGGGACGTTTACATCACAGTCATCGACAAGAACGAGTTCGCCCTGGAGTTCCACGGCGTCGATGGCGTGCCCCTGGCCGGCGTCAGGGCGACGGTGAAGGACTACAACAACCCCGATACGGTGATTGAGGGCGTTTCGGCCGAAAAAACCGGCAACATCGTGTTCGACGCCACCAAGTTCGTCAACGACTACGATTACGGCATGGAGCTGATCATCGATGTGGACGCCAGCGCCGCCGGCTACCGCGGCTTTTACATCCCCTGGGCGCTGGTGACCCAGGGCACGCCCCTGATCTATGACCTGACGCCGCTGACCGGCCCGGCGACGGAGGGCGAAGCCGTACAGACCAACGCGGAAGGCAGCGTCAAGCCCTATGCCTATTCCTGCACCTTCAATAATTTCGACATACTCTACGATGACAAGAAGACCGAGATTTCCCCGGTGAACGACGCCCAAATCAGCTTCGTGCTGGAAATCGTCCACGCCAAAGGCGAGCGCCCTGTGAACCCGACGCTGCATTATAAGGCTTACGATTATGACAATTTGGCGACCCGGTGGGTGGAGATGAAGCCGACACAGGATCCCGTCAGGGATTCGGACACCCACACCCGGTATGTTTACACCGCTGATTTCAAGCGCTGCCTGGCCACCGGCCTGATCAGTGAGGATTCCCCCTATTTCACCATCCGGGAGACCGGGGAAAGGATCAATACCAAGCTGACGCCCATCCGCGCCAAGGTGGACCAGCCCATCTATACCGGCCAGGAGCCCATCAACCCCATGACCTCGGTCCTGGGCGGCGGCTTTGGCTTTGATTTCAACATCCCCGTCATCGGCGGCAAGTTCGGCGTGAACCTGCCCTTTGAGGAGAATCTGCCGAAGGTGTTTTACGACCCCGTCGGCTATGTCACCGTGTCCTGGGGCAGCTCGCTGGTTCCCCAATCCGCTACGGAGAAATTCTCCTGGAAGAACACGGAGGCCGAGCACTACGACAAGGCCATGAAGCAGTACGAGCACGCGGTCAGCGTGACCCAAAAGAAGCAGGCCACCGGCAAGGCCAGCAATGTGTACAAGGGCATCCTTCCCCGTGAGGGCCAGGCCCGCATGAAGCTGGATTTCGGCGCGTTTGTGGCCGGCTCGGGCAAATTTGAAGAGGACGGCTCCAAAACGCTGGGAGCCTTCAGCTTCATGGCGGGCCTCAACGTGGTGTTCACCCAGGAATACACCCAGTTGATCACCATCGGCCCCGTGCCGCTGTACATCGGCTATGTGTTCAGCCTCTCCGCGGGCATCGGCGTCGACGGCTTTCACGTCACCTTCAAGGTGGACAAGGACGGCAAGCCCTACGACCCGCACTTCAAGCCGCTCAAGAACATCACCATCACCATTCGCATATCGCTGACGGCCACGCTGGGCTTTGGAATCAAGGGCCTGGCCTCGGCGTGGGTCTCCGCCATGGGCATGATCAACATCATCTTGGCGCTCAACCTGGATTCGCCCGCCACCTTCACCGTCACCCTCCAGGTCATTGTGTCCGTCGGGTTTGAGATCTTCTGGATCAAGTATTCCCGGACTGCATGGGATTCGCCCATGTACCAGGTCTACCCGAACGGCAGCAACGCCAACGCGGCCGCGGGCCTGTTCGCCGCCTACGCAAACGACGATGCCGGGGACGACCCAAAAGCGCCACAGGTGGACATCGTGGGCACCGAGCCGGCGCGCTATCCGGCGATGGCACCGGCGGCGAAGCGCGTGATAACGAGATTTCAGGGCACAGATATCCGGGCTGTGAATTACAGGGGTAACGAAATTTTATTCTATATGAAGCATTCAACCACGGAACGCGAGCTCATTATCGAGAGCAGGAAAATGGGGTATGTCGAGCTCGGGTGGTATATTGTTGGTGACCTATACAAACGGTTTGTTCATTATAATGAGTACAAGGTATGCGGCTACGATGTTTACAACGACGGCAGGTACCTGCATCTGATCGCCGTGCTCGCCAGATCGATAGACGAAAACGGCAAGCCCATACCCGGCGGAACGGAACAGGATCCAAATATTATCGTTTGCTATGTGGAGTTCAACGACGTTATCAAGTTGCCCATAATCCCCTTATCAATAAATAAAGTTCTCTTATACCCCTGGATTCCCACCGTGGATAATTTCCTGTCGCCGATTTGCAGCAAACCAAAGATCGAGTGGGCCGGAGAGAGCGGCATGGGGCAGGTGGAGGTCTACGGTTCGCTGTTCGGCCAGAACGACGATGAGAAGACGTCCCAGTTCGATCTGTTCTATATCTTGCCCGACAAGGATGTGATGCAGATTCGCGGGGATGCGCTTGTACACAACGATTATGGGGATGTGGGTCGGCTGATTGGGGGCTACACTTATAAGCGGGTGCAGCTGCATTCGAATATGCGCAGCATGAACCTGGATTTCGACGGCACCGAAATCAATCCCCGCTATCCCAAGGTTCCCGGCTTTGTCGCGCTGGAGGTGCGAAACTATGGCCAGCAACCCTGCCATATCGTACTGCACGATTACTACATGAACCACAAGTGGCCCTATAATCCTATGAAACAAGTGTCGGACGGCCATATCCGATACGATATCAACGGCTGCATGAACGCCATTGATCTGGTGGAGGGGAACATCAGCAGCTTCGAGCTGCTTCAGCAGCTGGCTCCGGATGGGAAGAACTTCTCCCAGACGATATTCTACCTGGACCAGGAGACGGTGGGCGACCGGGTGGAAAACCGCCTGAAGAGCATCTATGTCGCGCCCAAGACCATCACCAATACCTCGGAAGAAGCCGTGTACAGGGGGGATGTGAGCATTACCTATAAGGATTACGATCTCAGCATCCCCGCCACCGAATTCCACGCCGTGTCCATCGGCGCTTCCCAGTACCTCTACTGGCTGTCCACCGCGCCGAAGGAAAAGGACAGCGACCCGGACGTCTGGCGCATCAATGGCGTGTATTACGATTCGTCCACCAATTCCTTTTCCGACGAGCTGGTGATCGCCGAGTTCACGCTGCCGGATGTCGGCTATAATGGCAAGAAATACAAGGCGGTGCCCCAGGAAATCACGCTGACGGACAATAAGGTGGGCTATATCACCGTCAAACCGGATACCGGTGAGCAGGATCAGAGCATCCCGGAGGCGACGCTGTACAAATTTAACATCACGCTGGCGACCTCCATGAAGCTGCAAAAGGCGGCGATGATCGAGACCACAGCCCTCCAGGGTGATTTCCTGCGCACCCAGTTCACCGCGCTGAACGACGGCAACATGGGCATCGGCAGCTTCGATGTGGATGCGATGCTGCTGGACAAGGACGGCAACGAAATCGAGAAGGTCGAGACCCTGCACGCCGGCCTGCTGATTCCCGCCCGCAGCTATACAAAGCTGTTCCACGGCGGGGAGAAGACCGTGGCCACCGGCGAGCAGGCCATCTACCGCGACAAGGACTTCCAGTATTCACCCCGCCGGCAGGACTGGACGGTGAAGGAAAACACGATCAGCACCTGGTTTAGCCAGCGCATTTGGTCGTCGGCCAACAACAGGGACGCGGGCAGCAGCTCCAGCTACGTGTCCACCGACGTGCTGGTGCCCGGTTCCATGGGCTGCTTCGTGGGCAACATCAAGGTTCCCGACGACTGGCACGGCAATTACGACCTGCGGCTGAAGCTGCATAATATCTCCGTGTACGACAACTACCTGGCCGCCTCGGCGCTGGCGAAGAGCCACCCGGAGCTGTTCGCCGAGGCGGGCACGGTCAGCAACGCCACCGCCGCCGCCAACCGGAAAAAGCTGGCCGAGTACGGCGTCCACCGGCTGGACTACGCCCTGAACGAACAGACCGGCAAGCTGGAGCTTCAAAACCGGGGCGAGCTGGTCGCCAACGCTGGCGAGGACGCGGTGAGCCTGTACGCGCTGGAGGTGGACGCGCCTGAGAGCCTGGAGGTCAACTTCGACGTTCACGACATCGACGTCAGCCACCGGCTGCGCACCGACCACAACGGCGACGAGATCCTGGACATCACGCTGCACAACTACTACCACAACGGCGAGGCGATCGAGCTGACCTGCGCCATGTACCTGGACAACAGCAGCGAGCCGGTGTACGTCAGCCTGCCCTACAGGCCCGAGGCGATGGCCGCCGGGACGACCACCACCATCTCCGTGCCGCTGAAGGCGCTGTTCGACCCCGACAAGGTACAGTCCGCCCGGTTCGAATTCACCCCCCGGGGCATCAAGGAAACCGCCGTGCTGAACAACGGCTTCACCATCTATCCCCACGGCGGGGGCGACGAACTGCGTTTCACCCGGCAGCCCGAGGATGTGACCGCCCAGGCGGGCGAGGACGTGAGCTTCCAGGTGGAGGTCGCCGGTGGCAAGCCGCCCTATACCTACCAGTGGCAGGTGTGGGATCCCAGGCATGAAAAGTGGGTCGACCTGCCCGGATTCACCGAGCCGACCCTGGGCCGCAAGGACATCGAGAAGCAGTGGGACGGCGCGAGGTTCCGCTGCGTCGTGACCGACGCCGAGGGCGCGCAGATCGTCAGCCGGGAGGTCACCCTGCATGTGCGGGACGGCGTGGATACCGGCGACCACAGCAACCTGCCGCTGTACCTGGCCGTGGCGCTTGTGGCGCTGGCGCTGCTGGAACTTCTGCGCAGGCGGGCCAAAAAGGCATAACAAGGAATCACAGAAGGAGACAGATATAGCTTAATGACATTGATTCACCGCCACCGGGCGGCAGAGCGCAATGGGAGGTTGTACAACTAACCCTTGATGGCGCCGATCGTGACGCCCGAGACGAAATAGCGCTGCACGAAGGGGTACACCACCAGGATCGGCAGCGTGGCGAATATGATGGTGGCCGGCTCGATGGATTCCGACACGCTGGAGGTCACCGCCGAGGAGCCGCCCTCCATCGCGGCGATGTCCACTGCCTGGGAGCCCTTGATGATGACCATCGCCAGCACCGTGTAGGCCACGGTGCTGCCCACGGTGAAAAGATTGAAAAGACCCCTGTCACATGGTATAATATCGGTCAGAAAAGCCCGCCCGGCCGGTGATTGGCCGGTTCACACAGCGGACGGGTTAAAGACGGTTCTGCATGATGCTGAAGAGCGCTTAAAAATCCTGAAAAGCCATGAATCCAATTATCCACATCGTTAGAGAGGCCCAGACCCGGGCCAACGCGCCGCGCATTGCCGCCAATCCCAACCCCTACGGGGTTCATATTATGAGGGACATCCCCTACCTCGGGGACGGCAGGGCGGAGCACCTGTTGGACGTCTATGCGCCCGTTCAGGGTCGCGCCCCGCTGCCCGTGATCGTTGAAATGCACGGCGGCGGCTATATTTCCTGCAACAAAGAGATCAACGCCCAGCACGGGCAATACCTCGCCAGCAGGGGCTTTCGCGTGGTCAACATGAACTACACGCTGTGCCCGGAGGGGGATATCGGCGTGATCCTCAACGAGCTGGTCGACGTCCTTGAATGGACCGATGCACACAAGGTGGAATACGGCTTTGACACCTCCCGCGTCTGCCTCACCGGGGACAGCGCGGGCGGCCACTTTGTGCTGCTCGCCGCGGCCATGTTCACCACCGGCAGGTCCGCGGATTTCTTCCACGTCCGCAAGCCGCCCTTCCCCATCGCCGGCTATGCCGCATCCTGCCCGGAGGGCAGCTTTGACTGGCGACTGCTGCCGCCCAACCTCTCCGCGCGAATGCTCTACTTCATCCTCCACAAATACACCTTCGACAAGGCATACGTCCGCCATTCCTCCTACGCGTATTACATGACGGGCGGCTATCCGCGGGTCTGGTTCTGCACCTCGCCCACCGATTCCCTGCTCTACACCCACACGCAGCGGATGCACGAATACATGACGCGGAAGGGCATCCCCCACGAATACCGGGAATATGCCAGCCCGGAGCGCAAGCTGGACCACGTGTTCAACGTGCTGCATCCCGAGTATCCGGAGAGTATACAAGCCAACGAGGACATGATCCGGTTCTTTAAAATGTAAGCCGCAAGCCTATACAGGCACCCGCGGGTGCCTGTATAATGGATCATCCTACTGATTGCCCCGGCGGGGTTATTCTCATTCGATCAAATTCTCATGGATGCCGTAGTTGATCGCCAGCCGGGTGATCTCACCCTCTTTGGCAACCTGCATGGCCGCCACGCCGTTGAGGTTGTGAATGGCGGTGTCACACATGTCGAAATAGAACTGCCCGAAATTCCGCAAGGCTTCGCCCTCGGCAATGTAGATGCCTGTTCCGGCGTCAAACGCATCCCAATTGTTCCTTACGGCGTACTTCTGGGCGGCGCAGGCGAAGGTGAAATTGTCATGTGCGGCCATCACGGTCTGAAGCTGCGCCGGGCTGTCGATCAGCCCGTCACGCAACAGCACATAATCTACGTTGTCCAGGTCGGCCCCGTTGGGCGTCAGCTGGCTGTTCAGGTCGCTGTCGAAGGTCTCGCGCAACTGCGCAAGCGCCGTTTCCGCCGCCTCCACGGCTTCAAACTTGGCCATGGCCGCGTCGGACAGCACCCGTTCCCGCGCTTCGACGGCGTTCAGCCCTTCACGTGCCTCGTCCACCGGCGGCAGCGCAGCCGTCTGCGCGTCGATGGCGTCGCACTTTTCCTTGGTGGTCATAACGATGGCCCTGGCCTGTTCCAATAGGCTTCTTGAAATGGTTACCTTCATGCGCTTACATCCTTTCTCTTTTTTCCGGCGGGCGCTCGGAGAGCGCCCCTACGGGTTTGCGTGAAAGCGTTGGTTCTTGCTTCGGTCCTTGTTGATGATGATTTGATACTCTCCGCTGCGCTCGGCGATGCGCGAGGCCGTGGCTTCGTCGATGTCCGCAAGGGCATTCATGTACCACTCCGAAGAGATGATCGTCGGAAGCTGGTTGATGTAGCGGTAGTTGATGATCTCGAAGGCCAGCTTCACGTCGGCGGCGGTGGGCTTCATCTCGTTGCCATAGCCGTCCTTCGTGGGCTTGAACAGATCGTCGATGTACAATACCTTCGCGCCCTTGTAGCGACTGACGGCGCTGGCGTACGCCCCGGCTTCCGTGACCAGTGCCTTCAGCGCCTTCGCCTCGTTCTCCCACATCATGTAAACCACCGGGCAGCGATACAGCGCCTCCCTGGCAATGGCCGTGCAGATATGGGTCTTGCCGCTGCCGGGCTGGCCGCCGGCGTAGAACCACTTGCCCGCCGCCAGCCCCTCGGCCACATAGGCCATTGCTTTGTCGTAGATGGCCTGTTGCCAGGGCTCATCCCGGCGGAAGGTGTCGAAGGTGTGGCCCTTGACGAACTTTTCAAGGCCGCTGGCCTTCATGCGCCGGATGGCCCGGCGGATTTCCATGCATTCGCACTCGGGATAGATGATGTATTCATAGCCGAACTTCTGCACGATCTCCGCCGTCGCCCCCCGGTTGTTGCACTTCTTGCAGTTGAACTCGTTGGGATCCATGTAGTCGTGGCCCAGGTTGAAAAGGTCCCGGCGCTTCTCCGACTCCGTCCGCCTGTCGTTCAACTGCCGCGCCAATGCCGCCTCATAAAATCGTCTCTTGTCCGACGGTATGAGCGTCAGCAGACCTTTTTCCTGAGCCTCCATAGGTGCGTGCGCCTCCTTTGTTATTGTTATTGTTAGCCACTTGTAAAAGTCGAGAAAGCCCGCAAATACAAGTGATTTTGATACATTTATCAACTGATTTTTCTCCACTTTTGCTGTATAATATCAGTACACCACTACTTCAACCGTACAACAAAAGGGAGAAAAACCATGCG
>JAZOUD010000078.1:0-9484 GCA_045658005.1 Clostridia bacterium | reverse complement strand
TCGTAGCCATGTCGTTCTGTGAGCCAAGGAGTTGGACAACTTGCTTGTCTTCCTAAGACCGCTTGGCCTCCGACTTGTTTTTTCCGCGGCTCTATTGCCCTTTTCCCCCCGGCATGGTAAAATACACTGTGAAGGAGAGGCGGTTTTTTATGATGTATCCCTACATGACGCTGAACGACGATACCGAGATCACCCATTCCGAGGAAAAACCGGACGGACGGGTCAAGGTGTACATCGAGACGCCGGATGAAAAAGACGGCTTCCACAGTGCGGTCTGCTGGCTGCCGGACTACGCCTGGCAGGACATTCACGGATATTCGGAATCCGAGATGGACTACTTTCGTCAGCTGGTGCGCAACAACGCCCACCTGATCCTGGAATTTGCCCGGGACGGAGGAATACTGAATGCCACAACTGCTTAGAATCGGCCCCTACACCTTCTATTTCTGGTCCAACGAATCGGAGCCGCTGGAGCCGGTTCACGTACACATCGTTGAGGGCCGTCCCACGCCGGACGCCACCAAGGTGTGGATTACCGCCACCGGGCGGGCACTGCTGTGCCACAACAAATCGAAGATACTCGAGCGCGTGCTGAACCGACTGTTGCGCGTTGTCGAAGCGAACACAGGTGAGTTTGTTCAGGCGTGGCGCGAACACTTCGGAGAGGCGCGCTTTTTTTGCTGATCCCCACCTGCGGGATCGTGCCAGACTGATAACACGCGGGGACGGCCCTTTTGCGCCTGCATAAAAGGGCCGTCCCCGCGCGTTTTTCGTCCTATCCCTCGATCTCGATATCCCGCTCCAGCCGCAATACCTCTATGTAGTCTGTTTGCTTTGTCTTTCTCCACCTTCGACCTCTGTATTCCCCTCCTGTCTCTGCCTGGGAGCCCTTTCTGTCCCGCCCTCTGCTTGCTTGTCTTTCCTGTTAAAGCCGTTGGAACCGTCCCCCCTTGTCCCTTGAGGCGGAAGAACCGTCCCTATATCCCACTTGACAAATCACAGCCGGTATCCTATAATCTTATCAGAATAATGATATAATTCTTCAGGGAGTGATTGCATTGATGACCATTCGGCCTTCCACAGTCCTTCGCAATGACTATGGGGAAATTTCGCGCCTCTGCCGGGAGAGCGGCGAGCCCGTGTTTATCACGCGCAACGGCGACGGCGACCTTGTGGTGCAAAGCCTTGACGCCTATAATCGGCGGGAAGCGACCCTCGACCTGCGGGAAAAGCTGCTGGAGGCGGAGGAACAGCTGGCTTCGGGCATAGAGCCGATTCCGCTGGAAGCGGCCGCAGCGGAATGGAGGGCGTTGCGCGATGAACTCCATGCCCGTTGAGATCCTGCCCATTGCCCGCGACGATGTGAGCAACGCGTTGGTGTACATCGCCATCGAGGACCCCGATGCCGCAGATCGGCTGCTGGACCGACTCCTGGCAGCCCTGGACCAACTCTCCCGCTTTCCGCTGTCCGCCCCGGAAGTGTTGATCGGCGGCAAGCGTCCCCGCAAATACTATCGCGCGCCTGTACCGCCCTATAATATCTACTATCGAATCATAGGCGAACGAATCATCGTCATGCGCGTGCTGCATGAACGAATGGATGCGCCGAGATACCTCTGAAGAAACACGCGGGGACGGCCCTTTATCCCATGCTTCCCCTGATCAACCGAAGGTTTCTGCGAACATCCTGGTTGAAAATTGGGACAAGAGAACCGTCCCCTTGTCCCATTGTGCTTGCGCTACCGGAACATCTCAAAGCGGACGTTGGGGGGATAGACCTGTACCTGCTGGGTGTGGGGGATAAACCCGCTCCAGATAACATGGTTGTCGCCCACCGCAGAGATGTAGGAATACAGCTCGTGCAGGTCGACGATGCCGTCCCCGTTTCCCTCATACTTGGCGTCCGCGGGGCGGTCGCCTGCGCTGCCGACGCCCTCGATCAGCCAGTGGGGGAACAGATTATACGATTGGTCCCTCACGCTCCAGCTCTCCTGCTGGAAGGCGGTGGCGGTCAGCACATAAAACTTGTTCTGCTTGCGGAATTCGCCGATGTTGGGCGACAGGACCGACACGCCCGGGTCCACCCGCCTGAAGGCGCGGATCGCCGCGCTGTTGAAGGCGTCCGCCGCCTTCGCCTCCCCGCCGCCGGCGGCATTGCCCGCGTACACGGCCGCCCCGGAGCCGCAGGTTCCCAGCAGGACGATGATCCTCCCGGGTATCGCGGCCAGCGCGTCGGCCAGGCTGCTGAGGTTAAGATGGCTCACCTCCCCTTTGGGGGTCACCGCGCCGATCCAACCGGCCGCCGTACTTGTCCCTTTGACATCACCATGGGCGGCGATGAAAAACAGGGACACGTCGTCCTCCGTCGCGCCGGCGAAGGTGGCGGCAATCAAGTCCAGGATCTCGGTGCTGGACTTGTCGGTTTTGCGCGTCACCTTATAGGTGTCCCCATGGGGGCCGCGGACGCTCTTGAGCATGCTCTCCATTTTCTTGGCGTCGGTACTGTTGCGCGGGGTGAAATCGGGTTCACCGTCGTCATTCAGATAGTGCTCCTCGCCGATCAGCAGCGCCCGGTAGACGGGCTTGACCACCTTCACGGTACAGCTGGCACTGACGCCGCTGCCGTCACTGGCGGAGGCGGTGATGGTGGCGGTGCCCGCCTTGTTCATGGCGGTGATGTGCCCCCTGTAATCAACCTTCGCGACCGACGGATTGTCGGTGGACCAGGCGACATCCCTGACCGTCGCCTTGTCGGGCTTGACAGTCACCTTCAGGTCGAAGGTATCCCCGCAAAGGAGCCTGATGAACGAACGGTTCAGCGTGACGTCGGTCACCGGGATGGGCAGCACCGTGACCCTGCATATCGCCTTCAGGCCGCTGCCGTCGCTGGCGGTGGCGGCGATGTTGGCCTTGCCCACGGCGTGGGCGACGATATGGCCCGATTTGACCGTGGCGACATTGGGATGGCTGCTGATCCAGGTGACGGTGGGAGAGAAGTTGTCGCCCCTGTCGCCCTCCGCGTAGATGTCGCCGGATTGGCCCACCTGAAGCTCCAGGTGGTCGTCGGACAGCCAGAGCGCTGGCGCGTCGCCGTCGAGGACGGTGAATTCGCAGGCGTCCAGCGCGCCGCTGCCATCCCTGGCGGTGGCGGTGACCACGGCGGTGCCGGCCTTGACCGTGTTGACCACGCAGGTATAGCCGTTGCCGGTGATCTTCGCCACCTTCGGGTTGTTGCAGGTCCACTTGATCTCCGGGGTGGGCGACTGGTCCGAGGTGACCTTGGCAAACAGCATGATGTTGCGGCCCGGCTTGACGTCGATGTTGGCCATGTTCAGCGTGACGGTGGTGCCGCCGGGCTCGGGGACCGTGACGGTGCAGGCGGCGCTGGCGCCGCTGCCGTCCCTGGCGGTGGCGGTGATGGTGGCCTTGCCGGCCCTTCTTGCGGTGACGAGGCCCTTGGTGCTGACCAAGGCGACGGCCGGGTTGCTGGTGGACCAGGCCACGGCGCACGCCTTGCCGTCTTCCCGCCTGGCGGTGGCGTTCAGTGTCACGCACCTGCCGATCGCCAGCCGCACCTTCTTGCGGGTGAGACTGACCCTGGTGCTGGATTTGACGGTGACCTTGCAGGTGGCCTTCCCGCCGCTGGCGTCCCTTGCCGTGGCGGTGATGGTGGCGGTGCCCACGCCCTTGGCGGTGACCCTGCCATTGCCGTTCACCGTGGCGACGGCATCGTCGCTGCTGCTCCACTTCACGCCGGGGTCCTTTTCCCTGGCGTCCGTGGCGGTGGCCTTCAGGTACATTTCGCCCTTCGGCTTCATGGTTGCCCTGGTCTTGTTCAGCTTGACGACGGTGGGGACGGTGACCTTGCAGGTGGCCTTCGCGCCGCTGCCGTCCTTGGCGGCGGCGGTGATGATGGTCACGCCGGGCTTGGCGGCGGTGACCTTGCCAAAGCTGTTCACCCAGGCGACCCTCTTGACGCTGCTGCTCCACTTCACGCCGTGATTCTTGCCGTCGGTGGTCCGTATTGTGGCGGTCAGTTTCGTCGAATTGCCGGCAGGCAGCTTCACATCGGTCTTGTCAAGGCGCACCGTGGTGGGCACGGTGACCACGCAGATCGCCTTCACGCCGCTGCCGTCCTGGGCGGTGGCGGTGATGGTGGTCACGCCGGGCTTGGCGGCGGTGACCTTGCCAAAGCTGTTCACCCAGGCGACATACTTCTTGCTGCTGTTCCATTTCAGCTTTGGGTTGGTGGCGTTCTTCGGCAGCACGGTGGCGGTCAGGGGCAGCGACTCGCCCACCTTCAGCGTGGCCTTGGTCTTGCTGAGGGTGATGGATTTCACCGGGATGTCATCCGCCTGTATGACCACGTCCGGGTCGGTCAGCAGCCGGCAGTCCTTCGCCTCGTCGATGTACAGCTTCGAGGGCTGGTAGTCCGGATAGTAGGCGCTGCTGTCGGCGAGGGGCTCCTTCGAACGGAACAGCGCGCACAGCCGGGGGCAGCCGCTGATGTCCAGCCTGGTCAGCTTGTTGTTCCAGCAGATCAGCCACTTCAAATCGGGCTGTCGCCCCAGGGTGAGCCGGGCTGCGGATTGGAATACCCCCACCAGCTTGAGCCGGTTGTTCCTGCTGAGGTCCAGCGTATTCACGCCGGACACGTTCAGCGTTTCAAGGTTCGGGTTGCCGCTGAGGTCCAGCGCCTTCAGGTTGTAGTTGTGCAGGTTCAGTTCCTTAAGCTTCGGGCTGTCGGTGAGGTCCAGCGCGGAAACCCCGCCTACGCAGGTCAGCTTGACAAGGGCCGCGCAGCCCCGCAGGTCGACCTCGGGCGCATCGGAAGTCAAGAGGATTGTCAGATCGGTCACGTGGGCGCAGCCGTGCATATCCAGCCTGTCGATCTTAGCCCTCAGGTCGACCTTGGTCAGCGCGGTGTTCCTGCTGAGGTCCAGCGCCTTGAAATCACTTCCCATGACGACGATATCGAGCATCTCCAGGGCGGTCAGGTATTCGATACCCTGCAGGGAAGACCAGACGTTGACATTCAAGGACTTCGCTGCGGCGATCTCCCCGTCGGACAGGATGTCGTCGCCGTCGGCGTCAAAGCGCTTGCTGACCTCAACGCGGAAGTGACTGTCCGGGAAGTGGGCCTCGTCGATGGGCACGCCCCCGTTCGCCTCCGCGCCGTTCAGCGGTATCGCGGCGTCGGTCCAGTCCTCCGGAACGTCGTCCACGGGCGCCAGCGGGTCCCCTACCTCCAGCTCCAGGGACAGGGGCATGTCCGCCCCGGCATCCTCGGGGGACACGTCCAGCGGGTCGATCCCGATTTCCAGCTCCGGCGCGCCTCCCTCGTTCGGCAGGTCCGGAAGCGCCTCCCCCGACAGGTCCGGAAGCGTCTCCTCCGGCAGCTCGCCCAGCGCCGCCTGCCCCGGCAGCAATAGGCATATGATCAACAGTGCGCACAGCGTCCGAATCGCCTTCATGGTCATCGCTCCTCTGAGAGTCGTTCATCGGGCGGCAGGGCCCGCCCCATGTGTACATATTATAGAATATTTTCCCACGCATGTCAATTACTGGCCATCGAAGCAACGCCTCACCGGCCGATTCGCGGTTACAGCTCAGGGTACCACTCCCTCAGTCACGCTTTGCGTGCCAGCTCCCTCAGGGAGGGAGCCTTTTGGTGTGCAAATGCGCCTTATTGGCTCCCTCCCTGAGGTGTGCGCAGCCATGCCCTTGGGTAGAGCTGGCTGGCCGAAGGCCAGACTGAAGGAGTCTGCTCCAGGGGACTCTGAGCTGTAACGATTCGCGGATCGGTTTTCGGAAAGCGCCTTCAGGGCCCCAGGCCGCCCTCGCCGCGTAGCATAAAAATCGCGCTCCTTCCTCAACACATTGCAGGGAAGGAGCGCTTGTCAAGGGAAACCGGCGGTATTGGACCCTGGCCGTCGGGAAGCGGCGTAAACGGGAAACGGGTTCGGGCGGGTGGTTTCGATCGCCTTCCTGCGCGGTCCAAACCACCCGAAGGGATATATGAGGGCGCGTCAGCTGAAATGCCGGCATTCCTTCAATTCGTCCGGGTCCTCATAGGTCCTGTAGTACTCGCAGTACCACTTGCAGCCGTCGCGGTCGGAAGGGTCGATATACCTGCACTTGCAGCACTTACAACGATAATCCATGATTCATACCTCCGTAATATTGATAGTGTGGTCGGATTGCAGTATCGGGTCTGGGAAAACGCCGCTGCCGCACCGGGCCCGGGTTCAGCCGCGGTAGACGAGCTTGCCAAACAGGTTTCGGGAATACTTCTTCAGCTCGGGCCCTGCCAGCTCAGGATCGATTTCAGCGCACTTCCGCAAGAGGGCATAGGCATGATTGATGTCCCGCCTGAGGACGTTGGGAACACCGTCCGCAAAGCTCCCCGACAGCATATAGAGGCAGGCTGCGTATTCAAAGGGCCTCCGCCAGCCGGTAGTGGCGTGGGTGAGGAAGTCGATCTCATCCGCGATTTGCCGGGCAAAGCGTCCCGGGTCCTCCAGGTGAATGCCGAAGGTCATCACGGCGGCGTATGGGTAGACATTCCGGTCCGTCCGGGCAAGCATGGCAAGGGCCAGCGGGCAGTCCGCGTCATAATAAGCCATTTCGCCAAGGTCCATGCAGGCTTCGATTTCGATCGGCCGGATGATCTGTTCAAAGGGTACGTTCCTTTCCCGGAGCCATCTGATTTCCGAGAGGCACTGGTTCAGGTGCCGGCGCGCCTGGTCGCGCTCGTTGGCCTGCATCAGCACGTGCCCCTTGAGGCGCAGCAGGAAGATCAGGTGCATCTTCACATCCACGTTATCGGGGAACAGCGCATCCGCCTGGCGCATGACATCCAGGGCCGCGCCGACGTTCCTGTTATCGGACTTGTCCATGATCTCCAGCGAACGCTCGATCATGGCGTTCGGGCCGTGGGCTGTCCCGACCGGTCCCGCCGATACCGGCGCAGCACCGTTCCTGCAGGCCGTGAGATTTTCATCATAACAGGTATTGAGCGTCATTGTCATTACCTCCTTCGTATCACAGGCGCTTGCCTTTGGTGTGATATCATCATACCCGATGGCACATGCAATTTTGTTTTTTGGTCCGGTTCTTCCATCGCCTCGACAAGGCAGGGCACGCGATTGAATGCCTTTTTCAATACGCCCCTGCCCCATGGCCATGAAAAGGAAATGTTTGATAATTAACGCAATCAACCGCCCCCTGTGATTGACACGCTCAATCCCGCAATACTACAATACAGGTTGTGGTTTTTTGAATATTATGCCGTTGCTGCAGCGGCGGCCGTAGATGGCTGGCTTCATTGGGCAGTCTGCCGCCGCAGCCATCGGGAAACGCGATCCCACGGAGGACACTGCCATGACACACGGGCCAATCTGATATCCGGCTTCGGTTGACGGAAATAGCAAAGCGAGAAACGAGGAGGAAAAGACCATGTCCCATCCCGAATTGCAGGCCGAGGTGGCGCGCAGGCGCACCTTTGCCATCATTTCCCACCCCGACGCCGGCAAGACCACGCTGACGGAGAAGCTGCTGCTGTACGGCGGGGCGATCCGGCTGGCGGGCAGCGTCAAGGCCCGCAAGACAGCCCGCCACGCCACCAGCGACTGGATGGAGATCGAAAAGCAGCGCGGCATCTCGGTCACGTCTTCCGCGATGCAGTTTGACTATAACGGCTATCGCATCAACATACTGGATACCCCCGGCCACCAGGACTTCTCCGAGGACACCTACCGCACCCTCGTGGCAGCGGACAGCGCGGTCATGCTGATCGACAACGCCAAGGGCGTGGAGGAGCAGACCGTGAAGCTGTTCAAGGTCTGCCGGCTGCGCTCGATCCCGATATTCACGTTCATCAACAAGATGGACCGCACAGGCCGGGACCCCTTCGAGCTGATGGAGGACATCGAATCGGTGCTGGGCATACGCTCCTGCCCGGTGAACTGGCCCATCGGCATCCACGGTGACTTCAAGGGCGTCTACCACCGGGACACGCGGCTGATCGAGCTGTACTCCGGCGGGGATCACGGCCAGGGCCAGGTCAACGTGGAGACGGTGTCCATCGACGATCCGGAATGCCCCGCCAAGATCGGCCAGGGCTACTACGACAAGCTGGTGGAGGACATCGAGCTGCTGGACGTGGCGGGGGACGAGTTCGACCTTGAAAAGATACTGGCCGGGCAGCTGACGCCGATGTTCTTTGGCTCGGCCACCAACAACTTCGGCGTGGAGCCGTTTTTGAACCGCTTTTTGACCTACACCAAGTCCCCCACCCCCCGGGTGGCGGAGGAGGTCGGCCCCATCGACCCCGCGGACGAGAAGTTCACCGGCTTCATCTTCAAGATCCAGGCCAACATGAACCCGGCCCACCGGGACCGGCTGGCCTTCATGCGGGTGTGCAGCGGCGTGTTCGAAAAGGGCATGACCGTGTGGCACTCCTCCACGAACAGCCGCGTCAAGCTGGCCCAGCCCCAGACCTTCATGGCCCAGGAGCACGAGACGGTGGAGACCGCCTATCCCGGCGACATCATCGGCCTGTTCGACCCCGGCATCTTCCGCCTGGGCGACACCATCTGCACCGGTTCCCCCGTGCGCTACAGCGGCATCCCACTGTTCGCCCCCGAGTTCTTCTGCCGGGTCAGCCCCGAGGACAGCATGAAGCGCAAGCAGTTCCTGAAGGGCATCAACCAGCTCTCCCAGGAGGGCGCGATCCAGACCTTCAAGCGCCCCAACATCGGCCGGGAGGAGATGATCGCCGGCGTGGTGGGCGTGCTGCAAATGGACGTGCTGGAGTACCGCCTGAAGGGTGAATACGGCGTGAACATCACCCGCGAAAACCTGCCCTTCCGCTTCGTGCGCTGGGTGGTGGAAACCCCAAAGCCCCTGGATAAGCTGCGCCTGACGAGCACCACCGCCATCGCCGAGGACCGCGTCGGCCGCCCGGTGCTGATGTTTGAAAACGAGTGGAGCATACGTCTCGCCGGCGAAAACAACGAGGGCCTGGTGCTGGCCGAGACCGCGGACCGGATGTCAGCCGACGAGATGGAATGATAAAAAGTAAAATGGCTGGCACCCCAAAGCCTTCCCCTATGGGGAAGGTGGCCGAGCGTAGCGCGGTCGGAAGAGGTCCCCTCACGCTCCGCCTCGCGCCTCTGTCGCAATAAAGGCGCGAAACCCTTCCTCAAAGGACCTCTTCCGTCTTGCCGCTTCGCGGCAATCCACCTTCCCCAAAGGGGAAGGCTTTTGGAGAGTGTTCCACCTGGGTTGACAGCGTTGCCCCAAAGGGGAAGGCTCGATGGCGGCAGATTGCGACACGAAGTTATACTCCTCTCAGTTTAGCCCAGCGATTCCGTGAGCATCTTTTCCGCCCTGGCTGCGTCAAGCCCCCTTGACTTGCCGCCAGCAAGCCTGCGGGGTCTTTCCTTGCCAGAACGAAAAATCCGCATCACGGCTTTCGCTG
>JAZOUD010000077.1:0-29071 GCA_045658005.1 Clostridia bacterium | reverse complement strand
GCGTGCGAGTCTTTCGTTTGAGATAGCTCGTTCAACGGCTCCGGTTTTCACTGTGAACCAGTAGCCACGCCTGCTCATCGCTGCCATCCAAGCATATTTCTCCGGAATGCCGAGTTTGAGCAAATTGCGGTACTTGGTTCGGGGCTTCTTCCACTGCTTCCATATGTACATGCGGATTCTTCTGCGCAGCCAATCGTTCCACTCTGCCAGCATGTTCTTCATGGATGCTATGCCATAGTAGTTCAGCCAGCCTTGCATGTACCGCTTCACTTCCGCCATGACCTGTCGCACGTTCTTCCCACGATTCCGCCGTGTCAGTTTTCTGAGCTTATCCTTCGCCTTCAGCATCGACTTCTGGTGTACCCGGATAAAGAGGCCTTCCCTGCCCTTGCCGAACGCGAATCCCAGAAACTTGAATTTCTTCGTCGCATTCACCTTGGCAATGTGACTCTTATTCCTATTCACCTTCAGTTTCAGCTTTCCTTCCAGATAGCGGGTGCTGCTTTCCAGCAGTCTCTCTGCCGCCCGTTCGCTCTTGCACAGCAATACGATGTCATCCGCATAGCGTACTACCGGCACACCGCGTCCTTCGTATTCATGGTCAAACTCGTTCAGGTAGATGTTGGCCAGCAACGGCGACAGCGGGCCGCCCTGCGGGCTTCCCTCTTCCGTCCCCATCACCACGCCGTTTTCCATGACCCCACTCTTCAGGAACCGCTTCACCAGCTGAATCACCCGCTCGTCTTTGATTTCCTTTCTGAGCAGATTCAACAGCCTTCCATGGTTCAGCGTGTCGAAATACTTGGACAGGTCCAGCAAGACCGCCCATTCGTATCCATCTTCGGCGTAGCCGCGTATCTTGTAGATCGCGTCCTGCGCACTCCTGCCCGGTCGGTAGCCGTAGCTCCCTTCCGAGAACAGCGGTTCATAGATTGGCATCAGCTTCTGCGCTACCGCCTGCTGTACCACCCTGTCCTTGACGCTCGGTATCCCCAGCTTCCTTATGCCTCCGTCCGGCTTCGGGATTTCCTTCCGCCTTACCGGGTCGGGCTTGTACTTCCCCTGTCGGATTCTTTCCGTCAGTTCCTTCCCGTGTTCCTTGAGCCATGGCAGCGCCGCTTCTACGGTCATTCCGTCCACTCCCGGCGCTCCCTTGTTCGCCTTCACTCTCTTATAAGCCCTGTTCAGGTTGTCCCTGTCCAGTATCTTCTCCAAGAGCTCCGGCGCTCTGCCTGCCCTTTCCTCGCTCTCCGGCTGGATGGCACTCCGCGCTCCCACATACCCTTTGCATTCCGTGCTATCTCTTTGTAGGCAGCCGCCATTTTCGGCGTATTCTGCTTTCGTCATGTCATCCTCCTTCCTTCGCCTACTCGGGCTTGTGTTGGTTCGGCCCTTCCCGGATGTTTTTTCCCCCCGGTACTATGGCCTCTGCTGACTTCTGCGCGTTCAGCACGGCTTTCATTGTATGGCCGTGGTTACCTCTATCGAGGCCTACCGCGCAGATCTCCCCTGGTAAGAGCTTCAACCTTCATCCCATCTACCTGCCGCATCTACATACATGAATCCGGGCAGTATTGGATTTTATCTTGTTTCGCAGACTCATCCATTCATGCATGCCTTATATGCGGTTCCTGTTCGTCAGGCCGGGACTTTGCCCGCCGGGTTTATTTCCTTCCCCGACATCCGGCTTCCTTCCGATTCCGCCTCGCGACGGACACCCTTGCCTTCGGCTAACGCTCCCTACTGCCAAGCGCGTAGCGGACTTCTACCGCCAAGTTGTTGCCCATTCAGGGCGCACCACTCAAAATACTGATTTGTCGCAGCGCGACAAATCAGTATTTGACAGCGCCAGGAAACCATGTTATAATCAGATAGTGAAATTGTAAACAAGGAGGTACCTGTCATGGCGATCATGGACGGTTGCGAAGCCAAACACAAGACACCCACGTTGGAGGAGCGCACCTGCCCCGCCTGCGGCGAGAGCGTCGAGGTCTTCGCCCGCCGGGGCCGCATCATCGAGGACACCGCCTGCGAATGCGGCTATGTGTTCAAGGCCGAGGAGCAGCTGGAGCCCCAACAGCGCAAGGCGCCCAAGGAATAACCCTATCAAAACCTGAAAGGACAGGCCCCGTATGGAGCCTGTCCTTTCATTTGCCGCCCTGCGGGCAGTCTGGTTTCGCCGGGCGAAGCCGGCCCAGATCCAGCCGTACGACGGCGATACGCGCTTTCAGGGATACCCTTTTCCTGGCTCAGTTCTTGTAGAGGACCTTTCGGCCGTCCATCAGCCTGGTACTTCTATCGATCGTCAAAGCGCCGTATTCCGAATGGGGCCAGTATACCTTTTTGCCGTCCTCACTTACGTAGTAGGTGGTTTTCCTGACCGTTTTCTTCAAAAGTGTACAGCTGCCGATATCGATGGATTTCAGCTTGTTCTCGTAGCAATACAGCGTCTTCAGCTTCTTTGCGACGCCAAGGTTCAGACGGGTCAGCTTGTTTTTTTCGCACCAAAGCAATTCGATTTTTTTGTTCTTGCTGATATTCAGGCTCTTCAGCGCATTTTTGTAGCAGAACAGTGATTCCAGCTGCGTGTTCTTGCTGACATCCAGCTTGGTCAGCTTATTGTTTCCGCAACTCAGGACCTTCAGCCGGGTATTCTTCTTAAGGTTCAGCTTGGTCAGCTTGTTGCCATCGCAGGACAGATAGAGCAGCTTCGTATTCTTGCTCACATCCAGCTTCGTCAGCTTGTTCGTGTCCACATAGAGCAGCTGAAGGTTTTTCAGGAATTCGATGCCCTTCAGGTCCTTGATGCCCTTCTTGCTGATCCTCATCTCCTTGGCAGCCTTGATTTCGCCGGAGGACAGCGTCCCGTCTCCGTTCGCATCGAACAGGCTCCTGACGCATTTCCTGAACCTGGCATCCGGGAAATTGGCCTTGTTGATCACAACGCCCGCCGCCTTGACCGTGACGGTGCAGGATGCCTTGACGCCGTTGTCGGTTACGGCGGTGATCACCGTCTCACCCTGCTTGATCGCCTTCACCAGGCCGCTCGCGGAAACCGTGGCGACCTTCGGCTTGCTGCTGCTCCAGGTCAGGGTCGTCTTGACCCCGGCGGGCTTCACCGTCGCCTTCAGCGTCAGCGTCTTCCCTACCTTCAGGCTGGCCTTCGTCTTGTTCAGCTTCACGGAGGCAGGCTTGGCCGTCGGCGTCGCTGTAGGCTTGGATGTAGGCTTGGCCGTCGGTGTCACTGTGGGCTTCGCCGTCGGCGCGGCTGTGGGCTTCGCGGTGGGAGCGACGGTGGGCGCCGCGGTAGGTTTCACGGTGGGCGCGATGGTGGGCTTCACGGTGGGCGCCTCCGTGGGCTTCGCGGTGGGAGCGACGGTAGGCTTCGCGGTAGGAGCTGCCGTAGGCTTCGCGGTGGGCGCCTCCGTGGGCTTCGCGGTGGGAGCGACGGTAGGCTTCGCGGTGGGAGCCGCAGTCGGATCCGGTACAGGCGCCGACGGATCATAATCCGTGTTGGAATAGGTCAGCCAGGATATATCTCCGCCGAATTCGCCCGCCAGACCGCTGCCGAATTCAAAGCGCAGGCCATTGCACGTATAGGGCCCGCCTGCCTCGCCGGTGCAGCCCTTCAGGAACAGGGAGTAATCACAGGTGTTCCCACCGGCGCAGTTGGTCAGGTCTACCAGGTAGCATTTGCCGTCAGGCATCTTCAGGGAATTCCACATGTGAGGGCCTTCGCCGGTGTCGCCAGACAATATGCCACTGACCAGCGCGCAGCCCACGTCGCCCTTAAAGTCGCTCAGGTCGCACAGGTACTTGAAGCCCTTGGCGTAGCCTTCGCAGACCACCTTGGTGTCCGGGTCGCCGTCGAAGATCCACACCAGCTGCCAGGGGTCGCCGTAGGGGGTGCTCTTGTCGTTCGCAGCGGGATCGTTGTATTCCACATAGCCGCAGATGAGGTTGGCATAGGCGGTCAGCTTGTCATAATCGCCCTTGCCGGCGTTGTTGCTGATCGCTGCATTGATGTTCGTGACCGCCGCGCTGACATAGCCGGGCAGCGCGCTCACCGTATAAGTGCCGGCGGCGTAGGCCTGGGCTACGGTCATCGACAGGGTTATGGAGCTCAGGTATACTTGGTTGCCATTGGTGTCCGGGCTGTAGCTCTCAATCCAACCCTTGGTCTTGTCAAACCAGTACAGATGATAGGGAAAGTCCCCCAGCAGCGCTGCCAGCAGCGCCTCGGTATCGATGCCCTCCTTCTCCAGCAGGACACTCCAGAAGCTTGAATCACTGAAGCTGGCGACACCCAGATCTTCCGGGGTCCACAAGTGGTCTGCTGTGCCCAGCACCCAGCTATCGATGGTGAATTCAGTGGAGGTTCGCTTGCCCTCGGCCACTGCTTCGATCATTGGCTTGATGGCGTCGTAGATCGCCACCGTGCCCGTCAGGCCCTTTTTCACCAGCATCTTGCGGCCCGTGCCGGGGGAGGCGAGGGTCCTGCCGCCCTTGCCGAAGCCGGGCAGCACGCAGCGCAGGTAGGCGTCGGCAAGGGCGTCGTTGTCCGCCTGGGCTCCGGGGACGCTGTAGTGAGCTTCCCAGTAGCCGTCGCCCGCGCCGCAGGTCTCCTCGATCTCCTCGTCGACGAGGACCAGGTCGTTCTGTACCGTATCAGACGCGATAGAAGCCGCAGCCTCGTCCACGGCCCCGTCCAGGTCCTCCAGGAACTCCGTCCCGTCGGGCAACGCTACACCGGCGGCTACGCCGGTGTCGTCGCTCGCCCCCGGCAGCTCGATCTCATCCCCGAGGTCGACAAGCTCCAGTTCGTCGCTTTCGCCGATGAACACGTCCTCCAGTGACAGGCCGTCCATGTCGATCTCCGGCAACTCCATGGCGTTGAGCGAGAGCTCCTCCGCCACGCCGACCATTGAAAGCAGCATGGCCAGCGCCAGCATCAGCGCCAGTCGACGGATGATAGGATGCTTCATAACTTCTTCCTCCCTGTGATGTGACATAAGGGCCGAATTCGGTTTACCCAAACACTCCCATTATCTTACATGGATACATTATAGCACAAACAAATGACCGGGTCAATATACCCGGTCAAAAAAGTGGCGATTTTGGGGCGGGAGGCAAATTCTGATTTGTCGCGCTGCGACAAATCAGTATTGAGTATTTACCGCTCTCCTACTTCACCTTCATTCCCTTCCCCTTGGACCAGGCGGAATAGTAGGTCTTCTTGCCCACGGTCTTATAGCTGCGCAGGCGGACGTAGTAGGTCTTGCCCTTTTTCAGCTTCTTGATCGTGGCGCTGACGGTGGCGTTCTTCTTGATCTTGACGGTCCTGGCCCCGGCGAAGCTGCGCTTGAGCGCATATTGCAGCTCGTAGCCCGTAGCCTCGGCGCGCCTGGCCCACTTCACCGTCAGGCGCTGCTTGCCGGCGGTCAGCTTCGAGATCGCCACGGCCCGGGGCAGGATCTTGAAGGTCAGCTTCTTTGTGCCGGTGTAGCCGCCCTTGCCCTTGACGGTGACGGTGGCCACGCCGACGGCCTTGTTATTTTTGTAGCTGACGGTGTAGTCGGTGCCCTTCTTCAGTACCTTGCTGCCGTACTTTACCGTCACCGCGGGCTGGAGCGCCTTGCCGGTGTAGGTCTGGCTCTTTACGGTGAACCTGCACTTGGACAGCGGCACCAGGATCCTGAAGGTGACCTTCGCGGAGCCGGTGTAGCTGCCCTTGCCGGTCACCGTGACCGTGGCCTTGCCGGGCTTCACGTTGTTCTTGTAGGTGACGGTGTAGTCGGTGTCCTGCTTCAGCGTCTTTTTGCCGTATATCACCGTCACCGCCGGTGTCAATGCCTTGCCGGTGTAGGTCTGGTCTTTTACGGTGAGCTTGCACTTGGAAAGCGGCCCCCGGATGAGGAAGGTGATATTCGCCGAGCCTGTGTAATTGCCCTTGCCTGTCACCGTGACCGTGGCCTTGCCGGGCATGACGTTGTTCTTATAGCTGACGGTATAGTCGGTGTCCTGCTTCAGCGTCTTTTTGCCGTATATCACCGTCACCGCCGGTGTCAATGCCTTGCCGGTATAGGTCTGGTCCTTCACGGCGAACTTGCACTTGGAGAGCTCGACCTTGGGCTTAGCCGTGGGCGCGACAGTGGGTGTAGCAGTGGGCTTGGCCGTGGGCGCCGTGGTGGGCTTGGCCGTGGGCGCGGCAGTGGGCACCACAATAGGCTTCGCGGTGGGTGCCGCAGTGGGCTTCGCGGTGGGTGCCGCAGTGGGCTTCACAGTGGGCGCGGCAGTGGGCTTGGCCGTGGGCGCCGTGGTGGGCGTGGCAGTGGGCGCGGCAGTGGGCACCACAATAGGCTTCGCGGTAGGCGCGGCAGTGGGCTTTGCGGTGGGCGCCGCGGTGGGCTTCACAGTGGGCGCGGCAGTGGGCTTGGACGTGGGTGCCGCAGTCGGCTTTGCGGTAGGCACCGCAGTGGGCTTCGCGGTAGACGCAGCAGTCGGCTTTGCGGTAGGCGCCGCAGTGGGCTTCGCGGTAGGCGCGGCAGTGGGCTTCGCGGTGGGCGCCGCGGTGGGTTTCACGGTGGGTGCGGCAGTCGGATCCGGCACAGGCGCCGACGGATCATAATCCGTGTTGGAATAGGTCAGCCAGGACATGTCCCCGCCCAACTCGTTCGCCAGACCGTTGCCGAATTCAAAGCACAGGCCATTGCACGTATAGGGCCCTCCCGCTTCGCCGGCGCAGCCCTTCAGGAACAGGGAGTAATCACAGGTGTTCCCACCGTCGCAGTTGGTCAGGTCCACCAGGTAGCATTTGCCGTCGGGCATCTTCAGGGAGTTCCACATGTGACGGCCTTCCCCGGTGCCGTAGTACATCATGCCGTTGACCAGCGCGCAGCCCACGTCGCCCTGGAAGTCGCTCAGGTCGCACAGGTACTTGAAGCCCTTGGCGTAGCCCTCGCAGACCACCTTGGTGTCCGGGTCGCCGTCGAAGATCCACACCAGCTGCCAGGGGTTGCCGTAGGGGGTGTTGGTGCTGTCGTCCGCGGCGGAATCGTTGTATTCCACATAGCCGCAGATGAGGTCGGCATAGGCGGTCAGCTTGTCATAATCGCCCTTGCCCGCGTTGTTGCTGATCGCTGCATTGATGTTCGTGACCGCCGCGCTGACGGAGGCCGGCAGCGTGTTCAACGCGTAAGTGCCGGCGGCATAGTCCTTGGCCACGGTCAGCTTGATCTGAAGGACGGTCAGCTGTACGCTGGTGTCGTCGTAATTGTAGCCAAAGGCCTGATACCAGCCCACGGTCTTGTCAAACCAGAACAGGTGATAGGGGCAGTCCTGAAGCAGCGCATTCACCAGCGCGTTGACATTGATGGTTGCCTTCCCCAGCAGGGCAGCTCCGAAGCCTTCATCCTTGGTGTCGACGACACCCAGCTTCTGGAAGGTCCACCATTGATCTGCCGTGTCCAGCGCTTCGCTGTCAAATTCAAACACGGTGGAGGACCGCTCGCCCGCGGCCACCGCCTCGATCATCGGCTTCATGGCGTCGTACAGCTTAACCGTCGTCGTCAGGCCCTTCTTCACCAGCATCTTGCGGCCCGTGCCGGGCGAGGCGAGGGTCCTGCCACCCTTGCCGAAGCCGGGCAGCACGCAGCGCAGGTAGGCGTCGGCAAGGGCGTCGTTGTCCGCCTGGACACCGGGAACGCTGTGGTGGTCCTCCCAGTAGCCGTCGCCCGCGCCGCCGGTCTGTTCGATCTCCTCATCGATGAGAACCAGATCGTTCTGTACCGAATCAGAGTCGATGGAAGCTGCGGCCTCGTCCACGGCCCCGTCCAGGTCCTCCAGGAACGCCGTCCCGTCGGGCAACGCTGCATCGGCGGCCATGCCGGTGTCGTCGGCCGCCCCCGGCAGCTCGATCTCGTCCCCGAGGTCCACAAGCTCCAGGTCGTCGCCTTCGCCGATGAACACGTCCTCCAGCGACAGGCCGTCCATGTCGAGCTCCGGCAACTCCATGGCGTTGAGCGAGAGCTCCTCCGCCACGCCGACCATTGAAAGCAGCATGGCCAGCGCCAGCATCAGCGCCAGTCGACGGATGATAGGATGCTTCATAACTTCTTCCTCCCTGTGATGTGACACAAGGGCCGCACCCGGTTTACCCGAACACTCCCATTATTTTACATGGATACATTTTATCACAAACAAATGACCGGGTCAATGATCCCGGTCAAAAAAGTGGCGAGCTTGCGGAGGGAATAAATACTGATTTGTTGCGCAGCGACAAATCAGTATTTCTCCCCCTCCACAACCTCCAGCGCCCGGACTGCCTTCCGCGCCTGGCGCTCAAGGGTGTCCAGCTCGGCCTCGGCCTGGGTCAGGCGCTGGCGCATGCGCTGTACGGCGGCGTCGAAGCCGGCGAAATCCTGCTTCATGCCCGACAGCATGGCCAGCACCTCGCCGCTGCGCCTTTCCAGCGTCACCGAGCGGATGCCCAGCTGCACGCTGGTCAGCAGCGCGCACAGCGTGGCGGGGCCGGAGACCAGCACCCGGTACTTCTCCTGCACCCGCCCGATCAGGTCCTCCCGGCGGGCGACCTCGGCGTACAGGCTCTCGGTGGGCAGGAACATCACGGCGAAGTCGACGGTCTGGGGCGGGCGGATGTACTTGTCGTGGATGCGCCGGGCCTGCTCCATCACGGCCCGCTCCAGCTGCATGCCGCAGCGGCGGACCTGCTCGGCGTCCCCGGCCTCGCCGGCTTCCACCAGGCGCAGGTAGTCCTCCTGGGGGAACTTGGCGTCGATGGGCAGCAGGCGCTCGCCCTCGCCCGCGGGGACGCGCAGCGCGAATTCCACCCGGGTCTGGGAGCCCTCGGGGATCGCGGCGTTCTGAACCACCTGGCCCGGCGCGAACAGCTGCTCCAGCAGGGCCTGCAGCTGCACCTCGCCCCAGACGCCCCGGGTCTTGACCCCGCCCAGCATCCTTTGCAGGTCGGCCACGCCCGTGGCCAGCTCCCGCATCTCGCCCAGGCCCCGGTGCACGCCCTCCAGCTGCCCGTTGACCGTCCGGAAGGATTCGCTGAGCTTGTTGTCCAGCTTGTCGGTCACCAGCGCCTGCATCTGCTCCAGCCGGTGCTCGTTGGCCTGGTTCATCAGCTCCATGCGCTCGTCCAGCGTGCGGCGCAGCCGGTCCTGGCGCAGCTCCATCGCGCCGGACATGGCCTCGATCTGCCGAAGGGCGGCGTTCAGCCCCTCGCTGAGCCGGGCGACGGCCTCGGACTGCTGGGCGGCGTCCTGGCGCAGGCGGCCGATGAGCCTTGCCTGCCGGCGCTCACTCCTGCGCCACAGCAGCGCCGCGCACACCGCCGCGACGACGACCACCGCCAGCGCGATCCCGACGATCCAGGGGCCGCTGGCGTTCTCCATGGCGTTCATCACTTCTTCGCCAGCGCCAGCGTGGCCTCATAGGCGGCGATCACGGCCTCGAAGGCCGCGCTGCGGAAGCCGCCCTTCTCCAGCGCCCGCACGCCCTGTATGGTGGTGCCGCCGGGGCTGCACACCGCGTCCTTGAGCGCTCCGGGATGCTTGCCGGTCTCCAGCGCCAGCGCCGCCGTGCCCAGCATCATCTGGGCCGCGTACATCTGGGCCTTGGCCCGGGGCAGACCGCAGGCCACGCCGCCGTCGGCCAGCGCCTCCAGCATCAGCGCGGCGAAGGCGGGGCCGCAGCCGGCCACCGCGCTGCCCGCGTCCATCAGCCGCTCCTCCACGTCGTCCAACAGCCCCGCGCCGGCCATGGCCTCGCGGAAGACGGTCATGCGGGGGTCGTCGCCGGATATGCCGTCTGAGCAGACCATCACCAGGCCCTTGCCCACGGCGGAGGGGGTGTTGGGGTTGATGCGGATGACGGGAAAGTCGACGCCCGCCATCTGCCGGATCGTGGCCATCGTCAGCCCCGCCGCCATCGACACCAGCACGCAGGGCTTCTCCCGGGCCACCAGCGCGTCGTGGATGTCCGCGAGCATGTCCGCCATCATGAAGGGCTTCACGCCCAGGAACAGGAAGTCGCTCTCCCGGGCCGCCCGGGCGTTGTCGCAGGCCTGCGCCCCCAGCGCTTCGGCCAGCGCCTCGGCCTTTTCCGGGTTCCGGTTGGCCAGCAGCACGCGCCCGCCGCCGATCACGCGGCTCACCGCCGTCGCCAGCGCACCGCCCATGTTCCCGCAGCCGATAAAGCCGAAGATTTCGTTTGACATATATTTTTACCTCCCGCCGCCTCACCGCGCGCCGTTCACATAGCGGATCTCGCCGGGCATGATCATGTTCAGCTCGTCCCGGGCGATCCGCATCACGTATTCGTCGGTCTGGGCGAAATCCAGCTGTTCGCCCAGCGACTTGGCCTCCACCTTCAGCGCGTCGCGTTCGCTCTGGGCCTGTGCCAGCTGCTGCGCGCCGTAGCCGTAGCGGATGCGCATCACCGCAAAGCTGGCGAGGAACACGATCAGCGTCACCGCGATCATGAACCCCCAAAACCGGGGCTTTACCCTGCGTCGCATGAACCGCCTCACTCCATCCTTCGTAAGCTGCCACAGCGCCCGGCCAAGCCGAAACGCTTCGGCAAGCCGGCGCTGAACCCGATTATACGCCCAATTCGTGTTAAATTTCGACATCAACCGCCTTTTTCCTGTCATTTAAATATGACTTTAATCCAACGATAAGCGCGAATCTTGACGAAAATACGGCGAAACCGCCCGACCAGGGCCGTCGCGAGGCCTCGGGCGGGGGAGAACAGGGCCGCCGCGCACAGCGCAAAGCCCGCCAGCGCCCCCGCCACGGAGAACAGCCGGACCCGGCCGTAGTCCGCCGCCACCAGCGCGGCGCAGAATATCGCCGCCGCGCCGACGCCGAAGGCGACGTCCGCCGCCAGCGACAGCCAGAAGCCCGCCGCCAGCAGCCGCCGCAGCGCCGCCAGCAGCGCGTACCAGCAGGCGATCAGCGCCCCCGCCGCCACCATCCACAGGAACACCCAGCCCTGTCCCACCGTGCTGAACAGCATCAGCGAAACAGCCGGCCCAACAGCCCGCCGCCCTTCTTGCCGCCGCTGTACTCCAGGGCCTCCACCTCGCCCTCGATGTCCACCCGCCCGGATTCCAGGCTGAGCTGGCTGATGTTCAGCCCCGCCCCGGCCACGCTCAGCGTGCCCAGCGGCGTGCGCAGCACCACGATCTGCTCGTTGAAGCAATCCACGTCCTCGACCCCCGTCAGGCTCAGCCGCTTGCGGTCCGCCAGCGTCAGGCTGTGCCCCTGGGCGCTTCCGACCTCGCTGCCGTTTCCTAAAGGACCAGCTTCGCTTCGCCCTAAAGGACTAACTTCGTGTCGCCCTAAAGGACTAACTTCGTGTCGTTGCATGCCATCCCCTCCGTTCCGATGACCATTGTATGCGGACGGGGATGGGTAAATACTGATTTGTCGAGCTGCTGAACCGTCACTATAATAGTTTTTTAACTGAACAAAAGTTTATATACATGCAATGAAGGTTTGCTATACTACTTGCAAAAGGAGGGAAGAACCAATGAAGCGAATACGCATATTGATACTTGCCCTGCTGGCCCTGTCTTGTGCGTCGGCGCTGGGCGAGGGAAACCGGCTGATCGAGCTGGAGGAGGATTATATCAACGACCTGCTGACGGATGGCGACGCGCTCTATATCCTCGGCGAAGGGCAGGTGTACGTCTGGCGACCTGGGGACGACGCGCCTTCCGGGTTGGACGTCGAGCCCCTGTACAATGGGGAGGAAGAGGGACGCTATTACGGCGTCGTGCTGCTCGGCGGGGAAAGCGGCCTGAAGGCGCTGAGGATCGCCTGGGACGAGACGGGCACGATCTGCGACCTGGAGCTGTGCGACGTGGCGCCGGGGGACGACGGGCAGGCCCGGGCCCGGAACATACGATCCCTGGGCCAGCCGGACGTCCTGCGCAGCGCAGGTTATTTTGATCCCCGGGGCGCCTGCCTCAACGGCAAGGGCCTTGCGATCCTGGGGGACGGGGAGTCCGGCACCCAACTGCTGCTGGACCCCGAGGCTCCGCGGGACGCCCGGCTGGTGGACCTGCCCAACTGGGATTACACGCTGGTGCCCTCTGCGCAGGGCGCGTTGCTGCTGGACAGGAGCTTCGAGGAAAAGAACACGCTGCTGAAGCTGGGCGCGGATGGGGAACCCGAGCCGCTGTGCCAGCTGACTGGATCTGTGATCGCCGTGGCGGCGGACCCTGACACCGGCGCGATCTACGCGGCGTCCCAGGGCAGGGTCTATCCGGTGTCCGTTCCCGACGGCGCGCCGGGGGAGGCCTTCGGCGCGGTGCCGCTGGAGCCCCGCCGGGCGGTGGTACTGAAGAACGGCCAGGGCTGCGCCGTGGCCATGGACGGCGCGGTGGCGGTGCTGGACCCGACCGCCAAGCTGGCGGAGGATCAGCTGCTCAGGATCAGCAACGACTACACCGTGAGCTGGGTGAACCGGGCGACGCTTCAATATACCGTTGAGCATCCCGAAGCGCCGCCGGTAACCCTCTGGAGCAGCGACAGGGTGCTGGAGGACATGCTCACCCGGTCACCGGACACCGACGTCTACATCATGGACGCTGTCAGGGGTGGCGCATACGACGCCCTGCTGGATCGGGGTTACCTGCTGCCCCTGGGCGACAGTCCCACGCTCTCGTCACTGGCCGGGCGGATGTATCCCGGCATGCGGGATCGCCTCTGCCGGGATGGCGCGCCGGTGGCGCTGCCCCTTCGGCTGTCGGGCAGCGGCATGGGCATCGGCGAGGGGGCGCTTGCAAAGCTGGGCCTGAAACTCGAGGATGTGCCCACCGACTGGCCCGGCTTCCTGGACTTCCTGGAGCAGACGGTCAAGCCCCGCCTGGACAGGCTGGGGGAGGAGCGGTTCACCTACGAGATGACCGCCGGGGCCTTTGCCCGCGCCCTTCGGGAGCACATACTGACTGGCTACGTCTACGCCTCGGACGCCGCCGACAGGCTGCCGGATTACGCGGATGGGCGCCTGCTGGCGCTGCTGAAGCGCGTTGAGGAAATCGACTTCACCGAATACGGCCTGCCCGAGATTTCGGATGATGGGGATGACTTCGGCTACAGCTACGACAACGGGGAGTACCTGATCAGCCTGGAACTGGCTTACGGCTTCGAGGACGCCGACTCGACCTCCGGCACGCCGCTGCTGCTGGGCTTCGGGGACGACCTGCCGGGGGTGATGCCGGTGGGCATGACGGTGGCTTTTGTCAACCCCTTCAGCCCCCGGGCAGAGGCGGCGACGGCCTTCCTGGAGATCCTGGCGGCGCGGCTGCCCGAGCAGACCCTCTACGGCCTGTGTCCCGACCTGAACGAACCGCTGAGGGACCCCAATGCCGATGAGACGCTGGCTGAGCTTCAGCAGGCCATCGACCAGACTCAGGCACAGCTGGATGCCGCCGAGCCCGTGGACCGCCCGCTGCTGGAGGAGGCCCTGGAGAACCAAAAACAAAACAAGGCCAGCTACGAGGCCGAAGGCGCGTGGCTGGTCTCCGCCGACAGGCTGGCCAAATACCGGGCCAACGCCGACCGCCTGTACGTCGTGCGCCCCACCTGGTTCGACAGCGACGGCACCGGCGAGGCCTACGACCTGCTCAGCCAGTACGAGGCCGGCGCGATCACCCTTGAAAAGTTCCTGACCGAGGTCGACCACAAGGCACGGATGCAGGCGATGGAGGGGTAAAATATCGAGCATCTGTGTTGGAACAATACTGATTTAGCGGGGAGTTGCGTCAGCCCAAAGCCTTCCCCAGGCAGCGAAGCTGCCGGTTCAGGGGAAGGTGGATTTCGGTGAAAACGCTTGCGTTTTTACCGAAAGACGGAAGAGGTCGCTCTCCTGAGAGAAAGCACGCAAACCAGCGATACCGCAGGGGGACCGACCTCTTCCGCCTGCTCCGCAGGCACCTTCCCCTGAACCGCTCCCTTCGGTCGCTGGGGAAGGCTTTAGGATGCGCAGTTGATATTTCATATCAGTACCGGGTATTACCTAATTATTGATTTTATCAGATGGGATGATGACTTCTTCATGCATTGACATTGTTTTCACCTCTTGTAGCTGCGGATGATTTTGCTTACTTCCAAATTGTTAATATCAGAATGCTCAAGCTTCTTAATCGACAAACACAAAACGAACATCATTTATAAATTTTTTACGCAAGATCTGTATTTATATCGCAAACTCAAACAATGTCACCTGGCTGGTCTCGGGGATCCCGTTCAGGCAGCCGGCCAGCTTTAATTGCTCCACCATGCTCTTGGACACCTTGCGGCGCACCATGTCGTCCTGACTGATGAAGGGGCCGGCCTCGCGGGCGGCCACGAAGCTCTCCGCCGCCGCCGCGCCGATGCCGGGCAGGCTGTTGATCGGGGGCACGATCTCGCCGTCCTCGTCGATGAAGAACTCCGCCGCCCGGGACTTGTAGATGTCGATGGGCTTGATGTGGATGCCCCGCAGGTTCATCTCGATCAGGATCTCCAGGATCGTCACCTCGTCGTCCTTGGTGGCGGTGCGCTCGGACTTGTCCAGCGCCTTGATGTCGTCGATCATGCCCCGCAGGGCGTCCACGTCCCGCGTGGTCATGCGGGTGGCGTCGAAGCTCTCGGCGTTGCGGGCCAGGTAGCAGCAGTAGTAGGCCGCGGGATAGAACACCTTGAAGTAGGCGATGCGCAGCGCCATCGTCACGTAGGCCACTGCGTGGCCCTTGGGGAACATGTACTTGATCTTCTTGCAGGTGTCGATGTACCACTCCGGGCAGTTGGCTTCCCGCATGGCCTCCTCCATCTGGGGGGTCAGGCCCCGGCCCTTGCGCACGGCCTCCATGGTCTTGAAGGCCATCGACGCCTCCACGCCGCTGGCGATCAGCGCGTTCATGATGTCGTCGCGGGTGCAGAAGCACTCCCTAAGCGGGATGCCCTGGTGCACCAGGTCCTGGGCGTTGCCCAGCCACACGTCGGTGCCGTGGGAGAGGCCGGAAATTCGGATCAGCTCCTCCATCGTGCTGGGCCGGGTCTCCTTCAGCATGCCCCGCACGAAGGATGTGCCGAACTCGGGCACCCCCAGCGTGCCGCTCTCGGACACCTTCAGCTCCTCCGCCGTCAGTCCCAGCGCCTCCGGGCTGGTGAACAGAGAGATGATCTTTCCAAACACCTCCGGGTCGTGCAGCGGCACGGCCTGGGGGGCGATGCCGGTGATGTCCTGGAGCTTGCGCAGCATGGTCGGGTCGTCGTGGCCAAGCACGTCCAGCTTCACCAGCACGTCGTGCATGCTGTTGAAGTCGAAGTGGGTGGTGATGGTGGGGGTGCTCTGGTCGTCGGCGGGGTGCTGGATCGGTGTGAACTGGTAGATCTCGTACTCCTTGGGCAGCACCACCATGCCCGCCGGGTGCTGGCCCGTGGTGCGCTTGACGCCGGTGATGCCCCGCGCCAGGCGCTCCATCTCGGCCCTGGGCAGGGATATGCCCTTCTCCTCGCAGTACTTCAGCACATAGCCATAGGCCGTCTTCTCGGCGATGGTGCCGATGGTGCCGGCGCGGAAGCAGTACTGCTCGCCGAACAGCTCCTGGATATAGCGGTGGGCCCTGGGCTGGTATTCGCCGGAGAAGTTCAGGTCGATGTCGGGCACCTTGTCGCCCTTGAAGCCCAGGAACACCTCGAAGGGGATGTTGAAGCCGTCCTTGTTCATCATGGCCCCGCACTCGGGGCACGCCTTCGGCGGCAGGTCAAGGCCGGTGGTGTAGTTGGGGTCCGGGTCGAACTCGGTGTGCCGGCACTTTGGGCACGCATAATGGGGCGGCAGGGCGTTGACCTCGGTGATGCCCGACAAAAACGCCACCAGCGACGAGCCCACCGACCCACGGCTGCCCACGATGTAGCCGTCGGACAGGGATTTCGCCACCAGCTTCACCGCGATCATGTACAGCGTGGAGAAGCCGTAGCCGATGATGGCCCCCAGCTCCTTGTCGATGCGCTTCTGCACGATCTCCGGCAGCGGGTCGCCGTACAGGGAATGGGCCTTGTCGTTCACCAGCTGGCGCAGCTCGCCCTCGGCCTCGGGCCAGAAGGGCTGGAAGGTCTCCTTGCCCTCGGGGTGGGGGATGAAGATCTTCACGTCGCCGATCATGTCGGCGATGGCGTTGGGGTTGGTGATCACGACCTCCCGGGCCTTCTCCCGGCCCAGGTAGCTGAACTCCTCCAGCATCTCGTTCGTGGTGTGGAAGTACAGCGGCGGCTGGATGTCGGCGTCCTTGTAGCCTTCTTTTGTAAGCAGTATGGCCCGGTACACGCTGTCCGTGGGGTTCATGAAGTGCACGTCCCCTGTGGCACACACCATCTTGCCGATGGCCTCACCCAGGGCGACGATTTTGCGGTTCAGGTTCCGCAGGGCCTCGTCGTCCGGCACGATGCCCTCCCGCTTCAAAAAGGCGTTGTTGCCGATGGGCTGGATCTCCAGGTAGTCGTAGAAGGACGCGATGCGCTTCAAAGTCGCCTCGTCCCGGTCGTCCAGCACCGCCTGGAACAGCTCGCCCGCCTCGCAGGCGCTGCCCACGATCAGCCCCTCCCGATACTTGGCGATCAGGCTGCGGGGGATGCGGGGGCGGCGGTGGAAGTAGTTCAGGTGCCCCTCGCTGACCAGCCGGTACAGGTTGGTCATGCCCTGCTGGGACTTGGCCAGCAATATGATGTGGTAGCTCTGCTTGGCGGCGTCGGTGGGGTAGCAGGTGTTCAGCTGGCCCAGCTGGGAAATGCCCTTCTGGGCGCGCACCTCCTCCAGCACCTTCACGAGCATCTGGGCCGTGGCCCGGGCGTCGTGCACGGCCCGGTGGGCGTTGGTCAGCGATATGCCCAGCTGCTTGCACATGTTGCCCAGCTTGTGGGTCTTGAGCTGGGGATACTGGTTGCGCACCAGGGCCAGCGTGTCCAGTATGGCGAAGTCGAAGGGCAGTCCCGCCTGTTTGAAGGCGCGGCGGAAGAAGCTCATGTCGAAGCTGGCGTTGTGGGCCACCAGCACCGCGCCCTCGCAGAACTTCGCGAACTCGGGCATGACGGTCATCAGCGCCCGCTTGTCCCTCAGCATAGCGGTGGTGATGCCGGTGATCTCCACCACCTTGTCGGGCACAGGGCGGCCGGGGTTGATCAGCTCGCTGAACTCGGCCACCTCCACGCCGTTCTCGAAGCGCACCGCGCCGATCTCGATGATCTCGTCGGTGCGGGTGTTCAGGCCGGTGGTCTCCACGTCCAGCACCACGAAGGCGGTGCCGTCCAGCGGGATGTCCCCGGCGTTCTCCACGATGGCCGCGTCGTCGTCGATCAGGTACCCCTCGCAGCCGGGGATCAGCTTGATATTGTTCTTCTTGGCCGCGCCGAAGGCCTCGGGGAAGGCCTGCACCACGCCGTGGTCGGTGATGGCGATGGCCCTGTGCCCCCAGGCCGCCGCCTGTTTGATCAGGTCGGAGGCCGAGGCGCAGGCGTCCATCGTGCTGTAATTGGTGTGCAGGTGCAGCTCCACCCGCTTGTCCGGGCTGGTGTCCTCGCGCACGGGCTTTTCGGCCCCCACGATGTTGTCGACCATCAACACCATCTGGTTGGAGAAGCTGTCGAAGTTGTACTTGCCCTGCACCTTGGCCCACTTGCCGGGCTTCAGCGCGTCGGAGAGGGTTTCGGCCATGGCCTGCACACTGGCGGGGTTCTCCCGGCTGCGGCGGGCGCTGAGGAAAAGCTTGCAGTTCACCGAGCCGGTGTAGTCGGTCATGGCGAAGGTGACGATCTTGGTCTCGCCGTTCTTGGCGTCCTTGATGTCCAGGCTGACGATCTCGCCCTTGACCACGCAGCGGCCCACGTCCTCGGTGACCTCGCCCATGGGGATGACGGGGTCGTGGATCATGCGGCCGTACAGCGCCTCGCTGGGGGCGGCCTTCTTCTGGGCCTGGGGCTGTGCGGCGGCGGCGGTGGCGGCGATCAGCTCGGCCTCCCGGGCCCGGGCCTCGGCGATCTGGCGGATGCGCCTTTCCTCGTCCCCGGCCACCTCCACCCGGACCCGGGCCTGTATGCCGAACAGGTCGTTCAGCTTTTCGCCCAGTATGGCGTCCACTCTTCGGGCCTTCAAAAAGCTCAGCCCCTCGGCGCTGGACACCCGCACGGTCAGCACGCCGTCTGCCAGCGTCCAGCCCTTGCCGCTCCAGTCGATGAAGGGCATGCAGCCGGGGCTCTCGTGGCGCACCAGCGACTTCATCAGCCCGCTGGCCACCGAGATGTCCGAAAGCACCCTTTCCCGCAGGGCCGGGTATTCCAGCTGCACCTTGACCCCAACGGCGGGGAAAGCCCCGGCGATGCGGCGGTTGACGCACTCAAACTGGGCGTCGTTGAGTATGCGGTCGCAGCGCAGCCGCACCCTCATGGCGCCCGTCTTCTTCGATATGCTCACCCGTGACAGCTCCAGCGCTTCCGCCAGCGCCGGGTCCTCCTGGGCGATCAGGTTTTTCCAAAGCTCTGCCATAGTACCCTATTTTTCGTTGACGAGCTTGCCGGTCATGTGCTCCGGCACCAGCTCGAACACCAGCACGCCGGGGCCGGAGTGCTGGATTTCGTAATTGATGTAACCCTCGTCCCGGGTGAACTTGTAGCTCAGCTTACGGCTGATTTCAAGGACCCGTTCGTGGTCCTCCACGATGCGAAGCCGCCCGAACACGATCACGCTTTTGATGTTCAGCGCCCAGTCCCCGGGCTTCACGAAGCCCTGGTCGTACACGCAGAACGACGCCTTGTCGCAGCGGGCCATGGCGTCGTTGCGGTGGCCCTTTTTGCCACTGTGGAAGTACAGGTGCCCGTCGTCGGGGTCATAATAGTGGTTGATCGGCGTGCCGTAGGGGTAGCCGTCGTCGCCGAGGACGGACAGCACGCCCCGCTTCTCATGGGTCAGGATCTCGACGCACTCGGCGTCGGTGAGCTGCTGCTTTTTCCGGTTCATTTCGCGGAACATGGCTTTGACTCCTTTACAAATGCTGATTTGTCGCGGCTGCGCCAAATCAGTATTTATCTCAACCTCCCGTACACCGCGCAATCCTTCCATTGCCCGTCGTGCCAGGTGTGTTTGACCATAAGTCCCTCTTGTGCAAACCCGCACTTTTCCAGCACCCGGCGGCTGCCCAGGTTTTCCGCAAGGCAACTGGCCGTCACCCGGAAGGCGTCCTTCGAGAAGATGAAATCCAGCGCGGCGGTCACGGCCTCGGTGGCGTAGCCACGGTTCCACAGGTCCCGGCGAATAAAGTAGCCCAGGCCGTAGTGGGCCCCGTTCTCGCCGCCGTCGATGAGGTGCAGCCCCACCGAGCCCGCCGCTTCGCCGGAGGCCCTCTCCACGATCATCAGGTTGTAGCGCAGGCGGAAGCTGGCCTCGTCGTCCCTCATCACGGAACGAAGATAGGCCTCGGTTTCAGCCAGGCGCTCCCTGCGCATGTCGGGCAGGTACCAGGTGGTGGCAGGGTCGCTGAGCATGGCGTGCAATGGCATGAGGTCTCCGGGGGCGTGCTCCCGCAACGCCAGCCGCGGCGTCTCCAGGCGGAGCATGTGGGTGTTGACGTCCGGCTCGAATATGGGGGTCATCGTTCATCGACCATCCTGCGGATCTCGGCGACCAGCTCGGCGGCCAGGTCGCCGCCCTTGATGGACCGGGGCGGCTGGTTCTTCACGAACAGAATTCCCGCGCCGTCCTTTCCGCCTGCCACGCCCAGGTCGGCCTCCCGGGCCTCGCCGGGGCCGTTGACCACGCAGCCCATCACGGCCACCTTCAGGGGAACCCGGATGTCGGCGGTCTCGGCGCGCACCCGGCGGGCGATGCCCTCCACGTCGATGCCGGTGCGCCCGCAGGTGGGGCAGGAGATGATCTCGATGCCGTCCCGCCGCAGCCCGCAGGCGCGCAGGATCGAAAGCCCCGCGGGCACCTCCTGCACCGGGTCGCCGGACAGGGACACGCGGATGGTGTCGCCGATGCCCTCCAGCAGCAGCGCGCCGATGCCCACGGCGCTCTTGACGATGCCCACGTCCGCGGTGCCGGACTCGGTGACGCCGATGTGCTGGGGATAGTCGCAGGCCTTCGCCGCCAGCCGGCAGGCGGCCACCATCTTGCGCACGTCGGTGGCCTTGAAGGACAGCACGATGTCGTCATAGCCGGCCCTTTCCAGCATCCGGGCGTGGTTCAGCCCGCTCTCGACCATCCCCTCGGGGGTGACGCCGCCGTACCTTTCCAGGATCTCCTTCTCGACGCTGCCGGAGTTCACGCCGATGCGCACGGGCACCCGGTGCGCCTTCAGGCAGTCGGCCAGCTCGCGCACGTGGGCCTCCCCGCCGATGTTGCCGGGGTTGATGCGCACCTTGGCGATGCCGTTTTCCACCGACTGTATGGCCAGCCGGTGGTTGAAGTGGATGTCCGCCACCAGCGGCACCGGACTGCCGTCCACCAGGTCGCGCACGGCCTTCGCACAGGCCTCGTCGTACACCGAGACGCGCACGACGTCCGCCCCCGCCGCCGCCATGGCGCGAATCTGGGCAAGGGTGGCCTCGACGTCACGGGTATCGGTGTTGGTCATGGTCTGAACGGATATAGGCGCGCCCCCGCCGATGGCGACGGGGCCGACGTGGACTTTGCGGGTCATAGCTTAAACCCTCCCCCGATCAATTTCACGATGTCGTGGAACGTCAGCACCACGAACAGGCCCAGCAGCAGCACCATGCCGATGGCGTGGACGGTGCCCTCCTTTTCCGGCGGGATGGGCTTGCCGCGGATGGCTTCGACGATCAGGAACAGCAGCCGCCCGCCGTCCAGCGCGGGGATGGGCAGCAGGTTCATGATGCCCAGGTTCAGGCTGATGATGAAGATCAGCCACAGCACCATGTACATGCCCTCCCGGGCCTGCTGGGCCACCACGGCGATGATGCCCACGGTGCCGGCGGTGTCCTCCAGGCCCTCGCCCTTGAAGATCAGGTTCTTCAGGCTCTCGAGCATCATGCCGGTGGTCTCCACCATGTAGCTGCCGGCCTCCCGGATGGACTCGAAGAAGTTGTAGGTGCGGCTGGAAAACACGATGCCGATCTGGTAGCGGGTGGTCTTGCCCGTCTCGTCGGTCACCGGCGCGGGGGTCATGCTGTAGGTCAGCTTCTCGCCGCCCCGGTCCACCACCAGCTCGACGGGCTGGGTCAGGTCGCCGGACTGTATGACCTTGATCATCTGGTTGACCCCGGCGGTGTCGTTGGTCAGCGCCTCGCCGTTGACCTCGAGAATGCGGTCTCCCGGCAGGAGCCCCGCCTCGGCGGCGGGCTGGCCCGGCATCACCGAATCGACGATGGGATAGGTCTCGGCGATAAAGTAGCAGTTCAGCATGATCGCGCACACCACGAAGGCCAGCACGAAGTTCATGAACGGCCCCGCCAGCACGGTGATGAACCGCTTCCACACCGGCTGGTTGTTCATGGCGCGGGGGTCGTCGTTGACCTCGTCCTCGCCCACGAAGGCGCAATAGCCTCCCAGCGGAATCGCCCGCAGGGAATACTGTATGCCCTTGCGCTCCCAGCCCAGCAGCCTCGGGCCGAAGCCCACGGAAAACTCCACGATGCCGATGCCGCACAGCCGCCCCACGAAGTAGTGCCCGAATTCATGCACCGTCACGATGAGGCCAAGGATCACGATGGCGAGGAGAACGTATAAGATGTTTGACAGCATAGGTGCCTCCGGTTTTAAATGGGGAATTAGGAATGAGGAATTAGGAATGAATGATCCCTAAAGGACTCGCTTCGCTTCGAGAATCCTTGCGGATTCCCTTGATTATAGATGGTATTTGTTGAATCAGTATAAACAAATCCGGGAGGAATTTGCGGCGCGAAGCCTGCCATTTCCATTCCTCATTCCTCATTCCTCATTCCTAATTCACGCCTCGCGGCTCTGCGCGACGCGGCGTCCGCCGCATACACGTCCGCAATACATGTGATCGGCGTGACGGGGATGGCGTTCAGGGCTTCGCGGATGATCTCGGGGATGCGGCCGAAGGGGATCAGGCCCCTCAGGAACGCGCCTACGGCGGCTTCGTTGGCGCCGTTGAGCACCACGGGGGCGCTGCCGCCGGCCTTCAGGGCCTCGACGGCCATCGGCAGGGCGGGGAAGCGCTCGGCGTCCGGGGCGGCGAAATCCAGGTGGCCCAGGGCGGCGAAGTCCAGGGGTTTGGCGTCGTAGGGCACGCGCTCGGGGTAGCCCATGGCGTAGCCGATGGGGCCGCGCATGTCCGGGTTGCCCAGCTGGGCCAGCACCGCGCCGTCCTCGAACTCCACCATGCTGTGCACGATGCTCTGGGGGTGCACCACCACGTCGATCTTCTTCGCGGGCATATTGAACAGGTGGTGGGCCTCGATGACCTCCAGCCCCTTGTTGACCATGCTCGCGCAGTCCACGGTGATCTTGCCGCCCATGTTCCAGGTGGGATGGGCCAGCACGTCCTTCACTGTGGCGTTGTAGATGTCCGCCTTCTTCCAATTGCGCAGCGCCCCGCCGGAGCAGGTGAGCAGCAGCCGGCGCACCGGGTTGCCCTGCCGCGCCTGGAGGCACTGGAATATGGCGGAGTGCTCGCTGTCCACCGGCAGCATCGGTATGCCCCTTTCGGCGGCCTTGGCCATCACCAGGTCGCCGCCGGTGGCCAGGGCCTCCTTGTTGGCCAGCAGTACCCTTTCGCACACGTCCAGCGCCGTCCACACGGCGTCCAGCCCCGCGATGCCCACGATGGCGCACAGCGCGTCCTGGGCTTTTGAAGCCTTCAGGGCCCGGACGGTGGAATTCGGTCCGAACACCCACTGGCAGAAGCGCAGGTCGTCGGGGATGGCCGCGGGCTCGTCCACCAGCGCGGCGACGTCCGGGCGGAATTCCCGGACCAGCTCAAACAGCTTTTCAGAGGAGCCGTGGGCGGTCAGGCAGCCGGCGCGGAACTGGTCGGGGTGGCGGCGCACGATGTCCAGCGCCTGGGTGCCGATGGAGCCCGTGGCTCCCAGTATGGCGATCGTTCTCATAGTCGTCCTCTGTCAGAATCCAAATATTTTGTAGAATACGTAGCAGGCCACGCCGCAGAACAGTATGCCGTCCATGCGGTCCAGCATGCCCCCGTGGCCGGGGAAGATGTTGCCGAAGTCCTTGATGCCGCAGTGGCGCTTCACCAGCGAGGCCACCAGGTCGCCGATCTGGCTCAGCCCCCCGGCGATCAGCCCCAGCACCCCGAAGGCCCACAGCGGCGGCAGCGGGTGCGCGGCCAGGTCGGCGGCGATCTGCGGGTGATTCGGGGCCAGCAGCCCGGTCACCCAGGGCACCAGTATCGCGAAGACCACGCTGGAAATGAGGCCCGCGATGGAGCCCTCCCAGCTCTTCTTGGGGCTGATCTCCGGGGAGAGCCGGTGCCTGCCGAAGCGCAGCCCGATGAACAGCGCGAAGGTGTCGTTGACCGAGGCGATGAAGAAGGCCAGTATCAGCGCCAGCGTGGAGGCCGTGCGGGTGTTCAGGTCCTGCAGCGTGATGATCAGCGAGAAGAACAGCCCCGGGTACAGCATCGGGAACACGGTGCTGACCAGGCTGTCGAAGGCCACCTTGCCCTTGAATACGATGACCGTCATCGCCAGCAGCAGCCCGATGATCAGCGCGAACATGGCCGGGCTGATGGAGGCGAACAGCGAGGCGCCGCTGAGGGTGGCGTAGTAGGCCTGGGCCAGCACCGCCAGCACGCAGTACACATAGCCGGACCAGCGCACCGGGTCGTACCCGATCCGGCGGAAGGCCTTGTACATCTCTGCGGTGGACATCAGCATGCTCACCAGCAGTATGACGCGCAGCGGCCAGCCCTGAAACCATATGCCCAGGGCCATGACGACGATCAGTATCGCCGCGGTGATGACGCGCTTGATCATGTGACCGCCTCCTCTGTTGCGTTCGAGGGCGTCTGGCCCTTCACCCCGCCGAAGCGGCGGTCGCGGCCCGCGTAGACGCCCAGGCATTTCATGTAGTGGGCCCGGTCGAAATCCGGCCAGTAGCAGTCGTCGAACACCATCTCGGCGTAGGCCAGCTGCCAGGGCAGGAAGTTGGAGGTGCGCATCTCGCCGCTGGTGCGGATCAGCAGGTCCACGTCCGGCAGGCCCGCGGTGTACAGCTTCGCGGCGAATTCGTCCTCGTCGATGTCCTCCGGCTCGATCGTGCCGGCCTTCACTTCCTCGGCCAGCAGCCGCGCCGCCCTTGTCAGCTCGGCCCGGCCGCCGTAGTTCAGGGCGATGTTGAGCTTAAGACCCGTGTTGCCCGCGGTGCGTTCCATGGCCTTGATCAGGGCCGTGCGCTGGGGCTCGGGCATGCCGTCCACGTCGCCGAGGATGGTGATCTTCACGCCCTTCTCGTCCAGCTCGTCGATCTCGGAGCTGAAGTACTTCAGCAGCAGCCCCATCAGCGCGGCGACCTCCTCCTTCGAGCGGGACCAGTTCTCCGTGGAGAAGGCGTAGAGGCTCAGCGCCTCGATGCCCCAGTCGTCGCTGGCGCGGGTGATCTCCCGCAGGGCCTCGGTGCCCGCGGCGTGCCCGGCGGAGCGGGGCAGCCCCCGGCTGGTGGCCCAGCGCCCGTTGCCGTCCATGATGATGGCCACGTGACTGGGCAGCGCCTCGGGCGGCGGCAGCACCGGCGCGGCGGGGCGGTCGGTCACCGGCGTGACCGTGATGTACTGGGGCTTGGGGCGAAGGGCGTTGCCCAGGGCGTGGGTGAGCTTGTCCAGGAACATTGCGGAAACCTCCGTGGATGGATTTCAGGGAATAGGGAACAGGGAACAGGAATAGCCGGGCGCGTGAACGGATATTCCTGTTCCCTGTTCCCTACGAATCGCGCAGGGCGCAATCCGGTATTATACCGACATGATCTCCTTTTCCTTGTCCGCGCCGACCTTCTCGATCTCCTCGATGTGGGCGTCGGTGACCTTCTGCAGATCCTTCTCGGCCACCTTCTGGTCGTCCTCGGTGATGGCGGAGTCCTTCTTCAGCTTCTTGATGGTCTCCATCGCGTCGCGGCGGATGTTGCGGATGGCCACCTTGCCCTCCTCGACCATCTTCTTCACCTGCTTGCACAGCTCCTTGCGGCGCTCGCCGGTCAGCTCCGGCACCAGCAGGCGGATGACCTTGCCGTCGTTGGAGGGGTTGATGCCGATGTCAGACTTCTGGATGGCCTTTTCGATGGGCCCGATCATCTTCGGCTCCCAGGGGGCGATGACCAGCAGCCGGGGCTCGGGCGAGGAGATGTTGCCCACCTGGTTCAACGCCGTGGGGGTGCCGTAATAATCCACGGTAATCTTGTCCAGGATCTTCGGATTGGCCCGACCGGCGCGCAGCGTGCCCAGGTCGTTCTGAATGTTGGCAATGGTCTTGTCCATCTTATTGCCCGCAGATTTGATGGTCTCCTTGTACATGCTATCTACCTCCGCTGTTCAGCGCGCAAATCACGCCTTTATTTCTACCCTATATTGTAGCCTAAACAGGGCGAATTGGCAAGTACAAATTTTGATTTGTCGCAGGGCGACAAATACAAAATAATTCAATCCTCCAATATCTTCCCGTCCACCGAAATCGTCACCACCCGCCAGGGGATGAACTTGCCGCTTCGCTGCAGCGCCTGCTTCGCAGCGTGCTCCAGGCCGCCGCAGCAGGGCACCTCCATGCGCACGATCGTCACGTCCCGGATGTCGTTTTCACGGAGGATGGCCTCCAGCTTCTCGCTGTAGTCCACATTGTCCAGCTTCGGGCAGCCCACCAGCGTCACCCGGCCCCGGATGAAGTCGCTGTGGAAATTGCCGTAGGCGTAGGCGGTGCAGTCCGCCGCGATCAGCAGCTTCGCGCCGTCAAACCAGGGGGCGTTCACCGGGGCCAGCTTGATCTGCACCGGCCACTGGCGCAGCTGGCTGGCAACGGGGCCGGTCGGGGCCGTCGATTGGGCCGCGTCCACCGGCCTCGGCGCGGTGCCGGGACAGCCGCCGGGGGCCATGGTCCGGGGCGCGGAGCCGGGGCAGCCGTGGCCCTGCAGCTTACCCGTCAGCTTCGCCGCCTTCGCCGCGCGTACCGCCGCCTCGTCGTAGGCGGGGGCTTCCCGCTCCTCGAAGCTGATGGCCCCGGCGGGGCAGCCCGGCAGGCAGTCGCCCAGCCCGTCGCAGTAGTCCTCCCGGGTCAGCTTCGCCTTCCCGTCAATGATCTGGATCGCGCCCTCGTGGCAGGCCTCGGCGCAGGCGCCGCAGCCGTTGCACCTTTCCTCGTCGATGTGAATGATTCGCCGCTTCATGCGTTCAACGCCTCCTTCTGCTTCGCCTGCTTCCGCGCCTCGCGCTCCGCCTGGGCGCGCGCCTTCTGCTGGCGGGCGATTTCCATCATGTGTTCATACATCTCCTCGCCGACGCACTTCTTCGCGTACTGGCACCACTGCACGCAGCTCAGCGCGTCGTTGTAGATCACCTGGCCGCATTTTTCACACACCGCCTCGGTGTCCACGGAGAATATCTCGATCAGGCTCCCGCACCTCGGACAGCGCTTCTCCTCCAGCGTGGGGGTGCGGGGCTTGCCCTGGCAGCCTTCAAAAATCATAAAATCGTCCCTCCTTCTTTTCCGGCCTGTTGTTGACTTTACAGCCATATTTTACTATACTCTCGGGGAAATGTCTGTTGGAATTCCAACATTTCAAGTCAAATATTCAATACGGTGGCGGCTTGAGGCCGCAGCTACAGATCGATTGATGCCATTGGAGGAAAGCATGCCGGACGAATTCGAGGTGCTGGCCGCGTGCCCGCTGTTTGAGGGGGTGTCCCGGCAGGACATGGCGGCCATGCTGCAGTGCATGCAGGCCCGCGCCGTGGACGTGCCGAAGGGCGGGGTGGTGTTCCGGGCGGAGGCCCCCGCGGAATACGTGGGCATACTGCTCTCCGGCGGCGTGCGGGTGCTTCGGGATGACTACGACGGCAACCGCGCCATACAGGCGGCCATCGGCCCCGGCGAGCTGTTCGGCGAGACCTTCGCCTGCGCCGGGGTTGGGCGGCTGCCGGTGTCGGTGGAGGCGGACAGGCCCAGCCGCGCGATGCTGATCCAGTTGAAGCGGATCATCGAAACCTGTCCCAGCGCCTGCGACTTCCACAACCGGGTGGTGCTGAACCTGCTGAAGGTGCTGGCGGCGAAGAACCTGATGCTCAACGGCAAGCTGGACATCACCTCCCGCCGCACCACACGGGAAAAGCTGCTGGCCTACCTGGCGTCCCAGGCCAGGGCGGCGGGCTCGAACCGCTTCGTGATCCCCTTCGACCGCCAGGGCCTGGCGGACTACCTGGGCGTGGACCGCAGCGCCCTTTCGGCGGAGATCGGCAAGCTTCGGCGGGAGGGCGTCATCGAGAGCGAGCGCAGCGCGTTTAAACTGTTGAAGAGATAGCTCCTGGAGGATGAACACATGTATACCAAAGCATTGAGGCAAACCGCGCTGATGATGTCCGGTCTGATCACGGTGCTGACGACGCTGGTGGCGCTGGGGCTGACGGCGATGCGCCTTGGCGCGCCGAACACCGGCGGCCCCGCCACGCAGCCGGTGACCGGGGTGCGCGAGGCCGCGCCCACCCCGGAGCCGCTGCCGCCGCTGCGCAGCGTGCGCATCCGCGCCGTGGGCGACCTGATCACCCACCAGGTCCAGCTGGACAGCGCCAAGCAGGCGGACGGCAGCTACGACTTCCATCCCCAATACGCCCGCATTGCCGATGTGCTGGCCGACGCGGACTACACCATCGCCAACCTGGAGACCACCATTGGCCGCAAGGACAACCGGGCGTATTCGGGCTTCCCGAACTTCAACACCCCCGAGTCCCTTCTGGATACCCTGAAGGACGCGGGCATCGACTTTCTGACCCTGGCCAACAACCACATCCTCGACCGGGGCTTCGAGGGGCTCCAGCTGACCGTGGACAACGTGTCGCGGTGGGGCTTCGACTACGCCGGGGCCAACCGCACCCCCGAGGAGAAGGCGCGGGCCGTGGTGGTGGACGCCGGCGGCGTGCGCCTGGGGATGCTGTGCTACACCGAGATGACCAACGGCATGCCGAAGAAGAAGGACAAGAGCCCCGCCCGCCAATACGGCGTCAACTACATGGGGGACGCGGACTTCGCGGAGGACGTGCTGCGCCTGCGGGAGGCCGGGGCCGAGGTGGTCATCGCGCTGCCCCACTGGGGCGTGGAGTACAAGCGCGAGCCCACCGAGCGCATGCAGAACAACGCCCAAAAGCTGATCGCCGCCGGGGTGGACGTGGTGCTGGGCAGCCATCCCCACATGGTCCAGCCGGTGACCACGCCCACCGTGGTGACCGAAAGCGGCGAGGTGCGAAGGGGCCTGGTGGCCTACAGCCTGGGCAACTTCATCAGCAACCAGGGCAAGCGCTACACCGACTCCGGCATACTGCTTGATTTCACGCTCCAGGAGCGGGAAGCCGGCGGCTTCGACGTGACCGACGTGAAGGTGATGCCCACCTACTGCTGGCGGCAGAGCGACGTGATCCAGACCCTGCCCGCTCTGGACTTCTACGACGCGCCCCCCGCCGGCATGACCGACGACCTCTGGCAGCGCCTGCGGGAAAGCGTGGACGACCTGCGCGAGCTGATCGGCGATTTCCCGATGATCGGGAGCAAGGGGGGAAACTTCTGATTTGTCGCGGGGCGACAAATCAAAATTTCCTCTCTTGTGCTTCTCCGTCAAATATGCTATAATGTCTCTGCGTGCGGCAGTGGCGGAATCGGCAGACGCCTCAGACTTAAAATCTGATACCCCATGGGTGTGCGGGTTCAAGTCCCGCCTGCCGCACCACCTAAGGAAACACCGCACAGTATACAAAGCCCGAGGAATATGGTAAAATAGAGTCATGGATAAGCAAATGACAATATCGCTGATCAGCGACGAACTACGACAAGCGGCGACGCCGAAGAAAGAGCTGCTTGAACGAATGGAC
>JAZOUD010000076.1:0-7633 GCA_045658005.1 Clostridia bacterium | reverse complement strand
CTATCCGGATACACCGGAGAGAATCATGGCGTTAGCAGAACAGGTCGGACTGAAAACAAAAAAGGTTGTCGAGATCGAAAACGCCCACATCGTTGTGTTGGTGAAGTGATGTATCCGGGATCATGTAGACAAATTCCAGTTTATCGTTATATCGCAAAATCGGTTTTTGTGAGGATGTGATGCAATGATTATCAGAAGAATCGAGCCTGAAGATGCAGGAAGCGTATCAGCTTTGATTGTTAGGACGCTCAGAGAAGTCAACACCAAAGATTATTCGAGGGAATATATCGAAAATGATGTTCAAAAATTACAGCCGAAAGACATCTTGGAGCGCGCAAAATGGACTCATTTTTATGTAGTATGCGATGAGGATAAAATTGTGGGCTGCGGTGCAATAGGACCGTACTGGGATAAAGTTGACGAAAGTAGTTTATTCACTATCTTCGTTTTACCAGAGTATCACGGGCAAGGAATCGGAAGAAAGATCATAGATACTTTGGAAAAAGACGAATATTTCCTTCGTGCGAACAGAATTGAAATACCTGCCTCGATCACTGCAACTCCCTTTTATATAAAAATGGGATACACATATAAAAACGGAATTAGTGTACCGGATGAAGAAGGTCTTATACGTTTAGAAAAGCATAGATAAAGACAAATTCCAGTTTGTCGATATGTTCCTGCATGGGCGAACACCCAAGTGCCCAAAGCGGTGGATATGTTCCTATCCGGGATTGGGCGAACAGGTATGAGGTATGTGCCAGTAATATCATTTCCTCGTGCCATGTGGAATCCTTCGTGAAACTCAACCGAGCCGGGTTAAGGAATAACCAATTCACAGGGATGAATTCAAGCCTTTACGGCTCTCGGCATCAAACAGCGAGCGCTCTTTTTGGAACCTCTTGCGGCCTGAATGCTGTAAACCTCAACGGCAAGCCGCGCAACAGGATCAACCGCGGGATACGGTTGATCCTGTTGAAGAACGGAATCGTCGTCCGGTGACGGGTCGTATGCAATTGTGCGGTCGGGCGATTTGTCACTCAAACCATCTCTGGTTCAGCGCCCTGCGCTCCGCCTCAGTCTCGCAGGGCTTGATCTTCTGCCCGCCGTGTATGCGGAACAGTATCTCGTCCAGCGACTCCGGCCGGTAGAAGTAGAAGCCTTGGGCCAGCTCGCAGCCGATCTCCCGGATAAACGCCAACTGCGCCTCGGTCTCCAGGCCCTCGATCAGCGTATGGATGCCCATACGCTTGGCCACATAGACCAGCTCCTTCAGGATCAGCCGGTTGACGCCGTCGTTGTCGTCCAGGTGGCGCAGCAGCTCCATGTCGTACTTGATCAGGTCGAATTCGAACTGGCTGAACATGTTGATCGCCGAATAGCCGCTTCCGAAGTCGTCCAGCCACAGCCGATAGCCGTTTTCACGGATCTGCTTCAGTTGCTTGCGGAAGCCCTCTGCGCCGAGGGCCATGTCCTGTTCGGTGATCTCGACGATGAAATAGTTCTTGTCCACGTACTTCGCCAGGGCGTATTTCTCATACAGGCCGTTCATCGCCGCAACGATGTCGGCGTGGTCGAAGTCCTGCCGGGAGAAGTTCACCGAAACCGGCATCAGCGGCAGTCCGTTATCATGGCGGACCGGTATCTCCCTGCACACCTGCTCCAGCATGTACAGGTCCAGCTTGTACAGCTGGTGATACCGCTGAAGCACCGGAATGAAGGCCCCCGGCGAGATGATGCCCCGCACGGGATCGACCCAGCGGGCCAGCGCCTCGAAGGCGGCGATCTTCTGGGTTTCGATCCGGTACAGCCCCTGGTAGTAGACCTTGATCCAGCCCTGCTCCAGGGCCCTGTCGAAGTTTTCTATGATATACCGGTTGCGCCAGTACAGGTCGTCGTCCGCCTGGGAGAAGAAGGCGTAGGTCCTGGACATGTCGTCGCTGAGGCGCTTCAGCGCGTGCTTGGCGTGGTCGATGCCCTCGATCACCGCATCGTCGTCGTCCAGCACGCAGATCCCCGCCAGGAAGCCGGAGGTATTGCCCCGGGCCGACTGCCGGATGCGCCGGTTGGCCTCGTCCAGCTGCCCCGTCAGCGCGTCCCGGTCCGACAGGTCCGTGACGACGATGAAATGATCGTCCGCGCCGCGGGCCACGAGGGCCTCCGGAAACTGTGCCTTCAGCGTTGCCGCCACCAGCCGCAGCAGCTCGTTGCCCTCCCTGAAGCCGTATTGGTTGTTATAGGACTGCATGGCGGCCATATCCGCGTACACCACCACGGGCTTCTTGCCCTCGGTGAGGATCACGTTGACCTTCTCGCTGGCAAATTCGTGCAGGTAGTTGATATTGGGCAGTCCGGTCAGGGAATCGGTATAGAAGCGATCCTCCTGGAACAGGCCATAGGTCTCCTGGACCGTGAACATGCCCTCCTTCGTCTGCGTGATGTTGACGTAGCCGATGACCGCGTATTCCGATCCGTCGGGCATCGCCTGCCATTTGCCAAAGCCGTGGATCAGCTGATACTGCTCGCCCAGCCAGCAGCGGAACACGATGTCGTAGGGGCCCCTCTGGTTCAGGAAGTCGTCACTGACCTTTGAAACGACGCCCACGTCGTCCGGATGCATCCGTTCGAACATGCCGGCCTCCAGCCACTTCATGGCGCGGCTGCGCTCGACCCCTGCGTTCCTGCAAAAGCCCTCCGACACCAGGACCGGCACGGCCTTTCCATCGACATTCTGGTAATAGACGAACGATAGCGGGCTGTTCTCGTAGGCCATTCTCATCTCCGGCGGGATCATAACAAACACCTTCTTCCGCTGTTGATAAAACCGGTTCATGGAAACGCCCGTACAGCGCACTGAACTGCCGTTTACACGGCTGCACTCAGCTGTCCTTCCCATGAATCGAGGAGGAAGGAAGCGCCTTGTCGCTTTCCGAATCCATTATAACATTATAACGGATTATTTGTCTATATCTATAATGTTTTTTTATAATAGTATCAGCTGATTGCCTGATTAACCCACGGAGGAAACGCCATGAACGAACGGGAATGGGACAAGCGCCTGCACATCAAGACCATCGGGCGGGAGGACGAATCCAACCCCAACTACTCCCCCTACGAGCCCACGCCCTATTCGGTGCTGGAGCGGCTGGCGAAAAGCAGCCATATCCGCCGGAAGGACCGCCTGCTGGACTACGGCTGCGGCAAGGGGAGGGTGGCCCTGTTCATGGCGTCGGTGGTCGGATGCCGCGCCACGGGCATCGACCACGCCCGGAAGCTGATCGACATCGCGGTGGAAAACCGCAGGAGCGCCCGCCTGGGGGATCGGGTCACCTTCAGCTGCTGTCGGGCCGAGCAGTACGAAATCCGGGACGAGAACGTATTCTTCTTCTTCAATCCGTTCTCGGAGAAGATCTTCGAGGGCGTGCTCCGGCGAATCTCCCGGTCGCGGCAGGAATCGCCCCGGGCGCTGACGGTCATATGCTATTATCCTTCAGATGAATACCTGCAATGCCTGGACGCCACGCCGGAAATGATGCGGCTGGACGACATCGACTGCAACGACCTGTTCAGCAGCCAAAGCGCCCGGGAGCGGATCGTGGTATACCGATGCTGAAGCCTAACCGTTCATCCCCGACCCCAGCAGGGGCATGTCGAACTGGAACAGCACCTCGTTGATCTCATAGATGTCGTAGCGCCGCGCCTTGATGAAGTACTCTAATATGATGTCGAATTTGCTGCTGTGGGTCAGCGAAAAGCCCGCCTTGTTCAGAAGCGCCTTCGCCTCCGGCAGCGACAGCCGAAGGGCGACGGCAAAGGCGAAAACCGTGGGCTTGCTGGGCTTGTAGGCGGGGTTCGAACGGATCTTGCTGAACAGCTTCCGGTCCACATTGGCCCACTTGTAGCACTGGGCGTCCGTCATGCCCCGTTCGTCGATCATCCGAAGCAGCGCCTCGGAGAAGCCCTCGTCCGTCTGTTTGAGCATGCGATCCCAGTCGGGCATGGCTGCGCTCGGCGCGGGCATCGGGGCGCTGTCCACAAGCGCGGAATTGCCGTACACCTCGCCCAGCTCTCTGTCGAAAACCAGCGCCGCGTTCTCGTCGTCCCGCCACAGCCTTCTGCGGGTGTATTCCACGTTCTTCCTGACGTGGGTCTGGGCGTAGACGTCGTCGATGTACTCCTGCACGTCCCGGAACAGCTTTTTGCCCGTCAGGAACTCTGTGCGCCCGAACACCACCAGATAGACCGTCATGTCGTGCTCGAACAGAAATCTACCGATGACGTCCATGGCGACGGACATCGCCTGGTCCTTGGGATAGCCGTAGGTGCCCGCCGAGATCAGCGGAAAGGCCACGGATTCGCAGCCGTATTCCAGCGCCAGCGCCAGGGCGTTCCGGTAGCAAGCCGCCAGCAGCTGCGCCTCCCCGCGGTCCCCGCCGTGCCAGACCGGGCCGACGGTGTGGATGACGTACTTCGCGGGCAGGCGATAGCCCCCTGTGATCTTCGCCTCGCCGGTTTCGCAGCCACCCAGGGTCCGGCATTCCGCCAGCAGCCCCGGCCCCGCGGCCTTGTGGATCGCCCCGTCCACCCCGCCCCCGCCCAGCAGCGAGGTATTGGCCGCGTTGACGATGGCGTCCACCTTCATCTTGGTGATGTCGTTGCGCACGATTTCAAAGGGCATGGGAATGCTCCTTTCCTGTTACTGGTCGGACGCATGCAACTACTGATTTATCGAGCTGTGCTCGATAAATCAGTAGTTGAGGATTTACCTATCTGAATAGGCAGCCCTTTCAGGCGGTCATTACATCAGCGGCTCGAGGCCCAGCACCGGGTGGCCCTTCTCGGTCAGCCAGTTCAGCAGCTCCTCGGGGTCGGTGGTGATGGTCTCGTCGGCGATCATGTCGGCATAATTGTCGATGCCGTACAGCTCCTTGGCGGTCTTGTTCAGGCGTTCGGCCACGTCGTCCTTCAGCTCCTTGGGCATCCAGACGATGCGCTCGGTGCCGCCCTCGGCAGAAGCGAACTTCTTCGAGGCGATGAAGTGCCGGCCGTGGCCCATGAAGCCGGGGGTCTGCACGCCGCCGCCGGTCATCGAGGCCAGCTCGCCGAAGGTCATGCCGGTGGGCGTCATGCCGGAATACTCGCGGTTGCAGATGATGACGCCGTTGGACAGGGGCTCGATGCCGCAGATGCACTCGAAGCAGCCGCAGGAGGTCATCGGGTCCTCCATGATGGAATACAGCGTCACGTTCTCCACCGCGCCGTGGGTAGCCGCGCCGACAGCCTCGTTGACGGTGTCATAGCGGCCGGTGCGCTCGTCGGTGCAGCCGACCTTGGCGATGGGCTGGCTGGGGCCGGTGGGGTTCAGCTGGTAGGTGGCCTTGGCATCCAGCCAGGACACCGCGCCGCACAGCCCCAGGCGCTCCGGCGTCACCACGCAGCAGTGGGCCGGCGCGAAGCTCTGGCACAGCGTGCAGGTGAAGAAGGTATCCACCGACTCGTCGGTCATATCAGATCAGTCAATGCGCTCATGATTTCATCGCCTCCAAGAGAATTTTTCATCAAAAGCCGGGATAACGGTCTTTGGCATATTATCCCCTACAGGGGGGATTATAACACAGTCAAAATGGTAATGCAATATTTTTTGGGTGGCCTTGCCAAATGCCGACTGGGCAGATGGCCTTGTTTTTCAACTGAGTTTGTGATAGTATTATAGCATACAGATAAGAAAGGATGAATCCCATGAAGAAGAATCTCGGTATCGTACAGGCCGTCTATCCCATGCCGGTGCTGATGGTCGCCGCCTACGACGAAAACGGCAAGGTCAACGTGATGAACGCCGCCTGGGGCATGATCTGCAACGCCGACCGCATCGCCCTTTTCATCGACGAGGACCACAGGACCACCCAGAACCTGCTGAAGACAAAGGCCTTCACCGTGGCCCTGGCGGACCGCGCCCACATGGACGTGGCGGACTTCTTCGGCATCGCCTCCGGCAACAAGATGGAGGACAAGTTCGAGCGCACCGGCTACCACGCCGTCAAGAGCGCCTTCGTCAACGCCCCGATCATCGAGGAATTCCCCGTGGTGATGGAGTGCGAGCTGGCCGAGGTCACCAGCACCGACAGCTTCTACGCCATCGTCGGCAGGATCGTCAACACCGCCGCGGAGGAATCCGCGCTGTCCGAAAACGGCAAGGTCGACCCCGCGAAGCTGGACGCGCTGATCTTCGACCAGTTCCAGCACGGCTATTACGTCTCCGGCGAGAAGGTCGGCAAGGCCTGGAACGCAGGAGCGGCGCTGATGAAGCAGTAATACTGCCGTGCCCCACCGTGTGACGCTTCTGTGACGCCCGGCGGGGTATACTGCTCACGTCAACAGGAACTAAAGCCCCCCACGCGGGGACATCAAAGCAAACTGGAGGTGTTCGACATGATGAAGAAGCTGTTTGTTGTTATACTGGCCGCGGCGATGCTGCTCTGCGCCGCCGCGCTGGCGGAGGAAACCAAAGCCGAGGTCAAGGGCGAGATCGTGGACGGCAGCTACGTCATCCGCATTCCCGACGAGAGCGGCGACCTGGGCTGGCTGGCCGACGACATGGCCCAGGACGATTCCGTGGTCAAGCTGGCCAAGGCTGGGCTGGAGGGCGATGAATTCGTCATACAGTACGATCCCACCGGCGACGGCGAGGTCTCCGTGGGCGCGCGCCACTACATCGGCATTGCCTGCGACGAATACCACACCTGGGACCTGTCCGTCAAGGACGGCAAGGTGACCGAGGTCACCGGCGGCAGCTACACCGCCTCCCCCGACCCCGAGACCTTCGATCCCTACCTGGTCGGCGAATACGAGACTGCCGACGGCATGGCGGGCATGACCGTCACCAAGAACGAGGGCGGCCGCGCCTGGGATGTAGACATGAGCGGCGCGCTGACCCAGGGCGGCTACGTGTTCAAGACCACGATCTACTACGACTGCGAGCTGGACCGCTTCGTCTACGACAAGGGCAAGACCTGGAACGTGGAAATCACCGAGTCCGGGGAAGCCCCCGCCGAGCTGGGCGAAGCCACCGTGGCGGGCCAGACCGGCGCGTTCTACTTCACCGGCGACCCTGCCGACATGATCCTGACCTGGCTGCGCGACGAGGATTCCGGGAACACCATGGACTTCCAGCGCAAGGACGCCCCCGTCGCCATCAACCTCGGCCAGTCCGGGCTGTTCCTCAAGGAAGAGCTGATCGAGGGCATGGATCTGATCCGTGAACAGATCGCCGGCTGGAAGGGCGTCGAGCTGCACAGCATCCGCTACGCCGGCGACGAGAACTGCACCGGGGAGAACCTGGCCTGGCTGAACGAACATGAGTCCGCAGACGGCAAGACCTTCACCCAGTGCGCCCTGTTCCAGACCAACTTCCATACCCCTGCCGAGAGCGACGCGCTGGCCCTGAACCTGGACTTCGAATACGAGGACTACGGCTGGTGGCTGGCCCGGGAGGACGGCGGCAGATGGACGCTGGTGGACGCGGGATACTGATCCCCAAAGCACTGCGAACCCCGGCGGGAATGCATTCCCGCCGGGGGTCATTTCTATTTTTGGTATTACTGTTCAGGACGGCAAATACTGATTTGTCGCTCCC
>JAZOUD010000075.1:0-10949 GCA_045658005.1 Clostridia bacterium | reverse complement strand
CCTGTCCATTCGTTCAAGCAGCTCTTTCTTCGGCGTCGCCGCTTGTCGTAGTTCGTCGCTGATCAGCGATATTGTCATTTGCTTATCCATGACTCTATTTTACCATATTCCTCGGGCTTTGTATACTGTGCGGTGTTTCCTTAACTGTTCCATTACGATACGAATAGGGTAAAACTACTACAGGACATTTGTCCAAAGCAGGTGTAGGGGCGCCGAAGCGGCGCCCCTACACCTGCTTTATACGGAAACGCTTATTCGACCCTGAGCGCGCCGTGCCCGGTCAGCTCCGCCGTGCGCGCGTCCGGCTGGCCCAGGCCGACCCAGAAGGCGGGCCTGCCCTCGTCGACGCTGATGCCCGCGTCGTCCACGACCTTCAGCCGCTCCACCGGGATGTCCAGCTTTACCTTCACCGAGCCGCCCGCGGGCACGTGGACCCTGGCAAAGGCGCACAGCCGGGGGTTCCTCGGCGCGTGGGCCGCGCCTTCATTCTGCACGTAGACCTGAACCACCTCGTCGGTGTCCATCCCGCCGCCGTTGGCGATCTCGGCCTCGACGCCCGACGCCGTCCGCTTCGCGGCGGCCACCCGGCAGTCGCCGTAGGTCAGGCCGTAGCCGAAGGGGTACAGGGGGGTTTCCTCGACGTAGCGGTAGGTGCGGCCCTTCATGGCGTAGTCGGTGAACTCCGGCATGGTCGAAAGCTGTTCGTTCCGGTAGAAGGTCACGGGCAGCTTGCCGGAGGGCGAGACCCTGCCCAGCAGGATGTCCGCCACGCTCCTGCCGCCCCTGGCCCCGGGGTACCAGGTCAGCAGCACGGCGTCGGCCCTTTCGGCAGCTTCGCCCAGGTCGATGGCGCTGCCCGCCATCAGCACGATCACCGTGGGCCTGCCCACGGCCAGCACCGCGTCCATCAGCCTGCGCTGGCACTCGGGCAGCAGCAGGTCCAGCTTGTCGCCGGAGGCGGCGGCGTTGCCGGTGTCGCCCTCCTCGCCCTCCAGGGTCTCGTCCAGGCCCACCACCAGCACCACCGCGTCGGCGCGCTCCGCCACCGCCACGGCCTCGCTGAGCCGGTCGTCCGGCTGGCCCAGGTGCTCCACCCGGTCCTTGAACAGGTGGCAGCCCTCGCTGTACAGCACCCGCGCCTTGCTTTCCAAAGCGTCCTGCAGCCCCTCCAGCACCGTCACATAGCGGGAGGAGGTGCCGTGGTAGTTGCCCACCAGCGCTACGCGGCTGTTGGCGTTGGGGCCGATCACGGCCAGTGTGGTGAGCTTGTCGGCGTCCAGCGGCAGCATGCCGTCGTTCTTCAGCAGCACGCAGGCCTCCTCGGTGGCCTTCCGCGCCTTGCCCAGGTGCTCCGGGCACTCCACCGCCTCCAGCGGGATGCTGTCGTAGGGGCTCGAATCCATCAGCCCCAGCATGTAGCGGCAGGTGAACAGGCGCACGGCGCTGCGGCGGATCTGTTCCTCGGTCACCATGCCCTTCTCATAGGCCTTCATCATGTAGACGTAGGCGTTGCCGCAGTTCAGGTCGCAACCCTTTTCCAGGGCCAACGCCGCGGATGCCTCCGGCGAATCGGTGACCATGTGGCCGGTGTGGAAGTCGTTGATGGCCCAACAGTCGGAGACGAAGTGGCCCTCGAAGCCCCAGTCCTCCCGGAGGGTCTTCATCAGGGGCGTGTTGGCGCAGCAGGGTTCGCCGTTTGTGCGGTTGTAAGCGCCCATGACGCTCTCCACCCCCGCGTCCACCAGCGCGTGGAAGGCGGGCAGGTAGGTCTCGGCCATGTCCTTTGGATTGGCCTCTGCGTCGAAGTGGTGGCGCAGCGCCTCGGGGCCGGAGTGCACCGCGAAGTGCTTGGCGCAGGCGGCGGACTTCATGGTCTCCCCCTCGCCCTGCAGGCCCTTCACGTACTGCACGCCCAGCGTGGCGGTCAGGAACGGGTCCTCGCCGTAGGTCTCATGGCCCCGACCCCAGCGGGGATCGCGGAAGATGTTGACGTTGGGCGACCAGAAGGTCAGGCCCTTGTAGATGTCCCGGTCGCCGTGGGCGGCGGCGGCGTTGTACTTCGCGCGGCCCTCGGTGGCGGCCACGTCGCCCAGCGCCCTAACCAGCGCGGGATCGAAGGTCGCCGCCAGGCCGATGGCCTGGGGGAAGGACGTGGCCGTGCCGCCCCTCGCCACGCCGTGCAGCGCCTCGTTCCACCAGTTGTAGGCGGGCACGCCCAGACGTTCGATGGCCGGCGCGTCGTAGCGCAGCTGGCCGGCGGCCTCCTCCACAGTCATGCGGTTGACCAGCTGGATTGCCTTTTCCCGTGCCTGTTCGCGATTCATACCGTCGTCCTCCCTGCGTTATTCTCAGTAATTTACTCGTATCATACAAATAAATGACTGGAGTGTCAAGGTCATTTACTTCCCGCCCGCCATCGGTTATAATAAAAAAACAAATAATAACAAGGGCGAAACAAAATATGATTTATCTCGACCACGCCGCCACCACCCGACCCGACGCCGCCGTCGTTCGCGCCGTGAGCGACTGCATGGCGTCCGCATGGCACAATCCCGGGGCGGCCTATTCGGCCTCGGAGTTCCCCCGGCGCATTCTCCGCCAGGCCCGTCAAACCGTCGCCGGCATGCTGAACGCCCGGCCCCAGGAGGTGCTGTTCACCGCCGGCGGCACCGAGGGCAACAACCAGGCGCTGACGCTGGCGAAGGGCGGCCATGTGATCGTCGGCGCGGTAGAGCACGCCTCGGTACTGAAGGCCGCGCGCAGGCAGGCGAGCGAGGTGACGGTGATCCCGCCGGACGGGGACGGGCGCATCCCGCCCGAGGCCGTCGAGCGCGCCCTTCGGCCCGACACCCGGCTGATCTGCGTGCAGTACGCCAACAACGAAACCGGCGTGCTCCAGCCGGTGGCCGAAATCGGCGCGCTGGCCCGGTCCCGCCGGGCGCCCTTCCTGTGCGACGCGGTACAGGCCTTCGGCAAGGTGCCCATCGACATGAGGGCGCTGAACGTCGACCTGCTGACCCTCTCCGCCCACAAATTCCACGGGCCCCGGGGCGCGGGCTGCCTCGTCGCGCGGCAGGGCGTGCCGCTGGTCCCCCTGCTCGAAGGCGGCGGACAGGAGTTCGGCCTGCGCTCGGGCACCGAGAACGCGCCCGCCATAGAGGGCATGCGGGTGGCCGCGGCGCTGGCCGCAAGCGAGATGGAGGCGCGCGCCGAAAGGGAAAAGGCGCTGGCGGCGGGATTCCTCGCGCAGCTGAAGGCGCTGGTCCCCTCCTGCCGCCTGCTTGCGGAGAACGCCCCGCGCCTGCCCGGCGTGATGGCGCTGCTGCTGCCGGGGCTGACGTCGGAGCGGGCCGTGGCGGAGCTGGACCTGATGGGCATACAGGTGTCCGCCGGGGCAGCCTGTTCCGCCCGAAGCGAACACGTCAGCCACGTCTACCGTGCCATGGGCCTGGAGGAAAGGGACGCCCGATGCGTGATCCGCGTCAGCCCGGGCAGGGAGAACACGGCGGAAGAGATGGCGATTGCGGCAGCGGCGATCGCGGAGGTTTATGGGAAGCGCTGTGAACAAAGCGACAAATCAGTATTTGCCTGCACCTGAACAGCTACAACGAGAACATAATACAGGAGGAATACCACCATGGCCGATACCATCCACCACACCTGGCTGCCCTATCTGGACGACGACGTGCCCTCTGACTGCGCATCCTGCGCAGACGTTGCAGCCTTTGAGCTGGCGCTGGGCTGCAAGCGGCTGGATGGAACCGTGCCTCAGCTGCGCCTGGAGCCGGACCTGGAAGAGGGCTTTCATATATATGAGCAAAGCGGAAAACCCGTCATCGCCGGCGGCGATACCGGCATACTCTACGGCGCCTATGCCTATATGGAAGCCATGAAGGCACGTGAACCCCTCCCGGAGGGCGTCCGTCAGCCCTTCTATAAGCTGAGGATGCTCAACTGCTGGGACAACGCGGACGGCAGCGTGGAGCGGGGCTACTCCGGCCGGTCGCTTTGGTTCGAGGGCGGCGGCTTCCACTGGGAACCCCGACGCATCCGCCAGCTGGGGCGGATGCTCGCCTCGGCGGGCATCAACGTGCTGTGCGTCAACAACGTGAACGTCCATGCGGAGGCGGAGAAGCTGATCGAGGACGACGGGTTGCCCGAATTGGCGCGCTTCGCCGACGCGCTGCGGCCCTTCGGCGTGCGGCTGATGGTGTCCGTGAACTTCGCCCAGCCCCTGGGCCACGGCATACCCACCGCCGACCCGCTGGATCCGGCGGTGCAGCATTGGTGGGCCAGGCGGGCCGACGCCATATGGCGGGCCGTGCCGGACCTGGCCGGGTTCCTGGTCAAGGCCGACAGCGAGCACCGTCCCGGCCCCTTCACCTACGGCCGCAGCCACGCCGACGGCGCGAACATGCTGGCCCGGGCCGTCGCGCCCCACGGCGGGGTGCTGGTGTGGCGGGCCTTTGTCTACAACTGCATGCAGGACTGGCGGGACGCGGCTACCGACCGGCCCATGGCGGCATACCAGACCTACGCGCCGCTGGACGGGCAGTTCGACGGCAACGTGATCCTCCAGGTCAAGCACGGCCCCTTTGACTTCCAGGTGCGGGAGCCCGTCTCCCCCACGCTGCTGGCCATGCCCAACACGAACCTGGCGCTGGAGCTGCAGCTGGCCCAGGAGTACACCGGCCACCAGGTCGACCTGTATGCCATGAACCCCATGTGGCGGGAGCTGGCGGAGGACCTGCCGCCGGATAAGGTGATGGCCGTGGCCGCCGTCAGCAACCTGGGACGGGACGCCAATTTCACCGGCCACCCCTTTGCGGCGGCAAACCTGTACGGCTACGGCAAATACGCCTGGAACCCCCGGGTCGAGCCCGAGGCCGTGATTCGCCGCTGGGCGCGGCTGACCTATGCCCTGCCCAGAGCGCAGGAGGACGCGCTGGCCAGCATGCTGATGAACAGCCGCTCGATCTATGAAAAGTACACCGCCCCGCTGGGGCTGTGCTGGATGGTCAACCCGGACGGGCACTACGGCCCCAGCCCCTGGGGCTACGAGTTTGCCCTGTGGGGCACCTACAACCGGGCCGACCGAAACGGCGTGGGCATTGATCGCACGGCAAGCGGCACCGGTTATGTGTTGCAATACCCCGAAGCGCTCCAAGGGAAGTACGAGCGCCCGGACACCTGCCCGGAGGCGCTGCTGCTGTTCTTCCACCGGCTGCGCTACGATCACATCATGCCCGACGGGCGCACGCTGATCCAGCGCATCTACGACGACCACTTCGAAGGCGCAGCGGCGGTTGAAGCCATGGCGGATACCCTCGCCGGGCTCGACCTGCCGGAGCCAGACAGAACCGAGGCCGGGCGACGCATGGCAATGCAGCTTCGCAACGCCCGCGAGTGGCGCGACGTGGTCAACACCTTCTTCCGCCGCCTCAGCGGCGTTGACGACGCAAAGGGGCGCTTCATTTATAGCTGATGGGCACCTCTAAAAAACGCGCATCCCCTCCTGACGGCTGTATTTCAGCCATCTTCTCCACGCAAAGACCCTGGCTGCCCACCACCATGCCCCCACCGCCCGCGTCCCGACCGGCGCCCATGCACACGATGCGCAAAAGAAGAACATATGAGAACCAAAAACGCAAGGAATGATTGGAAAACAGCACGCTATTCGTTGCATATTTGTTATTGCTGGGTTATAATATAATCACTAAGCATTTACATGCTTAAAATGAACAAGGGAGGCATCCAACATGAAGAAGCTGCTGTCCGTACTGTTGATGCTGGCGCTGGTATTGGCGCTGGTACCCGCCGCCATCGCGGAAGAAGAGCCCATCACCGTCTCGGTGTTTGTCGGCAACCCCCGCGAGCAACCCACCCCCGACAACAAGATCTTCAAGAAGATCGAGGACGAGCTTGGCATCAAATTCGAGTTTGAGTTCCTGGCCGGCGATCTGGACGAAACCCTGGCCATCAAGGTGGCCGGCGAGGATTACGCCGACCTGATGGATGGCGGCAACAGCGCCGACACCCTGATCAACTCCGGAGCGCTGATCAACCTGATGGACTACATCAGCGAGGAAAAGACCCCCAACATCTGGACGCACATCCAGCCCTATCTGGGCCGCCTGCTCTACGACGACGGCAGCCTGTACATCATCCCCAACTTCGGCCGCAACTACAACGCCCAGATCCAGAACTACTGCAACGGCCCCGCCTTCTGGATTCAGAAGCAGGTGCTGGAATGGGCCGGCTATCCCCAGGTAAAGACCCTGAACGAGTACTTCGACCTGATCGAGCGCTTCATCGCCGAGAACCCCACCAATGAAGACGGCAACCCCTACACCGGCTTTGAGATCCTGTGCGACGACTGGCGCTCCTTCTGCCTGCGCAACCCCGTGCAGCACCTGGTGGGCCGCCCCAACGACGGCGACGTGCTGGTGGATATCAACGACAACTACAGGGTCGAGGCCTTCGTCATCCAGCCCTACGCCAAGCCCTACTACGCCAAGCTGAATGAGGAGTTCCACAAGGGCATCATCAACAAGGATACCTTCGTGCAGAACTACGACCAGTACATCGCCAAGCTCTCCTCCGGCACCGTGCTGGGCATGTTCGACCAGTACTGGGACTTCCAGTCCGCCACCGACGCGCTGGTCACCGCCGGCATGGACAAGAACACCTACATCGGCCTGCCGCTGGTGTATGATCCCGAGTACGTGGACGGCAAGGAGATCGAGGAGCACTACCTGAATGGCGCCGTCATCAACGTGAACCGCGGCTACGGCATCTCCGTGAACTGCCCCTATCCCGAGCGCATGGTGCAGATGTTCGAGACCCTGCTGAGCGACGAATGGCAGACCATTCTCGAGTGGGGCATCGAGGGCGAGGATTATTATGTAGAGAACGGCCGCTTCCTGAGGACCGACGAGCAGAAGAAGAACAGCCAGAGCCAGCCCTGGAAGAACGCCAACACCGCCTACGCCCTGATGGACGGCCTGCCCAAGAAGCAGGGCACCCGCGACGACGGCAACGCCTGGGAGCCCGGCAACCAGCCCGAATTGTACTTCGACCTGATGAGCGACTATGACAAGGCGTTCCTGGCCGCCTACGGCTACAAGGTGCCCGCTGATTTCTTCAACCCGCCCATCGAGCTGGCTCCCTACGGCGAGGCCTGGCAGATCGACTACGTCAACGAGCCCGACGTCTCCATCGCCGAGACCGACTTCGTCACCACCCAGATGAAGTACCTGCCCGAGATCATCATGTGCGATCCCGCCGAGCTGGACGGCCTGTGGGACGAGTTCGTGCAGGCGGTCGAGGACATCCCGATCTCCACGTTCATCGACTACATGCAGGAGCAGGTCCTGAAGCTGGTGGAAAAGAACAGCGGCAACTGATCTTTCCCACTCACGGACATGGGAAGAGGACACTCTTCCCATGTCTTGTATCAGCCGCCTGTCATACAGGGCGGCGTGCGTCTCTCCGGCGCTCCGGAGAGACGCCCCCTGCCCTGAGGGCACGCCCCGAGAATACTGGAAGGGAGAAATAGCCACATGAGTCAAATGGTGCAAGCCAAGCCCGGGAAGCGCGGCGGCATTGGCGGATTCTTCAGCAAGCTATGGAGCCAGAAGCAGTTGATGCTGATGTCGGTCCCTATCGCGATATACGTGTTTGTATTCAACTACGCGCCCATGTGGGGCTGGATCACAGCCTTCATGAAGTACAACCCCAAGAACAAGAACCTGTTCGACAATCCCTGGGTGGGCTGGGACAACTTCAAATGGCTCTTCAACCGCCAGGAATGGCTGGGCGTGCTGCGCAACACCCTGGCCATGAGCCTGATCAACTTGGTATTCGGCACCCTGTCCGCCATATTGCTGGCCGTGCTGCTGAATGAGGTCATCACCAAGGCCTTCAAGCGCACGGTGCAGACCGTCACCTATCTGCCCCACTTCCTGTCGCTGGTCATCGTCGTATCGATGGCGCAGAACATCTTCGCCAGCGACGGCGCGGTCAACCAGCTGCTGATGCGTCTGCACATCATCAAGGAGCCGGTGTTCTGGCTGGGCGAGGGCAAATACTTCTGGTGGCTGGTGGGCGCCATCAACGTATGGAAGGAGGTCGGCTGGAACTCCATCATTTACATCTCCACCATGACCTCCATCGACCCGAGCCTGTACGAGGCCGCCTCCATCGACGGCGCGGGCCGCTTCCAGAAGATCATGCATGTCACGCTGCCGGGCATCAAATCCACCTTCGTGGTGCTGCTGATCATGAACATCGGCCATCTGTTGGAGGCCGGCTTCGAAATCCAGTACCTGATGGGCCAGAACCTGGTAATCGACTGGTCCCAGACCATCGACGTGTTCGTCATGAAGTACGGCATCTCCAAAATGCAGTACAGCGTCGGCGTGGCCGCGGGCATGTTCAAGAGCGTGGTCTCCATACTGCTGCTGTTCCTGGCGAACTTCATCGCCAAGAAGCTGGACGAAGACACGCTGATCTGATGGGAAAGGAGCGATAACGATGACCGATACCAATCTTACCTACAAGAAGCCCAGGCGCAGGCAGGACATCGCGTTTCCCATCGTCAACGCCATCCTGCTGATCCTACTGATGTTCGTGACGCTGTACCCGGTGCTCAATACTGTGGCCATCTCCTTCAATGACGGCACCGACGCCCTGCGCGGCGGCATTGGCCTGTGGCCCCGCGTATGGAGCTTCAAGAGCTATGAATCGCTGCTGTCCGACCCGGCCACCTACCAGGCGGCCTGGATCTCCGTCAGCCGCACCGTCATCACCACCATACTGAACCTGATCCTCACGTCGATGCTGGCCTTCACCCTCTCCCGCAAGGAGTACGTGCTGCGGCATTTCCTGACGACGATGATGGTTCTGACGATGTACGTCAACGCGGGCCTGATCCCCAATTACCTGCTGATCTCCAAGACGCTGAACCTGTCCAAGACCTATTGGGTGTACATCATCCCCACGATGTTCTCCTGCTTCAACATGATCGTGCTGCGCACCTACATCTCGGGCCTGCCGGAGGCACTGGTGGAATCCGCCCGCATCGACGGCGCGGGAGATTTCCGCATCTTCTGGCAGATCATCTTCCCCCTGTGCAAGCCGGTGCTTGCGACGGTGGCCCTGTTCGTAGCTGTCGGCAGCTGGAACCAGTGGTTCGACACCCATCTGTACAACGCGGGCAAGCCCTATCTGCACACGCTGCAATATCTGCTGAAGATGAAGCTCGCCACCACCCAGGCCAGCGCCAACGCGGCCAAGTCCACCGCCGACGCCATGACGTCCACCACCCAGATGACGCCCATCACCATCCGCTGCGCCATCACCGTGGTCTCCGCCGTGCCGATCCTGATCGTCTATCCGTTCCTGCAGCGCTACTTCGTCACCGGCATGGTGCTGGGCAGCGTCAAGGGATGACAGATCGGGCTATTCCGGTCCAATCGCCTGTAAAGGAGTATTTGCATGTCCTGCGAACACCGCAAGTCCCGCGCCACCATCCGCGTCCTCGACGCCCAGGGACGGCCTTTGGCCCATACCAGGCTGCATCTCGAACAGCGCACCCACGACTTCCTCTTTGGCTGCGGGGCCTTCGACGCGCTGCCCTTTGCCAATGAAAAAAAAGGGGATCCCTTCCTTGCGGATCGCATGGCAAAGTGGCTTCGGCTGTTCAACTACGGTACCCTCCCCTTCTACTGGGGCCGATACGAGCCCGAAGAGGGCAAGCCGGCATTTGAGAACCGCATGAACGCCGCCCGGTTCCTGGTGGAAAACGGCGTTCGGCTCAAGGGGCATCCCCTGTGCTGGCACACGGTGTGCGCCGACTGGCTGATGGCCTACGACGACAAGACCATCCTGGACAAGCAGCTGGCGCGCATCCACCGGGATGTCACCGCCTTTGCCGGGGTGATCGACATCTGGGATGTGATCAACGAGGCGGTCATCATGCCCGTGTTCGACCGCTACGACAACGCCGTCACCCGCATCTGCAAGCGCTACGGCCGGGTGCCGCTGATCAAAGAGGTCTTCGCCGCCGCGAAGGCCTCCAATCCGAAGGCGCTGCTGCTGATCAACGACTTCAACCTGTCGGATCAGTACGCCGGATTGATTCGGGACTGCCTGGACGCCGGGGTACCCATCGGAGCCATCGGTTTGCAGACCCACCAGCACCAGGGCTACATGGGCGCGGAGAAGCTGGGCGAGGTGTTGCGCCGCTTCGAGGGCTTCGGCCTGCCGCTGCACTTCACCGAGAACACGCTGGTGTCCGGCCACCTGATGCCCGGGCACATCGTGGACCTGAACGACTACCAGGTGCCCGAATGGCCCACCACCCCCGAGGGCGAGGCGCGCCAGGCGCGGGAATGGGAGGAGATGGTCCGGATCCTGTTCGACCACCCGAGGGTCGAGGCCGTCACCGCCTGGGACTTCACCGACGGCTGTTGGCTCGGCGCGCCCAGCGGCATGCTGACCGCGGACAACCGCATAAAGCCGGCCTATAAGGCGCTGGAAAAGCTGATCCACGGGGAATGGCGCACTGTGTGTGACATCGTCACCGACGAAAGCGGCTACGTGGAGGTCAGTGGGTTCAAGGGATGGTATACCCTGTCTGACGGTATAAGAAAGGCCGTGCTTTGCCTGGGTCCTGATGATCAAAGTATCAGCATCACACTTAAATAAGAAAAAGCGCAAAAGATCCCTCGCTTCGCTCAGGATGACACTTTGCTTTTGTGGCATCCAAGTGAAGCGAGGGATCCTTTTATGGAGAAGGAGTTCGTCAAATACTGATTTGTCGAGCAGGGCTCGATATATCAGTATTGAGGGATTAGGTTTTAGGGCTGGTGTGTAGCGGCGATTTCCAATCGCCCGCGGGCGCTCGGAGAGCGCCCCTACACCGTGTACTGTCCGGCCATCCCCTA
>JAZOUD010000074.1:0-6160 GCA_045658005.1 Clostridia bacterium | reverse complement strand
CTGCGTGATGGACGTGTCCACGATCCAGTACGTTTTCGTGCCCATGGTGCTGCCCCTGGTGAAGATGTTCAATATCGACCTGGTGCACTTCGGCGTGGTCATCTGCCTGAACATGATGATCGGCCTGTCCACCCCGCCCTTTGGCATGGTGCTGTTCATCGTCACCGGCATCGGCAAGACGGAGATGGCCAAGGTCATCAGAGAAATACTGCCCATGGTGGCCATCATGATCCTGCTGCTGTTCCTATGCACCTACATCCCCCAGATCATCATGTTCATACCGAATACAATGGGCGTGAGTTGATCAAAGCAGACCTCCTGCGGCGGAATCGAAGCGATTCCGCCGCTTTTGTTGGCGGTGAGACATCAAATTCATAAAACCCCGTGACAGAACCCTGCCCCTCATGCTATAATACCTGTACAAAACCCCACGGAGGTCGATTCCATGGCGATGAAAACCCTGGTCAAGAACTGTCCCTTCTGCAAGAAGGTCGTGGAGCAGCGGGCCTATGCCAGCTGGGGGCGACAGCCTTCGGAGCAGGACAAGTGGCAATTCGGGTCGCCGCTGCGGCTGTGCCCCCACTGTGGCAAGCTGTTCATCGACAGTGACCGGCAGGAGCTGGCTATCACCGACCCCCGCAGGCAGGACATGGCCGTCGTCGGCCCCGCCTCGCTGCGGTTGGCGCTGATGGGCGTCGTGCTGGGAGCGCTGCTGTTGGTGACCAAACTGAATGTGCTGGCGTACATCGCCTTTGGCGTGGCCCTGGCGACCCTCGTGGCGGACGCCGCCCTGTACCCCACCCGGCAAAAAAAGCTGGCGGCCGAACGGGTGGCCTCCGAAAAGCGGTTGAGCGATCCCGGCTATGCCCGGGCGCTGAAAAAGGCCGGGTACGACATCCCCGAGCGTTATCTGAAAGAGGAGGAAGCAAAATGATATTTGACAGGCTGGAACGGCTGGAACAGTACAGGGGCCTGAACGTCAACCTGGACCGTCTGATCGACTACGCGCTGGCCCATGAATTCGAGTCCCTCGCCCCGGGAAAAAACGAGATCGACGGCGAGAACTGTTGGATGAACAGCAACGTGGCCGAGCTTGCGTCGGCCAACGCCGTCTTTGAGCGGCATATGGCCTATATCGACCTCCAGATTCCCATCGACGAGGGCGAGATCATCACCGTAAGGCCCGTGGAGGACCTGGATTGGCCCGAAACGGACGACGAGACCCGGTTCACCGAGGGGCCCGCGGGCACGCCCCTGGACCTGGTTCCCGGCACCTTCGCCATATTCTTCCCCGGCGACGCCCACAACTGCGGCATCTCAAAGGGCGGCCAGACGCGCGTGCGCAAGCTGGTGGGAAAGGCCCGAATTGACAGGTGACATCCACAAATCCCTTTGACGGAAGAGGAGGCGTTTTTATGGAGATGCTCGTGAAGGACGGCGCGGGAAACGTGCTGGCCAGCGCGGCACACCCCGAGGAGGTACTGCTCTGCCTGGATCGCCGGTGGGCCGAGGGGGACCGGGTGGAGATCGCCGCCCCGCCCCATGCCCACCTGTGGCTGCGCATGGGCGCAGCGGTCCCCGAGGGCGAGGTCTACTGCCCCACCGGGCATATGACCTGGCGGGTCCCGTCGGGCGAGCACCGGCTGGCCTACGCGCCGCTGGCCTTCGACGCGCCGAGGAACATACTCTCCGCCCGGCTCTTGGCGGAGTCTGAGCTGCAGGTCCTGCGGGACATCGCCCGGAACCCCCTCGACCTGCGGGGGGATACCGACTTCTATCCCCACTGCACGGCCAACGTGGAGACGCGGAACGAGTCGGTATTCGCCGCCCGAAATGTCATCGACGGGCTGCGGTACAACACCTATCACGGCGAGTGGCCTTTTGAGAGCTGGGGCATCGGCGCCCGGGAGGATGCCTGGTGCCGGCTGGACTTCGGCAGGGAGGTGCTTGTCCAGCGCATGGCGCTGACCCTGCGGGCGGACTTCCCCCACGACGCCTATTGGGTATCCGGCCACGTGGTGGATTCGACGGGCAGGGACATCCCCTTTGACCTCAACAAGACCGCCGAGCGCCAATGGATCGACCTCGGCGGCCAGCGGGTGCGCTGGCTCCAATTGGAGCGCATGGTCAAGAGCGACGACCCCTCCGCCTTCCCGTCGCTGAGGGCGTGGGAAGTGATCGGGAAGGACGGCAACTACTGATTTGTCGCGTTGCGACAAATCAGTAGTTCTCCACCATATCAATATACTGGCGCGTGTACAATTCAAAGTAGTACCCGCGCTTTTTCATGAGTTCTTCATGGGTGCCGCGCTCGACGATTTTGCCGTCCACCACCGCCAGGATTACGTCGGCGTGGGTGATCGTGGAGAGGCGGTGGGCGATCACAAAGGACGTGCGGCCCTGGATCACCGTCTCTATGGCGGCCTGTATGGCCCGCTCGGTCATCGTGTCGATGGAGGACGTGGCCTCGTCCAACACCAGTATGCGGGGATCGGCCAGCAGCGCCCGGGCGAAGGACAGCAGCTGTTTTTCACCCACAGACAGCCTGCCGCCGCCCTCGCCCACATCGGCATCCAGGCCGCCCGCCTTTTCCACGACCTCGCGGGCGGAGACCATCTCCAGCGCCGCCATGATCTGCTCATCGGTGGCGTCGGGCTTGCCGTAGCGCAGGTTTTCCCGCACGGTGCCGGAAAACAGGTGGGGCGTCTGCAGCACATAGCCGATGTTGGAGTGGAGCCACAGCTGGCTGCGTTCCCTGGCGTCCCTTCCGTCGATCAGCACCGCGCCCTCCGTGGGCTCGAAGAAGCGGCATACCAGGTTCACCAGCGTGGATTTGCCCGCGCCGGTCTCCCCCACGATGGCCACGTTGGTGCCCCGGGGCACCTTCAGGTCGAAGTGCTCCAGCACCAGCTCGTTCCCGTCCGGATAGTGGAAGGACACGTCCCGGAATTCCACGTCGCCCAGCAGCGGCTCCCAGTTTTCCCGCCTGGGGTGGAAGGTGTCGCCATACTTCGCGATCACCTCCGGGGCGTCCGATACGTCCGACTCGGTCTCCAGCAGCCGGGTCAGGCGCTCGATGTTCACCTGTATGGCGATCAGCCTGGATAGGGTGTCGACGATGGTCTGTATCGGCTCCATCATCGACAGTGCGTAGGACATGAACACCGACAGCGTGCCGATCCTTATCGCCGATTCCCGGGTCAGCCGTCCGCCCTTCCAGAGCACCAGCGCCAGCGCCACCGAGGACATGAGCGTCACGGCGGACGTGAACAGGGCGCTGTAATGGGTGGCGCGTATGCCGGTCTTGCGCATGTTTTCGGTCTCGGCTTCGAAATCCCCGTCGATGCGCGCCTCCGCCACCAGCGTCTTGATGGCCCGCACGCCGGTGATGCCCTCGTTGAAGCTGCCGGTGATGCGGGAATTGATCTCACGGATCTGGCGGTTCAGCGTCACCAGCTTTCCCTGGAACCAGGCGATCAGCGCCGCAGACACGGGGATCAGCGGCAGCAGCCACACCGCCAGCCGGGGGCTGGCCAGGAACATCATCAGCACGATGAACAGCAGGTAGGACAGGTTCCAGACGACGTCCATCATCCGCCAGGCCACCAGCTCGCCGATCTTGCCGCTGTCGCTGATCACCCGAGCGTGGATGTAGCCCACGGAATTCTGGTTGAAGTAGGAAAAGGACAGGGTCTGCAGGTGGTTGAAGGCGGCGTTGCGCAGGTCCCGGTCCACGCTCATCTCGATCTTGCCGCAGTAGGCTACGCTGTAGTAGTTCAGCACCACCTGCAAAAGCAGCACGCCGATGTACAGCGCGATGAACCCGCCCAGGCCGTCCAGGCTTTCCCCGATGACGAAGCGGTCCAGCGCGTAGCGGTTGAACATGGGATAGGCCGCGTCGATCAGCGACACCAGGCAGCCCACGGCGATCATCGCGACGATGCCCTTCCTGTAGGGCTTCAGATACGGAAGCAGCTTCGGCACGCCGAACCAGGGAAGGGTCTTGTTCCGGTTTTCGCTCATGCCGTCGCCTCCCCTCCGAGGTCCAGCCCCTGGGTCTGCAGCTCGTAGACGCGGCGATAGATGCCGTCCTCCCGGATCAGCGCGTCGTGAGGGCCCTGCTGGACCACCTTGCCCTTGTCCAGCACGATGACCCGGTCCGCGCCCATCAGCGTGGTGACCCGGTGGGCGATCAGTATGACGGTGGCGCCGACAGTGTGCTCGATCAGCGCCCGGCGAATCTTCTCGTCGGTCTGGGCGTCCACGGCGGACAGGGAGTCGTCGAAGATCATGATCGGCGTTTTGCGAATCAGCATCTGGGCAATGGCGGCCCGCTTCTTCTGGCCGCCGGACAGCGTCACGCCCCGCTCGCCCACGAAGGTGTCGTAGCCGTTCGAAAAGCGCTCGATGGCCTCGTCCAGCTGGGCGATGGCAGCGGCTTCGCGCACCTGGGCCCCGGTGGCGCCTTCCCGGGCCAGGCGGATGTTCTCCTCGATCGTCCGGGAGAACAGGAAGGGCTCCTGGAGCACCAGGCCCACGTTTTGACGGAGCCACTTGACCTGCATCTTCGAGATGTCCTTCCCGCCGACGGTGATGCGCCCGTTCTCCGGGGGCAGCGCGTACAGCCGGTCCAGCAGCTGCACCAGCGTGGACTTCCCCGCGCCCGTGCCGCCCAGTATGCCCACGGTCTCGCCCTTGTGGATGGTGAAGCTGACGCCGTCCAGCACCTGGCGGTCCCCGTCGCCATAGCGGAAGGTCACGTTTTCAAAGCAGATGTCCCCGTCCACGGGCGGGGTCTGGGCGTCGGGCGCGTCCTGCTCCCGTTCAGCGTTCATGATCATGCGTATGCGGTCGATGGCGATGCCCGCCTTGCTCATGTCGGCGATCACCCGGCCCAGCTCCCGTACCGGCCAGGTCAGCATGGCGTTGTAGCTGACGAAGGCCACGTAATTGCCCGCAGAGAGGCTGCCCCGCACGCATAGCACCGCGCCCAGGGCCACCACCGTCAATATCTGCAGCCCGGAGACCAGGTCGCTGGTGCACCAGAACAGGGTGAGTATCTTCATCAGCCGCACCCACATGTCGGTGTAGCGCTGGTTCTGGGTCTCAAAGCGCTGGCGCTCGTGCTGCTCCCGGCCAAAGGCCCGCACCACCCGCACGCCGGTCAGGTTTTCCTGGGCGATGGCGGAGAGCTTACCCTCCTGGATGTCCACCTCGTAAAACGCGCTGCCGATGCGCCGGTGGAAGATGAAGGAATAGCCCACGATGACGGGAATGAAGGCAAAGGCCGCCAGCGTCAGAGTCCCGTGGATCAGGCGCATATAATACAGCGCCATCACCAGCATCACAGAGATGCGCAGCAGGCTGGTCAGCCGCTCCGCCACGAAGGCCTTCACCGTCTCCACGTCCGAGGTGCAGCGCTGGATGATGTCTCCGGTCTGCTGAGCGCCGTACCAGGCGCAGGGCAGGTGCAGGATCTGCTCGAACAGCCGGTCCCGCATGTTCTTTAACAGGGTTTCCGCGCCTTTGGCGTTGAACAGCCGGAACAGGTACCGCGCCAGCGCGCCGCAGAGCGCCACGGCCACCACGATGCCCGCCACGACGCCCAGCCGACTTGTCACGAAGGCCGCGCCGCCCAGCCGCTCCAGCAACCGGCCCGTCAACGCGCCGGAGGCCCCTGGGGCCACGCCGATCAGCGCGTCCACGGTATAGCCGATGATCTTCGGGTTGACGAAGTCGATCATCGCCACCGCAAAGGTCATGACCGCGCTCAGCGCGAACCAATGCGCGCTGCCCCTCACAAAGGCGGCCAACATGCGCGTCCGGGTCGGATATGGTTCGGCGTGATGTTGGTTCTGCATATGTACTGCTCCCTATGGTATTTCTTGTTTGATTATACAAAACCCGGTAAGGGATTGCAAGGCTGGCCGATGCGTTTTCGAGAATATAAAAAAAGCCCCAGCCAGATGGCTGGGGAAATACTGATTTATCGAGCTGTGCTCGATAAATCAGTATTCAGGGGTTAGGATTTAGGGGGGAGGGGTCGTTGGTGTGTAGGGGCGATTTCCAATCGCCCGCGGGCGCTCGGAGAGCGCCCCTACACCGTGTACGGGTCCGGCTATCCCCTAACCCCTTAAATACTGATTTGTCGCAGCGCGAC
>JAZOUD010000073.1:0-2864 GCA_045658005.1 Clostridia bacterium | reverse complement strand
TCCACCGTGTTCCAGGAGATCAACCTCTGCCCGAACCTGACGGTGGCTGAAAACATATTCGTCGGCCGCAAGGAATTCAAGAAGAAGATCATCAACGCCAAGGCGAAGGAATTGATGAAGCGCTTCCACCTGGACATCGACGTCACCCGCCCGCTGTCCAACTACTCCACCGCCGTGCAGCAGATGGTGTCCATCGCCCGGGCGGTGAACATCGATTCCAAGATATTGATACTGGACGAGCCCACCTCCTCGCTGGATGAAAACGAGGTGCAGCTGCTGTTCAACGTCATGCGCGAGCTGAAGAGTGAGGGCATGGGCATCATATTCATCACCCACTTTCTGGACCAGATCTACGCCATCTCCGACCGCATGACCATACTGCGCAACGGCCACCTGGTGGGCACCTACGACATCGGCGAGATCAACAAGCTGCAGTTGGTCACGCTGATGGTGGGCAAGGACATGGAGAACATATTCGACATGCACCCCGCCGACGTGGACCCGGACGCCCCGGTGATGCTGGACGCCGACCACATCGGCGCGCCCGGGGCGGTGTCCGACATCAGCCTGAGCATGAAGAAGGGCGAGCTGGTGGGCTTCGCGGGCCTGCTGGGCTCCGGCCGCACCGAGACCGCCGAGATGATCTTCGGCGCCAACCGCCCCACCAGCGGCAAGCTGAGCCTGAAGGGCAAGACCGTGGACGTGAAGAAGCCCTTCGACGCCATCATGGCGGGCGTGGCCTTCTGCCCCGAGGACCGCAAGCGCGACGGCATCGTCGGCGACCTGTCCATTCGCGAGAACATCATGCTGGCCGTGCAGGCCAAGCGGGGCTTTTTGCACCCGCTGAGCCGCGCCGAGCAGAACGAGCTGGCGGACCGCTACATCAAGGCGCTGTCCATCGCCACGCCGGACGCCGAGAAGAAGATCGGCGAGCTGTCCGGCGGCAACCAGCAGAAGGTGATACTGGCCCGGTGGATGGCCACCCAGCCCGACCTGCTGATCCTGGACGAGCCCACCCGCGGCATCGACGTCGGCGCGAAGGCCGAGATCCAGCGTCTGATGCTGGAGATGTGCAAGGACGGCGTTTCCGTCATATTCATCTCCTCCGAGCTGGAGGAGGTCATCCGCTGCTCCAACCGCATCGTCATCATGCGCGACGGCAAGAAGGCCAGCGAGCTGGAGGGCCCCTTCGACGCCAATACCCAGAGCCGCATCCTGCAAATCATTGCCGAAGGAGGTGACGCACAGTGAAGAAAAAGGCATACCTGATCTTCCTGATCCTGGGCCTGATCGTACTGGTCGTGGGCGTGTTCTTCTTCGGCAGGATCTGCGCCGTCAAGGACAGCATCTATGCCAAGTACGGCCTGAGCTTTTCCGATGCCAGCATCGGATCGGTGTTCATCAACGACCATGACGAGGCCGCTGTGAAGGCGGACTTCGACGCCGCGGTGCTGCAAACCGCCATCAGTGGCGAAAGCACCGCGACCGACGCCGCCGAGGCGGCTGAGCCGGAAGCGGCTGGCGCCACCGGGGAAGCCGCTCCCGCCGAGGAGGCCGCCCCTGTCGAGGAGGCCGCCCCCGCCGAGGACGCCATCGAGGCCATCTCCGAGGGCTCGCCCTACGACGCGGTGATCGGCAGCTTCGGCAAGGTCCAGAGCCTGCGCACCGCCTGGAAGCTGCAGGGCATCTTCATCGGCGCGGGCCTGCTGCTGTGCCTGGTGGCTGTGGCGCTGGTGCTGCGCTCCAGGAACCTGGACTTCGCCGCCATCATGCGCTCGAAGATCACCTGGGCCGTCATCGCGGAGATACTGATACTGATTGTCTGCCTGATCATCCGGCCCGAGTTCTTCAACATCAGCTACCAGCCCTCCAACCGGATGCTGTACGGCAACCTGGTGGACATCGTGAACCGCTCCGCCGAGATCACCATCATCGGCATGGGCATGACGATGGTCATCGCCCTGGGCGGCACCGACCTGTCGGTGGGCGCGCTGGTGGCCGTGTCCGGCGCGCTGGCGCTGAAGCTGATGCGCTGGGATCCCACTAACCCCCTGTACCAGACCCCTGGCGACTATTCCGTGTATCCGTTCATACTGGTGCTGCTGGTGCCGCTGCTGGTGTGTCTGCTGATGGGCGCGTTCAACGGCGTGCTGGTGGGCCAGCTGAAGCTGCAGCCCATCATCGCCACGCTGATTTTGATGGTGTCGGGCCGCGGCATCGCCCAGATCATCACCAACGGCAAGCAGTACACCACGATGTACAGCCCCTTCCGGGTGATCGGCCAGGGCTCATGCCTGTTCCTGCCGACGCCCATCGTCATCACCGTGCTGGTGGTGGCGGCGGTGATGCTGTTCGTGCGCAAGACCGCCTTCGGCACCTTCGTGGAATCCGTGGGCATCAACCCCAGCGCTTCCAGGCTGTCGGGCATCAATTCCAAGGTGGTCATACTGATCGTGTTCGCGATGACCGGCTTCCTGGCGGGCATTTCCGGCCTGATCTACTCCAGCCGCATCATGTCCAACGACTCCAACAACGCCGGCATCAACTATGAGACCGACGCCATCCTCTCGGTGGTCATCGGCGGCACGAGCATGACCGGCGGCAAGTTCAGCCTGGCGGGCACCATCGTGGGCTCCATCATCATCCGCACCATCGTGACCTTCGTGTACTACTTCGGCGTTTCTCGGGATTCCACGATGGCCTTCAAGGCCCTGATCATCGCGGTGATCATCGTGCTGCAGTCCGAGCCCGTGCGCAACTGGATGGCCACGCGCTCCCAGGCCCGGGCCATGGTGAAAGGAGGCGTGGCCAAGTGAACAAGAAGCAGAGCCTATTGAGCCGCATCATGAACCCGAAGTACATCA
>JAZOUD010000072.1:0-38939 GCA_045658005.1 Clostridia bacterium | reverse complement strand
TCCCGCCGCGCGGGCCGCGCGGCAGAACAGCTGTTTGTTAAAAAGAAAAGGGGGTAAATCGCCTCCCGCCCCCGCCCCGTTCCATACGGGCGGGGGACTGCGCTTTTATGGGTTGGGTGCGGGTTCAGTCACCTGAATACCGATTTATCGAGCACGGCTCGATAAATCATTATTTGCATGCGACTGAACAGATACGCCGTGTTTAAAAACTCAAGGGAGCTGCCCTTTGCGGTGCAGCTCCCTTTTTCAGTGCATTTGACTACATGTCTTCGGCTTCTTCGTACGCTTCAGCCTCTTCAGCCTCTTCATACGCCTCAGCTTCTTCGTACGCTTCAGCCTCTTCAGCCTCTTCGTACGCCTCAGCCTCTTCATATTCTTCGGCTTCTTCGTACGCCTCAGCCTCTTCGTATTCTACTGCCTCTTCGTACGCTTCAGCTTCCTCGTAGTCGTCCGCCGCATCGTCGTCGCCCTCGGACGCCTCATCGGGCAACAGGACGGCGCTTGGGTTGGCGTAGCTCTCGTCTGCGTACTTCAGGGCATCCAGCGTGTCGGCGTCAATGATCGGATTCATGGGATCGATCATCGGCAGGTCCAGGTCAAAGGTCTCGTTGCAATAGCTCTGGAAGTCTCTGATGGCATAGACGGTGGCGTCGTCCAGCATGCCGGGCATGAAGCTGTCAGACTCCAGCCAGCCAAGGCTTACCAGCTGGGTTTGCAGCTCGGTGATCTCATCCTCGCTCAGATCGACGCCTTCCGCTTCCTCGGAATCCGCCTCCTCGTCCTCGGCCTCCAGGTATTCCTCTTCACCTTCGGGCTCCTGGTACGCCTCTTCACCCTCAGGCTCCAGGTATTCCTCCTCGGCCTCGGGCTCCTGGTACGCCTCTTCAACCTCAGGCTCCAGGTATTCCTCTTCGCCTTCGAGCTCCTGGTTTTCCTCCTCGGCCTCGGGCTCCTGATATCTCTCTTCGGTCCCAGGCTCTTGGTATTCCTCTTCGCCTTCGAGCTCCTGGTATTCCTCCTCGTCCTCGGGCTCCCGGTATTCCTCCTCCGCGTCTTCGTCGGCGGCTTCTTCATAGGGCTCGTCGGCGATGACGGCGGCGGGTGCGGCGGTGTAGAGGGCGAAGCTGGCCGATGCGGTCGCGCCGTCGGCCTCCGATCCGCCCGCGGGTATGGCCGTGACCTTCAGGGTATAGACCTCGTTGGGGTCCAGTGCGCTGGTATAGGCGGACAGGGATGTGGCTTCGACCGCCCGGGAATCCAGCAGGTTGCCGCTGGAATCCAGCAGCGACACCTGGTATTCCGCTACGTCGCCCTCGGACTGCCAGGACATGGTCAGGACCTCGCCGGAGACGTAGCTGATGCCTCCCTGCGCTTCTTCCACGGTTTCAAAGTTGATGACCGGCTCGGTGACGCGCGCGGTTTCCGGCACGTCCGCCTCCAGCGGGATGTCCTCGGGCAACGCCGCCTCCGGTTCCGTCACCTGCGCCTCTGCCGGCTCCACGGTTTCAGCCTCCTCCGCCGGGAGCTCGACGGCTTCCCCGGCTTCAGTCTCCTCCGCCGGGAGCTCAATGGCCTCCTCGGGCATTGTTTCCTCTGCCGGTGTTTCGCTCAAATCCTCCGGGATGGGTTCGCCCTGTTCCGGTTCGGTCGCCGCTTCGACGGGCGCATCCTCCACGGGCAATTCCACTGCGGGTTCGATCTCCTGCGCCTCTGAGGATTTCTCTATATCCGCATCGCCTTCGATTTCAACGGGGGAATCCAGGGTGGGCATGAGCTCGAGCGCCTCCTCGGGCAGCTCGATCTCCGCCTGCCCTTCGATGACCTCGGGTTCATCGATCGGCTCGGGCGTGGGCTCGGGCTCCGGCTCGGGCGTGGGCTCCGGCGTGGGCTCGGGCTCGGGCAGCTCCACCTCGGGCAGGGCGAACTGGACCGAATTGGTGCGGGCGGTCTTCATGTTGCCGTCCTCCGGTATCGCGGCGACGGAGATGGTGTAGATTTCGCCGGCGCTCATGGCGCTGGAGCTGACGCGGGCAACATGCTCGGGCGTTTCCTGTTCCACGACGACCTTGCCGCTCTCGTCCTCGATGCGCACTTCATAGGCGCCCACATCGCCCTCGGCATACCAGTCAAAGGTGATGTCGCCGGGCAACAGGTAATAGACGCCGCCTTCCGTGCGGCCCACCGAGCTGATGATGATCTCGGGCAGGCCGATGGTTTCGACCTCGATGTCCTCGTCCTCATACGCGGGCTCGATCCTCGCGAAGTCGATCTCGGCCTGGGTGACGTGCCTGCTGTCGCCGTCCTCGGGGTAGGCCCTGACGCGCAGCGTGTAGGTCTCGTTGAAGTCCAGCGTGGCCAGGGAGACGCCGGTGCTGGTCATCAGCGTGTCCTTGTCGATGTACACGTTGCCCTGGGAATCGTTCACGCGGATGCCGTAGTGGTCCACGCTGCCCTCCACATCCCAGCTGAAGACGACATAGCCGTCCGGGGCGCTCTCCTCGGAGATGAAGTAGACGCCGTCGTCCTCGAAGTCGTATTCCTCGACGTAGATGTCCGGCTCGCCGATGACGGTGGGCTTCACGTATTCGGGCGCGTCTTCGTCAAACAGCAGCCTCTGGGTGCGCACGGTGGCGATGCCGGTGGGCTTCAGGCCGACCTTCTTCTGGAAGAGGGCCACGGCCTCCTTGGTCTGCCTGCCGAAGTAGCCGTCCACGGGACCGTCGTAGTAGTTCAGGTCCCTCAGCCGGCGCTGCAGGCGGGCGACGCGCTCGTTGTCGTCGCCGCGGCGCAGCACGATGTAGCCGGGCGCCTCGGGGGCGTCGTCGGAGAACAGCAGGCGCTGCATGGCCTGGCTGGCATAGCCGGTGTCCTTCAGCCCGGCCGTGCGCTGGAATACGCGCACCGCAGAGCTGGTTTCGGAGCTGTAGGTGCTGCCGGGGCTGCTTTCCAGATAGTAGAGGTCCCGCAGCCGGTTGTTCAGCTCGCGCACGCGATATCCGGTGTCGCCGGGATACAGGTCGATGTAGCTGGAGCAGTGGCTCGCGCCGTCGGAATAGAGGCGCTTGAGCGTATCCCGGGTGGCGACGCTGGCTTCCGGCAGGCCGTTTTCATACTGGAACAGCTGCACGGCCTTCAACGTGCGGGGGCCGAAAATGCCGTCCGCCGCGTCGGCCAGGTAGCCTAACTCCCGCAGGCGCTCCTGCATCCGCCGCACGCGCATGCCCCTGTTGCCCCGGGTCAGCTGGTAATAGGGGTCGTAGGCGCTCAGCCTGCCGGAGAGTATGATGCGCTGCAGCTCGGCGTCGGCGACGCCGGTCACGGTGCGCTCCAGGTCGAACTGCAACAGCTGTACGGCGGCCTGGGTGCGGGGACCGAATATGCCGTCCACGTAGTAGTCGTAATAGCCCAGGTCCTTCAGCGGCTGCTGGATGGCGCTGACGGCGTCGCCGCGGCTGCCCCTGGACAGGGGGGCGTACTGGGGGGTGGGCTTCAGCTGCTCCGAAGCGGTCTGCTCGCCGGCGAGCTTCAGGGTGTCGATCAGCCGCAGCGCGGGCGCGGCCACTTCGGCCTCCGATTCGAACTCGATGAACGAGAAGGTGGGCTTCGCGGCCTTTTCCACCAGCTGGGCATAGACGTTCAGCTGGCCGCTCATGCCCTCTATGTACAGCCCGTCCACATTGTATTCCGCGGACAGCTTATAGGCCGACAGGTCGGAATAGCGCTTGAATACGCCCAGCGTGCCCTTGGCGGTATCCACCCGGCAGACGGTGTTGTCGGCGGCCAGCATGAACAGCGACTTGCCGCTGGCGGTCAGCTGGTCCTTCATCTTTACGCCGGGGGTTAGCACGATCTTCGAGGTCTTCGCCGAGGGATCGTAGGCCTTCAGCCGCAGGGCGCTGCCGGTGCGGGTCAGGTAGTATACGGTGTCGTTCAGCCAGGCGAAGGCGGTCACGTCGCTGTCGATCAGGCTGGCGCTGTAGTTGAAGAGGCTCTTCAGGTACAGCTCGGCGTCGTCGGTCAGGTAGATCTCGTAGCGCTCGCCGATGGCGCCGCTCCTGGGCATGCCGCCGCTGTAGATCTCAAAGCGGTCGGTGTCCTGGGCGTACAGCATCGTGGCGGCACGGTCCACCAGCTGGAAGACCGGTCCCTCCGCGGACATGTACAGCCGGTCGATGGGCTCCGCGGCGGTGTAGACGACCTCGTTCGCCAGGCTGTGCAGGTCGACGCGGACCAGCTGCTTGCGGTTGGCGCCGGTCACGTAGAAGGCGGTGTCCTCGTCGGCCAGGCAAGCAGCCGTGACGTCCGCGGCGATCAGGGACTCCTTCAGGCTCTGCAGGTCGACCGCGTACAGGTCCTGGGTGTCCAGGAAGTCGTCGGCGCTCATATAGAGCACGCGGTAGGCGTCCATGCCCACCACGCTGCTTGCCGGCTTGGTGTTGATGGCGTCCGCCTTGCCGGTCAGGTACAGGTGCCCTTCGCCGTCGGTGTAGGCGGCGAAGGCGTCGCTGCGGGCGACGGGGCCGCTCTCTGCCACCGCGAAGGGGGTGGCGAGCAGGCACAGCGCGAGCAGCAATATGAAAAGTGCTGTTTTCTTCATGGTCCGGTCCTCCTGATGATGATACTGCTTGGACGTAATTGAGGCGCTTCCGGTTCCAAAATGATAAACAGATCGCCCCGGAGGCATGAGCGGGCCCGGCCCGCCATAGGATTAGAGGGAACGGAGGCGGTGTCATGGGGGCTGTGGACAGGCTGAAGGGGCTGCTGCCCCCGGGCGCGGCTGCGCTGCTGGCGGCCTGCGGGGATGGGGTGACCCAGGTTCGGCTGCGCGTCGGCAGGCCCATGCAGGTCTGCATGGGCAGCAGGGGCGAGGCGCTGTCCGACGAACCGCTGGAGCGGGCGACGCTGGAGCGCATACTGGCCGCGCTGATGGAATACAGCGTCTATGCCCGCCAGGACGAGCTGGACCAGGGCTTTTTCACCCTGGACGACGGCAGCCGCGTGGGGGTCTGCGGCAGGATGGTCGGGGACGGGACCCGGTTTCGAATGGACGGGATCGGCTCGGCCTGCCTGCGCGTCGCCAGGCCGGTGGCCGGGTGCGCCAGCGGGCTGCTCGCCCACATCGCGCCAACCAGGGACGTTCTGCGCTCGACGCTGCTGCTGTCGCCGCCGGGGCTGGGCAAGACCACGATGCTGCGGGACATTGCCCGCCAGCTGTCCGACGGCGGCCTGTGCGTGGCCGTTGTGGACGAGCGACACGAGCTGGCCGCCTGCCACATGGGCGTTCCCACGCTGGACGTGGGGCTGCGCACGGACGTGATGGACGGCTGCCCCAGGGACCGGGCCATCGGGCGAATGCTTCGGGCGATGGCGCCACAGGTGGTCGTTGCGGATGAGATCGGCGGCGCGGAGGACGCCCTGGCCCTGGCTGACGCCGCGCGCTGCGGCGCGGCCATCATGGCCTCTGCCCATGCCGCGAGCCTCGGCGAAGCGCTGGCCCGACCCAGCCTGCGCGCGGTGCTGGAGGCGGGGGTCGTGGCGCTCGTCGCGCTGCTGGGGCATGCGCCGGGGGCGGTGCGGGAGGTCTGGCGCAGGGCGGACGGAGAGGGGGTGGCGGCCTGGAGACGCGCGTAGCGCTGGCGGTCTGCGCGGTGCTGGGCTGCACGCTCTGCGGCAAGGCCGCGTCGGACGCCGTTCGCAGGCGCTACCGGGTGCTGGCGGCGCTGGCGGAGGATCTGCAGACCCTGCGCATCCACATGACCGGCATGCTGATGCCCTTGCAGTGCGCGCTGGACAGGGCCGGCTGCGCGCTGATGAAGCAGGTCGCCGAGGGCATGCGCCAGGGCTGCAGCGCCGCCGACGCATGGCAGTCGATACGCCAGAGCGCCCTGCGGCGCGGCGGTCCGGCGGACGCGCTGGCGGCGGAGGATATCGGCGCGCTGGATGCGCTGTTCGGCCAGCTGGGCCAGAGCGGGCGGGAGGAGCAGGGCGTGCTGCTGGACGCTTCGATGGAGACGCTGAGCCGTCTTCGGGACGGGGCCCTCAAGCGGGCGGGGGAGGCGGACAGGCTGTACGTCTCCCTGGGGTTCCTGATCGGGCTGATGCTGGCCCTGATCGTGATTTGAGGTGGGCATGGACATCGATTTTGTGTTTCGGATCGCGGGAATCGGCATCATCGTCACCGTCATCTCCCAGCTGCTGACCCGGGCCGGACGGGACGACATCGCCCTGCTGGCCACGCTGTCGGGGCTGGTAGTGGTGCTGATGATGGTGGTGGGCATGATATCGGATTTCTTCAGCAGCATACGCAGCTTGTTGCAGATTTGAAGGAGGACTGGGCCTTGGTTCTGAAAATCACGGCGCTGTGCATCGCCGTGGCGATGATCTGCGCGGCGCTTCGGGTGCAGCGTCCCGAGCTGGCGACGGCGGTCTCCTTGGCGGGCGGCGTCGCGGCGCTGTCCATGGCCCTGGCGGACGTGTCAGGGGCCAGTGCGTGGCTGGAGGCGTTCCGGCAGCTGCTGGGCCAGGACGGGGACGTGGCCGCGCTTGTGCTGAAGGGCGCGGGGATCGCCGTGGTTTCCGAGCTGGGGACCCAGCTGTGCGCGGACGCGGGGGAGCGGGCGCTGGCGGGGCGGATCGCCCTGGCGGCCAGGCTGGCGACGCTGGGCCTGTGCGCGCCGATGCTCTCCCGGATCGCAGGCCTGGTCAGCGAAGGGCTGGCATGCGGCGGCTGATCCTGCTGGCGGCGCTGCTGCTCATGCTGCATCCCGGGGCGCTGGCCGCGGATCCCGCCGAGGCGCTGCTGGAGAAGGCGGGGCTTTCGGATTTGGAGTCGCTCTCGGAATCGCTGGGCGGGCCGGATGTCCGAGAAGCGGCGCGGGCGGTGCTGTCGGGCGAGCTGCCGATCGACAGGGATCTGCCGGCACTGGCGCTGCGCCAGCTCTGTGAGGCGGTGAAGGTGGCGCTGCTGCCGGCCCTGTCCGTGCTGGCCGTGCCGGTGCTCACGGCGCTGTCGCTGGGCATGGTCCTCGGCGCGGACAGCGGACCGCTGACGCTGCTGTGCAGGCTGTCCGCCGTTTACGGACTGGGCAGGCAGTGCGCGGCTGCGATGGCGGTGGCGCGAAGCGGCATGTCGGTCGCGGTGCGTATCGCCGATACCGCCGCGCCGGTGGTCGCCGCGGCGCTGACGCTGACGGGCCGGGCAGCCGCAGGGGCGACGCTGACGCCGCTGTCGGCCATCTGCGCGGACGCCGTGGAAAACGCGCTGATCGGCTGGGGGCTTCCACTGTGCGGCGTGGCCGCCACCGTCGCCGCCGGGGGCAATCTCTCCGGGCGCTTCAGGCTGGACGGGCTGTTCCGACTGATCTGCAGGACGGTCACCTGGGGCGTGGGGATGACGATCGCCGCCTTTGTCGGCGTGATGGCCCTCCAGGGGCGGCTGGCAGCGACCCGGGACGGCGTTTCGTCCCAGGCGCTGCGACAGGCGCTGAGGGGGCTGGTTCCCCTGATCGGGGGTTCGGTCTCCGATTCCTCCGGGGCGCTGGCGCAGACCGCCGTCGCGGTGCGCGGCGCGGTCGGCGCGACCGGGCTGCTGATCACATTGGCGACCGCCGCGCAGCCCGCGCTGAAGCTGGGCGCCCACATGCTGTCGCTGAAGCTGGCCTCGGCGCTTCTGGAGCCCGTAGCCGATCCGGCCATCACGCGGATCGCCGGCTGCTACGGGGAGATCGCCAGGGTGCTGATGGCGCTGTACGCGGGCAGCGTGCTGCTGACGGCGCTGCTGGCCGGTGCAGGCCTTGGACTGCTGGGATTCTGAAGAAGGGAATGTCCCCGTCGGGATTGGGCGCGCGTGGAATGAGGAACCGTCCCCCCATTCCAAAGCGAATGTCCCCGACGGGGACGGGGCGTGAAGGATGACCGTACAGGCACTGGAGGAGGCCGCGAAGGGGCTCTTCGGCATCTGTGTAACCGTGGCCGCGATGGAGCAGCTGGCGGGGGAGGGCGGCGCGGCGCGCGCCTTTCGCGCCCTCTGCGCGCTGGCGGCGACACTGTGCGCCTTGCGCATATTCGCAAGGCTCCTTTGAGCATTTCTGGATATGATGAAGCGGCTATTGGAGAGGCTGCGCGGGGCGCGCGGGATCGAGTGGTTCGCGGCGCTGGCGCTGGCGGCGCTGCTGGCGCTGATGCTGCTCAGGTCGGGGGGCGACGGCGGCGCGTCCGGCACACCGCTGGAGAGGCGTGTGGAGCGGATATTGCAGCGCATCGAGGGCGCGGGGCGGGTCAGCGCCATGATCACCCAGGGGGAGGACGGCGCCGTGACCGGGGCGGTGATCGTGGCGGAGGGGCTGTCGGACGTGCAGACCTACCTGCGACTGCAGCGGGCGGTGTCCGCGCTGCTGGACGTGGAGGCGGACAGGATCGAGATCATCGGTGGAAGCGGTACCTTTGGAGGTGGATCATGAGCAGGGGGATGAGATGGACACTGGGCCTGCTGCTGCTGGCGGCGCTGCTGGCCGGGGGCGCGCTGGTCACGGCGCGGATCGTCGTAAGGCGGTTGAACCGGGCGGACAGCGCCCCGGCCTGCAGCCGGATTGAAAGCGACCCGATGGCGGCGTTCCGCCTGGAGCGGGAGCAGCTGCGCGTCAGGCAGGAGGCCCAGCTGAACGACATCATCCACGACGACGGCGCGGACGGGGAAACCAGGGCCCAGGCCCGCAGGGCGCTAATGGACATGCTGGCCCATGCCCGGGACGAAAACGCCATCGAGGGCATACTGCAGAGCCGGGGCTTCGAGGAGGCCCTCGCCAGCGTCAGTGACTCGGCGGCAAACGTGCTGATCCGCGGGGAAGCGCTGACCCACGCCCAGAGCGCCGTCATACTGGACCTGGTCATGCGCCAAACGGGCCTGACGGGCGGGAATGTGAAAATCATTCCGGTAAAATAACCGAAAGTATTTGCGCGACGGCGTGTTTTCTGCTATAATGAAATCCGTATAAGGAGGTATGCAATATGAGCGATAATTATCCTTCCGATGTCAAGCTGAACGAGAATCCCAACGGCACGGTTTCCTTTGCCACGGAAGTCGTCGCCACCATCGCCGGCCTCGCGGCCACCGAGGTCGACGGCGTCGCCAGCATGATCTCTCCTTCTTCGGGCCTTGCAGACATGTTTTCCCGCAAGAGCAACCGCAACCTGACCAAGGGTGTTCGCATAGATTTGGAGGACAACAGGGTCTCCGTGGACGTGACCATCACCGTGGATTACGGCTCGCCCATCCCCGACGTGGCGCGGAACATCCAGGAAAACGTCAAGAAGGCCATCGAGACCATGAGCGGCCTGGACGTGAAGAACGTGGATGTCCATGTGACCGGCATCAGCTTCGAGCGCGAGCAGCGCGCCAACGCCGAGCTGGACGAGCAGCACCGCAAGATGCTGGAGAAGAACGCCGAGGTCGAGGCCATGCCCAAATCAGAAGGGGAAGAAGCGCCCGAAGCGGCTAAAGCTGACGGCCAGCAGGGGCAGCAGACCGTGGCGGTGGAAGCCGCCTGGGACGAGGACGAGGAGACGCCCGAGGGCTTCGAAGAAAAAGAGGACGACTGCGCGGCGGACGATGCGGAGGACGACTTCGCCGACGGCGATGCGGATTGCGCAGAAGACGAAGAAGCGTTCTCGGATGTCGACGAATCGGATATCTGAGCGTCTGAGATAAGGAGATTCCTCCGGGAAGCGGGCAAGGCCGAAGGGCGATGCCGGCGTTTCCCGGCGGAACGAGAAAGCTTATGAAGTTGAATATCGGCAACAAGCTGCTCATGCTGCTGCACTGGTTGTGCTCACTGATGATCTGCGTGGCCTTCGTGCTGTGCCTGGTCGTGCCGGGCCTCCAGGCCAATCTGGTTTCCAAGGCGGAGGGCTCCCTGGGCGGCGTCGGCGCGAGGATCGCGGGCGGCGTGCTGCTGGCGCTGTATCTGGCGCTGTCCGTGGCGACGCTGCTCATATTGATCCGGCGAAAGAGGCGCGCCGAGCGGGGCTTTATCACCGTTGGCCCCGACGACAAGGGCAAGGTTCGCATCTCGGTTTCCGCGGTGGAGCAGATGGTGCGCCAGTCGGTGCGAGCCATCGACGGCATCACGGACATGCGGGTGAACATCGAAGGCCTGGACGACGCCATCGGCATCTCCATTGACGCCGTCATCGCCAGCGGCGCCCACGTGCCGACCATCACCGCCAACATGCAGCGCGCCATCACCCAGTTCGTAGAGGTCAACTGTGGCGTGGCGGTGCAGTCGGTGGCGATCACCATCAACGCCGTCAGCGGCAAGGGCGAGCCCGCCCGCAGGCGCCTGATCGGACGGGGCAGGCCGCAGGCCGAAGCGCCCGCGTATGTGCCTGAAGCCGTTGCGGACGACGCCTGTGAACCGGCGCTGACGCCGGTGAGCGACGCGGCGGAGGCCGGGCCTGTGGACGGCGTGGGGGAGGACGCGGTCGCTTCTTCGGAGGACATGGCCGGGACGGCGGCGACCGCCTATGACCCGGACAAGCCCTATGAATCCGAATTTGCCAAGGATTACGCGGCGATGAAGGCGCGGGAGAGCGCCGGACAGGAAGCGGAATCCACAGAGGATTGATCGAGGCGGTGTATACCCTTAACGACCCTGTTGCGGCGGCACGCGTGTGCCACCGCAACATTGCGCTTGATAAAGAGTTACGCGAAAAAGGCAGGTATTGATTATGGATAGAACGATGGCCCGCGCCCAAGCCATGAAGCTGATCTACGAGTGGGAGATGGGCGGCGACGGCGGCGAGGAGACGCGGCTGAACCTGTTGGAGGTCAAGCCCGATGAATCCGAGGCCGACTTTATGAACCGCATGTTCGACGGCGTCGTGGCCAACGTCGAGGCCATCGACGCCAGGCTGAAGCCCTTCCTGAGGGGCTGGACGATCGACCGGGTGACCCGGGTCGACCTGGCGATACTGCGGCTGGCGGCCCACGAGCTGATGCTGGGCCAGACGCCCAGGGGCGTTGTGATCAACGAGGCCGTGGAGCTGGCCAACCAGTATTCCACGGACAAGGCGGGCGGCTTCGTCAACGGCGTGCTGGGCAACCTCGGCCGGAGCCTCGACGAGGACGCCGCGCCGGGCGAGGCATGATCGGCGCGGATCGCGGCGCCGGGGCGCTGAGCGTCTCGGAGCTGAACGAGTATGCCCGCAGGCTGCTGGCCACGGACCCGCTGCTGCGCGCCCTGGAGGTCACCGGCGAGATCTCCGGCTACAAGCACCACTACAGCGGGCACCGCTATTTTTCCCTGAAGGACGAGAACGCGCGGGTGCAGTGCGTGATGTTCCGCCAGCACGCCCTGGGGCTGGACTTCCAGCCCGCGGACGGCATGCGGGTGACCGTGCGGGCGTCGGCGTCGATCTACCCCCAGAACGGCAGCTTCCAGCTGTACGTCACCGCCATGCGACAGGCGGGGCAGGGGGATTTGTACATCCGCTTTGAAAAGCTGAAGCAGAAGCTGATGGCCGAGGGGCTGTTCGACCCGGCCCGGAAGCGGGAGATCCCCGCCTTTCCCCGGGTCATCGGCGTGGTGACCTCCCAGACCGGCGCGGCGATACGGGACATCATCCACGTGGCCCGGCGGCGCAACCCCAACGTGGGCATCGTGCTGTCGCCCTGCCTGGTGCAGGGGCCGGAGGCCGCGGCGGACATCGTGCGGGCCATGGACCGGCTGAACCGGGCCAGGGCCTGCGACGTGATGCTGGTGGGCCGGGGCGGCGGCTCCATAGAGGACCTGTGGGCCTTCAACGAGGAGATCGTGGCCCGGGCCATCGCCGCGTCGCCCATCCCCGTGGTCAGCTGCGTGGGCCACGAGGTGGACTTCACCATATCGGATTTCGTGGCCGACCTGCGCGCGCCGACCCCGTCCGCCGCGGCGGAGATGGCCGTGCCCCGGCTGGATCAGATGAAGGCCGAGCTGGACGGCATGCTGGCGCGGCTCGCCGGGGCGCTGGCAAGCGGCCAGCGGCTTCGCCGCCTGGCGCTGGAGCGGGTGGGCGCGTCCGCCGCGCTGACCGCGCCCGGGAGGATGCTGATCGAGCCCAGGCGAAGCGCGCTGGACCAGGCTGAGCGCCGCCTGATCGCGGCGATGCCGGTGCGGCTGGAGCGGAGCCGGCACAGGCTCGACGCCCTGGCCGCATCGCTGCGGGCGCTGGACCCGTCTTCCGTGATGGAACGGGGCTACGCCGTCGTCAGGCAGGGCGAACACATCGTGGCCCGAGCGTCGGGCGTCGATGGCGGCAGGCCGCTGCGCGTATGCTTTTCCGACGGCGAGCTGACCGCCGATATCACCGCCATAAACGCAAAGGATGAAGCCCTATGAAAAAGAAGATCACATTTGAAGAGGGTATGCAGGAGCTGGAGGCCCTGGTGCATGGGCTGGAGACCGGGGAGCTGTCCCTGGAGGATTCCTTCAAGGCCTATGAGAAGGCCGTCGCGCTGAAGAACAGCCTCTCCGCGCTGCTGGACGAGGGCGACAGGCGCATCCGCGTGCTGACGGACGCGGGCGAGACCGGGCTGGATGCTCAAATCGATACCGAGGAGGCCCCATGAAGACGCTGAACGATTACGCGAGCCGGGTCAACCGGCGGCTGAACGAGATCCCCGCCGTGGTGGCGGAGGACCGCTTTGAAATCGGAGAAATGCCCTGGCTGCTGAGCCGGTCCATGCGCTACAGCCTGGAGGCCGGGGGCAAGCGGCTGCGCCCGAGCATGCTGCTGGCGGCGGTGGAGATGCTGGGGGGCGACGTGGAGGACGCGCTGGACTTCGCCTGCGCCGTCGAGATGATCCACACCTATTCGCTGATCCACGACGACCTGCCGGGCATGGACGACGACACGCTGCGCCGGGGACGGCCCACCAACCACGTGGTGTTCGGCGTGGGCCAGGCGATACTGGCGGGCGACGGCCTTTTGAACGGGGCCTTCGAGACGATGCTGAACCACGCCTGCGCCCGCCCCGAGCGCGCGGCCCGATACCTCTCGGCGATTCGCGAGATCGCCGCCGGCGCGGGCGTCACCGGGATGATCGGTGGGCAGGCGATGGACCTGCACTGCGAGCGCTCCGGCATCGCCGATACCCACGCGCTGGAGTACATACAGTACGGCAAGACCGCCTGCATGTTCATCCACCCCCTTCGCGCCGCGGCGATGCTGTGCGGGGCCGGGGAGGACGACGTGAAGGCGCTCACCGACTACGGCAGGGCCTTCGGGCTGCTGTTCCAGGCCACGGACGACCTGCTGGACGTCGTCGGAAGCCAGGCGGACGTGGGCAAGACCCTGGGCAAGGACGCCGAGAGCGGCAAGCTGACCTGCGTCTCGGCCTGGGGTGTCGAGGGCACCCGCCGGCGGGTCGAGGAGCTGCACGGTGAGGCCCTGCGGGCCCTCGGGCGCTTCGGCGAGGGGGCGGCCTTCTTCCGCGAGCTGGTGGACGCCATGGTGAACCGCACCAAGTAACTTACTGGAGTACGACCGATGCTGATAGAGCAGATACACGAACCGACGGACCTGAAAAAGCTGAGCATCAAGCAGCTGAAGCAGCTCTGCGAGGAGCTGCGCTCGGAGATCGTCAACGTGGTCTCGGAGCACGGCGGCCACCTGGCCTCCAACCTGGGGGTGGTGGAGCTGACCGTGGCGATGCACTATGTGTTCGACGCCCCCGGGGACAAGCTTGTGATGGACGTGGGGCACCAGTCCTACGCCCACAAGCTGCTGACCGGGCGCTATGAGGCCTTTCACACCCTTCGCCAGAAGGGCGGCATCAGCGGCTTTCCCCAGCAGGATGAGAGCGAATACGACGCGTTTACGGCGGGCCATGCCTCCACGGCCATATCCGCCGCTCTTGGCATGGCCCGGACCCGGGACATCATGCGCGGGGACTACGACGTCGTGGCGCTGGTGGGCGACGGGGCCCTGACCGGGGGCATGTGCTACGAGGCGCTGAACGACGCCGGCCAGAGCAACACCCGAATGATCGTGCTGCTAAACGACAACGAGATGTCCATCGCCCCGAACGTGGGCGCGCTCAGCCGCTACCTGACCCGCATGCGCCAGAGCAAGGGCTATATCGCCGTGAAGCACGGGGTCCGGGACCGCCTGGAGAAGCACCCCAGGTTCGGCGCGCCGCTGTACCGCGCGCTCAGCAGATTCAGGAACAACCTTCGCACCTTCTTCGTGGACGACAAGTTCTTCTCGGCGCTGGGCTTCGCCTACATCGGCCCCGTGGACGGGCACGACCTGCGCCAGCTGATCAAGGTGCTGCGCCGCGCCAGGGGCTATGACAGGCCCCAGCTGATCCACGTGGTCACCCAGAAGGGCAGGGGCTACCAGCCCGCCGAGGACCATCCGGTCACCTTCCACGGCGTCGCGCCGTTCTACCTGGAGTCCGGCTCCAGGAAGCGGGAGGGGGAGGAGGTGTCCTCGGGCAAGGTGGTGGCGCGACAGCTTTCCGATATGGCCGACAACGACATCCGCATCTGCGCCATCACGGCGGCTATGCCCATGGGCACCGGCATGGACATCTTCCAGCAGGCCCATGCCGACCGCTGCTTCGACGTGGGCATCGCCGAGGAGCACGCCGTCACCATGGCGGCGGGCATGGCCAGCCAGGGCATGAAGCCCTATGTGGCCATCTATTCCACGTTCCTGCAGCGCGCCTACGACCAGATCCTGGTCGATGTGTGCCGCAACGCCCTGCCCGTGACGCTCCTGATCGACCGGGCGGGACTGGTGGGCGAGGACGGGGAGACCCACCAGGGCGTGTTCGACCTGAGCTACCTGCGCAGCATACCGGGCCTGGTGGTCGCCGCGCCGAGGGACGTGCGGGATCTGAAGAAGCTGGTGGAAATCAGCCAGGACTACGACGGGCCGATGGCCATACGCTATCCCAAGGCCTGCGAGGACATGGGCCCGGGCATACAGAGCCAGCGGCGCTTTTCCGTCGGCCAGTGGGAGCTGCTCAGCGGCGGAGGCGACGTGATGATCTTCGCCGTGGGGCGCATGGTGTCCCTTTCGATGCAGGCCGCCATCGAGCTGATGGGCAAGGGCGTCTCCGCCGGGGTGGTGGACGCCCGCTTCGTCGCGCCGATGGATTTGGATATGCTGCGCGAAAAGGCGTCGGGCGTCAAACTCGTGGTCACGGTCGAGGAAAACGTATTGGCCGGAGGCTTCGGCGAGGGCGTGCTGGACGCGCTGGCGTCCGCGGGCATGGACGTGCCGGTTTTGACGCTGGGCGTGCCGGACCGCTTCATCGCCCAGGGCACCGTCGCCCAGCAGACCGTGGAATGCGGGCTGGACGCGCTGTCCATCGCCCGGCGCATTGACCAGCGCCTGAAGCAGATCGGGGAGGCGGGCAGATGAAGAAGCGCAGGGCGGACGAGGCCCTCGCCAGCGACCTGGGGCTGGAATCCATCGCCCTGGCGCGGGCGCTGATCATGGAGGGACGGGTCATGGCAGGGGACCGGAAGATACTGCGCGCCAGCGAGCCTGTCAAGCCCGGGGAGGCGCTCAGGGTCCGGGGCGCGCTGGACGCCTATGTCAGCCGGGGCGCCCACAAGCTGAAGAAGGCGCTGGAGGTGTTCGGCATCGACCTCTCCGGGGCGGTGTGCGTGGACGTGGGCGCCTCCACCGGCGGCTTTACCGACGTGATGCTCCGCGCCGGCGCGAAGCGGGTCTATTCGGTGGACGTGGGCTACAACCTGTTGGACTATCGGCTGCGCAGCGACGGGCGGGTGGTGTGCATGGAGCGCACCAACGCCAGGTTCCTCTCTCCGGAGGCCTTCGATCCGCGCCCAAGCTTCGGGGCGACGGACGTCTCCTTCATCTCCCTGAAGGCGGTGCTCCCGGCGGCGCTGGGGGTGCTGGATGATGAAAACCAGGGCTTCGTGGCGCTGGTCAAGCCCCAGTTCGAGGCCGAAAAGGACGAGGTGGGCGAGAAGGGCGTCGTGCGCGACAGGGCGGTGCACGAGAAGGTGCTCCGGGAGATTACGGGCTTCATACCGACGCTTGGCTGGCGCGTGGCAGGCCTGGACTACTCGCCGATACGGGGCCCTGAAGGTAACATAGAATTCTTGTTATATCTGAAGCAATCCAACAATTCAGCTAAATTTGCGGGCGATATTTCTATAGATGTTACAATTAGCCGCGCTTATGACAATTTTTTTAAATCCACCTCAGAGGGCTTGTAACTCGGGCGCGCTTTGGTATATTGTATGAATAGGGAGTGGTTACGGGTGTCCGTTCGCTGTATCGGTATCTATTGGAATTCATCCAAAAGCCTGGGACTGGGCGTGGCTGAAAGGCTGATCGGCATGCTGCGCCGAAGGGGCGTGGCGGTATGTTTGAATGCCGACCTGAACGCGATCATGGGCTTGACCGATTGCCTGGTGGACCGATTTGACCGCTGCCAGCTGTTGATCGTCCTGGGAGGCGACGGTACGATCCTCTCCGGCCTGGATTACGCAATTGAGAACGACCTGCCCATCGTGGGCATCAACCTGGGCCGCCTGGGGTTCCTGACGGAGCTGGAGACCGACGAACTGGATGAGGGCGTCATTGACAGGCTGCTGACCGGGGATTACACCGTTGACACGCGCACGACGATGATGGTGGAGGGGTGGGACTATCGCAAGTTCTTCGCCCTGAACGACATCGTCATTACCCGCGCCACGTCTTCCGTAAGGATTCTTTCTCTCGAATATGAAGCAAACGGCGCCATGGTGGATTGCATTTCCGGCGATGGACTGATCGTCGCGACCGCGACGGGGTCTACCGCTTATTCGCTGTCTGCCGGCGGCCCGGTGGTGCTGCCCGGCCTGGAGTGCTTTGTGCTGACGCCCATCTGTCCGCATACGCTGAACGCCCGGCCGGTGGTCGTCTCCGCTGACGAGCGCATCACCGTGCGCATGGTGGACGACCGTGGCGGCGCACAGGCGGTGCTGGACGGCAGGCGGGCGATCATGCTGGATCGCGAGCACCCGGAAATAACCATTCGCCGATCCGTGCGGCAGGCGCGCTTCGTGCGCCTGAACGAGAAGAATTACTACGGCCTGCTCAGGAGCAAGCTGTCCGAATGGACGCATTGATCAGCAGCGCTAAGGGTTTCCGCTATCCAATCACCGGGAGGCTGTACACGAATGAAGAGCGCGCGCCATAATCTGATATTGGAAATTATTGAGAACAAGGACATAGAGACCCAGGAGGACCTGGCGGACGAGCTGATGCGGCGGGGCGTCAAGGTGACCCAGGCCACGGTTTCACGGGACATCAAGGAGCTGAGGCTTCTGAAGGTGCTGTCCGAGCACGGGGGCTATAAGTATGCCACCGTGGAGCGGGCCGAGAAGGGCATGAACGACCGATTCGCCAGGATACTGGCTGATTCCATCATCAACATCGAGCCGGTCAACAACCTGATCGTGGTCAATACGATCACGGCCAGCGCCAACGCCGCGGGCGAGGCCATCGACTCCATGAAGTGGAGCGAGGTGATGGGCACCATCGCCGGCGACAATACGCTTCTGATCATCACCCGCTCAAACGAGGCGGCGGAGGCCCTGATGACGAAGTTCAATACCATGCTGAACGGCTGACCGGAGCGACACATGCTTGTAGAGCTGACGATCAAGAATATCGCCCTCATTGAATCGCTGCGCATCGAATTCGCGCAGGGATTCAATGTGCTTACGGGCGAGACCGGCGCGGGCAAGTCCATCGTGGTGGACAGCATCAGCCTGGCCCTGGGCGGCCGCGCCGACCGGGATATGATTCGCACCGGGGCCGAGCGGGGCATGGTGCAGGCGCTTTTCGACGTGTCCGGGAATCCCCGGGCCCAGGCGGTCTTGAAGGGCCTGGACATCGAGGCCGAGGACGGCCTGGTTGCCATACGCCGGGAGCTGAGCCGCAGCGGGCGGAACATCTGCCGGGTCAGCGACGTGGTGGTGCCCCTGAACACCCTCAAGCAGCTGACCGCCACGCTGATGGACATCCACGGCCAGCACGAGCACCAGGCCCTGATGAATCCGGCGAAGCACCTGGATTTCCTGGACGCCTTCGGCAGGGAGGCCCACGGGGCTCATCTGGAACGGGTGGCCGGGCTGTACGCCGAGCGCAGCCACGTCGCCTCGGAATTGAAGCGGCTGATGAACGACGTCTCCGAGCGGGAGAGGCTGGTGGACGTGCTGTCCTTCCAGGTTCAGGAGATCAGCGCCGCGAAGCTGAAGCCCGGCGAGGAGCAGAAGCTGGAAAAGAAGCTGGGGCTGCTGGAGAACGCCGAAAGGATCCGCCAGAGCGTGGAGGGGGCCTATACCCTGGTGTACCAGGGCGACGGCCACGCCCCCAGCGCCCAGGAGGCGCTGCTGCGATCCGCCGACGCCATGGACCGCATCGGCGCGCTGAACGAGCGCTACGCCGCGCTGGCAGGCCGCCTGCGGGAGCTGTACTACGGCGCGCAGGACGTGGGCTACGAATTGCAGGCCCTGCTGGACGACCTGGACTTCGAGCCGGACCTGCTGGACAAGGTGGCCGCGCGGCTGGACGCCATCAGGAAGCTGGAGCGCAAGTACGGCGAAACGGTGGAAGAGGTGATCGAGTTCGGCGCGAAGGCCGCCGACCGGCTGAACGGCATCAAGGGCAGCGACGCCGCGATCAATGAGCTGAAGAAGCGCTACAAGGCGGCGGACAGCGCCCTGCGTGAGGCCTGCGCCAATCTGACTGCCGTCCGCCGCCAGAGCGCGACGCGGCTGTCGGAGCGCATCTGCGAGCAGCTGAAGGACCTGGGCATGGGCAAGACCCGCTTCGAGGTGCGGGTGGAGCCCCTGGCCAAGCCCACCGCCGCCGGCATGGACGGGGTGGAGTTCATGATCTCCCCGAACCCCGGCGAGCCCCTGCGCCCGCTGGCGTCCATCGCCTCGGGCGGCGAGATTTCCCGCGTGATGCTGGCGCTGAAGGCCATCTCGGTGGATTCCGAGGGCGTGGACGCCATGGTCTTCGACGAGATCGACACCGGCGTCTCCGGCAGAATGGCCCAGGTGGTGGGGGAGAAGATGTGCCTGATCGCAAAGACGCGCCAGGTGCTCAGCATCACCCACCTGCCCCAGATCGCGGCCCTGGGCGACGCCCATTTCCTGGTGGAGAAGGTCGCCGGGGAGGACCGCACCGACACCCACGTGCGCCTGCTGGACGAGGCAGGCCGCGTGCGGGAGCTGTCCCGCCTGGTGGGCGGCGCCCAGGACAGCGAGAGCAGCCTGTCCCACGGTGCGCACATGCTGAAGGAAGCGGCGGAACGGAAGGCGGCGCTGTAGGCATCGGGAGGAGGGCTTGTTGCAGTCGTGTACAAATACTGATTTGTCGCGGAGCGACAAATCAGTATTTGAGGGGTTAGGGGTTAGGTTTTAGGGGTTAGGGAATGGCCGGACACGTACACGGTGTAGGGGCGCTCTCCGAGCGCCCGTGGGCGATTGGAAATCGCCCCTACACACAAACGACTCCTAACCCCTAACCCCTGAATACCGATTTATCGAACAAATCACTTGTGCAAGCGCTTTTCAATCAGTTCCCTGTGCAGGTGGCACAGCGCTTCCTTGTACTGCCTTTGTTCAAAATAGACCACGGTTTGGTCATGATTGGCGATGCTGCCCAGCGGCGCAAGCGGCGCTGCGGCGTCTAGGGCCTTCTCCTGCGGCACGCCGAACACCGTGACCTTCGCCGCGGGGCGTCTGTCGGGGAGATAGGCGTCCGGCTGGCCCGCCACGCAGGGAACCGTGCGCTCGCAGCGCTCGTCGATCAGCGTGCCGAAGCTGTCCGGGTGGGCGGTGTCCCGCAGGCGGGTGGGGATGCCGGCCATGGCCACCGGGTCCAGGCAGTCGGGGTGGAGCACCCGCGCCCCGGCCCGGGACAGCGCCCGCATCTGGCGGTAGCCGATGTGGGGGATCAGCTTGGCGTCCGGCACGACGGCGGGGTCGGCGGTCATCAGGCCGGGCACGTCGCTCCAGTTTTCATACAGGTCCGCGTCCAGTCCCGCGGCGACCAGGGCCCCGCTGATGTCCGAGCCGTTCCGGGGCAGTATGCGGATGCGGCCCGCAGGGTCGGCGCCGTAAAAGCCCGGTACGATCACCGGCGCGTCGAAGCTATCCAGGCGCCGGATGTTTTGCCGCGTGGCTTCCTCATCCAGCGCGCCGTCGCTTCCGAAGGCGATGAGGTCGGCGGCGTCCGCCATGGGAAGGCCTGTGTAGCGGGAGAACACCAGCGCGCACAGGTATTCGCCCCGGCTGAGCGTGTGGGGCAGTGAGACGGACAGCGCCCGGTCGACCGTCCGGCGCACCGGGCCCGCCATGTCGGGAATATCCAGCCCCCGGCAGATGTCGCCAAAGCGACGGACCACCGCCGAGACCGCCTTTTCGCAGGCGGCGGGGCATTTGCGCAGATCCCAGCAGCGCTCCAGCATCGCGGTCACCTTCTGAGGGTGGTCCCCGTCGATCCCCGGCGCGGAGAGCACCACGCAGCGGCGGGCCGGCGAGGCGCGCACGAGCTGCTCGATGCGCTTCAGGCGACTTGCGCTGGCGGTGGAGCTGCCGCCAAATTTGGAAACAATGATTCCCATGCGATAACCTCCGAGCATCAGATCAAAAAATAAAGCGAAAGTGCCGTGCCGTTGTCCGAGGGGCGATATCAGGCGCTTTCGCTGTATACTATGCGGGGCGGGGAAGGAGGTGCGGTTGCTGAAAAACAAAAAATGGCTGTATATTAAAAATACATGAAAAAAAGGGTTTTTTCGTACAGATGTTGTATATATTAATATCGGCAGCACAGGCAGGAAAACCGGATTTGCCGGCGAATTAATATCTACTGTCATCTTCAAAAGCGCTTGGCCAATATTGTATCATCATCCTGAGGGGCGTGTTATGAGCGGAAGGTTGTCGGATGCCTGGCTGGAGGAACTGAGGTCCCGCGTCAGCCTGGAGGAAGTGGTTTCCGAGTACGTCCCCCTCAAGCAAAAGGGCCGCAGGTTTTGGGGATGCTGTCCGTTCCACAACGAAAAGACGCCGTCGTTCAGCGTGGACAGCGAAGCACAGCTGTACTACTGCTTCGGCTGCCACAAGGGCGGCACGGTGATCAATTTCGTCATGGATATGGAGCGGATGGATTTCATGGATGCGGTGCGCCTGTTGGCGGACCGCGCCCACATGGAGCTTCCCGAGCGAAGCTCACAGCCCGGCGAGGCCCCCGCGAACCGCGACGAGCGCGAGCGCATGTACGAGGCCAACCGGGCGGCAGCCCGATATTACCACGACCTGCTGTGGACGGAGGAGGGCGCTGCGGCGCTGAACTACCTCTACGGCCGTGGATTAAACGATTCGGACATCCGCCGCTTCGGCCTGGGAGCCTCTCCCAAGGGCTGGGACGGCCTTTTAAGTCATCTGGAAGCCAAGGGCTTCGAGGCGGCGCTGCTGGAAAAGGCGGGGCTTGCGGTGCGGCGGGACAACCGCTGCTTCGACATGTTCCGGGGGCGGGTGATGTTTCCCATCATCAACGCCCAGAGCCGCGTGCTGGGGTTTGGCGGTCGCGCCATGGGCGACGCCCAGCCCAAATACCTCAATACGGCCGAGACGCCGATCTTCAACAAGCGCCTGGGGCTCTATGGGCTGAACTTCGTCAAGAAGGAGCGCTCGGTGGGCCACCTGGTGCTGGTGGAGGGGTACATGGATACCGTTTCCCTCCGCAAATACGGCGTGCAGGGCGTGGTGGCCACGCTTGGCACGGCGCTGACCGAGGAGCAGGCGCGGCTGATGAAGCGCTACGCGCCGGAGGTGTGGATCAGCTACGACGGCGACGCCGCCGGCCAGAAGGCTGCGCTGCGCGCCCTGGATATCCTGGACCATCAGGACATACCGGCGCGGGTGATCGACTATCCCGCCGGCATGGACCCGGACGATTTTATAAAGGCCAACGGGCTCAGCGGCTTCGAGGCGCTGCCCCGGCACGATTCGACGCGCTATCGTATGATCCGGGCAAGGGATGGACTGAACCTCGCCGAGCAGGAGGGCATGACCCAGTACACGCTGCGCTGCTGCGCGATCCTGAAAAACGTAAAGAGCCCCATCGACATGGAAAACCACCTGCGCAGGCTGGTGAACGAGACGGGGTATGACCGGGAGATTTTGCTCAGGCAGATCGGCGCGACCGCCCAGGCGCCTGCCCAGCCGCCGGCGCGGCGGCGGCCCCCTGCGGAACATGCGGCCACGGGCGTGGAGAAGGCGGAGCGGGCGCTGATTTCGATGCTCGCCGCGGGCCTGATCCCCGCGGAGCTTCTGAAGCCCGGGGATTTTACCGATGAGACCCACCGCGCCCTGGCGGGATGGCTGCTCGAGGGCAAGCCCGCCGGCGCCTATGTGGAGGCCGTCGGGGACGAGGCCACGCGGCAGAAAATCATGCAGGCTATGAATTATACCCCCCTTCCCGAGGCGCGTGAAAAGGCCCTGGAGGAGGCGGAGGAGTGCTTGCGCACGATACAGAAAGACAGGGACAGCCAGCGGTCAGAGCAGATCAAACAACAGATCAACTCGGCGTCTGAGGAACAGAAGGCCGAGATGTACCGTCGAATAATGGCGTCCATGAGGGATAACGAGGATTGACCGGTCGAAAGGAGTGGCCCGGATTGAGTAAGACGACTGAAAATCAGGAAGTAATGGCCGCGCGGGTGCGCGAGCTGATTGAGACCGGAAAGTCGAAGGGTGTACTGACCTATAAGGAAATCGTCGAGCTGCTGGGGGACGTGGAGCTCAGCCCCGAGCAGTTTGATCGCATACTGGACACGCTGTCCGGCCTGAACATAGAGGTTATCAAGGAAGACGCCATTCCAGAGGCCGAGCTGATCGCCGAGACCGAGGAGGAGGAGATCGACATCTCCGTGCCCGAGGGCATTTCCATCGACGATCCGGTGCGCATGTACCTGAAGGAGATCGGCAAGGTGCCGCTGCTGACGGCGGACGAGGAGATCGAGCTGGCCAAGCGCATGGAGGAGGGCGACGAGGAAGCCAAGCACCGCCTCTGCGAATCCAACCTGCGCCTTGTGGTTTCCATCGCCAAGCGCTACGTGGGCCGCGGCATGCTGTTCCTGGACCTGATCCAGGAGGGCAACCTGGGCCTGATCAAGGCCGTGGAGAAGTTCGACTACCGAAAGGGCTACAAGTTTTCCACCTACGCCACCTGGTGGATTCGCCAGGCCATCACCCGCGCCATCGCGGACCAGGCCCGCACGATCCGCATCCCGGTGCACATGGTCGAGACCATCAACAAGCTGATCCGCGTCTCCCGCCAGCTGCTGCAGGAATACGGCCGCGAGCCGCTGCCCGAGGAGATCGCCGCCGAGATGGGCATTCCCGAGGACAAGGTGCGGGAGATCATCAAGATCGCCCAGGAGCCCGTGTCGCTGGAGACCCCCATCGGCGAGGAGGAGGACAGCCACCTGGGCGACTTCATCCCCGACGACGACGCCCCGGCCCCCGCGGAGGCCGCCGCCTTCACGATGCTCAAGGAGCAGCTGATGAGCGTGCTGTCCACGCTGACCCCCAGGGAGGAAATGGTGCTGAAGCTGCGCTTCGGCCTGGAGGACGGCAGGGCCCGGACGCTGGAAGAGGTGGGCAAGGAATTCAAGGTCACCCGCGAGCGCATTCGCCAGATCGAGGCGAAGGCCCTGCGCAAGCTGCGCCATCCCAGCCGCTCCCGGAAGCTGAAGGATTCCATCGACTGATGGGCCGCAGAGGAGAAATCGCACTCGATCCGCGCCTGTCGTTGATCGCCCGAATGGTCGGCCCATGCGAATGCTGCGCCGACATCGGCTGCGACCACGGCAGGCTCGGCGCGTTTTTGCTCCAAACCGGGCAGTGCAAGGCCGTCCAGCTGACGGATATCTCCGGGCCCTCCCTCGACAAGGCCCGGTCGCTGATGGACAATCTGGATTTGACAGACCGGGTTCGGTTTGCGGTGGGGGACGGCCTGGCGGCGCTGGAGGGCACGCCCGACGCCATCGTCATCGCGGGCATGGGCGGGGCCACCATCGCGCAAATCCTGGAAAACGGTCGGGAAAAGCTGGGCGACGCCCGGCTGGTGCTCCAGCCCAACGTGGCCGCGCCCCAGCTTCGCCGGGCGCTGTGCGACCTGGACTACGCCGTCACCGACGAGCAGGTGGTTCAGGACGGGCGCAGGTGCTACGTCGTCATACAGGCGGAGCCGGGAAAAGCCGACTACAGTCTGAAACAGCTGACCGTCGGGCCGGTGCTGCTGGCGCGCATGCCCAGGGCGCTCGAGCCCTATGCCGCCTTTCGGCTGAGGGTGGCGCGGAAGGCGCTGGCCGGGGCGCTGGCCTCAGAGGACGATTCACAGCGGGCGCCGCTGGAGCGGGAGCTCGCGATTTGGGAGGAGGTCTGGGCATGTCTGCAACGGTAGCGCAGGTGCTTGAACTGGTCAACGGCATCGCGCCCTTTGAGCTGGCGGAGGAATGGGACAACGTGGGCCTGCTGGCCGGAAGGCCCGAGAGCCCGGTGGAACGGGTGCTGTGCGCCCTGGACCTGCGGCCGGACGTGGTCGAAGAGGCCCGGCGCAGGGGCTGCCAGCTGATCGTGACCCACCATCCCATACTGTTCCGGGGCCGCAAGAACCTGCGGGAGACCGACGCCGAGGGGCGCCTGCTGTGCGCGCTGGTGCGCGCGGATATCGCCATGATCGCCGCCCACACCAACTTTGACAACGCCTCGCCCGGGGTCAACGACGCCCTGGCGGCGGCCCTGGGGCTCGAAAACGTGACCGCGCTGGAGAACGGCATGCGCCTGGGCGAGATCAAAGAGACCGACTTCGGTATGTTTTGTGAGGAAGCGCGTGCCGCGCTGCGCGGACCGGTGCGCTGCTACGGCGACGCGGCGCGGAGGATACGGCGCGTGGCGGTGCTGGGCGGCGCGGGCGAGGATTTCGCGTCCCAGGCGATGGAAGCCGGCGCAGACGCCTACCTGACCGGGGAGATGGCCTATCACAAGGGGCTGGACGCGGCGGACAACGGGCTCTGCGTCGTCGAGGCCGGACACGCCGCAACAGAATATCCCGCAATTTCATTACTTTGCAGAGGTTTACAAAACGCCGCCGATGCGGTACAATATGATATATGCATCCTACAGAGCGAATCTGAAGTGTTTTTCTGACAAATGGAGGGAATTGGTATGCAGTTGGATACCCTGTGGCAATTCATGCAGGTGGATATGGAGGCGGACGGCTTCGAGGCGAAGATGCGCCAGTCGGCCAATCGCCAGAAGCTGCTGAAGCAGCGCGATTTCCTGCGGGATCAGCAGGCGAACATGAAGAAACTGGAAAACGACGTGACCGTCATGCAGGACAGGCTCGAGGCCGTGCAGGACGAGGCCGAACGGCTGGAGAAGATGCTCTCGTCGCTCTCCGAGGAGCTGGAGAACAATCCGCCCACGACCCCCGAGGACGTGCAGAAGCAGTCCGAGGCGGTGCGCAAGCTGCTGGATACCCTTTCCCGCTACGAGCAGGAGCTCTCCAAGATGCGCAAGGACGCGGACACCAAGGATCGCCAGCAGAAGGAAATCCGCGTGCGCGCGGCCAAGACCAAGCTGGAGTTCGACCAGCTGAAGGTGGCCTACGACAAGGAATTCAAGGAGGACACCGCCAAGCTGCAGACGATGCGCTCGAAGACGGAGCAGGAGGCCAGGAAGGTGGACCCGAAGCTGCTGGCCAAGTACCGCAGCATCAAGCAGCACTGCACGCCGCCGATGGCGAAGCTCATCAACAACCAGTGCAGCGGCTGCTTCATGTCGCTGCCCAGCGCAACGCTGCTGGACATCCGCAGCGGCGACAGGATCGTGGAGTGCGACAACTGCGGCCGCATACTCTACGATACCGGGGAATAAATTCCCATCAGATAGGCATATAATTGTGAGGGCGCCAGACGATCGCATGCGCCTCGGCGCATGAGGAAAGTCCGAGCACCGTAGGGCAGGGTGCCGGTTAACTGCCGGTGAAGGCGACTTCAAGGAAAGTGCAACAGAGATATACCGCGTAAAAACGGGCTTGCCCCTGGCAGGTCCGCCCCTTCGGGGGACGCAAGGATGGAAAGGCGAGGTAAGAGCTCACCCGCGGCCTGGCGACTGGCCCGCGCTGTAAACCCCACCTGGTGCAAGATTGATAGGGAAGCATGGGCGGCAATCCCTCGGGGTTCCGACCGGCGGCGGCCCGTCGCGCTTCCGGGTAATCGCTTGAGCCTGCTGGCAACTGCAGGCCCAGACAGATGATCGTCCAATACAGAACTCGGCTTACAGACGCCGCTCACAATTATAATAATAAACACCCCCTGTGAATTGCGATACTTTGCAATTCACAGGGGGTGTTCAATAGGGACTATTCCCCTTCGTCCGCCTCGGCGATCTCCAGGTACTTCTCGAACACCGCATCCAGCTCGGCCTCGTCGTCCACGGTGGCGTAGACGTCGTTGCCCTCGTCGTCGGTCTCGATGCGCAGGATCACCAGCTCGTCCTCGCTGACATCCTCCATCGGGTCCAGCGGCACCAGGCAGATGTAGGGCTTGCCCTCGTGCTCCAGGGTCATCAGGTGCTCGAAGCGCACGGCGTTGCCGTCCTCGTCCACCAGCTCGACGACGTTTTCCTGTTCCATATCCAGATCATGGTTCATGTTTTCGCTCATATGCCATACCCCTCTTAAATAGATTCTCGTGGGTTCCTCCTCGCGCCAGCCGCCGGCGTCCATGAAGCTCTGCAGGATGTAGGTGGCGGCCAGCTGGTCGATATAGGCCTTGCGCTTCGATCGGCGCACGTCGGCCTCCAGCAATACGCCTCGGGCCTGTTTGGTGGTCAGGCGCTCGTCCTGGAAGCGGATCTGAAGGCCCTTGTCCGCCAGGTACTGGGCGAAGGCCCGGGCGTGCTGGGCCTGGACGCCCGCGCTGCCGTCCATGTTCAGGGGCAAACCGCACAGAACACGGTCGGTTTCGTATTGACGGCACAATTCCAGGACGCGGTCGGCATCCCTCTCAAAGCCCTTGGTCCAGATGGTCTCCACCGCCTGGGCCGTCAGGTTCAATGGGTCCGTGACGGCCACGCCCGTGCGCTTGTCGCCGATGTCCAGGCAGATCACCCGCATGGCTTCACACCACCTTTATACAGAACTGGGGGCATTCCCTGGCGCAGTAGCCGCAGAACACGCACTTTTCCTGGTCTACGACGGCACGCCCGTCGACGACCTGGATGGCGTGTTGCCGGCACCGGGCGGCGCAGCGCCCGCAGCCCTCGCACCAGTCGTGCACCATCATGCGCCGCTGCCTGTGGCGCAGGGCCTCCAGCCGATCGGAGACATCCTCTTCGCCGTCGAAGAAGGCCACGTTGGCGTCGATCTCCTGCCGGCTCTGCATGCCCAGGGCCACGGCGTCCAGCAGCGGGCTCTCCACCGCGTATTTCAGGGCTTCGCCACTGTTCTGGATCAGGTGCCCGCCGCCCAGCGGCTTCATGGCGAATATGCCGATGCCCCGGTCGCGGGCCGCGGCGATGGCGGCCTCCATGTCCTGGCGGGTGCCGTCCTGTATGCCGATGCCCCCGACGTTGATCAGCGGGTGGATGACGTCGATCATGTCAAAGCGTGGCGCGGCCCTGACGCAGGCGCAGAAGTGGGTGCTGACGCCCACGGCGCCGATGTGGCCCCTGTCGCGCTGCTCCGCCAGGTAGACGAGGGCCTCCTCGTGGCCCCGCAGCGTGTACAGCGATTCCTGCTCGTGGAGCATGAACAGGTCGATGTAATCCCGGCCCACCCCTTCGAAGGCCCGCTCCAGCGCGGCCTGGGCCGTCTGGCGGTCGTAGCAGTAGGCCTTGGTGCTGATCACGTAGTCCGGCGCGTCCTTCAGCGCCAGGCGGATGTGGGGATAGGTGCCGTAGAGGTCGGCGGTGTCGAGGAAGCGCACGCCCCGTTCGTAGGCGTAGACCAGGAGGTCGGCGCCCTCCCGGGGCGACAGGTTGCATTGCAGCGGCGACATGGTCAGCGTGCCATAGCACAGCCGGGAGACCGTCAAGGCGCTGCGCCCCAGCGCGCGCGTTTGCATGGTTTGGTTGTTTCCTTTCCTGTTCTCATGGCCCGGGAGCACATCACAGGGCTGGAAATAAGCGTATTCCCAGCCCTGTCGACGTCCGGATGCGATGCTGTCAGCTACGGATGATCAATCCTTGTCATGCTCATTGATATAGAAGCGCACAAACTCCTCCAACAGCTCGTCCCTCTCCAGCCTGCGGATCAGGGAACGGGCGTTGTTGTAGCTGGTTATGTAGGTGGGGTCACCGGAGATGATATAGCCCACCATCTGCATGATCGGATCGTGGCCCTTGGCCTTCAGCGCCTGATAGACCACCTCGATGATCTCAGCCGCCGATTCCGGCGCGTCCGCGGGAATGCGGAAGTGCCTGGTTTCATCCATTCTGCTGTTCATAGCGCACCGCCTTTCGAGCACGACAGTTCACACTCAAAACCATTATAACACATAATGCCGAAAAGATCAAATGTTTTCATATTTTTGAACAAAAATTCTAAATACCGTTCGAAGGGCCATCATCACGGGCAGCGCCAGGAGCATGCCGACGACGCCGCCCAGCCGCGCACCGGCAAAGATGCCCACCAGCACCGTCGCCGGGGAAAAGCCCGTGAGGCTGCCCATGATGCGGGGGGAGATCCACGACCCGTCCAGCTGCTGGACGACGATCAGCGCCAAAAGCGTCAGCGCAGCGCGCTGCCAGCCGTCTGACAGCGCGATGAACACCGCCGGCGCGCCGCCGATATAGGGCCCGAAGTAGGGGATCATGTTGAGTATGCCGATGATCAGCCCCAGCGCCAGCGCGTTCTCCAGGCCCACGAGGCTCAGCGCCGCCACGGACAGCAGCGACACCGCCCCGGCCACCAGCAGCTGGCCCTGCAGGTACAGCCGCAGCTCCCGGCAGACGGCGTTTCCCATGCGCACGGCGGTGGGGCGTCCCGCCCGGGGCAGCAGCAGCTCCAGGCGCAGCAGAAGCCGATCCCGGTCGCACAGGAAGAAAAAGGCCAGCACCGCGGCCATCGAGGCCTGGCCGATGCCGTCCGCCAGGTTGACGGCCAGGGTCAGGGTGCTTCCGGCCAGCCCCGAGAGCGGACCGAGCAGGCCGGAGGTGTCCAGCTCCGGCAGGGCGAGGGCGGGCATGCGCGCCTGGAGCCGGCTTTGCAGGCCGCCCATCCAGTCGGATACGCGGGCGATGGCGTCCGGCAGCGCCCCGAGCAGTTCCGTCAGCTGCCGGACCACCGGGGGCAGCAGCAGCCACAGCACCCCGCCCGCCGCCGCGCCGACGGACAGCAGCGCCGCCAGCGCCGCCGCGGGGCGGGAGAGCTTTTTTTCATAGAAGCGGGCGAGGGGTACCACCGTGAAGCACAGCAGGGCCGCGCCCAGCGCCAATGCGCCCACCTGCACAAGCAGCCCGCGAAACGCGAAGCCAAGCCCCGCGATCGCCAGGACGATGCCGCCGGTGAGCAGCTGCCGCCGGTCAGGCGGCTCAAGCTTCAGCTGCATGGCAATTCCCCCCAATGCTCAATGTCGTCCGACTACAGCTTTCGCGCGAGGTCGTCCGCCTTGTCAGAGATCCAGCTGCCCGTCTGGCGGGCCTTCTGGTTCCATCGCTTTTCCGTCTGCCAGTTCATGATGCCGAACACCGTCGCCGCCGATCCGCCGATCAGCATGCCGGTGATCAGGCCCTTCATCAATCCACCCTTCATGCGCTCCCTCCTCCCTCGTTGCTTCCTGGAGATCGATCACGACCTCGCCGTTGTCCGGATTCACGGTGTAGCGCGTGACGCGCTGCCGCTGGTGGGCCAGGTCCTCCCAGAGGCCGGCGGAGAGCTCCAGGGCGCGGACGGCAAAGCTCAGCTCGTCGATTTCCGCCCCGGTGATGGCCCCCATCCTGCGCCCGTCGGTGGACACGGCCCGCTTAAGCAATGGCCTTGACCGCATGGGCCTGCGCCTGCCGCTCTCTTCGGCCATGACCGCCACCTCGCCAAGCATTTCAAGGCTTTCCGACGGTATGAACCGCGTGCCCAGCAGCCCGGCGCCGACCCATATGCCCGACAGCTGCCGAAGATCCCCGGTCAGCTCGGCCTGCAAGACCCGGCCGATCCTGTGGCTGCCGCAGATCACGCTCATCCCCGTCAGGGAACGCAGCTTGCGCATGTGTGTCGCCTCCGTTTTCATCGCGTTCCGGCACGCCTATTATTGACTGGCGGCGCGAGTTGCTTTCGCGGCAATTTTTGTCGGCGCGGGTGCATTGCCGTTTTGCGGGCGCTGTGCTATAATCAAAAGGGGAAGCCATTGTTGATAAAAATATGATATGCATACGTTCAACGGGATATAACCCTATATTTCTTATCCAGTCGACTGATTGGACACAGTTTTGACAAATATTTTTGGTAAATTTACAATGAAGTCGAAGGAGGTTTGGATATGGAAGAGATTCGCAGCGGCTATAAGATATTGGTTGCCGATGATGATACAAATGTCCATCAGTCGTTGAACGCCTATTTCCGTCGCGAGGGTTATCAGATGATATCCGCCTACGACGGCCTACAGGCCCTGGAGCAGGTCAGGCGGATGCGGCCGGACATCATCATACTGGACATCATGATGCCCGGCATGGACGGCCTGATGCTGTGCCGGGAGATTCGCAAGGAGACCAACATTCCCATCATCATGCTCACCGCGAAGGGCGAGGAGTTCGACAAGCTGCTGGGCCTCGAGATGGGTGCGGACGACTACATCACCAAGCCCTTCAGCCCCAGGGAGGTGCTGGCGCGGGTGAAGGCGGTGCTGCGCCGCATGCACGAGCTGAACCCGGAGGACAAGTCGGCCCACCTGGTGGTTGGCAACCTGGATATCGACATGAACGCCTTCACCGTCAAGCTGAACGGCAAGCAGGTGCCCTGCACCCCCAAGGAGACCGAGATCCTCTGGACACTGGCCAGCAATCCGGGCATGGTGTTCAGCCGGGAGCACCTGCTGCAGAGCATATGGGGCTACGACTTCCTGGGGGATACCCGGGCGGTGGACAGCCACATCAAGCGCATACGGGCCAAGCTCTGCAATCCCGACAACGATTGGGACATCCGGACCGTTTGGGGCATCGGATATCGCTTTGAAGTGCTCGACGGTCAACAGAATTAAATCATGGCAAAGGGAAGATATGAGCGTCCCGTCAGCATCGGCACGAAGATGCTGATCAGCCACCTGTTGCTCTGCGTCGTCATCATCGTGCTGGCCAGCCTGCTCAGCTACGTGCTGACCGCCCAGTACATGAAGGAAACGCACATGAGGGACCTGCTGGAGAAGGCCGAGCGCATCGCCGAGAGCAGCCGACAGATGCCGGAGGGGGAATATGTGCCCAGCTGGCGCACGGTTCGCACCTATGCCTATCTCACGGACGCTCAGGTCTACTTTTTAGACGCGGATACCGAAGCGATCCGCATGAGCTGGTATCGCCCCGGGCCTGAGGAAGAAGCGCCGAAGGACGACGTCATCAAGCCCCACAAGCGCCTGGACGATATGGACGCCCCAAATCCCAGGAAGGCGCGTGAAGAGGAGGAGAACGAGAGCGACGTCCAGTGGGTGGACGTCAAGGACACCATCGACCGGGAATTTGTGTCGCGGGTGCTGGCCGGAGAGAAGGTCTCCGCCATGCGCCATTTTGCGTTTGTCAATGAGAAGATCATATTCGCCGGCGCGCCGATACTGGATGAGGAAGGCGTGGTGCGCAGCGGCGTGATACTGGCCCAGCCGGTGACGGAGCTGAGCAGCCTGTCCAGGATGGTGGGCTACATGCTGGTGTTCGTGGGGAGCATATCCCTGCTGCTCTCGGTGATTCTGGCGATGCAGCTGTCGAAGATGCTGGTCAGCCCCATCAAGCGCATCACCCTCGCGGCCCGGCGCATGGAAAACGGCGTGTACGCCGAAAAGATAACCCAGCTTCCCGCCGACGAGATCGGCGAGCTTGGGCACGCGCTGAACAGCATGTCCGGAAGGCTTCTGGAGGTCATTGGCAACCTGCGCAGGGAGCGCGATCGCCTGGGCATGATCATCTCCGGCATGAGCGAAGGCCTGTTTTCCGTTGACAACCGTTGGCACATCAACCACGCGAACACCGCGTTTCTGGAGCTGGCCGAGCTGGACGACGCTTCGCGGCTGCTGGACGGCGCGCCCCGGTTTGATCCCCTGGTGGCGATGCTCAGGCGCTGCATGAACACCGGCGAGGCCGAAACCATGGAATGGGAAAATCCTTCCCACCGCGTGATACAGGTCACCGTCACCGCCCGCCGGGACGACGCCGGCGCAATCACAGGCGTGGTCTGCCTGATGCGCGACGTCTCGGAGGCCCAGCGGGTGGAGCAGCTGCGCCGGGACTACGTGGCCAACGTCTCCCACGAGCTGCGCACGCCGCTGACGGGCATCCGGGGCATGGTGGAGCCGTTGATCGACGGCTGCTACGACACCGAGGAGGAGCGCCTGGAGTGCTACCGCATCATCTGGAAGGAGACCATGCGCCTGGAAAAGCTGGTGGGCGAGATGCTGGACATGTCCCGCCTGCAGGACGGGCGGGTCCAGGTGGAGCTGGAGCCGCTGGAGCTGCCCGGCATACTGGAGGCCGCGGTCCGCGGCATGAAGCCCATCGCCGAGGAGGCCGGGGTCGAGCTTTCGGTGTCGACGGACGGCACGAAGCTGGCCTGCCTGGGCAACGAGGACAGGATCACCCAGGTGCTGGTGATACTGATCGACAACGCCCTGAGCTTCACGCCCCGAGGCGGCAGCGTGACGGTATTCGCGCGGGACGGCGGGGAAGAGGTCCTCGTCGGCGTCCGGGACACCGGCTGCGGCATCGAGCCCAAGGACCTGCCGCTGATCTTCGAGCGCTTCTACAAGGTGGACAAGTCCCGCATGGGCACAGAGGGCACCGGCCTGGGCCTGTCCATCGCCAAGCTCCTGACCCAGCTGATGGGCGGCGACATCGCCGTCAAGAGCGAGGTGGGGGTGGGGTCGGAGTTCACGTTTACGCTGAGGAAGCGGTGAAAATATAATGGTCTCTCCATGAAAACGTGTGTGTTTTCATGGAGAGACTATTTTTTGAAGGCATGCGGCATTATCCTTCAGAAATGTTCTTTTTTACCCATTCAAGGATGGTCTCTGCGGCTTCGATGGCGTGTTTCGTTCTGAACTCATCGAAATTCAGGTTGTTCGGATACCTCGCTGCAATGCCATACGGTGTCAACTGGTCAGCCAAATCGTATAACTGATCGAAAATACTGACAGAATTGTGTATCTGATCCAACAACAGGGACAGGTCGTGGGTCCTGGGAACGCCACCGGGTATTTTCATATTGATATATAGCGCTTTGAGCGCTTTTTCGGCACATTGCTGGCATTGATAGCAAATGATCTCCAGGGGCATGGGACGATACTGCGGACGAAGGAACGAAGGGACGAACGAAGAAGCATGACAGGGAACGAAGGAACGGCGGCGACGAACGAAGGACCTGCGAAGAGGAGGAGCCCATGAACGAAGGAACTTGCGAAGGAACGAAGCACCTGCGAAGGATTCAATCTTCTGAATGAAGGCCACCAGCGAACGAAGGAATCTGAACGGGTACGAAGGACCGGCGAAGTAACGAAGGCTTTTTCGTGACCTCACGAAAATGGTCTATACAGGTATTACCTTGTATAAGCTCCATGTCGCGGCACATCTCAGCCTCGTCCTCGTCGATGATGTACAGCACGGTCAAGCCGTCCTCTGTGCACTCAAGCGCCCTATATGAATGGATGTAGGCCACCAGCTCGCGCCGGGCCTCGGGGCTTGTGCCGGGTATGATTTTAACTGCCATGTGTCGCGCCTCCTCGGTGGTTGGTGGGATGGGTCAAATATCAAATGTTTTCTTGATGGTCTTATTATATCAAATGTTTTCTTGGTTGCCAATAGGGAAAATCAAATATTTTCTTGATTTCTGCGAGGCCGGGCGTAGTATCCGGTATCTGTTCAGTTGTTGCACGGTTGGCGGGCGTTACTACCGGTCCAGTGGTCCGGTGTGGCCGGGGCGGTCAGTGACGATGGGTATATAATGGTATGATCTGCGTGGGCGGTGCTGGCGGGCGTCCTGGCGCTGTGCGGGGACGTGGGCCGCGGCTGTTCGGCGTCGATCTGTGCCGGGGCTGTGTCGGGCTGTGGTCACTGCCTGGGCGCGTGTAGGGCGGTGGGCTGTGTGCTGCGCGGGCGGTGACGGTGGGCTGTCCAGCGTGGGCGGGGTGATCTGCTGTGCCCGGTGGGCCTGTCTGGGCTGCTGGTGCTGCCCGTCGTCGATGCGGGGCCGCTGATTGTGGCGGCGTGGGCGGTCCTCGGTGCTGCGGGTCCTGCCTCCGCTCGGTTCTCTTCCCCATATGCATAGCACGTTTTCGGGGTGCCCATTGGGGTGTTTGGCGTTTTCCGGGGCCAGACGGTTGATAGGGCGTGGTGGGAAAACATAAAAAAGATTCAAAAAATCAAGAAAACTATTGACAAGTGATTTCTTGTATGATATACTGTGTTGCAAAGAGAAGGGAGGCTACAACAGTGACCGGAAGAGAAGTGATGAAGAAGATCGTTGACGATAACAAATGGACGGTTGCGGAATTTGCGAGGCGATGCGGTACAACGTCTCCGACTATGTGGGACAGACTGAACAGCACCAAGGTAAAGGATATTCCCCTTTCTACCTTGAATGACATGCTGCGAGTCGCTGGCTATAAGATACTTGTGGTTCCGTCAACGGCGAAGGTGCCCAATGGAGGTTATTACGTCGATTGCATAAGCAGCGACCCAGAGCACGATCAAAAAGTAGCCGCAAAATATAAGAGTGGGGATTAACGTGGGGAAACATCATCTATACGGGATAACAAGGTGGGATATATATGGTATATGGCTATGCGAGAGTATCATCAGACGGGCAGGACCGATACGGGAACAGCAAGCAAGGGCAGACGGAGGCATTGAAAGCTGCCGGGTGCGAGAAGGTATACTATGAGCACTTTACAGGGACAAAGATGGACAGGCCGGAGTTCACGAAACTGATGGGAGAGTTGAAGGCAGGGGACACGTTGAAGGTGACGAAGCTGGACAGATTTGCGAGGACGGCTACGGACGGTGCCAACAAGATCAAGGAATTGATGGCGCGTGGCGTTACGGTACATATCCTGAACATGGGACTGATCGAGAATACGCCGACGGGTAGATTGATGATGCAGATATTGCTTGCGTTTGCGGAGTTTGAGCGTGACAACATCATGGAGAGGTTGAACGAGGGGAAGGCGATAGTCAAGGCGAACAACCCTGAATGGCGTGAGGGCAGGAAGGCCATTGAGATAGATAAAGAGGAGTTTTCAAAACTCCGCGAAAGGCAAAAAAGGAACGAGATAACGGTGGCGGAGTGCTGCCGTGAGCTTGGGATCAGCAGAAGCACATGGTACAACAGAATGAAAGCAGGATAACGAGAATTAAGGAGGAATTACAATGAAGCGGATTATTGCGATGGTAATGGTAGTTATGATTGTGATAGCAAATGTGGCTATGGCTGAGATCGACCTAAGTGGGATGACTTATGACGAGTTGGTGGCTCTGAAAGACGAGATCAACAAGGCTATGTGGAAATGTGAGGAATGGCAGGAAGTTACAGTTCCGCAGGGGGTATGGGAAGTTGGTGTTGATATACCAGAAGGACATTGGACTGTTCTTCCTGAAAAAGGTTCCTTGGCCTTTTTGATAATTGGGAATTTTAGAAAAGGCGCTACAGTTGATGGTAACGTAAGCTCGGTTATGGTGGCTTCACAAGATTATGAATACTATACTGATAATTATATGCAACAAGCGGATGTCATACTTGAAAAGGGACAATTTGTAGAAGTATCAGCAGATGCGGGCAAGGCAGTTTTCACTCCTTATTCGGGCAAGCCTGATTTAGGATTCAAGTAAACGAGTTAGCCGACAAGAAGATCATTACAAGATGAAAGGCGGACATACGATGCCGAAGGAAAAGCGATACGAATACCGATTTCTTAGGTCGAAGAAGCACAAGGCTGTGGCGCTGCTGCTGTGTGTGTTTGGCGGGTTCCTGGGGCTGCATTACTTCTACGTGAAGAGACCGTGGCGCGGATTAGTGAATGTGTTGCTGACGGTGGTAATGATGCTGGCTACTGGCGCGTTTGGGATGTACAACACGATCAGAATAGCGATAACTTTTGGAAATTCGAATTGGCTTGCGCTTCATTGGCGGGAACTGGTAGCGGGTGTATGCTGCGCTGTGCTGGGCGTAACGTGGATATGGGATATTGTTCAGATATCGAAGGGAGAGTTCCGCGATGGGGATGGAATGCGATTGGGGATAGGAAGCAGTACAAATCAAAACTATGGGTCAAATAAAAAAGATCATACGAGCAAGTTGCCTTTATTCTTGTTGGCCGTGGTGGCAATTGTGGTTGGAGTAGCAATCGGTGTATTTATAGGGCGAAATCAGAAGTCAAATTCACAAAACCAAACATATGGGAAACAAGCCGAGGTATTGCTTGAACAGGATGTCAATAAAGAATCGGATGAAACTGCAGATGTAGATGAAGTGATAGTAGAAAGCGATGAGATTGATGCAGAATTTCTGGGGTTTGAAGACCATCCTGAACTCGGTATGTTCACGGTCAGACTGCGCGTCAAGAATAAAACCGAGCAGCCGATATGGGTATACATGGACAAAGCGTCGATCAACGATGAGATGATGCAGATGGTGATGACAGGTATGCCACTGTATATAGACCCTGGCAAACGCGGGAGTAACGGTTTTATATTCTATTACAAGCAGACCAGCATAGAGAAATTTGACGATGTGAACACGGTATCGTTCAAATTGAAGGTTGACAATCAGGATACTATGAAGGAAATTTGGACTTCGCCAGAGGTTACATTGACGAAATAATGACAGATAGGAGGAGATCATACGATGAAGTTCACGCAGGAGCATATGACGAAGGCAGCGGAGAAGTGGGCGGCGATTTACGAGGCCGTGAAGAGGATCGAGGCCAGTGACGGGAAGATCAGCACGGCGAGGGCTCTGTTCAAGCAAGCTATCCGACCATAACGCGGGACCAGACGGTGATTCAGTTGATGGTGATGGAGCGCAACGGGTACATCGAAGGTGTGCGCGGGGCGGATGGCAAGGTGCTGATGCCGATGGCGGTGAAGATCACGGAGAAGGGGCATGCGTATTACAAGCGGATGATCGAGGAGACGAAGGAGCTGGCGAGGGAGCTGGCATGATGGCGGCACCGCTTGACGACAGGGATTGAACAAAGGGATGGGAGGAAGTACAGATGTTTTGCCCGAGTTGCAACAGTGAGAATGTGAAGATCGAGAGCGTGCAAGAGAACCTGGGGAGCACCGAGTTCAGCAGGACGAAGACCAAGGAGAAGCGGCACGGCTTTTTCTGGTGGATTTTCATTGGATGGTGGTGGAAGATCATTGACCTGTTCCTGTGGGTGCTGTTGTTCATACCGAGGGCACTGCTTCACATAGGCAGGAGGAAAAAGTACGTTTCCAAGACGACGACGCAGACGGTGAACCACATCGTGTATAAGACGATATGCACCTGTCAGAACTGCGGGAAGACTTGGGAACTGAATCGGTAAACTGACAACCGAATAGCAGACGACATTACGAGAAGCAAGATGGACATACGAAAAATGTTCATCTTGCTTCTCTTTTTGTGATGGAGGATACTTGAAATCCAGGCGCGGATGGATGAGCAGATCAAGACGCTGTTTCGCCAGCAGGCCGACATCAAGGAGTTGACAGAGACGGTCCACAGACTGGCAACTGTGCTGGAGAAGCAGGGGATGTCGCTGAAATCAACGGAGGAAAAGGTCAGCGAGGTCAAGCAGGACGTGGACGAGATCAAGAGCAAGCCGGCGAAGCGATGGGACGCTGTCATTGCGGCGGTGATCTCCGGGATTGTGATGTTCCTGTTGGGGCACTTTGGGATGAAGTAAGGAGGTATGAAGGATGAAGAGGTTTGCTTTTACGATGATGGCCATTTTGGTCATGCTGGCGGTGTTTGCCGTGACAGCGTGCGCGGCGGAAGCCATCGAGGTGGCCGCGGACGTGGCCCAGGGCGTGGGTGCGATTGAGCAGGTGGCGGAGAGTGGCGGTGCGGGCGGTCTGCCCACGGAGCCGTTCACATGGCAGGCGCTGGGAACGATTGCGGGATGTACGGCGTTTGCGCTGCTGTTTGTGCAACTCATCAAGGCGCCGCTGGACAAGGTGTGGAAGATTCCCAAGCGGCTGCTGGTGTATGTGGTGTGCCTGGTGCTGATGGTGGCGAGCGCGGCGTTTGGCGGCGGACTGACACCGGAAAACGCGGCGCTGGCGATTGTGAACGCGGTGATACCGACGCTGGCGGCGATGGGGGCTTATGAGATTACGTTTGGAAGAAATAAAGAAATTTGATACTGTACTTTTTTCAGGGTACTCCCCGAAGATGGGGAGTACCCTGAAATATAGCGAAATGTGTTGTAAACCGCGTTGTAAACCGAATGCAATTTTAGAAAATTTCCAGCCATCTTTGATTATTTGTTGAATGAAGTAAAAGGCCCGAAAACGCTGTATCTACGGCATTTTCGGGCCTTTGGCGGAGAAGGAGGGATTTGAACCCTCGCGGCAGTTATCCCACCCTACTCCCTTAGCAGGGGAGCCCCTTCGGCCTCTTGGGTACTTCTCCACGGCTATGAAATTGGCGGAGAGAGAGGGATTCGAACCCCCGGTGCC
>JAZOUD010000071.1:0-49997 GCA_045658005.1 Clostridia bacterium | reverse complement strand
CCGCTGACCGTGCCGCCGGACAGGGTGAAGCTGCCGCCGCCGACGGCCACGCCGCCCCCCAAGCCTGTCGCGGTGTTCCCGCTGCCCGTGCCGCCGGACAGGGTGAAGCTGCCGCCGCTGCCGTCGAACACGCCGCCGCCGTTGGCGGTGTTGTTGCCGCCGGTGATGACGCCGCCGGTGACGGTGACGGTCCTGGTGGAATCCGTCGGGTCGGCGTAGGCGATGGCCGGGTCGTGGGTCGCGGTGCTGTTGTTGTCAATAACGGTCAGGTCTCCACTCCCGCCGACAAGGATGACATAGCCGTTTTCTGCGGCCGCTTCCAGCCCCCGGTCCAGCACGCAGCCGTCCAGGTCGAGGGTGAGCTTTTTGTCGATTGCCAGGCCGCTGCCGCCCTCCGGGCATACGATGCGCCCGTCCGCGCCGGCGTAGTCGCTCAGCTTGACGGTCGGGTTGTCGCCGGTGGCGGCATTGATGGCGTTTTGCAGCGCCGTCCATTCGCCGAGCAGCGCGGCTTCGCCGCTATTGTCGAACACGAGCCAGTCCGCGACGTCGCTGGTGAAGTTCGCCAGCGCGCCCTTTCCGGAAAGGCCGCTGGTGATGGTGACGCTGGCGTACACGGGGGACGCCTGGGTGGTCACGCCGATGGCGGCGGTTTTATCCAGCTTGCCGTCGACGGTGATCACTTTGTCGGAGGCCAGGTAGACGTTGCTGGCCACGACGCTGTCGTCCGCATCCTTCCACTGGTTGCCGGTGACCTTCGCGCTGCCGGAGACCTTGAACGTGCCCTTGTTCCACACGCCGCCGCCAGCGTCAGTCGCGGTATTCCCGCTGACCGCGCCAGCGGACGACAGGGTGAAGCTGCCGCCGCCGACGTACACGCCGCCGCCGGTGCCCGGGGCTTCGTCGGTGCCGATCGCCTTGTTGCCGGTGACCGCCGCCTCGCCGCTCATGGTGAACGCGCCGACGGCCGACACGCCGCCGCCCAATTGGGCCGTGTTGTCGGTGCCCACCGCATTGCCGCTCATGGTGAACGTGCCGCCGCGGGCCAACACGCCGCCGCCCTTGGACGCGTTGTTCCCGGAAATGGTGCCGCCGCTCATCGTGAACTTGGCTCCTTCGGCTGACACGCCGCCGCCGGTGTTGTATGCCGTGTTGCCGCTGATCGTGCCGCCGCTCATCCTCATCCACTGGGAATCGCTGCTGTTATACACGCCGCCGCCATCGTATGCCGTGTTGCCGCTGATCGTGCCGCCGTTCATTTGGAACTTGCCGTAGATGCTCGCGCCGCCGCCATGTCCGTCGGTATCATTCAGCACCTTGTTGCCGGTGACCAGCGCCGTGCCGCTCATCGTGAATGTGGAATCACCTCCACTGATGTACACGCCGCCGCCGGCGAAGCCCACCGTGTTGTTTTCGATCGTGCCGCCTCTCATGGTGAAGCTGGCGGCGATCTGCTGGCTATTGCCGTCCTCGCCCAGGTTCGCGCACATGACGAACACGCCGCCGCCGTGCGCCACCGCGCGGTTGCCGCTGATCGTGCCGTCGGTCATGGTGAGGCTGCCGCCGCTGACGGACACGGCGCCGCCTAATTCTCCGCTGTTGCCGCTGATCGTGCCGCCGGACAGGGTGAACGCGCCTTCGGACACGTACACGCCGCCGCCGTAGACCTCTGCGCTGTTCCCGCAGACCGTGCCGCCGGACAGGGTGAAGCGGCCGCCGTCGATGGTCACGCCGCCGCCGTTGACCTCGTTGTTGCCGCCGGTGATGACGCCGCCGTTCACGGTTTCGGATTCTCCCGTGACGGGGTTGGTGTAGGTGATTGCGGGGTCGTGGGTCGCGGTGCTGTCGTTGTCAATAACGGTCAGATCGCCGTTCCCGCTGACATGGATGACGTAGCCATTTTCCGTGGCCTCGGTCAGCCCGCGGTCCAGCACGCAGCCGTGCAGGTCGAGTGTGAGCTTTTTGTCAATTTCCAGGGCAGTGCTGTTTTCCGGGCAGGCAATCCGCCCGTCGCCATCCGTGTCGTATTCACTCACGTCGATCTCCGCGCCGCTGGTCGCGCTGCTTATGGCGTTATACAGCTCCACCCATTCGCTGGCGAACACAGCGGACACGGTCACGTTGCCCGCGGGCATGGTGAAGCTGTACACGCCGCTTTCGTCGGCCTGTACGGGTATGGTCGTCTCGGTCCCGCCTTCGGGGGTATAGGTATAGCTCAGGCTGGCCAGCGCGTAGCACGCCGCCGGTTCGTCGGTCAGTGTGATGACGTCGCCCGCGGCGGCTGTGGTCCTGTTCGCGGTCACCGTGCCGTAATCAGCGGGCTGAATGTTCACGCTGTAGAACGCCGCGGGCACATACAGCTCCGCCTCGCCGCTGTCGTTAACGCGCACGCGGTAATCGTCGTTGTCGCTTGTAAAGTTCGCCGCCGCGTCGTAGTCGGAAAGGCCGCTGGTGATGACGACGCTGCCCTCCGCGGGCGACGCCTGGGTGGTCACGCCGAATTGGCCGGCGCTGGTCAGCGCGCCGTCGACGGTGATCGTCCTGCCGCTGGGCAGGTAGACGTTGTTGTCCGCTTCGCCCACCCTGTTGCCGGTGACCTTCGCGCTGCCGGAGACCTTGAACTCGCCAACATTTCCGTACTGGTAAACGCCGCCGCCGCCGTTTGCTGTGTTGCCGCAGATCGTGCCGCCGGTCATGGTGAACACGCCCTCGTTGTACACGCCGCCGCCGTTGACCTCGTTGTTGCCGCCGGTGATGACGCCGCCGTTCACGGTGACGGACTGATTCGTGACGGGGTCGGTGCAGGTGATTGCGGGGTCGTGGGTCGCGTTGGAATCCCCGTCCTCGAGGGTCAGGTTGCCGCTATCAGTGATGTGGATGACGTAGCCGCCCTCCACGGGGCTGGCCAGATGGCGGTCCAGCACGCGGCCGTTCAGGTCGAGTGTGAGCTCTTTGTCAATTTCCAGGGCGTGGCCGTTTGCCGGGCAGGCGATGCGCCCGTCGTGATCCGTGTCGTATTCGCTCACGTCGATCCTCGCGCCGCTGGCCGCGCTGTCGATGGCACTATACAGCTCCACCCATTCGCTGGCGAACACAGCGGTCACGGTCACGTCGCCCGCGGGCATGGTGAAGCTGTACACGCCGCTTTCGTCGGCCTGTACGGGTATGGTCGTCTCCGACCCGCCTTCGGGGGTATAGGTATAGCTCAGGCTGTCCAGCGCGTAGCACGCCTCCGGTTCGTCGGTCAGTGTGATGACGTCGCCCGCGGCGGCCCCGGTCCTGTTCGCGGTCACCGTGCCGTTTTCAGCGTCAATGGTCACGCTGTAGAACTGGGGCACAAACAGCTCCGCCTCGCCGCTGTCGTTAACGCGCACGCGGTAATAATTGTCGAAGTCGCTTGTAAATTTCGCCGCCGCGTCGTAGTCGGAAAGGCCGCTGGTGAAGACGACGGGTTTCCATTTGGTCGGATTCGCCTCAGTGGTCACGCCGAATTGGGCGTCGCCGGTCAGCGTGCCGTCGATGGTGATCACACTGTTCCCTGTCACATAGACGTTGCTGGCCCTTTGTTGAAAACTGTTGCCGGTGACCTTCGCGCCGCCGGAGACCTTGAACGTGCCGCTGAAGTACACGCCGCCGTAGCTATTGGCGCTGTAGCCGTCTGCGGCGCCGTTGCCGCTGATCGCGCCGCCGGTCATGGTGAACGTGCCCTCGCTGTACACGCCGCCAACGCTGAGATCGTCGCTGAGATAGCAGCAGTTGCCGCTGATCGCGCCGCCGGTCATGGTGAATGTGCCTTTGTTGAACACGCCGGCTTTCAGGCCTGCGTTGCCGCAGATCGCGCCGCCGGACAGGGTGAATGTGCCCATGTTGTACACGCCGCCGCCATTTGCGTTGTTGCCGCCGGTGATGACGCCGCCGGTGACGGTGACGATCCTGGTGGAATCCATCGGGTCGGTGTAGGTGATCTTGGGGTCGTGGATCGCGTCAGGGTCGCCGTCCACAACGGTCAGATTGCCATTTTGGCCGACCTTGATGACGTAGCCGTCGTCTGTTTTCCCGGTCAGCCCGCGGTTTATGACATGGCCGTTCAGATCCAGCGTCACGCTCACGCCCCCGGGCACGATCAGGCCCGCTTCGCCCTCGTCAGCCGTCACGTCGTCGTTCAGCTTGACCTCGCCGCCCGCGTTCAGCTGGGCCTGCAGCTTCTTCCAGGGGGTGGCTGCCTCGCGGAACGTGGCGCTCACGGTCACGTCGCCCGCGGGCATGGTAAAGCTATACACGCCGCTTTCGTCGGCCTGCACGGATTCGGTGGTCTCCGACTCGCCCTCGGGGATATAGGTATAGCTCAGGCTATCCGGCAAGAAGCCCTCACCCGGGACGACGGTCAGGGTGACGGTATCGCCCTCGGCGGCGGAGGCCGGCTTTGCAGTAACCGTGCCGTTTTCGATGCCATCCGGGATTACGACGGCATAAAGCGGGGCCCACTTCGCCTTCACTTTGGTGTTCGCTGTGATCGGTGTGCTTTTAAAGTCGAAGGGCTGCGCCGCCATCCCGCCGTCCGTGACCTGATACCAGTCCAGGAACCTGAAGCCGTCCTTCGTCGGCTCGTCGACGGGACGGACGGCTTTTTCCCCATCTGTGATGATCTGGTTCTTCACCGGGCTGCCGCCGTCGCTGCTGAAGATTACGATGAAGCTGCCGTCCTCGGAGAACGTCAGGTACCCGGGGTCGTCCGCGCCGAAATCGATGTGCGCGTAGGCGGCATCCGCGTGATTCCCGTCATAGTGGGTACCCGCGCCGCCCACGAGGGAGGTGCAGCCTGAGAACATGCCATCAGACCAGTCGGACGCGGACCACGAGGCGCCCACTTTAATGGTCACGAGCTGGGAACAGCTGTAGAACATGTCCCCCATGTCCTCCACGGCGCCCGTGTCCCAGCCGGAGAGGTTGAGGGATTTGAGGGCGGCGCAGCGTTCGAACATGCCGCTCATGTCCTTCACTTTGCCCGTATCCCAGCCGGAGAGGTCGAGGGAGGCGAGGGCGGCGCAGCTGTAGAACATGTATCTCATGCCCGTGACATTGGAGGTGTTGAGCCCCGACGCGTCGATGCGCTCAACCTTGCCGAGGCCACTGAGCAGGGACGCGCAGTCCTCGGGCGGGTTGACCTTATAACCGTCCTCCGCCTTGAAGGCGACGGACATGATGTCATCGGCGTAGACAGCCCAGGGGCTTCCATCTACGTAGACCCCCTCGCCCGGATGCACGGTGAGCACGCCCTCCTCCGAGATCTCCCACGGGCAGGTGCCCCAGGTGCCTGAATGTTTCACCTCGTTATCGTCCGTCACGGTGATTTCATAGGTCACGCCGTTGATGGTGACCTTCATCCACTCGGCGGTATCGAACGCCCGGTGCGCGGTGACGACCCATTCGCCGCTCTCATTGCTTGCGGAGAACAGACCGGGGTCGCTGATCAAAACCGCCTCCGCCTCGCCGGACAGACCGAGGTCGGACAGGATTTCGGACATGGGAACGGACGTGTTGCCGGGCAGCACGTATTTCAAGGTATTATAGGTAAACTCCACCGTGTAGAGGGAGAAGCCCTCCGTCTCCACCACGGCGGTGGTCTCCTCGCCGGTCTCGGGGGTGATTTCCGTCGCCACGTCAAGCTTTTGGGCCTCGCCGCTGCCGTCGATGTGGTAGACGCTGGTCTCCAGGTTATCGTCGGCGACCTCCGCCAGGGCGAAGGACACTTCCACCTTCCGCCCCTCGGCGGGCTGGAGCTCCCGGCGGGTTTCCGGGTCGATCACCTTGATGTCGAAGGTGTAGCTGACGGCCACGTTGGCGTCCTCGTCGCGCACGTCCCCGATGGCCGCGTCCGCCTGCCGCTTCTTATAGGTCGGCACGCGCTTCACGGAGAGCGCCGCGCCCTCCGGGAACACGCCCGGCTCGGCCCTGACGGTGACGGTAACGCCGCTGACGGTCTGGGACTGTTCAAAGGCCGCGAGCTTCGGGGTTTCCTCCGGAACCGCCTCCAGCGCAAAGGACAGCCGCAGCGCCTGCGCGTCGCCCGTCACGGTGAAGGGCACGTTTTCAAGGGAAACATAGCCCTCCGCCTCGGCAGTGTAGGTGTATTCGCCGGGGAGCAGCGCAAAGGAGCCGTCCTCCTGCGCGGGGATGGCCTCGGGAACCGGGACCTCCTCCGTGGCGGCGGGCCAGACCGTCACCACAGCCGTCTCGGGCATGGCGTCGAATACCACGCTGACCGGCCGGATGGCTACGCCCTCCGCTTCCACGGGGTCTTCCATGGGGATTTCTTCTTCTGTGACTTCGTCGGCGGGCTGCTGGGCCTGTTCCTCTACGGTGGATTCGCCTTCGGCTGTGGGTTCGCCCTCGGCAGCTTCTTCTTCGGTGGCTTCGCCGGTGGGCTGCTCTGGCTGTTCCTCGCCGGTGGATTCACCCTCGGCAGGCTGGTCTTCCTCGGCAGGCTGTCCTTGATCTTCTTCTGCAACCATTTCCCCAGGGGAAACGACCTCTTCCGACCCGCTACGCGGGCCACCTTCCCCTGAATCGCTCCCTTCGGTCGCTGGGGAAGGCTGTTGGGTTTCCGCGGGCTGCTCGGCTTCGGCGGGCTGCTCTTCCTCGGCAGACTGCTCGTCCTCGGCGGACTGCTCCTCCTCGGCGGACTGTTCTTCCCCGGCAAGCTGCTCCTCCTCGGCAGGTTGCTCCTCCTCGGCGGGCTGTTCTTCTTCGACGTGTTGCTCTTCCTCGGCAGGCTGCTCCTCCTCGGCGGGCTTTTCCTCTTCGGCAGGCTGCTCTGCCTCGGCAGGCTGCTCTGCCTCGGCGGGCTGCTCTTCATCGACGGGCTGCTCGGCCTCGGCGGGCTGCTCGGCCTCAGCAGGCTGTTCCTCTTCAGCAGGCTGTTCTTCCTCTTCGGCAGGCTGCTCAGCCTCAATGGGCTGCTCTTCTTCGACGGGCTGCTCTTCTTCAGCGGGCTGCTCGGCCTCGGCGGGCTGCTCTTCCTCGGCAGACTGCTCGGCCTCGGCAGGGTGCTCTTCCTCGGCGGGCTGCTCTTCCTCGACGAGCTGTTCCTCCTCGGCGGGCTGCTCGGCCTCAGCAGGCTGTTCTACCTCTTCGGCAGGCTGCTCAGCCTCAATGGGCTGCTCTTCTTCGACGGGCTGCTCTTCTTCAGCGGGCTGCTCTGCTTCAGCGGGCTGCTCGGCCTCGGCGGGCTGTTCTCCCTCGACGGACTGCTCTGCCTCGGCAGGCTGCTCCTCCTCGGCGGGCTGCTCCTCCTCGGCAAACTGCTCGGCCTCGGCGGGCTGCTCTTCCTCGGCAGGCTGTTCTTCCTCGACAGGCTGCTCGGCCTCAGTGGGCTGTTCTGCCTCGACGGGCTGTTCTTCCTCGACGGACTGCTCAGCTTCGGCAGGCTGCTTCTCCTCGGCAGGCTGCTCGGCCTCGGCGGGCTGCTCTGCCTCGACGGGCTGCTCGACTTCGACGGGCTGTTCTTCCTCGGCGGGCTGTTCCTCCTCGGCGGGCTGCTCTGCCTCGACGGACTGCTCAGCTTCGGCAGGCTGCTCTGCCTCGGCGGCCTGCTCTGCTTCGACGGGCTGCTCTGCCTCGACGGGCTGTTCCTCTTCGGCAGGCTGTTCTTCCTCTTCGGCAGGCTGTTCTTCCTCTTCGGCAGGCTGTTCTTCTTCTTCGGCAGGCTGTTCTTCCTCTTCGGCAGGCTGCTCAGCCTCTATGGGCTGCTCTTCTTCAGCGGGTTGCTCTTCCTCGACAGGCTGCTCGGCCTTAGCGGGCCGTTCTGCTTCGGCAAGCTGTTCGGCCTCGACGGGCTGCGCGACTTCACCTGATTCTTCTGCAGGCACCTCCGCCTCCACAAACCGGGCGAATACATTCACTTCGGGGCAAAGAGGGTCCGGATGGGCGATGACCGGGTCGGTCTCGCCGTCGCCGTCGGCATCCACGAACAACCGGGTGCCATCCTCCAGCACCCAGCCGGCAAATACCTGTCCTTCCGGGGCAGCGGGATCCTCGGGGCGGAGAATCAAGTCCCCGTCGCGGGCCTCCTGGGTGGCGAACAGCGTATCTTCCACGATGAAACACCAGGTAACGACGCTGTCCGGCGCGGGTTCCCCGGCATTTCCCTGGATCAATCCATCCACGGGCAGATCGATGTCGAGGTCGGGCAATTCCAGAGACACATCCTCCAGTTCCATGACCTCCGGTTCAAGGTCCGAAACGGCCAACTCTGCCGCGTCGGCGGGCACCTGTTCAAGCACGACGATACCATCAGAGGGTTCTTCCGCAAACGTGAACGTCGGCACGGCCAGCAGCATCGCGATGAACAATGCGAGCGCTCTCTTGATGTTATGCTTCATGTTCTGTTACTCCCGAATAACATTCACTGTAGGTCTCCCAGCTCATAGGCCTTTTTCATCAGCTCGGAGCGGGTGGTTACATCCATCTTGCGGAAGATTTCCGTGACATGGTATTTCACCGCGCGAACGGTGATGTTCAGCAATTGGGCGATCTTCGCGTTGGGCATCCCGGAGATCATCAGGGAATAGACCTGATATTCCCGGTTGCTAAGCGTCGGTCGCTGGGCAATGGAGCGCATAAAGCCCGGGCACGCCGCCGCCTGGGTTCGCGTGAGGGCGAGCACGCCCTGCGCCCATGCTTCCTCCCGCAGCTTCAATTCCGTCAGCATATCCAGCACCGCGATGCCCTCGTCCGCGATGACGCGGACCAGCTTATAGCGCCTTGCGAGGTCGAGTGCCCCGGTCAGCTTCTCCTTCCATGTGTCCTTGCCGGTGCGCCTGTCGATCAGGGCTTCCAGCATATAGAGCTGTATGCGCAGGTAAGGGCGCTGGTAGCGTTCAAAGTAGTCCGACAGTCGGTTGATCAGCAGCCGGGTTTTGACCCAGTTGCCGGTGATGATGTACAGACGCAGCTTCAACATATAGCGATAGCGGTCGAGGATGATAAACTCTTTTGTCTCGTCCGGGGCCTCGGAGGTCAGCCAGGCGAGGGCGTCGGCGGTGTGGCCCTGCATCAGCTCCATCGTCAGCCATGCGCACTTCAGGTTTTGCCGAAGCCGCGGCGAGGTCTTCGCCGGGAGCGTTTCCAGACGATTCTTCAGCATGTCCGATCCGGCGGCCACGTCGCCCTGGGCCATGACGATGCGGGCCTGTATGCCCGTCGCCGCGCAGTGCATCTCAATATCGTCGGCGGCGCGGGACATGCCCTGGCTGACCATGCGCCAAGCCTCGGCATAGTCGCCGTCGAGGCTGGATTCCAGCAGGCACTCGCCGATGGCAATGTCCGCCATGCCGCTGCCGCCACGCCCCAGGGCCAGCTCCACCGGCGCTCGGAACAGTCGGTAGAGGGTCCGGCCGTGTGGGTTCCACCGGGAAAAGTCCTTGCCGCCGTTCATCAGGCTCACGCTGTTGCCCGCCACGTTGAAGCCGCCGCGCCAGGAATTGGAATCGGTGAACAGGCCCAGCTTCGCGGTGGACACAAGTGTTTTGAGAATGTTGCCCGTTCCCCGATGGGACAGGGCGATGTCCAGGTAGGCCACTGCTTCCTGAGCGTTGCGGCGGTTGGCATCCGTGGCGGGGGTCTTGTCAATGTAGGCCCTGAGCGCGTCATACCAGTGGTCGCTCTCGGCCACATGGCCGCGCAGGCTCTCGATCATGCACATGCCCTTCATCAGCTCCGGTGAGGACAGTATGGCCTCCCGAGGGAGCATGTCGTAGGCGGGCTTCAAATCCACGTATTCGCCGTTGGAAGGGCGCAGATGGGTGTCGCGGATCAGCAGCTCCTTGATCTTCTCGGCGTCCCCGAGGAGCATGTAGATCCTGACGGCCTCCGTCGCGTCGCCCTGCAGTTCATGGTACAGCGCCGCGCGGCGGTACTGGTTGCGAATATAGTCGTCGGTATAGCTGTTCTTCATTTCGTTGAACAGCGCGTTGCGCACAAAGTGAACAAAGGCATAGCGCCCGTTCTTTTCATCGAGCAGCATATACGACTTCTGCGCGATTTCACGCATCAGCTTCGGGGCGTCCGCGCGGCCCGTGACCATGCGGGCCATCTCCTCCGTGAAGGAGAGGAACGGCGACAGGTTGTACAGCAGCACCCGCTCCGCATCGGGAAAGCCCGCCACCACGTCCTGGATCAACAGGCTCTCCATCTCCTTTACAACCTCCGTGCGAATCTCACGGATGTCGCGGCTGGGATCGCGCAGGAGCCTTTGCGCAGTGATATGCAGCGGAACCGGCCAGCCCCAGGTGTTTTGTTTGAGCCAGGCCGCGTCCTCTGGCTTGATGGCAGTACCGTATTCCAGGAAGAGCTGAATGATCTCTTCTTCATCGAATAACACAAAATCCTTGTCGAGCACCGCGACAATGTTGGTGGCGCAAAGCTGGTGCAGATAGGCGGGCAGCTGTGCCCTTCCCGCCATCACGACGCGCTGTCCATCACCCAGGTTGGCGATCAGTGTGGAAAGCGCCTGGGCGGTGGCATCGTCCAGCCGATGCAGGCTGTCGATCAACAGGGTACAGTCCGGCGTCTGCTGTACCTGGCTTTGGAACTGGTTCCAGTCGTCCCGCCCCATATCAAAGCGAAGCACCGTTCCCTCCAGTGCCTTCGCCAGCTGATCCAGCAAGACCGACTTGCCCGCGTAGAAGAAGGCCGAGAGATACACGGCCCGCTTCTGCTGAAGCAGCGCCTTCAGTTCACGAACGCGCTCCGTTCTGCCAATGATGTAATTATTGGCCATGTTCTCTCCCTCCCAACGCTGTTCTGAGACAGTTTTCGCTAAAGTAATATGGCCTTCGACAAATCATTCATTCCCCTATATTTCCATTAATAGCATAGCATAGTATTTCCAGTTTGGGAACTGTACCAAAGGGAAGATTTTCATTGGAATGCAGACATGATGCATGTCAATTTTGATATGAACAGGCCTATAGTAATAATGAATTGTTATGGTTAGCACACGGCACGCAGGAAACAGACTGTAGACACGGCCTCGCAAGAGAAGCATACGCTCTGAATGTTATCATTGTCAGATGGTACTCACTGAAGAATCAATGCATAAACATTTTTTGTGCAAAATTCTTGCATAAAAAATACATTATGGTAGCCATAATGTCCCTCGTTGCCAAAGATGGCGGCATCGATATAGGCCATGGACTGGCTGTCGTCGCCTCGCAACCAGAGGCGGCTGTCCGGCTCAAAGGACAACAGCAGATACTGCTCGCTCTTGCCGGGCACCAGTTCGATGGCTTTGCCCATGCGGGCCTTGATTTCTGCCTCCTACGGTCGGCTGACGGGCCGGTTCACCTTGCAGGTGATGAAAGGCATACGCGCTCCTCCTCCCATGCCTTCACCAGTCCCAGCAGTTTGTCCGCAACCTCCTGCTCCTTCTGCTGGTAGGTGTGGCCGGTCTTTTCGATGAAGATCAGCTTGTTTTGCTTCGCCGTGGGCATGTGGTCGTTAATGTTTTTCAGAGTGCCCTCCCAGGATGATGTGCTTATAGCCCGCCTGCTCCGCGTAGTCCAGGTAGGCCTCGATGTCCTCATCCGTCCAGGCGAAGCGCTCGTTGCAGGAGCCGACGATCTCCTCCCGCCCCGTCACCACGTTCCGCGAACGCACCGTGTCCATGGCGTCGTTGGTCTGGGCGTAGATGAAGTCGATCCCGCCCGCGTTCAGCGTATCGCCGAAGTTGTAGTAAAACGGATTGGAATAGAAGTTGCCGTGAATGCCCGTGATGGCAATGACCATGGTATCCGCTTTTTGAGATTGGAAACCCGAAGGGTTTTCAAGTTTTTCTCCACGAGAAAGACCGCGAGTGGGCGAATCGGAGATTCAGTCCTCGCGCCTCGGCGCGTCGAATAACACACCGTACAATACAGAGCCGCGCTTGGTGGCGATATTCAGTTCCTTCATTTCGATCACTTCCTGAAAATACACCTGTGCGCATCCGAGGAATAGCAGCGGTTGCAGGAGATGCAGCGGGAGACGGTTTTCGGGTCGGCCTGCATCCTTTTCGGCAGGTCCGGCTCGCACAGCAGCGGGCGGGACAGGGAAATCAGCTCGATCTTCGTCCGGTTCAGCACGGCCTCCATGGAGTCCAGCGCCCTCAGGCCGCCCACCAGCATCACCGGCACGTCCACTTCCTCTGCCAATCGCGCCGCGAAGGGCAGGAAGTAACCCTCGTTCACATGGGCCCTGATGCCGGAGACGGAAGTGCCGTTGCCGGAGACCTCGATGGAATCAATGCCGGATAACGCCAGCAGCTTGCAGAGCTCCAGGCTCTCGTCGTTATCCAAGCCGCCGTAGGTGAAATCGCTGGAGTTGATTTTCGCCGTGATGTGCAGGCCCGGCGCAATGGCCCGTATACCCGCCATGATCTCCAGCACGATGCGGGCACGATTGGCCGTGGAGCCGCCATATTCGTCCTCCCGATGGTTCACTGCAGGGCTGACGAACCGGCTCAGGAAGAAAAAGTGGGCGATGTGCAGCTGAACGCCGTCGAAGCCAGCCTTCTGCGCCCGAACGGCTGCGTCGATGAACTGCGACTCCACGAGGCGGATCTCCTCGACGGTCATGCCGTCCGGCTCCACCTGCATGAATTTGCCACTGCCGACAGGACGATAGTACGCTCCCAGCGCCAGCTGGGCGATGACAGGACAGTCCTCCCTGTGGATGATATCCACCAGCCGCCTGTACTGGGGGATCAGCGCGTCGTCGCAAAGCCGCATCATAATGCCCATGTCCTGAACCTCTGAAAGCACCTTCTCCGTGTGCTTTAAATCCCGGCTGTGCAGAATCAGGTTGCAGCCCTGTGAGGCCATGAACCTTGCTGCCAGATAAAGATCATAGATCGGCTGGGCTACAAAGTGGTCATGGTGACGGACACCCTGATCCTTGTCGTGGTCTGTTTCTTCTACGGCTTCGCGCACCACATCTTTCCGATGAGCGTGGCCTTTGTCGTCTGCCGCCTGAATTACATACTATTCGATCATCTTCCTGGCCTCCATGGCCTCAAACGTCTACGTCCAGGATATCTCGGACAGCGCATCGTTGCGTTGAATGGATGGCTTGTACTGAGCGATGCTGTAATCCAGATATTTTCAAAATCGTCTTACCTTTCGAGCCGCCCCAAGACGCCTGACCCGTTCCTCGCTGGCGCCGTTTCCGTTTGTGATCACAGTCAGTCCGTAGCTCTTGGCGACATAAATCGCCATCGCGCCAAGGCTTCCCGCGCCGCCGGAGATGAATAGGATCTCTCCCCTCTTTGGCTTCATCAGGGCCAGGGCTTGCATCGCGGTCAGGGCTGTCAGCGGCACGGAGGCAGCCTCCTCGTCCGAGAGATATTCCGGCACCCTGGTCGATGGCCGCGTATTCAGCGAATGTGCCGATGCGCTTCAGTTTCATTCTGCCATACACCCGGTCGCCCGGTTGAAACTTTCTGACGCTCTTGCCGGCCTTCTCCACGATCCCTGCAAATTCGTTTCCCATGACAAGAGGAAAGCTGTAAGGCACGATCATTTTGACCTCGCCCTTGACGATCATGTTGTCCAGGGGATTGACGCCCGCCGTGCGGATTTTCACCAATACGTCATTATCCTTCATCTCGGGCATTGGAATGTCCCGAATCTCCAACATGTGTCCGTTCTTGTCATACCCGGTCAAAACCGCTGCCTTCATTGCTCTTCTCCTATCCTGGTACGCATTTTTTCCATACAGTCCGCAAGGGTGGCCTGCTTGAGCTGTCGCTCCGCCTTCTCCTCAACCTCGCGGAAGGTTTCAGTCAGCACCGGACGGATATGCCGTCCGACGATGCATTCATCGTTGGGATTCTGGTGCAGGTCAAAGACGTGAACCTCATCCGACGCATTGATGGCCTGGTAAATCGTATAAAGAGAGAGGTTTTCCGGAGGAATCAACAGTGAAAAGCCATGGATGCCCTGCCGACTGTCGAGGATGCCCTTCTTCTTCAAAAGGCCCGTTACCTTGCGGATGTAGCTTGGATTGGTGCCAACGCTGTTCGCAATGGCCTCTGATGTGAGAGGCTGCTCGGACCCGGCGATCATAATCAGTATGTGAATGGCGGATGAAAACCTTGTATCCATCATGCCCTCCTGTAGGTGACAATATAATGCGTGTTTTCCGGGGCAGCTATCCCCGGATCGGAGAAGCTGTAGGAACCGTTGACGTCTTCTTCCTCCAAGGTCATGTCGAAATGCGCCAGCGCGATGCCCACATCCACCTTCTGGATGTCCCCCAGCGGGCTGTCCTTCATGGTCTTGGCTTCATAGAAATGAACGCTGTCGCCGTCCACCACGGCCCGCCAGGGTTGTGCGTTGGCAGCAGATGGAGCCCATCGCGCCATCTCCAGCGCTTTCGCATAGGGATTCGCCTGCGGGAGGGGATGATTGAAGTCGTCCACAAAGAACAGCCGGTCAAAGGGTTTGCGGTCATCCGCTTTCAGGCCCTTGCGCATCAGACTTTCCCGGATGGACTTCTTTTCCGCAGGATAACCGACAGGGCTCGCCACGGGCATGACCTCACCATCCTTCACCGCCATCGCTTTTTCAAAGGCAGTACGGCTCAGGGATGCGGCCAGCATCACGGTTCCAATTCCACGGGACAGCGCAAACAGGCAGACCTTCTCAAAGCTGTATCCGTAGGCGATTTCAAAATTCGGAACCTTCTCGACCTTCGCCGCAAGGTAGGTGTCCGCGCCGACGATCACGGGGCTGGACAATCCATATTCCTTCACGTCGAGCAGCCGAAAGGTGATTGGAACGGAGAAGGGATTTGACAAAGAAGCGGTATAATCCTCCAGGGCGGAACGATCCTCCGCGCTGAGGGGCTTGCCGTCAAAGGTGCGTATACTCTTTCTTCGCTGAATGAGATCAGAAATCATTGCGCTCTTCCTTTCATAATTGTATCTGATACAGTTACACTATATGATAACAGAATGGTTTTGTCAATATTGAGATAAGAAAAGCCCGGCCGCAAGCCTGATCGTCGTAACCAAGAAAACTGCCGGGCAATCTTATTCTGTTTTGAACTGTGGATTCCATTATGAATTTTTTTATATTGCTTCAGCGGGCCAGTACAGTGCCCATTTCATAGGCTTTCCTGCATTCCTGCGGAAAGATCGTCTCATGGCGGTGCTGTTTTTCTTCCGGGTTGAACAATGTCCACGGCCAATCGGTTTTGCTGTAATCCTTCAGCTGGAGTGTATTTCCGCTGACGAGGAGCTCCGTCGGCCCTACGAAGCGCGACAGGGTTTGCTGATAATTGCGAAGGAGTCCGAGATATCCGGTGTCCGGCGCGTTGCTGGTCATGATCAGCAGCACAGGGATCGAGCGCGGAATGCAACAGGGCGATTCTACATTGTAGGTCAGGTTCTGGAAGATCAACCGTTCATACAGTGCCCGGAAGGATGCCGTCATTTCAGACAGGTAATTCGGAGAGCCGATGATCAGCCCGTCCGACTCCCGAATGGCGTCCAGCACGGGCGTCAGTCCGTCACGGCGGACACAGCGGCCCTTGTTCTTCTCCCTCTTGCAGCCAAAGCAGGAGATGCAGCCGGTGTACTTCTCAAGCCGAAAGAGATCGAACCTTGTCACGGTTGCGCCTGCTTCCTGGGCACCCTTTCCGGCCTCTGTGAGCAGCGTGTCAGTATTCCACCCCTTCCTGGGGCCCGCGTTCACGACAACGATCTTTTTATTCATGGTCTTCTCCTCCATTAAATGACTCTTTCATTCGTTGGCCTGGATGATGTCCTTCACGGTCACATGCTCGTTTCTGAACTGCGTGGTTCCCGCCTCCAGCGGCATGTGGATGGCGTGGTGCGGACAGTTGTGCAGGCAGGCATAGCAGACCTCGCAGTGATCGGAAAAGCGCACGCCATCCTCCGTGACCTCAATGTTGTTCGCCAGGCAAACCTTTGCGCAGATGCCGCAGCGCACGCAATCGTCGCTGACGGTATAGGAACGCGCCGTGTCCTTTTTCAGGATATTGGCGGCGTGATTCCGGGTCCACCGCGTCATCCTCGATTTCGATCCTCTCCTGCCGCATGAGCTGCGGAATGGAGCGCAGCGTACCGCCGATCCTGCGGGCCACGTACAGGCAGTTGCCGGTGGCGGTAAAATAGCATATCGTCATTCTCGTTTCCCCATTTGCCCCATGACCACAGACCGCCATGCGACGCCTGTGGTCATGGTTTGTCTGATTCTTCTCAGGTGATTACAGCGCTTTGGCGAATTCGCGGATCTCCGAGAGCTTGGCTTCGGACCCGTTTTCGGCTCCGGCGGCGGTGAAGATACCCTTGTCCTCGATGCCCATCAGCGCCAGCATGCGCTTGTAAGTGGCGACAGCCCCGTCATAGACATTCGGGCTGCCCGAGCTGAGCAGCAGCGCCGCCTTGCTCGCCTTCGCCGGCTTGCCGATGCAGTACATCCTCTGGATGGCCGCGTACATCTGCGCCGTCATGGCATAATAATAGATCGGGGAGGCGAACACGATCATGTCGCTCCCCAGATAGGCGGGCATGACCTTCTCCATGTCGTCCTTCTGGACGCACTTGCCCTCCCCCTTGCCATGACAGTATTCGCAGGCGAGACAGCCGTTGATTTTCAGCTTGCCGACCTGGATGGTCTCGACGTCGTGTCCCGCAGCCTTCGCGCCCTCGGCAAACGCTTCGACCATCGCGGCGGTGTTCTGCTTCCTGGGGCTTCCGTTCAAAATGGTGATCTTCATGGTGTATTCCTCCTGTTCGTTCAAACGGCCTCTCCGGCCAATAGCTTTTCAACCTTGTCCCGCTGCTCGTACAGCACGCAGCCGCCCACGTGGTCGTTGTCCAGCACGCCGCCCTCCCGAAGCGCCATGAACAGCGGGGATCGAAGCGCGCCGCGCACGCCCAACTCGCGCACGTTGACGTCCGAATAAGGCGAGAACGGGCAGGGCTCCGCGCCGCCGTGGGAATTGATGTGGAAGAAACCCCGGCCCGCCGCCATGCAGCCGCCGTTCGCCTTCTCGTTGCCCGGGAAGGCCAGGGCCATCAGCTCGGGGAAGATTTCCCGTAGCCCCCGGATGGCGCCGAGCAGGTATTCCCGCTCGGGGTCATCCGGGGCCAGGTGCTTCGCTTCCTCCGTCACGGGCACGAACTCGACGAAGAACACCAGCTTGCAGCCCCGATCGACCAGCTTCTCCATGAACCGGGGCGAGGTGACATCCTGGATATTTTCGGTAGTCACAGTGATGGACGTGCCGAACAGCAGGTTTTTCCCGTGCAGCCGGTCCATGGCGGCGATCAGCCGGTCGTAGACGCCCTCCCCCCGCCTTGCATCGGTGATCTCCCTGTTCCCCTCGATGCTCAGCACCGGGATCAGGTTGCGGCACTTGTCCAGCTGGGCAAAGGTGGTGTCATCCATGCAGGTGCCGTTGGTGAAGATCGGGAACAGCAGGTTCTTCATCTGCCCCGCCGCCTCGATGACATCTCACCTGAGCAGCGGCTCGCCGCCCGCCAGCAGGATGAAGCTGATGCCCAGCGACTCGGCCTCCCTGAAGATGGCCTTCCATTCCTCGGTACTCAGCTGCTTCACCGGCTCTGCGTCCACCGTGGCGTTGTTGCAGCGGGAATAACAGCCCGCACAGTGCAGGTTGCAGGCGCTGGTGATGCTGGCGATCAGGAAGGACGGCACGTGCAGCCCTTCCTGCTCCAGCTCCAGGCGGCGCTTTGTGGCCCTGTTGGCCGCCGCCGCGAATTTGACCATGAAGGCGCTCTCCCTGGGGTCGCGCAGCGTGGCCTTCAGCGTGTCCGCCACGATCCTCTCAACGCCCTTGGCGATGTGCTCCTGAAGATTGAAATTGGATTCCATGGCTCCCTCCCGTGCGCTCACGCTCTGTTGAACTTCTCCCTGGGCTGTCTGCAGCGCGGACACTTCCAGTCCCCGGGCAAATCCTCAAAGCAATGACTTCACGCAGGCTTCCACCTCCGCCATGTCGGCGGTGGGCTCGAAGCGGGCCACGACGTTGCCCACGCGGTCGACGACGAACTTGGTGAAGTTCCACTTGATGTCCGGCTTGCTGGCCCAGTCGGGGTCGGCTTCGGAGAACATCTTCTCCAGCAGCGCCTTGTACTGGTGCTCCTGGAAGCCCTCGAAGCCCTTCTGGGACTTGAGATACGTGTACAGCGGCAGCTCGTTCGCGCCGTTGACGTCCGCCTTCTTCATCTGCGGGAAGGTGGTATTGTAGTGGACGGTGCAAAACTCATGGATCTCGTCGTCCGAGCCGGGGGCCTGGCCGCCGAACTGGTTGCAGGGGATGTCCACAATCTCCAGGCCCTGGTCGTGATAATCCCTGTACAGCTGCTCGATGGGCGCATACTGGGGGGTGAAGCCGCAGCCAGTGGCGGTGTTCACCACCAGAATGACCTTGCCCCTGTAGTCCGAAAGGTTGAGTTCTCCGCCCTTGCCCGTCATCAGAGTGTAATCGTAAATCATGTTCTCGTCCTCCCCATTCTCGATAATGCCTTGTCCAACAGGTATTTCAGCTGCATCAGCTCCTCCGCCGGCAGGTCGATGCAGCCGTTCATCTGGCCGGGCACGTCCAGAGCGCGCTCCTTAAGCGCTGCGCCCTTCTCCGTCAGCGACAGGAACAGCTTGCGCTCCCGGCTCTCCGGATGGGTGCGCACGATCAGCCCCTGCTTCTCCAGGCGCTTCAGAAGCGGCGTCAGCGTGCCGGAGTCCAGGCGCACGGTATGGCCCAGCTCGCTCTCCGTCATGTCGCCCTGCTCCCACAGCACCATCATCACGATGTACTGCGTATAGGTCAGGTCCAGCGCTTCCAAGGGCCTCCGGTACTGGCGGATGACCTCCTTCGCGCAGGCGTACAGCGGAAAGCAGAGCTGGTTGGCCAGGCGGATGCTCTCACATCCTGCGTCGTACTGTTTGTTCTCCATTGATTCGCCCTTTTGCAAAGGGGCTGGCGATGAATGTCGTCAACCCCTTGCCTGGTCCTTACTTCTCAGCGGGTTCCCACTTGCAGCGGATGGGAGAGACAATGCTGCCTTCCTTCTTCATCGCCGCAAACGCCTTGTCAACAACCTTCCGGTCCAGCCCCGTCAGCTCCGCGACCTTGCCCGCATTCAGCGGCTCACCCGCCTTGCGCATGGCTTCGAGAATCATTTCCTTTTCATTCACGCTTCGTTCCTCCTCATTCGCCCAGCTGCTCGATCAGGTAGTTCTCCATCCCGATCTCCTGCATCAGATTCAGGTGCTGCCGCACCCAGTTGAAGTGGTCCTGCTCGTCCACGATGAACTCCTGGATCATGCTGCGGGTCACAAAGTCGTCCTCAAACAGCGCCAGCGCCTTGCTCATCATGGGCAGCGCCTCGGCGGCGTCCTTGCAGTCGTACTCCAGCATTTCCCTGATATCCGTGAACACGGGATACTCCTGCAGCTCCACCTTCGGGGTCACGCCCAGCTCGATCAGGCGGGCGTTCACCTTCTTGGCCTCGGCCCATTCCTCGTCGGATTCCGCCATGATCCTGTCCGCCAGCTTGCCGAAGCCGCGCTGCTTCAACATCTGCGCCTGGATGGAATGCTGCTGGGAATTGCCGAACCAGCCCTTTGCCAGTGCCTGCAGAAACTCGATCTTCGTCATTGTATTTCCCTCCATATCATAATAATCATTGTTTTGCGCTTGGTTGCGCGCAATCACAATTATTATTGTAACGATTGGAGGGAATAAATCAATTCAGGATGTCGTCTAATTTTCTCATTATGAGAAAAAACAACGATATCCTATCATTGCCTATTGGAAGTATACGCTCAGCGGCTCCGGAAGAGAAACAGCATACACCTCCGTCAGTGTTTCCCGGCTCACGGGGTATTTCCCCAGGATCCACTCACAGGTGAGCATGACCGTGCCGAAGCCGTATAACCGCACGAGCATCTCCATCTTCCTGTCCGGCTCGCATGAATCGAAAGCAGGGCGAATGCGGTTCATCAGGGCGTTGAAGTGAATCTCCGCCATATATCGTATAAACGAATCATATCCGCTGGTATTGGTGAGCAGATTGGCGAGGTATTGCCTCTGTCTATCATAGTATTCCGCCGCGTCGGAAAGCGATCGCCGCCAGTCTTTCCGGGTGCCGTCCTCCTGCTCCAGGAGCTTCTGCACGTCGCGGGCATAGTCCCAGGCGATGAGATCGTACTTGTCCCTGAACTGCCGATAGAAGGTCGCGATGGAATATCCGCAGTTTTTCGCGATGTCCTGCACCGTGATCTTGTCGATGTCCCGGTCCTGCGCCAGCTCCCGAAAGGATTCCGCCAGCAGCTCCTTCGCCGTCTTCCGCTTCACCTGCGTCCCCCCTTGCACATCAAACAGCGATTGAAACTCTCCTTCTGTCATACGTGGCTTAAAACACGGCATGCTGTAGATTTCGATAAAAAAGCCAAAACTCCTCTTAAGCAGCTACATGAAAAATGCAATTATTGCTAATGACTTATGCAAAATCTCAACAGACATACCGCTTTCAACCTGGTTTTTGTCACAAAATCAGGAGCCCCGTGTAGTCGGTTCTTTTGCAGTTTTGTCCCCGTGCAAAAACCCGCTCATCTGCTTCATGGTCTCCGGAAGCCTCGTGTCCTCCTGCTTGGCGTAGACACTCAACGTCATCTCCGGCGTACTGTGGCCCATCAAGCTCTGCGTCGTTCGGATGCGTATCCAAAAGGAAAGCCCATGCCGCAGTCGTCATTGCGGTCATGGGCTTTTCTCTTGCGGTTGTAGCGCTTTTTGCTTTCCACCTTTTTCGTCACCGGGGAAAACGTCCAGGTGGTGCGCTGCTCGCTGTCGAGCTGCTTGCGGGCCTTCTTGCCCAGCTTTTCCTTCGGGATGAACTTATTCATAGCCTCATTCCTCCTCGTCCGGTTCCCATTTCCTGTAATAGAGCCTGGCGTTGTACCGGGCTTGAGCCTCCTGGCTTTCCTTCTTTTCCCGCCAGGCTTCGATCTCGGCGCAGATGGCCAGCATCTCGTCCACCAGCATCTCCTCGGTGCGTGGATGCGCCTGGTGGACATAAGAGGTCATCCTGTCAATTGCCTTGGGGCTTTTCAGCTGCCGCGCCATCAGCTCGGCCAGCTCAGCGGAGAAGCCGATGCCGGTGACGGCAGCGACCAGTCGGTCCCTCGCCTGCGCCCACAGATACTGGTTCGGTGTCATGTGTCCTGCCTCCAATCGAATTGCCGGATCAATATATCATTTAATGGCCTGGACATCAATCGCAAAGATAAGACGTACCCGGATGACAAATTGTTCCTGGATTGCCCAGAAACACGGGCGCGTCAACTATTGCTGTAAACATGCCTCTTCTTCACTGTGATCCATATCTCCGCCATCCGCGCGACACAGAACGGTTGTGTAATGTATCCATTATATCACAGCAACATGATATTCGTCTATATATTCGGTCAAAAATATAATTCAAAACGGCAACTAAACCACATGTTAATGTCACTTATTTATGTTATAATCATACTGTCAAACTTCCTGAAGGAGCAATCCATATGGAGCAACTTTCTGCGTTTGAACGACTTGTCGAATTGATGACCAGCCTGGACGCGTTCGACGTCCCAGCCATCTTCTCCACACTGGCCGAGCTGTGCAAGGAACTGCGGGTTTCCAAAGGGGTTACGACCTTCTACCCCTCCCCCGCCCACGAGCAGCGCGGTGAAGGGGAACCGTTCGTCTGTTATGACAGTGGGAAAAGCATGTGCTGGTCTCCTCCAAGCGCCTTACGACACGCGCCCGAACCGTCATCACCTGCGACGTCTATCAGGCGGAAGGCGCCGCCCCGTTCACAGATTTCGAACGCCGCCGTGTGGAAACCGTCCAGCGCATGATGCTCACCTACCTGAACAAGACCAGGCAGGAGGAGATCATAGAAAAGCTGCTCTTCTTCGACGATGACGGCAATCACAATTTGAGGTACTTCTACGCCCAAATTATGAAGCATAAATCAAAGGGCACGCTGGTGGGAAAAACCGCGATCCGCATCAACCTGAAGAATTTCTCCGTCGTCAACGAGCAGGGCGGCATGACCGCCGGCGACACTGCCCTGCGCAATTACATCGCCGCATTGAGCGAAGCCGCGGGGCCTGAAAGCTTTGTCTCCCGCTTGGGCGGCGACAACTTCGTGGCCCTCTTCAACACCGAACATCTGCCTGACGTTCTCAAATGCCTGGAAGGCATCCCCATCCCCTATGACGATCAAAACGGTATCGTCATCTCTGCTGTCGCGGGTATTTGCAGCATACTTGACGATTCGGATATCACAAACCCCGGCGAGCTGATGAACCGCATTATTCAGGCCTATCTGATTGCCAAACGGGAAAACACCGACGACATCATCTATTACACCGACGAATTCAAACACGCCAAAGCAAAGGCCGCCAAGGTTCAGCGAAAGTTTGTAGGCGCCCTGAAAAGCGGGAATTTCTCGTCTATTATCAGCCCAAGGTCGATATCAGCACCCGAAAAATCATTGGCGCTGAAGCCCTCTGTCGCTGGATACACAAGGGAAGGCTCATTCCTCCGATCGATTTTATCCCCGCCCTGGAACGGGGCTCTGACATCTGCAAGCTCGACTTCTATATGCTGGACAGCGTTTGTCAGGATCTCAGGCGCTGGCTGGACGTCGGCCAGCCCGTTGTCAGGATATCCGTGAACCTGTCCCGCCGTCATCTGACCGACCCAGATCTGTTTGAGCATATCGTGGAAATCGTCGACCGTCACAATGTCCCTCACGAGCTGATTGAAATCGAACTGACGGAGACGACGACCGATGTGGAATTCAAGGATCTGAAGTGCGTTGTCGCTGCGCTCCAGGCCTCCGGCATCAGCACTTCAGTGGACGATTTCGGCGTTGGCTATTCCTCACTGAACCTGATCAAGCAAATCCCCTGGGACGTGCTGAAGCTGGACAAAAGCATCCTTCCACAGGAAGGGGAGGATATTGAACGCGGCAACCGAATGTTCGCCCATGTCATCGCCATGGCGCATGAAATAGGGCTGATCTGCGTTGCCGAAGGCGTTGAAACGGAGGAACAGCTCGATATCATGCGCCAGTATGGATGCAGAATCGCCCAGGGCTTCCTGTTTGACAGGCCAATGCCTGTGGATGATTTTGAAGCGAGGCTGAGAAACGGTTAGTCCATCCCGTACCTGACTTCTTTGGCGCGATACAGCGCCTTATCCCCGGTCCGGATACAGCTTTCTATGGTATCCAATTCATTGAGCTTTTTTACCGTGGTGCCGATGCTGGCAGTCACCGTAAAAGACCGATCTTCCGCTTCATTGAGACGGCGAAGTATCTGATCAAACGCTTTTGCGAATGCCTCCGCTTTCTTGCCTTCCGCTATAAACACCCCAAACTCGTCCCGCCGATGCGGGAACCTATGGCGCCTTCCGGCAACGCCTCACGGATCGCCTGTCCCACCAGGCGAATGGCAAAGTCACCTGCGGCGTGACCGTAGGCGTCATTGATCCACTTTAAATGATCCATGTCAATACACACGAAAGCAATTCTTTGGGCGATGAGCTCTCGCCAGATGGGTTCAACCTTCTCCAACAGGCCACAGCGGTCATGCAGTCCTGTCAGCAGATCTGTGATGCTGCTGAGCTGCCTCTCCTCGTACAACTGCATCAGTTCCCTGCGACGATAGATGTTGGCCAGCGCAATTGACAAAAAGACATCCTCTCGCCTCTTACATGTCGAGGCTTGACCGCTTGCCACCAGTTGCACCAGATCGAACCATTTCAATCCACTCGCCCCTCGTGGGGCGAGACGCGCGGCGCTGGCGGTGGACCTGGGCAGGGCATAATTTCAATCCACTCGCCCCTCGCGGGGTGAGACGCTATGCTGTGGGCCATTCAGATTATCAACGGGAAATATCAATCCACTTGCCCCTCGCGGGGCGAGACATCACTGTACAATCATCACATCCCAGCACAATTTTATTTCAATCCACTCGCCCCTCGCGGGGCGAGACTGGGTCTGCGTCGCCATGTCGGCATATAGGCGGATTTCAATCCACTCGCCCCTCGCGGGGCGAGACTAGCGCGCCTGCACCTGATGGTAATAGCCCAACTGGAATATGCCCTGATCATAGAGACTCAGCCGGGCGGGGTAGTCTGTGTCGAATCTGGACAGGATATCGCCCAGCTGCCTGTTGTAGAATACCGTCAGGCCGCCATCCAGCTTTTTCAGATGCGCCTGCGCCAGCTTGATCAGCTGGGGGAAGACGATGCCCAGCGTGGCACATGCTGAATTGAAGAATCGGTCACGGATGGTGGTGTTGATGCCGGGATTGGCAGCCTGCTGGAGTCCTTCCAGCGTGGCGAACAGCCGTCCCAGCAAATAGGGCTGGTAATTCGTACTTTCGTTGAGTTCCACGGTGAGCGCCTCCTTGTATTGGTCGTAATTACCTGACTGGGTTGTGTTCTTCAATAAAACGGCCTTGATGATGGCCGCGCGTCCCCTGGTGATCCGATGCTCCGCCCGGATGCGCAGCTCGGTTTGATCCAGAAGCAGTAGGGGATAGGGAAGCCCCATCAATACCGAACGCACCAGCGCGCCGGAAAGCAGCGGCGACGGCGCTTTGTCCCTGGATTTCTGATTCACTGTCTCATCCAACAGCTGCCGGAAGCTCAGCGATTCCCTGGCATCGTAGCCTGGCCGCACGATCTCCAGCCGCTCGTGGTGCGCCTGCATGTTCCTTGCAAAGGACCCGAAGGTATCCTGCATGAAGAAGCGCACGGACAGGCGTGCCGCGTTCGGAGCCAGGCCGAGGATATAAAAGCGCTCGTCCGGGTTGAGATCGTCGTCCTGCCAGGTGATCCTGCGCCCGGCGGCGAGGTTCTTCATCGCTGCATGGATATCGCTTTCATCCAGAGGCGAGGCGTCCCCAAACAGCGCGGCAAAGCATGAAGCATAGCCTTCATTCCCGCTTTCAGCCCAGAAGACGATGGTCGCGTCGCTGAGCCGAAGATGATGCCCGCGCTCTGAAATCATGTAGTTCAGGGCGGCGCTGTAGGCGAACGCGGCCTTCTCGCTGACCGGCGCGTTCAAGCCCTGGCCGCCGTCGCGTCCAAAGGATTCAAAGGCCGGGGCATTGAAGCCCACCAGCGTCGTGCCCGACGACTGTCCGCCCGCCACGCCCTTGATGCTCGGATGAATGCGGGCCGGTATGACCGCCTCGCCCGTGACCAGACAGCGCATGGCCATGCCCTCACCCTCGCTGTTGTAATGATTGTCCCATGCCTGCTGCACTTCCGGCCAATCCTGCACAACGCTTTGCCTGTAGGCGAAGGTGATATTGACCCCGCCCAGCAGATCGTCCAAGAACGGCGCGAGCAGCGCGCAGTCCCAGGCGGCCTGTGGCTTCCAGCTTTCAAAGAAACGACAGATTGCGCGCGCCGGCGCACTGTCCACCCTCTTCAACAGCCCGATGTGCAAGTCGCGGCTCGCCTGAAAGCATTTGAGGCTGCGCTCCGGCTTTCCCTTGCTGTCCATGCCCAGGACATAGGTCGCGTTGTCGCAGAGGAAATTGGAGGCGATGCCCACAGTGCGCTTCACCTGTGCCGGCAGCTTCATCACTCTGGGGACCAGCACCTTCTTCTTGCCCCTATCCTCCTCCCGCATCAGCGGCAGCACGTGCAGCAGCTGTCCATCATCGTCGAGCTCCAAAGCATAGGACACCTTTACCGGCTGCCATCCCGGCCTATCCAGGGTTCCTGCCTGGGCAAGCCGATCATAGTGGTGATTGAGCGCTTGCAGGATCATCGAACCACCTCGCAATTCGATACGTCGACGACGCCGTTCTCCATCCGCGCCCGGAAGAACATCGGCGTTATATCGTCAGGGCGGGAATAGTCCATGTCGTAGAGCATCCAGCCAAGGTCTCGCGATTCCGCAATCGCCGGGATTCCCCCATTCTCCCACAGCCCAAAGTGCGCCGTACATTCCCTGCACCCAAGGTAGGGCTGGGCAAAGGCCTGCCCCCTGCGCAGCCGGCGCTTGATGATATCCTGGAATTTTCCCGGATTGTCGGAAGGTGACGCCCGATCCGTCATGTCGAAGTGCGCTTCGATGACATAGTGTACATCCTTCAGCATCAGGGCCGCCCGCTGCTGGATATGCTCCGCAGCCGCGAGATACAGCCTTCTGTCGCCCCCCCTGTGCAGCGGAGCGCAGGTCGGAGGCCAGAATTTTGGCGTCCACCTCGTTGCGGCGAAGGTTGGTAAAGCGAATGGGATTCAGAATGTGGATGCGGTCGATCTTCCAGGTCAGCCCGGGATGGTAATAGACGGCCTCCAGCATGCCCCTGGCCGCGCTGGGTGTCGGGACATCGTAGGAGACGCGCTCAACCTTCATCTCAGGACGTGTGAAGAGCGCGTAATCGCCCCACACCTCCATCTTTACAGACAAAGTCATCACTTCCTTTCAACTTATGATGGAACTGTTCAGTCTATTGATTAACATTTCATGTGTAGCGGCGGCGCCGGCGCCGCCGCTACATTTCCTTGCATCAGGAATGAACAGTTGCCTTGTGAGTTAATTATCGCATTGTTATCTGTAAATTGCAAGAGAAAAAGCTGTTTGCTGTACCAAAAAACAGACACTTCTCTGTCGGCGCTATATCCACAAGCCCTGACCGGGTTCAGCATCCGTCGTCAGGCCGCGGCAGGGGTCATATGCCGTCTGATCCGTCAGCACAGCCGTGCCTTCCGTGAGCCGTTCGATGTTTCCCGCGTCAATCAGCTTCTGCCAATCCCAGGGATAAACGCTGACGGCGCTGCGCGCCAGTCGGCGCATCAGGCTGCGGCTCAGGATTCCCAGCCTCAGCAATCTGATATCTTCGGCATTGGTCTCCGAGGGGATGTAGATGGTTCTCGTATCGGATTCGATCAGGTGGAAGCCTTCGGCGATGGTTTTCATATTGGGTTTGGCGCACAGCTTCATCATATCTTTTGCATCCATCGCCTGATCGCCCTGTTGCCAGTAAAGCTGGCCAAAGTAACGTCGGATGACCGGGCTTTCGTCGATATAATCAGCGCCCTCCATTGCGATCTCAGCCGCAATGGCGTTGGGCCGCATGCCCTTCGGCACGCCGCGGTCCAGAGAAAAAACCACCATCTCGCTCGCAGAGGCGTCCCGACGACCCTCGCGGTTGCAGCGCCCTGCCGCCTGTAGTATCGAGTCCAGCCCCGCCGTCCCCCGCCATACCTCCGGGAAATCCACATCCACGCCTGCCTCGATCAGGCTGGTGGATACCACGCGGCACGTCAAACCATCGCGCAGCCGCTTCCGCACTTCATCCAGCACTTTGGAGCGATGCTCCGGCGTCATGCGTGTGGAAAGGTGGTAGCAGCCTTCCCCAGGCAACAGCGAGAAGACCTCCTGGGCGGTCCGCCTTGTGTTGACGATGCACAGGATTTGCGCTTTCCCACCGATGTGACGCGCCAGTGTTGCACAATCCATGGCCTCCTTTCGCACAAAATGGACTCTGCGAAAAAAAGACTGAAGCGCGCCGGGTTTTTCACAGATCTCGCGGCTGTCGATGGTTGCGTCATAATCATGGAAAAGACGTGCCAGGGAGGGCTGGGTCGCAGTACACAGAACTGCGGTTGTGCGATAATGCCGCACCAGCTCGGCTATGGCCGAGACGCACGGCTTGAGGCAGGACAGCGGCAACATCTGCGCCTCGTCAAATATGACGACACTGCTTGCAATGTTGTGGAGCTTGCGACAGCGGGAAGGCTTATTTGAAAAGAGCGATTCAAAGAATTGTACGGCCGTGGTTACGATCACCGACGCATCCCAGTTTTCGGTGGCGAGCATCTGTCGCATGACCTCTGGCCTTTCCATATCTCCATCCCCGCCATAATCGATGCCTGCATGGTGCTCAATGACATTGTTCTCGCCCAAAACGCCCTTGAATACAGCGGCATTTTGCTCAATGATGCTGGTATATGGAATCACATAGATGATGTGCTTCAGGTTGTTCTTTACCGCGTGCGTCAGCGTAAATGCCAAAGAGGAGAGCGTCTTCCCGCCGCCCGTGGGAACGGTAAGGGTATACAAGCCGCAGGATCCTTCCCCTGCGCGCAGACAATCACGCAGGATTTCACACCGCTTTTGATTGATTTCAGTGGCAGGATGATCGATCCAGGGTTGAATATACCTTTGGAATCTGCCAAGCAGGGCAGGCATATCATCGTACCCGCCCCGGGGTGTATCCCCACGCAAATACTGCTCCGTATCCAGAAAATCGGCGTCGACCAGGCATGAAAAGAGCATCCGGGTATAAAACTGGCCGGCGAAAGGATTGACCAGCTCCATCAGCCATCCGGGCAACAGCATGCCTTTGTCTATGTCGTTCTCCTGCCAAAATGCGGCGTAGTCATAGGGGCCGGAGAGGTCCTTCTTCATACGTCCCAGCAGGGTGCCATCGCCGGCAGACGCCAGCCTTCCCCCGAAGTCAGGCATGCCCCCATGGTGGCCGGCAATCGCCAGAGCCCCTGCGCCATCCCTGCATTGTTCCAGCGCGATTTTCGCACCAGCCGTGGAATGATCGACCTTGGGCGTGTGCTCAGGATCAGCCATTCGTCGCTGTGCAGCCGGACTGTATTTGCCGGCGTCGTGCAATGTGCCGGTTCGCCGTGCATGCGCTTCGGCATTAAAGGCCGCGCCAAAGCGACCGGTGATATTTGATACATTCGCCAGGTGATCACTCAACGCCTGGCATTTTCCCTGTTCTCCCCTGTGCCCGATATACATCTATGTTCCTCCTCGTTGATAAATAAAACGGTCGCACGATGACAATCCGCATACACCTACTTGCAATATGATTGACATGATGATATGATGTTCCTATCAAGCCAAGGGATTGCAAAGGAGTGCAGCAGCATGACAGAATACAGACATCCAACCCTGGAACAGATCGACGCGCAAATCGCCCATGGCCCGTTTACCGACTCCTGGGCGTCCCTTTCCCGGTATCAGGCCCCGGATTGGTATCGCAGGCTGAAGTTCGGCATCTTCATCCACTGGGGCGTCTACAGCGTGCCGGCCTTTGGCAACGAGTGGTATCCGAGGAACATGTACATGCAGGGCTCCCCGGAATTCAGGCACCACGTGGAAACCTACGGGCCGCACAGGGATTTCGGCTACAAGGACTTCATTCCCCTGTTCCGCGCCGAGCGGTTCGACCCGGAGGCCTGGGCGGATCTGTTCGAGCGCTCCGGGGCGAGGTACGTCGTGCCGGTAGCGGAGCACCACGACGGCTTTCAGATGTACCGCAGCGATATTTCCCACTGGAACGCCTTTGAGATGGGGCCGAAGCGGGACGTATTGGGCGAGCTCTCCACCGCCTGCCGCGCCCGCGGCCTGGTCATGGGCTCTTCCTCCCACCGCATCGAGCACTGGTTCTTTCTGGGACACGGCAGGGAATTTGACAGCGACATCCATGAGCCTCTGGCCAAAGGCGACCTCTACTGGCCGTCCATGCCGGAGCCGGCGTGGCACGACATCGACGGAAAGCCCGCGCCCAGCCGGGAATACATGGAGGACTGGCTGCTTCGGACCTGCGAGCTGATCGACCGCTACCGGCCCAGCGTCATCTACTTCGACTGGTGGATCGAGCACAGCGCCGCGAAGCCCTGGCTGAAAAAGCTGGCGGCCTACTACTACAACCGGGCCGCGGAACGTGGCGAAGAAGTCGTCATCAACTACAAGCACGATGCCTTCGTGTTCGGCACTGCCGTGCCGGACGTGGAGCGGGGCCAGTTCGCGGACATCAAGCCCTACATCTGGCAGACGGACACCGCCGTGGCCCGCAATTCCTGGGGCTACACCGAGGGCAACGTCTACAAGAGCTCGGAGGAGCTGATCTGGAACCTGGTGGACGTGGTCAGCAAGAACGGCAACTTCCTGCTCAACGTCGGCCCGAGGGCGGACGGCACGATCCCGGAGGAGGACGCCCGGATCCTCGGGGAGATCGGCGCGTGGCTGGAGGTCAACGGCGAGGCGATCTACGACACCCATCCCTGGCGCAATTACGGCGAGGGACCCACCCGCGTGGCCGAGGGGCAGTTCTCTGACGACGTGGCGCCCCAGTACACCGACCGGGACTTCCGCTTCACCGCCAAGGGCGACGCGCTATACGTCATCGCCATGAAGGGCTCGGAGCGCGGAGAATACTGCGTTAAGTCCCTGGGCGAGCTGGACGCCTCCCGGCAGGCCAACTTCCACGGCATCATACGGGACATTCGGCTGCTCGGCGACGACGGGGCCGTGCAGTGGACGCGGGACGGCGAGGGGCTTCACCTGTTTACGTCCGTCCGCCCGTCCACGCCGCCGGTGTTCAGGATCACGCTGGATTGATACGCTTCACCATCGGCGACGCCACCCTGCTGCCATCGCGCAGCCGAAACCCTCTGACCAGCTTCCTCGGCAGCACCGCGACCTGTGCGATACCGGTACAGTACCTGGCATAAAGCCCGCGCCTGGCACCGAATGACAAAATTACATGCGCGCCCCTGTATAATGATCCCATCATCAGCAAGGGGAACGCATACGACTCCAACCCTCTTGACTGAATTGTATACCGATATAGAAAGGGGTATCCTCCATGAAGAAAGTCATCATCGCATTGCTCCTGGCCGCAATCCTGCTCACATCCGTCTCCGCCCTGGCAGCCAGCTGGATCGTCGTCGCCATCGACGGTTCCACCTACATCCGCATCGGCCCCAGCCTCGACTACATCGACATCGGCGTGCTCGAACGCGGCCACTCCCTGTACGCCACCGGGGACATCGAGTATGACAATCGGGGCGTCGCCTGGTACGAGGTCTGCGTATACTATGGCAACGGCATCACTGGCTATGGCTGGGTCTCCTCCCGGTACACCGACCTGCGCTATCGTTAAGCGCACGCTTCAAGCCTGATTTCCCGACAGGGGCAGCATTCGCTGCCCCTGTCCTGTTTTTGGGAAAATTGCACATGACCACGGCAGCCGTGTCCCTTTTTCCCCAAATCTTCACTTGCATAATTTCTCCTTCGCAGCTATACTCTATAATGAATTGTTATAATGTACAAGCAGGGAAGGAAGTCTACACATGAAGGTCAGAAATCTCGTTTCCAAGCGCTTTAAGGAGACCCCGGCGGACTGCGTGATCGCATCCCAGGCGCTGATGATGCGCGGCGGCTACATCAAGCCCGTGGGCAACGGCATCTTCACGCTGTTCCCCATCACCAAGCGCATCACCGCCAAGATCGAAAACATCATCCGCCAGGAGATGAACCGCATCGACGGCCAGGAGGTGTTGTTCCCGGTGACGATGCCCGCGGACCTGTGGCGCAAGTCCGGCCGCTACGACAGCATCGGCAGCGAGCTGCTGCGCTTCAAGGACCGCTCCGGCGGCGACATGGTGCTGGGCATGACCCACGAGGAGGCCTCCGTCCACCTGATGACCGACGTGGCCGACTCCTACACCCAGTACCCCTTCATGATCTACCAGATCCAGACCAAGTTCCGCGACGAGCCCCGCTGCCGCGGCGGCCTGATCCGCGTGCGCGAGTTCACGATGAAGGACGCCTACTCCTTCCACACCTCCCAGGAGGACCTGGAGAAGTACTACGCCCGCTGCTACGACGCCTACAACCGCATCTATGCCCGCTGCGGCGTGCCCGAGGTGGTGGCGGTGGCCTCCGACAGCGGCATGATGGGCGGCAAGGTGAGCCACGAATACATGCTGCTGACCGACGTGGGCGAGGACACCATCGTGCTGTGCCGCGACTGCTACTATCGCGCCAACATGGAGGCGGCTCCCTGCCTGCTGACCAACGAGCGCGGCGAAATCGTGCCCCTAGAGAAGGTCAGCACCCCGAACTGCAAGACCATTGAGGACCTGTGCGCGTTTTTGAAGATCAGGCCGCAGCAGACCTGCAAGGCGGTCATGTACCAGCGCAACGCCGACGATTCCTTCGTGATCGTGTTCATCCGGGGCGACCTGGACGTGAACGAGACCAAGCTGCGCAACTTCCTCAAGGCCGAGGTGCACCCCGCCGTGGTCACTGAGGACAGCGGCATCCACGCCGGCTTCACCGGCCCCATCGGCCTGCCCGAGGGTGTGACCGTGGTCTACGACAACAGCCTCAAAGGCATCGAGTGGTTCGCCACCGGCGCCTGCGAGGAGGACATGCACTACGTAGGCTTCAACATCGCCCGGGACGTGGGCAAGGTCGATTATGTGGACGTGGCCAAGGCCATCGACGGCGGCATCTGCCCGAAGTGCGGCAAGCCCCACATCTATACCAGCCGCGGCATCGAGGTGGGTAACATCTTCCAGCTGGGCACCAAGTACACTGAGAGCATGGACATGACCTACGTGGACCAGGACGGCAGCCTGAAGCACCCGATCATGGGCTGCTACGGCATCGGCGTGGGCCGGCTGGCCGCCAGCGTCTGCGAGGCGCACCGGGACGACTACGGCCCCATCTGGCCCATGAGCATCGCCCCCTGGCACGTGCAGATCTGCTCGCTGCGCGCCGACCAGAGCGAGGTGGCCGAGGCCAGCCAGAGGCTCTATGACGAACTGACCGCCAGGGGCGTGGAGGTCCTCTGGGACGACCGCAGCGTCTCCGCCGGGGTGATGTTCTCCGACGCGGACCTGTTCGGCGTGCCGCTGCGCATCGTGGTCAGCCCCAAGGGCCTGAAGAACGGCACCATCGAAATCGCCGCCCGGGACAAGCGCATGAAGGAGATCGTCCCCGCCGACCAGGCCGTGGACTTCGCCTATGATTACGTGGTCAAGGCCCTGGAGAAGCTGGAGTGCAGGCTGTAAATGCGGCGCATAACAAAACCGGGGATGCCGGATTGGCATCCCGGGTTTTGTTATGTCCTCCGGGCGTCAGTCCTCCTCGGGCTCGTAGACGACCTCCTCGCCGTTGACCAGCCTGGTCCGGCTCGGGAAGGTCAGGTGCTCGTCTTCCGAGACGAACCAGCGAATCATGTCCGCATCGGTGTCGATCTCTCGGAGATCGTCGTTCAGGGCCAGCGCCTTCAGGCTGGCGGGCAGCTTGGCGATGTCATAGGTCTTGATGGGATTGTCGTGGCAGCGGAAGCTGGTCAGCTTGGTATTCTTGCTGACGTCGACGGTCTTCAGCTGGTTGGTGCCGCACCACAGGTGGGTCAGCTCAGGCAGCTTGGACACGTTCAGCTCGCTGATATGGTTGCTCTCCAGCCACAGCTTCTGCAGCTTGGTATTCCTGCTCACGTCCAGGGCGGTCAGATTGTTGTCGGTCACGTCCAGGTGGACCAGCTTGGCGCAGTTCTTCACGTTGATCTTGCTGATGCGATGGTTCATGGAGACGTCCAGGAAGACCAGGTCCTTCATCCGGCTGACATCCACGGCGTCGATGCCCTTGCCGCTCTGCTCGCACACCTGCATTTCCACCATCTTCGTGTTCTTGCTGACATCCAGGCTGGTCAGCTTGTTCACGGCGGCGTACAGGTACTGAAGCTTGAGGCTCTTGGTCAGGTCCAGCTTGGCGATCTTGTTGTTGTAGCAATGCAGCTCCCTCAGTTTCGGGTGGCTGCCCAGCTTCAGCGTGGTCAGCCGGTTGTCGCCCACGTACAGGATTTCCAGCTTGGAGGCTTTGGAGAAGTCCAGCTTGGCGATCTTGTTGCCGGTGACGTCCACATTGACCAGCGCGGGGCACTTGCTGACGTCCAGCGCGGAGACCTGGTTGGTGTCCAGGCACAGCTCCTTCAGCTTCGGATGGTTGCCCAGCTTCAGTGTCTTCAGCGCCTTGTCCTTCATCTGGGCGGCGTCCAGGTTCGTAAGCTCCTTGGCCTTCCGGACATCCAGCTCCGCGATCCGGTTCTCCCGGCAATACAGCTCCTTCAGCGCCTTCATCTTGCTGACATCCAGCTTGGAAACCTTGTTGAAGCTGATATTCAGGTGCTCCAGCTTGGTGCACTTGCCGATATCGACAGTCGCAAGGCTTTTTTTCGCCTGCTCACAGGCCGTCAGGTTGACCAGCTCGGTGTTCTTCTTCAGGTCCAGCGTCTTCAGCTTGTTCCGCTCGCAGTACAGGTATTTCAGCTTCGCGTTGTTCGCCAGGTTCAGCTTGGACAGCTTGTTGTCGCGGCACTCCAGCTCCACCAGCTGCTTGTTCTTGCTCACGTTCAGCGCCGTCAGCTGGTTGGTGTGGCAATTCAACAGCGTCAGCGCCTTGCACCCGCTCACATCCAGCTTCTTCAACAGGTTGGTGTCGCAGACCAGGGAGTCCAGGTTCGCGTTCTTCTTGCCCAGGGTCAGGGTCTTGAGCTTGTTAGTGCCGACGTTCAGCTCCACCAGCTCGGCGTTCTTGCTGACATCCAGGCTGCTCAGCTTGGTAAAGCACACATACAGCTTGACCAGCTTGGTGTTCTTGCTGACATCCAGGCTGGTCAGCGGGAGGGTCGTATCAGCGCTGCCGATGATAAACAGCTCCTCCAGGTTGGGGAAATACCGGATGCCCTTGACGTTCTTGCAATTGACCTTCGTGTAGCCCTCTTCGACGCCCAGCCACATGCCCGTCACGCCGTCCGTCTCGTCGGAGGACAGATAGCCGTTCCCGTTGGCGTCGTACTGATCCCTCACGTACTTCCTGAACGCCGCGTCCGGGAAGTTGGCGGAAGAGATCTTCACGCCCTTTGAGGCGTTGGACTCGTCCTCGGGCTCCAAGCTCACCGCTTCACCGGGCAGCAGGTCGTCCAGCTCCGCAAACTCCAGATCGGACAACTCCGGGAGCCCCGAAGCGTCGATCTGGTCGAGCTCATCGACCAGCTCCAGCTCTTCGTTCCCGGTCGGTTCCGCCTCCGCCAGCGCGGCAAGTCCACCCAGGACCAGCAGCAGTGCCAGCAGCAAAGCCGTCAGTTTCTTCATGATGTAACCCCTCCATTTCTTGTGCCAAATTCAGCCTTACTATTATATACCATCCCCCTTTTTATATTTTCAGTGCCTTTCCGGAATCCGGAGACTGGACATCCATTGCAAAAGTATCGCCAAATATGTTATATAATAATAGATTGGACAGATAGTTAGATCATCAAAAGGGGGACTGTGCATGCCAGGTCGCGACAGGTCGATTCCAATACTGGACGCAGACATGGACGCCGTCATCCGGCTTCGCCGAAACAGCGCCTTCGCCCGGGAGTATCTGGAGTCGGGCATCCACACCCGCACCTTTTCCGAGACGCTGCTGCAATATTCCAGCCTGAGCGATCCGGCCCATCTGCGCCTGAAGCTGTTCCGGCTGCAGGGCTTCGAGGGCGAGCCTGCCGGGGACAGCCTGCGCCGGAAGATCGACAACTGGCTCAAGGGCAAGACGACCGCTACCAGCCGCGAGCAGCTGATCCGCATCTGCTTCGCGCTGGACATGGACCTGGAGAGCGCCCAGAACTTCATCGCCACCGTGGGCGAGGGCGGGCTGCACTACCGCAACCCGGTGGAGCTGACCTGGCTCTACGGGCTGCGCAACCACATGGACTACAACCGGGTGTTGAACCTGCAGCGGATGATCGCCTGCGTGCGCATCGGCGGCGAGGGCACCACCGCAGAGATCATGGAGGAATTCAGCAAGGTGCGCACAGTGGACGAATTCGTGCTGTTCGTCTCACGCAAGGCCAGGAGCCTGGGCCGGCTGCACAACACCGCCTACCGGCATTTTCGCCGGCTGCTGGCCATACTCACCGGACCCGAGAGCAGCCCCAACGGCGTTGAGGAGGAGACCTACACCGTGCGCGACGTGGTGCGCATGTACCTGCGCATGCCCGGACAGGCCGCCAGGGGTGGTGTGGTGGCCTCCATACTGAACCGGCACTGGCCCGACGAGGTGCTGATCAGCCGCATACTCACCCGCCAGGTGGACGTGCCCCGCAAGGTGCTGACGCTGCTGTTCCTGGTCACCGACGGCGGCGACGACGACGCCTCGGACAGCGACGACCCCGCCGAGCTGTTCGCGGACCGCTACCGGCGGCTCAACCTGCTGCTGGACGAGTGCGGCTTCTGCCAGCTGGACCCACGGAACAGCTTCGACTGGCTGGCCCTGTACTGCATGTACTGTGACGAGGACACCGAGGTCAGCGAGCGCATGCGCCAGGTGCTCGTGGACAACATGAGCCGGGACGGGGAGCAATTATAGGAGGGAACCGTATGGAAATCAGGCAGTGCGCCTTCGGGCACTTTTACGACGCCTCTGTGTACAGGCACTGTCCCTATTGCGGCGAGGTCAACCGCCGCTTCTCAGAGCCGCTGGTCATACCCCGGGAATCGCTGGAAGCCCCTGTTTCTCCCCGGGAGGGTGGCAGGTCGACGGCCGAGATCCGCCCCGTGGCCGGATGGCTGGTGTGCACGGCAGGGCCGAACCGGGGCCGCAGCCACGAAATCCACAGCGATAACAATTTTGTGGGGCGGGGCGGCGTCTGGGACATCGACCTGGATGGGGATGCGAGCATCTCCATGGACCGCCCCTTCGTCATCACCTACCACGCCCGGGACCGCGCCTTCTATTGCAGCCTGATGAACGGCTGCGACCTGGTGCGCCTGAACGGCACACCCCTGCTGAGCACCACCCGCATGAACGCCGGGGACAAGCTCAGCATCGGCCGGACCGAGCTGCTGTTCGTGCCCCTGTGCGGGCCGGACTTCGATTGGAATTAGCTCACACAGATTCCCTGACTGCTCTATACAGGAAGTGATCACATGGATCATCTGCTGGATGCCGCCGACCTCTGCCCCCACTGCATGAACCCCATGCAGGGGCGGGAGCGCTGTCCCAAGTGCCAATTCATGCCCAGCGCCTATACCCCGACCCGCCACCACCTGCCGCCCTTCACCATACTCAACGGGCAGTATCTGGTGGGCTGCCTGCTGGGCGAAGGCGGCTTCGGCATCACCTATGTGGGCATGGATCTGCGCCTGCGCACGATGGTGGCCATCAAGGAGTTCTTTCCCACCGGCGTCGTCTACCGCGATAACGCCCAGAGCTACGCGGTTTGCGTGTTCTCGGGCAGCGGCGAGGCCATCTTCTTTCACGACCGGGAAAAGTTCCTGGAGGAGGCCAGGATGCTGGCCCGCTTCGACGGCAACCCCGGCGTGGTGGGCGTCAAAAACTACTTCTGCGAAAACGGCACCGCCTACATCATTATGGAATACGTACAGGGCATCACCCTCGACGCGCTGGCCGAGCACAGCGACGGCCGGCTGCCCTTCCGCCAGGTGCTCCGGCTGCTGGAGCTGCCCATGAGGACGCTGGCCGAGATGCACCGCCAGAACACCTTCCACCGGGATATCAGCCCCGAAAACCTGATGATCGCCGACGGCGGCGTGGTCAAGCTGATCGACTTCGGCGCAACCCGAACCGGCGACGCGACCAAATCCACCTTCCTGAAGGTGCGCCCCGGTTACTCCGCCCTGGAGATGTACGCCGATGAAGGCCGCGAGGGCGCCTGGTCCGACATCTACTCCTTCTGCGCCACGATCTACAGGGTGACCACCGGCGTCACGCCGCCCCCCGCCGCCGACCGCGTCCAGCAGGATACCCTCGTGCCGCCCATCGACGCCGGGGCGACGGGCATGAGCCCAGCCCAGGAACGCGCCCTGATGAAGGGGCTGGCCGTGCGGCCCGAGGACCGCTTTCAATGCATGGGGGACCTCTCCGAGGCCCTCGCCGTAGGCATGCCACCGAAGCGTCGCCTCCCCCGCCGGGCGCTGGTAGCCGGACTCGCCGCTGCGGTCTGCGTGGCACTGGGTCTGTTTCTGCTGCTGCGAAACCGACCTGCGCCCTTTGCCCTGACGGAGGATATGTTCAAGGCAGCGCCGGAGCTGTGGGCTGGCTATCAGGCGGAAAGCGGCTACCCCTGCGAAGCGCGGGTCTACGTCACCGGCAGTGGCATCCGCTTCACCCGGTATGAAGGCGATGACGACTGGAGCCGGAACGAGCGGCGCGACCCCATGGACGGGAAACAGCTGAAGCGCACGCTGGACGCCCTGCGCGCCTCCGGCATTCCCATCAGGGAGATCGTGCTGCAAAACCTGCGCCTCGAATCCGTCGATGGACTGGATGCGCCGTGGCCCAATACGCTGCACCTGATCGTCGACCAGTGCGACATGCCCGCAAACTGGCGCGGCCTTGCGGGCATGGGCGACAGCCTGGTCTCCCTGCACATCGGGGGCCGGTGCGACAACAGCGACCTATCCTGGATGACCGCCCTCACCGGCCTGAAATGGCTGGCCCTGGGCGGCGAGGGCATCGACCTGGAATCCGTATCGAAACTGCAATGGCTGCCGGGACTCTCCTTCGGCGAAGCCGGCATTCGCGACCTGACCCCCTTCACCCGCATGCAGGCGCTGACCGCGCTGTGCCTGCCCGGCTGCAAAGTCAGCGACCTGTCGCCGCTGGCCGGCATGCCCTGGCTGGAGTGCCTGGAGATCCCCGGCAACGACGTATCGGACCTTTCCCCGCTGGCCGGCCTGAAAAACCTCAGGCTGGTGAACGTGACCGCCAACCGCATCCGCGACTTCTCCCCCATCCAGCGCGACGGCATAGAGATCATCGGCCAGAACGAGCAAAGATGAGTCACGGGGACAGTTCTCTTGACTCATTATTTCCCTTGGCCGGAGCAAACGAGTCAGTAAAACCGTCCCCTTGACTCAATTCATATCCTCCACAAATCTCCAAACCTTAACATATAAATCTTTTCAAACACTTCATTATATCGTATAATAATAGGGATGGAATATAATTTCCGCGCAACGCGGGACGATTAAATGGAGGAATAATCACCATGGCAATCATCGACAAGATCAAGGCGAAGGCAAAGGCTGACATCAAGCACATCGTGCTGCCCGAGGGCGAAGAGATCCGCAACGTGCAGGCGGCGGTCATGATCCGCGACCAGGGTCTGGCGAAGCTGACCCTGCTGGGCAACCCCGCGAAGGTGAAGGAAGTCGCCGCCGGCGCCGACCTGACCGGCATCGACATCATCGACCCCGCCGACAGCGACAAGGCCCCCCTGTACGCCGCTACGCTGTACGACCTGCGCAAGGCCAAGGGCATGACCGAGGAGGAGGCCGCGAAGAAGGTGGCCGACCCGATGTACTACGGCATCATGATGGTCAAGCTGGGCGACGCCGACGGCCTGGTCTCCGGCGCGATCCACTCCACCGGCGACATGCTGCGCCCCGCGCTGCAGGTCATCAAGAGCAAGCCCGGCATGAAGACCGTGTCCTCCTGCTTCCTGATGGAGTGCCCGGACAAGAGCTTCGGCGACAACGGCGTGATGATCTTCTCCGACTGCGGCGTGAACATCGACCCCGACGCCGAGCAGCTGGCGAACATCGCCCTGGGCGCGGCGGATTCCGCCCGCTCCCTGGCCGGCATGGAGCCCCGCGTGGCCATGCTGAGCTTCTCCACCAAGGGCTCCGCCAAGCACGACAACGTGACCAAGGTGCAGGAAGCCACCCGCATCGCCAAGGAGATGGCCCCTGACCTGATGCTGGACGGCGAGCTGCAGCTGGATGCCGCGCTGGTTGAGAAGGTCGGCCAGCTGAAGGCGCCCGGCAGCAAGGTGGCCGGCCACGCCAACACCCTGGTGTTCCCCGACCTGGACGCCGGCAACATCGGCTACAAGCTGGTGCAGCGCCTGGCCCACGCCGAGGCCTACGGCCCCATCCTCCAGGGCATCGCCAAGCCCTGCAATGACCTGTCCCGCGGCTGCAGCGCCGAGGACATCGTCGCGACCGTCGCCATCACTGCCTGCCAGGCACAGTAAAGGAGAAACACACCATGAAAATATTGGTCATCAACGCCGGTTCTTCCTCCCTGAAGTTCCAGCTCATCGACATGGACAACGAGTCCGTGATCGCCAAGGGTCTGGTCGAGCGCATCGGCACCGTGGACCCCACCACCGACCTGACCTATGAGTGGAAGGGCCAGAAGATCAAGCAGAAGCAGCTGAAAAAGTGCGACACCCACGCCAAGGCCATGGAGATCGTGCTGGACGTGCTGGTGGGCAAGGACTGCACCGCCGCCGAGTACGACGCAAACGACGGCAAGGCCCACCTGACCGGCACCGGCGTCATCGAGCATCTGGACGAGATCGGCGCGGTCGGCCACCGCGTGCTGCACGGCGGCGAGAAGTTCACCGCCTCCTGCCTGATCGACGACGCCTGCATCGCCGCCATCGAGGAGAACATCCCCCTGGGCCCCCTGCACAACCCCGCCAACCTGATGGGCATCCGCGCCTGCCAGGAGGTGCTGCCCAACGTGCCCCAGGTGGCCGTGTTCGACACCACCTTCCACCAGACCATGCCCCCCAAGGCGTTCCGCTACGCCATCCCCAACGAGTATTACACCGAGCTGCACATCCGCAAGTACGGCTTCCACGGCACGTCCCACCGCTACATCGCGGCTCGCGCCCAGGAGCTTCTGAAGCTGCCCAAGGGCAATAAGATCATCATCTGCCACCTGGGCAACGGCTCATCCCTGTCCGCCTGCGTGGACGGCAAGTGCGTGGACACCACCATGGGCATCACCCCGCTGGACGGCCTGGTGATGGGCACCCGCTGCGGCACCCTGGACCCCGCCGTGGTCGAGTTCATCTGCAACCGCAAGAACATGACCCCCACCGAGGTCCTGACCATGATGAACAAGAAGAGCGGCCTGCTGGGCCTGGCCGGCGATTCCGACATGCGCAACGTCTGCGCCCGCTATGACGCCGGCGAGGAGAACGCGATCCTGGCCATCGAGATGTGGGGCTACGTGCTGCGCAAGTACATCGGCTCGTTCATCGCGGCCATGGGCGGCGTGGACGCCATCATCTTCACCGCCGGCATCGGCGAGAACGACTGCGCCGGCCGCGCCCGCGCCGTCGAGGGCCTGGAGTGCTTCGGCATCAAGCTGGACGCCGAGCGCAACAAGGTTCGGGGCGAAGAGGCGAAGATTTCCGCCGACGACAGCAAGGTGCAGGTCTGGGTCATCCCCACCAACGAGGAGCTGGCCATCGCCCGCGACACCCTGGCCCTCGCCACCGGCAAGCCCATCGAATAAGGCGTTTTCGCTCTCGAAAAAATAACTTGCCAATCATCACGCAAACGATTATAATAGCAAAGGTTAGGGGGTATTGGGTTGGCACTGGATGTCGGCAACGCGCTGAAGAATCCCGGCCAGGTTTATTCCTTCGAGGCAGCCGTCGAGCTGCCTGAGATGGAGATCCTGGGCGACCCGGTCCGCTTCGAAGGCATCGACGTTCGGGGCGAGTACTTCTGCACCGGCGACAGCCGCATCAGCCTGCGGGCCAGTGTGGCAGCCGACGTGCACACCCGCTGTTCCCGGTGCCTTGAACCCGTTCAGGAAACCCTGCGCGCCGAAATCGACGCGCAGTACGCCAAGCAGCCGGACCCGGACGATCCGGATCTGTACACCTTCGAGGCCCACGCCCTCGAACTGGAGGACGCCACGAAGGACGCGCTGCTGCTGGCACTGCCGCTGCAATTCTTTTGCAAGCCGGATTGTCGGGGCCTGTGCCCCGTCTGCGGCGGCAACCTGAACCACAATACCTGCACATGCCAGGAGGGCAACGTTGTCACCGGCCCCTTTTCGGCATTGAAAGATTATGTGCTAAATAACGAGGAGGTGTAACAATGGCCACTCCCAAGGGAAAAGTCTCCAAGGCAAGAAGGAATTCTCGTCGCAGCGCTCATTGGAAGCTGTCCGCGCCGGGCATCGTGAAGTGCCCCCGCTGCGCCAAGATGAAGCTGAGCCACCGCGTGTGCAAGTTCTGCGGCTACTATGACGGCCAGGAGATCATCAAGGTTGAAGCCGCGAAGTAATCGCGCAAAAACCACAAATCACAGCCCGTTCGCTCGTCGGACGGGCTGTTTTCTAAAACCATGTTGAGGTGATACCATGTTCCAGGGCTTTTCCCAGGCCACCGGCGATTTCCTGTGGGGCCTGTCCATGAACAACGACCGGGAGTGGTTTGACGCCCACCGGGAGGAATACGAGGTCCATCTGAACGGGCCGTTCCGCGCGCTGGCCCTCGAGGCCCTCGCCCTGCTGCAGCAGCGCTTCCCCGAGCAGGATTTCCAGGTGCACGTGGCCCGCATCTGGCGGGACGCCCGCAGGCTGTTCGGGCGGGGTCCCTTCAAGGACCACCTGTGGTTTTCGATCCAGTCCGGCGACCATCGCGCCGGCGGCCCGATGTTCTGGTTCGAGCTGGACCCCACCGGCTGGAGCTACGGCGCGGGCTGCTGGGACGACACCGCCGATGTCGCTACTGCCTGGCGCGCGCTGATCGACGCCGACCCCGCCCGCTTCGAGGCCATCGTCCACGACATCGCCGCCCTCGGCCCCTTCACCCTCTGGGGCGAAACCTACAAGCGCCCCAAGGCCGACCGGGGCGAGCTCCTGAACCCCTGGTACAACCGCCGCCACGTCTCCGTGGGCCGTGAACAGCCCTACGGCGGCGTGATGTACACCCCCGAGCTGCCCCAGTACCTCGCGGACCGCTTCGCCGAGTTCATGACGTTCTATCTGTTTTTGCAGGAGGTATGGAACAATGTGCTGATCGAGCGGGCGGGGAGAGGAAAGTGAGGCGTCAGGAGTTGATGGTGTTGGTTGGCGTAAATTGTTTTTTCGATGGTTGACTGATCGTGAGATGGTGCTGGTCAGACGTATGCAAATTCTGATTTGGCGAGATGTTGCGCTAGCCCAAAGCCTTCCCCTATGGGGAAGGTGGATTTGACGAAAAATGCTTGCATTGTTTCGTCAAAGACGGATGAGGTCCTTGTCGCTCGGGCAACGTCTATTGGAAGAGAGGCGCGAGGCGTAACGTGAGGGGAGGACCTCATCCGACCCGCCTGCGGCGGCCCACCTTCCCCGACGCGAAGCTAGTCCTTTAGGACATCGGGGGAAGGCTTTTGGAAACTACATCAGTTCGCCAAATCAGAATTTACCTACCTGAACATATGTCGTGAGTTTTTTAAATCGGGCCGCGGAATTGCTTCCGCGGCCCGAGGCGTTTGAAACCGTTACGGCTTCCAGGTGGTCTTGTCGGCGAAGGTGACCTCCGTGATCTTGAACTTGACGGAGCGGGTGTCGTCGTTGACCGTGTACCGACGATACCAGTAATCATGCGGTTCAATGTCATCATTGAAATAGTAATAATCGTAAGGACTCTGCAATTTTACGCCACGATTGTCGTACTGCAGGATGTCGAACGTCACGTAGATGATCTTCTTGTTGGAATTGTTGGTGAATTTCACGCCGACCTCCCAGTAATACAAATCGTCGTAATCCTCGTCCCAATCCTCCTTGATCGTCAGCGGATTGACCACGGTCACCGCGCATTTCAGCGTCTTGCCGCCCTCGATCTTCGCCGTGATGGTGGCGGTGCCGGTCTTGACGGCCTTGATGGATGCGGCGCTTGAATCGCTCTTCGTGATCTTTACCACGCCGTCGTCGGAGGTCGACCAGGTCACCTTGCGCTTCAACGCGCCGGTGAGCTTGATTTTATCAGAATCGATGGTCGAGATCGTCAGCTTTTCCGCGGAGAGTGCCGCCGGGTCGGTGACTGTGAGCTTGCAGGTCAGCTTCTTTCCGTTCTTGATCTGGGCAGCGATGGTGCACTTGCCCGCTTTAATAGCGGTGACTTTGCCATCCTTAACGGTAGCGACGGAAGTGTTGCTGGAAGTCCAGGTAACCTTGCGCTTTGCCAGCCCGGTAATGGTGAGCGTGTGAGTACTGCCCATCTGGAGAGAAAGTGTTGTCTCAGAAAGCACCGCCGGGTCGGTGACGGTGAGCTTGCAGGTCAATGTTCTGGCTTTGATGTATTGACTCTTGCTGAGCTTGGCGGTGATCGTGCACTTGCCCGCCTTTTTCGGCGTGATCTTGCCGTTCTTGACAGTGGCGACGGCAGTGTCGCTGGAAGTCCAGGTAACTGTGCGATTCAAAAGCCCGGTGACTTTCAGCTTGTAGGTTTCTCCCATGTTCAGGGTCAATGTTTTGTCACTGATTTCGGCAGGGTCGTAGACCGTGACTTTGCACTTCAAGGTCTTGCCGCTCTCCAGGGTCGCGGAGATGACGCACTTGCCGACTTTCTTGGCTGTTACCTTGCCGTTGTTCACAGCGGCAACGCTCTTGTCGCTGGAGGACCAGATGATTTTTCCGTCCACATCGCCTAAAACAGCCAGTTGATGAGAATAACCGGATTTTAGCCTTATTGTTTTTTCACTGAGGGCGTTGTTGATTACGACGTACTCGTAGTCGTTTTCTTCGGCCCATTTGATGGCATTGGAGCCGCTGATGATGTAAAAGGTGGGGTCGGAGTCAATGTCATCAAAAGCATCGTCGCCATAATCGTCATACGCAATGGCTATCTTCTTGGCAAGGATGGTGACGCTGGTCAGGTCGCAATACTGGAAAGCATCCTTCCCAATGCGGGTGACGCTGTTGGGGATGGTGACGCTGGTCAGACTGTAGCAGTCGCCGAAGGCCCACGCCCCAATGCTGGTGACGCTGTTGGGGATGGTGACGCTGGTCAGGCTGTAGCAGTCGCCGAAGGCCCACGCCCCAATGCTGGTGACGCTGTTGGGGATGGTGACGCTGGTCAGGCTGGAACAGTTATAGAAGGCATCCTCCCCAATGCTGGTGACGCCGAAGGGAATGGTAACATGACCGCCATCGCCTGTGTAATCGACCAGCACGCCATTTTTGATCACAAAATCGCTGTCGTTCGACTGAACCGACCTGTCTCCCTGCGCCTCCGCGCCGTCGATCAGGAGGTTGTCCTCGATCCCGATTTCCAGTTCAGGATTGGGAAGGTCGACGCCATCCAGCTGCAAGCCTTCGTCCAGCGCCAGCCCGCCGTCGGGTATATTGGCTCCGCTTTCCGGGTCGATTTCCAGTTCGATGCTCCCGGGGTTTGCCGGGGCATTGATTTCAAGCTCCACGTTCATCTCCGCGACGGTGGTACACGCGCCGCAGAGCATCAGCGCCGCCAGCAGCGCGGCCAGGATTCGGTTGAAGCGCTTCATGGGACAGTCCTCCTCTGACAGATTATTCCTGTTGAAAGTATAGCGCATTTGAAAGTGATATGCAATAGCCACATGAAAGAAATATAAATAACGGGCGATATAAGGCTTTCGAATTGGGGAGAACGACCTTTTCTTTCATATGCTGCGCAAATGACGCCTGCCTACCCCATCTCGCTGAAAACAGTCCACTGGGTTGTTTTCAGCGAGATAACCCAATACCGTTTTTTGGCAGGAGGCTTGGAACAACGTTCCGATCAAACGGACAAGACGGTAAGACAAATGTTCTGTAAAGCCAGGCAGACGAATCATATCCACGCCAGGCGGCGCTTTTGCTTCACACAATCGGCAAGGTAGTAATTGATCAGCTTCTGGTAGGGTATGCCCGTTTCCTCGGCCTGTTGCTTGAAATAATCGACGGTCTCGGCGTCAAGATTGATCGTTATCTGCTTCTTCAATTGCGGCGCATAAGGATTCTTCACGCCACCGGAAAAGTCATAGTTATCACGCATAGCCTACACCTCCCGGTTATTGTATTGCCGGATACCAAACAGGATTGCTTTACGGGCTGAGATAATTCTGATGACGCTTTCAGGCTGCCATCATCACTGTATCATCCTCAGCGCCGGCACGGCGTTCAGATCCAGCCCGGCCAGCTCCCCTGCCATCAGGCGGTAGAAGGCGGCGGAGCCGATCATCACGGCGTTGTCGGTGCAAAGGTTCTTCGGCGGGATGAACACCTGCATGCCGGCCTTTTCGCCCCGCCTCTGCAGCTCGATGCGCAGCAGGGAATTGGCGGCCACGCCCCCGGCCACAGCCAGGCGCTTCGCCCCGGTGTCCCGCGCGGCGGCGACGGTCTTGTCCACCAGCAGGTCCACCACGCTGCGCCGGAAGGACGCGGCGAAGTTCGCGGCGTTGATCTCGATACCCTGCTGACGCAGGTTGTGGGCCTGGTTGATCACCGCGGTCTTGAGCCCTGAGAACGAGAAGTCGTACTTTCCCTGGGTGTGGGGGTGGGGAAATTTATAGGCGCGGTCGTCGCCGGTGTCCGCCAGCCTGTCCAGCAGCGGCCCGCCGGGATAGGGGATCTGCAGCACCCGGGCCACCTTGTCGAAGGCCTCCCCCGCCGCGTCGTCGGTGGTCTGGCCCAGCAATTCATATTCCCCGTAGCGGGTGACGTTCAGTATGTGGCTGTGCCCGCCGGAGGCCACCAGGCACACGAAGGGCGGCTCCAGGTCCGGGTGGGCGATGTAGTTCGCGGAGACGTGGCCCTCGATGTGGTTCACGCCGATCAGCGGTACGTCCATGGCGTAGGCCAGCGCCTTTGCCCAGCTGACCCCGGTCAGCTGCGCCCCCACCAGCCCCGGCCCGTAGGTGACGCCCACGGCGTCGATGGCGTCCAGCGTCACATGGGCCTCGGCCAGCGCCGCCTCCAGCAGCGGGTCGATGGCCTCCACGTGCATACGGCTGGCGATCTCCGGCACCACGCCGCCGTACAGCGCGTGGGTGTCGATCTGGCTGGCAATGGCGTTGGCCAGCTGCTGACGGCCGTTTCGCACCACGGCCACGGCGGTCTCGTCACAGCTGGATTCCACCGACAGGATCAGCGCTTCCCCCCGACGTCGAAGGTCTTCGGCCTTTGCGCGGCAGCGCGCCGCATAGCTCGGTTGTCGTTCCATGCATTTCCCTCGTTCCTGTTTGTTTTCGGCCAGATATAGGTGAGCAGCACGGCCAGCGCCGTCACCCCCGCCATGCCCCCGAGACCCAGCAGGGCGATACGCAGCCCCATGGCCGCGAACATGCTCTCGGGGCAGATGCGGATCAGCAGGTCGGTGCGCGGATCCAGCAGCCACAGGTCGTTGGTGAACAGCAGCCGGTGGAAGAAGGTAAACGCGCCGTCGAAGTCGACGGCGGCCCATATGGCGAAGGCCCCCAACGGAACCAGCAATATCAGCGGCGCCAGCCACGCGCAGCGGCGGGCCTTTCGCCGGTTTTGCAGCAGGTACGCTCCGCCCACGATCAGCAGCACCGCCCAGGGAATCAGGCGCGAGCGCACCTTACGCAGCAGCGCAAACAGCCGCTGGCAGTCCGCCATGTGAGCCATCTCCCGATCGTTGAAGGGGGGATCCACCTCCAGCGCGGCGCTATCGCCCTGCAGATAGTCCGACAGACGGCGGTCGATCGACCGCAACTCCTCTTCTGAAACCCCGGCTTCGGGCAGTATGCCCGCCTCCGTCTGCAATTTGAAATACAGCGCGTCGTTGGTGCCCACGGCGTGCAAGGCCGTCAATATCAATATCAGCATCAGCGCGACCAAGCCCAATGTCAGGCCGATCGCGCCGAGGGTTTGTCGCTTTGATTGCGTCATGGTCGTTCCCCTGTCGTTTTGAAACAGTTCATCAAGCTGGAATTTGTCGCTCCTTTCAGCCTTGCGTTGCTCTGTATATGATCAATATTCGTTGGATTGATGTACTTTCCTGAGCGCAGCAACATAATCGCAACCTTTTTCTTTTACATCCTCTGGATTTATGGGATAATGGACATTGTAAAGAATTCCTTTGTCTCCGAACATGTCTTCCATATAATCCTTTTCTATATGCCCTCCAACGACTTCAAGGCATATCATAACATGATCATCACCGGGAACAATTTCCTTCTCCCACATATATTTGCACTCCAGGTTCATGAAACATTCAGCGATCATCGGTGCTTCTATCCATGACGCTTTCACCACAGTAAGCCCAGACGAAGTTATCTCATCCGCCTCAAATTGATTGTTCTGTATCGTCTTCATGCAAGCTTCGTACAAATCTGAAGACATAAAATTGAGCACTGCCGCCTTCTTGTCATTCAAACTTTGATAGAGATGCCCCCGCTTATTCACGCTCGACAGGATCGCATAATATCCGCCGCCATGTTTTGCGCTGGCAAACCCCGCCCACGACTGCATCGTTGCATTGGGTTGTCCGTTGGATTTGTATGTTGTGACAAGAAACATCGGCGTCGGTATGCCCATCACAAACTCTTTCCAGTTAAACCCGAAATTCTTTGAATAATCTCCGTATGTCCCCCGCATAGAATCCGGCATTTCTTTATATTGATATTTCATATTTTCTCCTTCCATGCGAAAGCACACATAAGACCGTCCTCGATCTTCACGACAAATCCCGATTTGTCGACTTGGATCAGAACCTCCAAAAGCCTTCCTCGGAGGACAATGTTGTATTCATATTTGTCGCTTCCGCGACAAATATGAATGTTTACAGCTTCTGTAGATAACTCGTCACAAACCCCTCCAGCTTGCCGTCCATGACCGCGTTCACGTCGCCCGCCTCGTAGCCGGTGCGATGGTCCTTGACCATGGTGTAGGGCTGGAACACGTAGGAGCGGATCTGGCTGCCCCATTCGATCTTTTTCAGCTCGCCCTTGATCTCGCCCATCTGCTCCTGGCGCTGCTGTTCCTTCAGCTCGGCCAGGCGGGCCCGCAGCCATATGAAGCACATCTCCTTGTTCTGCACCTGGCTGCGCTCGTTCTGGCACTGAACCACGATGCCCGTGGGCAGGTGGGTGATGCGCACAGCGGAGTCGGTGCGGTTGACGTGCTGGCCGCCGGCGCCGGAGGCGCGGTAGGTGTCGATGCGCAGGTCCTCGGGCCGGATCTCGATCTCGCCGTCATCCTCGATGATGGGCGAGACGTCCAGCGACGCGAAGGACGTGTGCCGCCTCGCGTTGGCGTCAAAGGGGGAAATGCGCACCAGCCGGTGCACGCCGCGCTCGGATTTCAGGTAGCCGTAGGCGTAGTCGCCGGACACCTCGAAGGTGACGGACTTGATGCCGGCCTCGTCGCCCTCCAGCAGGTCCAGCAGCTTCACGCTGAAGCCCATCCGCTCGGCAAAGCGGGTGTACATGCGGTAGAGCATCTGAGTCCAGTCCTGGGCCTCGGTGCCACCCGCGCCGGCGTGCAGCGACAGTATGCAGTTGCAGCCGTCATAATCGCCGGTCAGCAGGGTCTGCAGGCGCAGGGCCTCCAGGTCCTCCTTGAGCTTGTCGAACTCCGAACGGATCTCGTCCACCATGCTCGCGTCGTCGGCCTCCTCGGCCAGCTCCATCAGCACCTCGATGTCGTCGGCGCGGCTGCTCAGGCTCTCGTAGTGCTTGATGCGGCTCTCCACGCTGCTGGCCTTCGCCGAAACCTTCTGCGCCCTGTCCGAATCGTCCCAGAACCCCGGGGAGCCCATGTCCTCGTTGTACTCCACCAGCTGCTCCCGCAGGTGGTCGATCTGCAGGGATTCCCCCGCCTCCGCAAGCATCTTGCGCACCGCGATCAGGTCTTGCTTGAAAACGTCCATTTCTATCATATAATATCACATCCTGTTTTGGATTGGTTCTTCTGTTCCAAACACCGGCTTATCCCATCTGCCGCAGCTTCTCCACCACGCGCCGGTTCCGCTCCGCCACCGCCCGCATCAGCGCGGCGTATCGTTCGGGGGGCTTTACAGGGTCGATTTCCAGGTTGTCCTCGTCCGCTTCGACAGGCAGGTTGCGCGCCGCCTCGATCATGGCAATCTCCTCGGGGGTCAGCGGGGTTCCCCGTTTATAGGTATAATATACATCCTTTCCCATCGCTCCGCTAAAAATGCCGCATCATCGGCACTCTGTTTCGTCGATCACCAATCCATCACACAGTCTCCAAAAGCCTTCCCCTTGGAGGGGAAGGTGGGCCGCGCAGCGGGTCGGAAGAGGTGTCCCCACTGGGATAAGATCGTCTATCGGAATAGACGAACGAGGTGTAACGGGGACACCTCTTCAGTCTGCTTCGCAGACAG
>JAZOUD010000070.1:0-7589 GCA_045658005.1 Clostridia bacterium | reverse complement strand
CATGAACGCCTTCATCAGTCGTGAACACTGCTCTTCGGAAGCCTGGAAGACCTCGCAGATGCTCTCCAGCATGGCTTCAAGGATCAGGCAGAGCGAGTGGGAGAAGGAAATATCCGCCAGTTCATCCACCATCACCAGGAACAACTCACCAATGGTTCGTTGGTCTGTGGCGCCTCTCTGCTCCGGGGCGAGGAGTATGTAGCGCACGAACACCACGGTGGTGTGGGCCGTCAGGGCGTCATAGGACAGACTATGACACTCGGTAAGCAGCTTGAGATAGGACTTACAGGTCTTAAAAAAGGCCTCAATATCCCAGCGCTTGCCGTAAATCCGGATGATTTCAGTCTCCGACAGGGTCATATCGGTGCAAATGATCGCCAGCCAATCCTTCTTCTTGGCACGATTACGGACGTAAACCAGCCTTGCGGGGATGCGGGGTTCATTGGCGGTCCTGCCGCCCAGTTCGACCTCGACGCTCAAAAGGAACTTGGACCTGCCCGGACGCTTGCGGTTCCGGCTGTAGATCTGCTTGATATTCAGCCGCTGGTCGTTCCAGCAATAGGTAGTCTTTCCGGACTTCTTCACCATCCCGATGGTGTCCAGGCCCATCTCTTTGAGGTGCAGAATCTGCTTCGGCTCGCAAACCAGCTGTCGAACAGTACATATTTGGCCTTGATTCCGGCTTTCAGTGCGCTGGTCAGCAGCTCTACCATGACTTTCGTCGCCTTACGATCTGCAAACACCATTTGCAGCATGTATATGAACAGACGCACCACCGACACACCCTTCTCCTTGTATGCGTTGCATGCTTTCAGAAGGTTTCCGCCCCGAAATCTCTTCATGAAGTGAGAAATTGTATCGGCCATCTGGACTTTTTCGGCGTTTTGTGCTATCATCTTCATGGCATGAGCCCCTCTCTCCTGGCTGGCAGTTTCGTCGCTTCCATGATACCAGGTTTTTGGGGCTCATGCTATTTTTCTTTCGTTATCCCTTACTCTATCGCGGTTTTCACCGCTTTGGAGTGTGGGAAGTTTGAATCAGTATTTGCACTCCGTTCGTTATATCCTGCGCCAAAGCTCCTCCCAGTATTCCGCGATGGTGCGGTCGCTGGAGAACTTGCCGGCGCCGGCGATGTTTTCAAGGCACATCTTCGCGAACGCCACCTTGTCCTTCGTGGCGCGGATGGCCTTCAGCTTCGCTGACATGTAGGATTCGTAATCCATCAGCAGGAAGTAGTGGTCCGGCTGGTGCCAGCTGGCACCCTCCAGAAGGGCCTTGCGCAGCTCGGCCAGGTCGCCTTCGTAAAGCTCTGCGCCCTTCTTGGGGGCGGGCTCGAAGGTGCCGTCTGCCAGGGCGTCGATGACCTGCTTGAGCCGCTTGTTGGCCTTGTACAGCTTCACCGGGTCGTAGGTGGCCTTCACCGCGTTGATCTCGTCCACCGTCGCGCCGAAGACGAAGTTGTTCTCGATGCCGGCCTGCTCGAAGATCTCCACATTCGCGCCGTCGTAGGTGCCCAGCGTGACCGCGCCGTTCAGCATCAGCTTCATGTTGCCGGTGCCGCTGGCCTCGGTGCCCGCGGGGGAGATCTGCTCGGAGATGTCCGCCGCCGGGATGATGTGCTCGGCGTAGGAGCAGTTGTAGTTCTGCACGAACACCACCCGCAGCCTGTCGCTGGTGTCGGGATCGGCATTCACCATTTCCGCAATGTGGTTGATGAAGCGGATGACCGCCTTGGCCCGCCGGTAGCCGGGGGCGCTCTTCGCGCCAAAGATGAAGGCGGTGGCGGGGAAGTCCTTCAGCGTGCCATCCTTCAGGCCGTAGTAGATGTCCAGAATGGACAGCGCGTTGAGCAGCTGGCGCTTGTACTCGTGCAGGCGCTTGACCTGGACGTCGAAGACGAAGTGGGTGGGAATCTCCACGCCCTCCCGCTCCAGGATCAGCTCGGCCAGCTGGCGCTTCTTCTCGGCTTTGACCTCGATGAACTGCTCCGCCAGGTCGTCGTCGATCAGTGGCTTGAGGTCTTTTAGCGCGAACAGGTTTGTCAGGAAGGCGTCGCTTTCCAGCTTGTCCGCCAGCAGCGCGGTCAGCTCGGGGTTGCACAGGCCCAGCCAGCGGCGCTGGGTGATGCCGTTGGTCTTGTTGTTGAAGCGCTCGGGGTAGAGGGCGTACCACTCCTTGAATACGTCGTCCTTCAAAATCTGGCTGTGGATCGCGGCCACGCCGTTGGTGTAGCTGGAACCGTACACGGCCAGGCTGGCCATGTGCACCCGCTTGCCTTCGTCGATGATGGCATAGGGCGCGGGGTCGGCCACCTTCGCCTTTTTGAGGTCCCGGTCCAGCTTCGTCTGGATGCGCTTGACGACCTTCACGAGCTCAGGCGACAGCTCGTTCATCAGCTTCAGGTCCCAGCACTCCAGCGCCTCGCGCATGACGGTGTGGTTGGTGTAGCGGAAGGTCCTGCGGGCGGTGGCGAAGGCGGTATTGAAGTCGTAGCCCTCGTTCATCATCAGCCTTATCAGCTCGGGAATGGCCATCGTGGGATGGGTGTCGTTGAGCTGGATGGCGTGGAAATCGGCAAAGCCGGTCAGGTCGTCGCCGTGGCGGTCGACGTAGGCGCGCAGCATGTCCTGCAGCGAAGCGCTGACCAGCACGTACTGCTGCCGCAGGCGCATCAGCTTGCCGGCCTTCATGGTGTCGTTGGGGTAGAGCACCTTGGTGATGTCCTCGGCGGCGTTCTTGCCCTTGCAGGCGGTGGCATAGTCCTGGTTGTTGAAGGCGTCGAAGTCGAATTCGTTGACGCTCTCGCACTGCCACAGGCGCAGCGTGCCGATGCTCCTGCGCTTGTAGCCGATGATGGGCATGTCGTAGGGTACGGCCCACACGTCCAACCCCTTCATGTGCACGAGCTGGGCCAGGTCATCCCGGCGCACGCTCCAGGGGTCGCCGAACAGGGTCCAGTCGTCCGGGTCCTCGCACTGGGCGCCGTTTTCGTCGAAGCTCTGCTTGAACAGGCCGTACTTGTAGCGCAGGCCGTAGCCGTCCAGCGGTATGTCGTGGGTGGCGGCGCTGTCCAGGAAGCAGGCGGCCAGGCGGCCCAGCCCGCCGTTGCCCAGGGCGGCGTCCTCGATGTCCTCCAGGTCGGCAAGGTCCACGCCCTTCAGCGCCAGGCGCGCCTTGACGTCCTTCAGCACGCCCATGGCGTACAGGTTGTTGTAAACCAGCCGGCCCATCAGGTACTCTGCGGACAGGTAGGCGGCACGGCGGCTGTACAGCCGGTCGGAATAATCGTCGGCCCACTGCTGGGCGATATCCAGCATGGCGGCCTTGGCCACGGCGTCGTGCAGTTGGACGGTGCTGGCCCTTTCAAGGGTGGTGTGGGCGTCGCACATGGCGATCTTCTCGGCGCTGGCGATCAGCTCCGCGCCGGTGGCAGCCTTGACGGTGCCGCGCTGGCCCAGGCGGTTCAGGCGGCGGATGTGGGCCGCGATGGGGGCGCAGTCGGTCCGGGGCATGTGCCATAGCCAGTTGCCCCCGACGGTGCCGGGGAAGTTCATGCGGGCCCCGCTGTCCAACTCGAGCCAGTCCTGCATCGGCGCGACGACGGTGTCAGCGGGGGAGGTGAAGCCAGCGCACAGCAGGGCGTTCAGTATGTCGTCGCCGTCCTCGGGCATGCCCAGGACCTTGCGGGCGCGGGCCTTCGTCTTTTCCGGGGCGCTGGCCCACCAGCCCAGTGTGGTGTCGTTGTCGTGGGTGCCGGTGTAGACCACGCAGTTCTTCACGTGGTTCTCGGGCAGGTCGGGGCTGTCCTCGCCGTCGAAGGCGAATTGCAGCACCTTCATGCCGGGATAGCCGCACCAGGCCAGCAGCTTCTTGGCCCGGGGCTTCACGTTGCCCAGGTCCTCGGCCACGATGTCCAGGTCGGGCAGTGCCTTGCGGATGCGGGTGAACAGCTTGCGCCCGGGGCCGATCTCATACTTGCCGTTGCGGGCGGTCTTCTCCTCGGCGGGAATGGCGAAGTAATAGGCGAAGCCGATAAAGTGGTCGATGCGCAGCGTGTCGAACAGCCGGCCCATGGCCCGCAAGCGCTCGATCCACCAGGCATAGCCGGTCTCGGCGTGCATCTTCCAGTCGTACAGCGGGTTGCCCCAGCGCTGGCCGTCCTTCTGGAAGTAGTCCGGCGGCACACCCGCGATGCGGATGGGCTTGCAGTCCTCGTCCAGCTCGAACAGCTCGGGGTTCAGCCACACGTCGCTGGAATCCTCGGCCACGTAGATGGGCATATCGCCCATGAGCTTCACGCCGTTCATGCGGGCGTAATCGTGCAGGCGCTGCCACTGGTCGAAGAACAGGTACTGTCCGAAGAGGTAGAAGTTGACCTCGTCCGCCAGTTCCTTTTCGTACTTGGCCACGGCCTCGGGCTTGCGCAGGCGGATGTCCTGGTCCGGCCATTCCATCCACGAAATCTCGCCGAACTTTGCCTTGATGGCGCGGAACAGCGCGTAGTTGCGCACCCAGGAGTTGTCGGCCTCGAAGGCCGCGATCTCCTCGCCCAGATCGTCAAAGGAGGCCTCGAAGGCCTTGCGCAGCAGCGCGTCGCTCTGGGCCTTCACCGCCTCGAAATCCACGTTGTCGTGGTACGGCAGGGGCTCATAGCTGCCCTTGGGCAGTATCCCCTCGGCCTCGAGCATGTCGAAGTCGATCATCAGCGGGTTGCCCGCAAAGGTGGAGGTGCTCTGGTAGGGGGATTCCGCGTAGCCGGTAGGCCCGATGGGCAGCACCTGCCAGATGGTCATGCCCGCATCCCTGACGAAATCCACGAAGTCGTAGGCCGCCTGTCCCAGCGTGCCGATGCCGCCGCGGGAGGGCAGGGAGGTGATATGCAGCAGTACGCCGCTCTGTCTCATGTGCGTTCACTCCTTGTGGGGAATTGTTGCATACTATTATAAAGGAAAATTAAGATTGAAACAAGCGGTTTGTGTAAAGTAAGCATGGAAAACAGCGGTGCGGCCATCGGCTGTACCCATACAAGCCGATGGCCGCGTTTAAATCACTTCACCGTGACCGTCACCTTCACCCGCAGGCCGTTGTTGGCCATCACATAGATGGTGCAGCGGCCCTTGCCGGTGGCGGTGATCCTGCCGGAGGCGTTCACCGTCGCCACGTTGCGGTTGCTGCTGAAGTAGCGCAGCAGTTTGGCGTGGGCGAGGGGGTTCACGCCGGATTTCATGCCCCTGACGCTGACCTTGATCGCACGGGTGGCCCCGGTCTTCAGCGTCATGCGGTTCTTCTTCAGCGTGATCACTCGGGCGTTTGTCGTGTTTTTATTGCTTTTGCTCGCGTTGGCGTACACTTCGGGGCTCGCTTCTCCTATGGTCGCCTTTGCGCCCTTGACCCGCTTCCAGGCCACGACATACGCCTTGTAGCTCGACTGGCGGTTCAGGCCGTCGAAGCGCAGGGACCTCGTTGAGGCAGGAACCGTTTTGTTAAGGCTGAGCTTCCTGTCGTTCTTTGCAAAGTAGACGTCGTAGCCGTCCGCGCCGGAGACCTTCGTCCAGACGAGCTGCAGGGACGTGCCCTTGCTGCCGACGTTTTTCAACCGCGCCAGCAGGGTGTAGTCCCGCTGCGCCGCCTGCGGCTTCTCCGTGGGCTTTGGTGTCGCCGTGGGCCTGGCCGTCGGCCGGATGGTTATGATCGGCACTGACGTCGGGGTCGGCATGGGCGTGGGCTGGGCGGTGGGGACCGCAGTCGGCTTCTCTGTGGGCTTCGGAGTCGCCGTGGGCCTGGTCGTCGGCCGGATGGTTATGATCGGCACTGACGTCGGGGTTGGCATGGGCGTGGGCTGGGCCGTGGGTGTCGGCGCTTCCTGCCGGTAGCCGCAGACTGTGCAGCTGCGTGTCTTCGGGTCAAAGACATGCGCCTCTTTCCTGCCGCTCACCTTGCAATAACTGCAAACGTTCACGGTGTGGGTCTTTTCGGTGATGTTGGAGCAGGTCGCGCCCGTATGCACGCAGGGCAGTATGTGGGCGTACCAGCGGTACATGCAGTGGCCTTCCCGCAGGTCGCTGGGGATGGGTGCGCTCTTCTCGGCCTCGGATTCGCTCCAGCCGGCCTTCACCATCATGTTGGCCCCAAGCCTCAGATTGCCCATGTCCCCGTCGTCGTGGCCGTGGCATATGGCGCTGCAGTGGTCGTCGTCTTCCTTGCCGCCGGCGATGGCGATGACCTCGGCATAGTTGCCGATGCGCACATCCGCACCCTTGCCGCCCTTGCGGAAGGATCCCTCCATGCCGCCGCCGATGCCTGCGGCTTTCTCGTCGCCGATGGCGGTGACCTTGCCGCCGGTGATGATCACCCTGCCGTCGGCATTGCCGCCGAAGCCGCCGCCGATGCCCGCGCCGCCCTCCGAGCCGGTGGCCTCTACATAGCCGCCGTTGATGACCAGCGCGCCCTCCATCAGCTCGTCTTTGCAGTTGCCGATGCCCGCGCCGCCAACGTCAGAATCATCCCGGGCGCCTTTGGCGTGGACGGTGCCGCCATTGATGGTGACAAGGCCTCCAAAGATGCCGGGGCCGCCCCTGTAGCCGCTGGTACTCACATTCTCGGCGTCGTTGATGGTGACGATATTGCCATAGATGCCGGCGCAGCAGCCGCTGCCCCTCGTGCCGATATTGCCGCCGTTGATGATCACGTCGCCTATGTTCCTGTTGTTTTCCCCCCCTGCCGATGCCGGCGGCGTCAGAGGAGTTGTCCTTCGCAAAACCGGAGGCAGCGCCGCCGTTGATTTCGATGCGGGTGAAGCCGCTGTTTTTGCCCTCGCCGCCGCCGATGCCCGCGCCGTCGCTGCCGCCCTTGGCCCAGACCCAACCGCCGTTGATGATGATCGGGCCGGCCACTTCGCCTTCAATGCCGCCGACGCCGGCCTTGCCTTCGTCGCCGTAGGCCAACACCATGCCCATGTCTTCGCCGGTGGACTGGCCCCAGACGGTCAGGCTGGCGTTCCGCTGCACCCAGATGCCGCCGTCGACGGTCAGGGTCATATCGTTGCACAGTATCAGGTTGGCGTTGCCGTACACGATGATGCCCTCGGTGTAGGCGAGCTTCTCCGTCACGGCATACCAGCCGTCGCCCATGTTCCGGTTCTCGTTGCCGGGTATCATTTTGACGCATTCCACCGGCTCCTGCGGCTTGCCCTTGGCGTCGATGTACTTCACGCGCACGGTCTCCCCGGCGTTGTCCGCCAGGGCGCCGTCTACCGCCTCCGGGGCGGCTTCGCCGATGCCGTCGAGGGCCAGCAGGTCCTCCGACAGCTCGATGCCTTCATTCACGCCCAGGTCCGGGCCCAGGTCGTCAAGCCCCTCCAGCCCGTCCAGGCCGTCCAGCGTGTCCGGGTCCAGCGCCAGGTCATCCTGCGCCTCTGTGGCGATGACGTCGTCGGGCAGTATGAGCATTTCCTGGTGATGGTGGATGAACTGGCGGATATTTCCTTCTCCCACTCGCTCTGCCTGATCCTTGAAGCCATGCTGGAGAGCATCTGCGAGGTCTTCCAGGCTTCCGAAGAGCAGTGTTCACGACTGATGAAGGCGTTCATG
>JAZOUD010000069.1:0-40128 GCA_045658005.1 Clostridia bacterium | reverse complement strand
AAGAACGTAGGCGGCGCGCTGCGCCAGCCCTCCGGCGGCCCCACCATGGACGTCAAGGGCACTGCGGCTGGCGGCGGAAACGCCCTGCTAATGCCCATGACCGAGTTCTCACTGGGCCTGACCGGCGACATCAACGACATCATGAACGCCCACAACCTGGCCATGGTGGCGCTGAACGCCCGCATGCAGCACGAGCGCAACTACACCGACGAGGAGATGGCCAAGCACAACATGGGCCGTCGCCTGGACATCGACCCCAAGCGCGTCGAGATGGGCTGGGTGCTGGACTTCTGCGCCCAGGGCCTGCGCAACATCATCATCGGCGTCGGCGGCAACAAGGACGGCTATCTGATGGAGAGCAAGTTCGGCATCGCCGTCGGTTCCGAGCTGATGGCCATACTGGCCGTGGCGAAGGACCTGAAGGACCTGCGCGAGCGCATCGGCAAGATCGTCGTGGCCTACAGCCGCAGCGGCGAGCCCGTGACCTGTGAGGACCTGGAGGTTGCCGGCGCCATGACCGCCTGGATGCGCAACACCATCAATCCCACCATGTGCTACACCGTCGAGCATCAGCCCGTGCTGATCCACGCCGGCCCCTTCGCGAACATCGCCATCGGCCAGTCCTCCGTCATCGCCGACCGCCTGGCTCTGAAGCTGTTCGACTACCACGTCACCGAGTCCGGCTTCGCCGCCGACATCGGCTTCGAGAAGTTCTGGAACGTCAAGACCCGCCTGTCCGGCCTGACCCCGAACGTCTCCGTCATCGTGGCCACCGTTCGCGCCCTGAAGATGCACGGCGGCGGACCCAAGGTTGCCCCCGGCCGTCCGCTGCCCGTGGAGTACACCGAGGAGAACCTGGAGCTGGTGGAGAAGGGCTGCGAGAACCTGTTCCATCACGTGAACACCGTGCTGAAGTCCGGCATCGTGCCCGTGGTTTGCATCAACCAGTTCTACACCGACACCGACAACGAAATCGCCCTGATCAAGCGCCTGTGCGCCGAGCGTGGCGTGCGCTGCGCCCAGTCCAACCACTGGCGCTACGGCGGCGAGGGCGCCAGGGAACTGGCCGAGGTCGTCGTCGAGGCTTGCGAGCAGAAGCCCGAGATCAAGTTCCTGTACGACCTCGAGATGCCCCTGCGCGAGCGCGTCGAGCGCATCGCCAGGGAAGTCTACGGCGCGGACGGCGTCGATTGGGCGCCTCTGGCCATCGAGAAGGCCAAGCGCTTCGAGAGCGATCCGAAGTACGCCGATTACTGCACCATGATGGTCAAGACCCACCTGTCCCTGTCCCACGACCCGACCCTGAAGGGCGTGCCGAAGGGCTGGCGTCTGCCCATCCGCGACATCCTGGAGTACGGCGGAGCGAAGTTCCTTTGCCCGATGGCCGGCACCATCTCCATGATGCCCGGCACCGCCTCCGACCCGGCCTATCGCCGCGTGGATGTGGACACCGAGACCGGCAAGGTTTCCGGCCTGTTCTGATCGAATATAAACCGAGGGGGATATGGGTGACAGCGATGTCACCCATATTTCCAGTAAAGGAGTAAACTGTTATGGCAAAGGATTTCACCCAAAACACCTGCCGTGATTTCGTGGAGGTCCTGGCCTCCAGCGCCCCGGTTCCGGGCGGCGGCGGCGCGGCGGCGCTGGTGGGCGCCATCGGCACGGCGCTGGGCAACATGGTGGGCTCCCTGACCGTCGGCAAGAAGAAGTATGCCGCCGTGGAGGACGAGATCATCGCCCTGAAGCACAAGTGCGACGGCCTGCAGAAGGAACTGCTGGACCAGGTGCCCGCGGACGCGGAAGGCTTTGAGCCCCTGGCGAAGGCCTATGGCATCCCCAAGGATGATCCGAACCGTGACAAGGTGCTGGAGGAGGCCACCGTCGTGGCCTGCGCAGTGCCGATGAAGATCATGGGGCTGTGCTGCGAGGCCATCGACGCCATCGCCGTGTTCGCGGCGAAGGGCTCCCGGCTGGCCGTCTCCGACGCCGGCTGCGGCGCGGTGTGCTGCAAGGCGGCGCTGCAGAGCGCTTCCCTGAACGTGTTCATCAACACCAAGTCCCTGAAGAACCGCGAGGTCGCCGAGCAAATGAACGCCAAGGCCATCGGCATGCTGGACAAGTACTGCGCCCTGGCCGACGAGATCTTCGAGGGCGTGCGGAAAAACTTCTTCTGATAAACCGGAGGTATAAACCAAATGGCAAAACTGTTACTGGGCAAAGAGGTCACCGCTGCGCTGAACGCGAAGCTCCAGGCGAAGGTGGCGGAGCTGAAGGGAAAGGGCATCGCGCCGAAGCTGGGGATCATCCGCTGCGGGGAGAACCCCTCCGATCTGTCCTATGAGAAGGGCGCGACGGCCCGCGCCGAGCTGATTGGCGTCGAGGTGCAGAAGTTTCTGCTGCCCGAGGACGTGACCAAGGCGGCACTGATCGACCAGATCAAGGCCATCAACGCCGATTCCTCCATCCACGGTGTGCTGATGTTTCGGCCCCTGCCGAAGCACCTGAAGGCAGACCAGGATGAGATATGCAACGCCCTCGATCCGGCCAAGGACGTGGACTGCATGACCGACCTGTCAAACGCCGGTGTGTTCGAGGGCCGCAAGGATCTGGGCTTCCCGCCCTGCACGCCACAGGCCTGCATGGAGATACTGGACTACTACGGCATCGACTGCAAGGGTAAAAAGGCCGTGGTCATCGGCCGTTCCCTGGTGGTCGGCAAGCCAGCCGCGATGATGCTGATGGGCAAGAACGCCACCGTCACGGTATGTCATACCCGCACTGTGGACGTGCCCGCCGAGGCTCGCCAGGCCGACATCCTGGTGTCCTCCGCTGGCGTGCTGAAGAGCCTGACCAAGGACTACGTCAAGCCCGGCCAGATCGTGATCGACGTGTCCATCAACTGGGACCCCGAGAAGGTCAACAGCAAGGGCGGCAAGGGCGCTATCGCCGGCGACGCGGTGTTCGAGGAGGTCGAGCCCATCGTCGAGGCCATCACACCGGTGCCCGGCGGCGTCGGAAGCGTGACCACCAGCGTGCTGATCGGCCACGTGGTCGAGGCCGCGGAACGCCAGGCAAAGTAAAAACGATGGTCGACGCCATCCTGTGGATGTCGCCGTACCGGAAAACGTACATCTTCTAATCGAAATACAACATCCGCCCATCGTGAGCGTTGATGGGCGGATGTCACCATCATGAGGGGGAATACATATGAGCACCAAGACGAGGCGCGTCATGGACAACGGCAAGCTGCTGCGGGCAGTGATGTGCGCGTTCACGCTGGCCTTTCTGATCGGCGCTTTTTTTGCGCCGGATGTCAAGGAGATGCTGCCCGGCCTGCGCCGCATCTGCCTGATGCCGGCACAGCTGACCAAGGATTATTTCAAACCGGAAATCGGCAGTATATCCGGAACGATGCTGAACTATTTCCTGGTCGGCGTGGTTTGCTGCGCGCTGATGTTCCTGCCGGAGGCGAAGGTCAACGGCGGTACGGTGCTCGCCTTTTTCCTCACGCTGGGCTTCTGTTCCTATGGCATGACCATACTGAACATCATACCATTGATGCTGGGCGTGGCGGTCTACGCGCTGATCAAGAGACAGTCCTTCGGCAAGTTCCTGAACTTCTACATGTTTGCCACGGCGGTTTCGCCCATCATCACCCAGGTGCTTTTCTACTACCCTGTGATGGGGGAGGAGCCCCACCTGACGGTGCTGGGCGTCGTGCTGGCGCTGGTAATCGGCGTGGTGGTGGGCTGCGCGATGCCCGCGCTGTGCGCCCATTCCCCGGGCTTCCACAAGGGCTACGACCTGTACAACGCCGGCCCCGCCGCGGGCTTCCTGTGCTTCTTCATCTTTGCGGTGCTCTACAAGATTCCCGGCATCGAGGCGCCCGCCATCACGGCGACGCTGGGCGAGGGGAACCGCATGTACGTGAACGTCTTCTGCTGCGCGATGTTCGGGCTGTGCGTCATCTTCGGCTTGATCCTGAATGGCGGGCTGGGCGATTACACCGCTCTGATCGTGGATTCGGGCTACAAATCCGACTTCACCGCGAAGTACAGCGGCGGTTCCTGCGTGTTGAACATCGGCGTCTACGGCCTGTTTATCATGCTGTACTACAACCTGATCGGCGCGACCTTCACCGGCACCACCATGGGCGCGGTGTTCTGCATGCTGTGCTGCTGCTGCAACGGCGCGACGCCGCTGAACGTGTTCCCGATCATGATCGGCTATGTGATCATGGGCCTGCTGAACAGGGCGGGCATCACGGCCTTTGCCGTCAACGCCCAGGCCATTGTGGTGGGCCTCTGCTTCGCCAGCGGCCTCGCGCCGATCTCCGGCGAGTACGGCATCATCGCCGGTATCGTCGCGGGCATACTGCACTATTGCCTGGTCACCAGCGTCCCCGCCATCCACGGCGGCTTCAACCTGTACAACGGCGGCTTTACCGCGGGCATCGTGTGCTTCCTGTATGTGCCGATCCTGGAGCACTACTTCAAGAGCAAGCGCCAGAGGCGGGAGCTGAGGGGATAGGACAGACGAGCAGAAAAAAGGGGCAACATCAGTTGCTCCTTTTTTTCTGCTCGTCTGTGATTATACTGTCCACCGGCACGTCGTATTCGTCCACGTCCAGATGGTCGTACAGCTGGAAATCGTAGCACAGCGCCACGGTGGGGTGGTGGGGCTGGGCGGCGAGATAGCGGTCGTAGTAGCCGCCGCCATAGCCCACCCGGTGCCCTTCGGGATCGAAGGCCAGTCCGGGCATCAGGATCAGCGCCCTCCCGTCGTCGGCGACGGGGCCGTCTTCGATGGGCTCCATGATGTGAAACGCGCCCTGGGGTGCCAGGCCCTCAAAGCTGTCGATCCAGATGAACACCATCTCGTCCCCGACGACCTTCGGCACCGCCACTTGCTTGCCGTCCGCCCAGGCGCGCCGGATGATGGGGTCTGTACGCACCTCCTGGTTGAAGGAGAGGTAGGCGTAGAGGGATTTGCAATCGCGGTATTGTGAGGTAGCGAAAAGCTTTTCCGCCAAAATCGCGCTTCTCGATTCGATCTCCGCCGCACTCAATGCGCGCTTCTTTGCGCCGATCTCCCGGCGCAGGGCTTTCTTATCCATGATAACACCTCGATAAAACGAATTATCCCTGACCACACCCGCACATCAGCGCTTTCCACATCGAAAGAAAATGAATTCCGGGCGGTGAATCGTGCCGCCAAACAGGTCGGGGTATTGTTTCCTCATCTGTACAGGATGGTCATCTCTTTTTGTACAGCACCAGCTCCGGATCGACGCCGTCCTTCCCATAGGTGCAGACCAGTATGAATTCCATGCAGGCCAGCACGCCGAAGCACCGCTCGCCGCCGAACTCGGATTCCAGCTGGTTTCCCAGATAGGTCGTCTGGTCGTTGAGGAACTTTGCCTTCATGCCGCTGGGCAGCGGATATTCCAGGTTGACATAGCTGCCGACGAGGGCGTTCAGCTTTTCGACCGTCGGAAGCCCCTCGACGTGAAGGGCATTGATCTCATCGATCAGCTGCTTTTTGAACGCCTCAAACTGCCCGTCGTCGCTGAGCTCCTCGTAGCGCTTCCAGTAGTCCAGCTGGGGCAACGCCTTCTTCAGATAGGCGCGGGCCTGTTCCTCGGTGAAATTGTCGCTGATCATGTTGCCCACGCACACTTCGATCAGGTCATCCATGTTGCTGTAGGTGTAGGTGCCGTCCGCGTAGCACCACTGGCAATAGTGCTCGTTGGGCGTGCCATCCTTGTCCTTCCCGATGATCGAATCCTCCAGCGGCATGCCGCAGCACTGGCAGATCAGCTCATGGGGGGAACCCAGCAGCGTGTTGATGGAGACGTTGAAGAGCCTGGAGAGCAGCTTCAGGGTCTCCGTGTTCGGCACGGTATCGCCGTTTTCCCAGCGGGACACGGCTTGACGGGTGACAAAGACCTTTTCCGCCAGTTCATCCTGGGAAAGGCCCATATCCGTCCTGAGCTTGTGGATGACGGTCTGTGTATTCATTGTCAGTACCTCCCTTGAATCGTTCTGATATTATTCTACTATAGAGGTACTCACAATACAAGCAACCTGCTGTTGCCCCTATACTGTCGCCGAAAATGAACTTCAATGCATCAAACTATAAAAGCCAGATATTAAGAAAACAATTTCTATGAAATATGATATATAATCTACTGTCTTAGATACTGTTAGACCTTTACTGAATATATCTCTTAAGAACCAGCTTAGTTAACAAGCTAATTATGGCAGACAAAAACCCGTAAAAGGATAACTCATGTAGCTTCCCAATAATAGGCATGATTTTACCTCCATGTTACAAAGTTGTCTGGGAGAGGAAAACCTCTCCCAGACAACTTTTAAAAGCCTTACCTTACATCAGCGGCTCCATGCCCAGCACGGGATGGCCCACCTCGGTCAGGTAGTTGAGCAGCTCCTCGGGGTCCTCGGTGCAGACGGTCTCGTCGGCGATCATGCTGGAGAAGTTGTCGATGCCGTAGAGCTCCTTGGCGGATTCGTCCAGGCGCTCGGCGATCTGCTCCTTCAGGGCCTTCGGCAGCCAGACGATGCGGGCCAGGCCACCCTCGGCCTTGATGAACTTCTTGGAGGCGATGAAGTGCTTGCCGTGGCCCATGAAGCCCGGGGTCTGCACGCCGCCGCCGGTCATGGAGGCCAGTTCGCTGAAGCTCATGCCCATGGGAGTCATGCCCACGTGCTCGCGGTTGACGATGACCACGCCGTTGGACAGGGGCTCGATGCCGCAGATGCACTCGAAGCAGCCGCAGGTGGTCATCGGGTCTTCCATGATGGAGTACAGGGTGACCTGCTCCAGCGCGCCGTGGCTGTACTTGTTGACGGCCTCGTTGACGTCCTCATAGCGGCCGGTGCGCTCGTCGATCATGCGGCTCTTGGGCACGATCTGGCAGGGACCGTTGGGGTCTAGCTCATTGGTGGCCTTGGCGTCCAGCCAGGACACGGCGCCGCACAGGCCCAGGCGTTCGGGGGTGACGATGCAGACGTGAGAGGGGGAGAAGGCCTGGCACAGTATGCAGGTGTAGAACACGTCCACGCTCTCGTCGGTCATGGTCTTCAGACGCTCGTCGCGCTGGTCGAAGGTGTGGTTGGCCTCGGCGCGCAGCTCCTTGACCTTCTCGGGGTCGGTGTAGATGCGGACCTGGCACTTGTCCACGACGGTGTCGTACTCGCTCTTGATCTTGGCGTACAGCACCTCGCCGATGTGGCGTGCGCGGAAGCCGGCGTCGAAGGAGGCGTTGGACACGCGGATGCGGATCATGTCGCGCTGGCCGGTGTGCATGACGCCCTCGATGCAGTTCAGGAAGCTGTGGAACTTGCGCTCGAACACGCCCTCGAAGTCGGTCTGCATGCTCTTGCCGCAGACGTCCACGATGTAGGCGATCGGGATCTTCGCGCCAACCTCAAACTGGTCGAAGTCGGGGCCTTCCACGGTGATGCGATGGTCCTCGATCTCGTGGGGCTCCTTGGTCTGCACCAGCTCGACGCAGTCCACGCGGGAGCCGTCCATCTCGATGCGCATGTCCTTCTTGCGGATGATCTCGCCCTCGTAGGCGGAGGAGAAGGCCACGGGGATGTCGATGTTGGTGATCTTGATCTTGATGTCGCGGGCCTCCAGGGAGGTCTCGATCCAGTCCTTGGTGTCCTTGTAGACGATCAGGCTCTTCGGCACGGGCCAGGTGGGATCGTGGTCGTCGTTGGTGATGACAGGGAAGCCCATCTTGATGGCGCCGGCACCGCAGGCCACGACGATGTCGTCCACGGGCGCATAGGCGTTGACGAAGGCGAAGATGCGGGCCATGGTGTAGTCGTGGAACGCCTGGGCGTCGCCGGGCTCGGTGGCGCCGAAGATCATGGTGGCGCGGGTGACCAGGCTGATGACGTGGCCGACGGACCAGATGTCGGGGCCGACGGGCACGCAGCGCACGCCGAAGCCGGTGTTCACGCCGGCACTGTGCACCTGGTCGATGATGCCGCCGATCATGAACACGAAGATGCCGCGGCTCTGGTAGCCCTTGACCATGTCCACCGCTTCCTCGACGGAGGGGGCGGGGCCGATCATGACCACGAAGCCGGGGATGTCGCGGGTGACCAGCGGAACGCCCAGCTCGCGCACCTCGGCGTCGGAGAAGTGGCCGTGGTACTGGGTGCCCTCATAGGGGGTGGGGGTGCGGGCGTACTTGGTCGCCTCGATCACCTCGGCCGCCATGGCGGTGGCCACGCCGGAATCGAAGATGCTCTTGGTGCGGTTGTCCCGGGTCATCATCGCGCGGATGGAGGCCAGCGCGGTCTTCAGCTCGCCCAGGGTGGTGACCTTCTGGCCCAGGTAGGCGTAGATGCAAGCCAGGAAATAGGCGGTGTCGGGCATCGTCATGGGGGCGTCCTCGCCCAGCTCAGCGATGACCTTGTTCAGCTCTTCCTCCGCCTTGAAGTACATTTCATCGGAGCCACGGAATACGGTTTGAAACAGTCCCATCTATCTCTACATTCCTTTCATGATTGATTCTATGATTTATGCCGTCAGTAAGATGTGCGCACGGCAGCGAATCAGGCTTCCTTCTCGCTGTCGATGCGCGCCTTGATGGCACGAATCTCATCGACGGTGCGTGCGCTTGTATCGTAGGGCGACATGCCGCGCCGGTCGGCGTCGATCACGTCCGCGTCGTAGTGGATGAAGCCCAGCAGGGCGTCCTCGGGGATGCGGGCCTTCAGGAAGGCCTCGTCGTCCGCATTGCGCACCTTGTTGGCCACCACGCGCACCCGGGTGATGCCCAGGTCCGCCGCCAGCTGCTTGACCTTGGCGTAGGTCTGTATGCTGCGCGCGCCGGGCTCGATCACGACGATGAACTGGTCCATCATGCTTGCGGTGCCGCGGCCCAGGTGCTCCAGGCCGGCCTCCATGTCCATGATGACCACGTCGTCCTTGCGGAAGATCAGGCTGGAGAGTATGGCCTTGAGCATCACGTGCTCGGGACATACACAGCCGGAGCCGCCGGTCTCCACCGTGCCCATCACCAGTAGCTTGACGCCGTTGATCTCGCGGGCATAGGTGTCGGGGATGTCGCTGACCTGTGGATTCAGCTTGAAGAACTTGTTCAGGCTGTTCGCACCGGTGCGCTCCTCAACCAGCTTGCGCATCTTGGAGATGGGGGTGATGGAATTGACCTCCTCCTCGGTAAAGCCCAGCGCCAGGCCCAGGTTCGCGTCCGGGTCGACGTCCGCGGCCAGCACCGTGCGGCCCTCGTCGGCGTAGAGCCTTGCCAGTATGGAGGACAGGGTGGTCTTTCCGACGCCGCCCTTTCCGGTGATTGCAACCTTCATATATACTGAATCCTTTCAATCTGATACGGGAAGGGGAATATGGTCCTGGATCATTCCCAATTCCCCATTCCCAGTTCCAAATTTTATTTTAGATGCCCAGCGCGACGCGCTTTTCTTCGATGCGCTCGATCATGTCGTCGCCCATCTTTTCGATGTCCAGCTCGACGGTGAAGTTCGCGCCGACCCAGTCCTTGATGCTGCCCTGCAGCAGACCCTCGATGGCGGGACCGCCCTTGGTGTAGGGGTTGACGCCCAGGAAGGTGTCGATGCCGGTGGCCACGACGTAGTTGCCGATGGACACGGCCTTCTCGGACATGTACTCAGGCGCGCAGCCTACGACGGGCACGTCGCAGATGTCGATGCCCCAGTCCTTGGCGATGTCAGCGGCCAGGATCATCATGCGGGAGATGTCCACGCAGGAGCCCATGTGCAGGATCGGCGGGATGTCCACCAGCTCGCAAACGCGCTTGAGGCCCTCGCCGCACAGGCTCTTGGCTTCCTTGCTCAGAAGTCCTGCCTTGGCGGCAGCCTGGGCGGAGCAGCCGGACACGATGACGATGATGTCGTTGGCGATCATCTTCTTCATCAGCTCGATGTGGGCGTAGTCGTGGCGGACGCGGGGGTTGTTGCAGCCGACCAGGGCCACGGCGCCGCGCAGCACGCCGGACTTCACGCACTGGATCAGAGGGATCATGGTGTTGACCTCGTCCACGTGGCTGTTGGTGACTCCGTCCAGGCACTTCTTGATGGCCTCGACGGAGTAGCCGACGGTGGCGTTGGTCTTCAGCTGGGGAATGTGAACCAGCTCGGGCTTGCGGTTCTTGAAGTTGCGCACGGCCATCTCCACGATCTTCTTCGCGTTCTCGCCGGCAGTCGCCTCATTGAACTCGATGTAGTCGGAATCGGGCATCTGGGCGATGGGGGAGGTGGTCACGAACTTGGTGTGGAAGCACTTGGACAGGGGGCCGAGGGCGGGGAAGATGCACTGCACGTCCACGACGATGGCCTCGCAGGCGCCGGTCAGCACGACGTTCTCCTGCTGCAGGAAGTTACCGGCCATGGGGATGCCGTGGCGCATGGCGACCTCGTTGGCGGTGCAGCAGACGCCGGCCACGTTGATGCCCTTGGCGCCCATTTCCTTGGCCAGGGCCACCATCTCGGGGTCCTGGGCGTAGAACACGACCATCTCAGACAGCGACGGGTCGTGGCCGTGGACGATGATGTTGACCATGTCCTCTTCCATGACGCCCAGGTTGGCGTTGGTGTCCACGGGCTTGGGGGTGCCGAACAGCACGTCGGAGAACTCGGTGCCCATCATGGAGCCGCCCCAGCCGTCAGACAGGCCGGCGCGCAGGGACTGCCGGACCAGGGCCTCGGGCAGGGAGGAGCAGCCCATGTGGGTCATGTGCATGGACTGGGAAACCTCGCGGTCGATGGCGCGGGGTTCGATGCCGGCGTCGTGCCAGACCTTCTGGCGCACCTCGGGGGCGCGCTTCAGGAAGCGCTGGATGCCGAAGGGCTTGCCGTACTCCATCAGGCCGGTCTCGGCGACCTCATGGGCCAGGTCGTAGATGTCGCGGCCCTCGGTCTCGATGTCCCATTCCTTGGCGATACGGATCAGCTTCTCGGGGTCCTTGACCTGGTAATCGCCGCCGTCCTTGGACAGATACAGCACGTGGGCGATGTTGCGGCCGTGGTCGGAGTGGGTCGCGGCGCCGCCGGCGGTGAAGCGCAGGTAGTTGCGGCCGACGATGCCGTCGCGGTCGCAGCCGCAGATGCCGCGGGGGGCCTTGGGGGTGATGCGGCAGGGGCCCATGGTGCAGATGCGGCAGCAGATGCCCTCTTCACCGAACTTACAGTGCGGGGTCTGGTTCTTGACGCGCTGCTGCCAGGTGTCGGCGCCCACCGCCGCCGCGGTTTCGAGCAGGCGATTGGTCGCAGCTTCCATCTCTTCGAGAGTGATGAAGGTGTTGGTGATCTCGCTCAATGTGATTTCCTCCCAAACATTGTAGTTGTAGCATAACAGGTGCGGTGCAAGGCCGTGCCGATGGGATCGACTACGGTCCCGGCGACCATCGAGATGTCCGCATCGACAATCATTATATTGAAGATACAAACCTTTCAGGTCAGACTGCAATCAACAGCTTTGCATACCATACCATGGTTGGTATCATTTTATCAAATTGGCGTTACAAAGTCAACGAAAATATCCCCCCCGGAGGCATATTTGCAGCGAATCTTTCATTTAATTTTTATGATACAGAAATGAAATTTACATTACGTGGCAGTTAATGCCGAAATCTGTCGGGAGTTATATTACACTAATATTTGTTATATTTACATAACTGCCATTTATGGTTTATAATATGACACATACATGAGTATGGAGGGATAAACAAATGAAGAAACTGGTTGCCAATAAAGACATCAGGTGCATGGCGTGCCTGAGCTGCGTGCGGGCCTGCTCCGAGGCCTTCTACAAGGTGTTTGACCCGGCCAAGAGCTGCATCCAGATCGTGGACAACAAGGGCGAGGCAAAGGTCAAGACCTGCATACAGTGCGGCAAGTGCATGCGCACCTGCACCCACGGCGCAATCAGCCAGAATCCCAAGACCGGCGTCTATATGATCAACAAGAAGCTGTGCGTGGGCTGCGGCGAGTGCGTCAAGGCGTGTCCCATGCAGGTGATGACGATGGGCGACGTGGCCACCAAGTGCATCGCCTGCGGCATCTGCGCCAAGGCTTGCCCGATGGATCTGCTGAGCGTGGTGGAAAAGTAAAAATATAAGAATAAAGAACAGGGCATTCTCGCTGTATGGCGAAAATGCCCTGTTCTTTATTCTTTGGTGAATTCGGTTGCGCATTTCCCTGTATTTTTGATATAATAACAAACACGATCAACGATGCAATATCAGACAGAAGGGGTGTGCCGATGTGCGCGAAGCGCTGAAACAACTGAAGCAAAAGCTCAACGATGAAAGCTATATTGCCGACGACGCCCTGGTGACCACGCTGTACGTCGCGGCCCGGCTGAACCGGCCGCTGCTGATCGAGGGCGCGGCGGGCGTCGGCAAGACGGAGGTGGCCAAGGCCGCTTCCCGGGCCTTTGGGCGGGAACTGGTGCGCCTGCAGTGCTACGAGGGCCTGGACGAATCCAAGGCCCTGTACGAATGGAATTACCAGAAGCAGCTGCTGGCCATACAGATGGGCGGCCAGGGCGGTCAGCGCCAGTCCATGAAGGACCTGTTCGGCGAGGAATACCTGCTGGAGCGCCCCCTGCTCAAATCCATACGCAGCCAGGAGCCGGTGGTGCTGCTGATCGACGAGATCGACAAGGCGGATGCCGAGTTCGAGGCCTTCCTGCTGGAGTTGCTCAGCGAGATGCAGGTCACCATTCCGGAATACGGTACCGTGCACGCCCGGAGCATGCCCTTCATCGTGCTGACCAGCAACCATACCCGACCGCTGTCGGAAGCGCTGCGCAGGCGTTGCGCCTACCTCTATCTGGAATATCCGGGCATCGAAAAGGAGATCGCCATACTGACCTCGAAGCTGCCCGGCCTTGACGAAGCCCTGGCGGCCCAGGTGGCCCGGGCGGTGGCCTTTCTCAGGCAGAGCGAAAAGGTGACCAAGAAGCCCTCGGTGGCCGAATCGCTGGACTGGGCCAACGCGCTGATGGCCCTTGGCTCGGACGAGCTGGACGACGAGAGCTGCGAACAGACCATCGGCTTTGCGCTGAAGAACAACGACGACATCCGGGAGATGCTTGCCGATGACGAGTTCATCAGAAGCCTTGTTTAGCCAGGCGCCTTGCGATTGCGGCGAGGGCTGTGAACGCTCAAAAACAGACCATGGTACGGAATTTGACTGCGGCAGCCATTGCTATCATCACAGGCGCGGTAATCAACCGCACATCCATCTTAAACCGATACTGGTCGGAAAAATGTCGGGCTTCGTCCAATTCCTACGGGCGCAGGGGCTCGCCGTGGGCATCCACGAAACCGAGGACGCGCTGAGGGCTTTGACTCTGGTCGGTTTTGAAGATCGCGACGCCGTCCGGGCAGCGTTGAAGGCGATGCTCACGGGATCGAAGCAGGAGCAGCAGGTGTTTGACCGCTGTTTCGACCTTTACTTCGTCTCCGAGGAGGAATTCCAGGCCAACCAGGCGGCGATGGCCCAGGCCCAGCAGGAATACGAGGCCCGTCAGCGGGAGCTGGAGGAGCGCCTGAGCGTACAGGGAAGACCCATCGACCTGCGTCAGGACCTCAGGGACGTCTATGCCCGCATGCCCCAGAGCGAGCGGGATCACCTGAAGGACGTGGTGGACAAGTTTTCAGAGAAGATGAAGCACGCGCCGAAGCTCTACGAGGGCTTCATACGCTCGGTGTTCATGAAGAGCCTGATGGAGCAGCAGATGCTCTTGGAGGACGCCGCCGAGGGCGCCATGCAGGCGGACAGCGATGCCGACCTGATGTTCCGGGACATCTCCGGCTTCAGGGAATCAGATATTCCAAAGGCCCACCAGCTGATCGACCAGGTCACCCGCCGCATCAACGGCGAGATCGTCGCCCGGCGCAAGAAGGCCGGGCGTTCGCAGGTGCTGGACTTTCGGCGCACGATCCGCGCGGGGCTCTCTACCGGCGGGGCGCTGTGCCGGCTGCGCTACAGGCCCCATCACAGCCGCAGGAAGCGCATCGTCATGCTCTGCGACGTGTCCGGCTCGATGCTCCAGTTTTCCGAATTCGCGATACGCTTCATCAAATCGCTGTCCGAGATCTCCGACCACTCCGAGATTTTCCTGTTCTCGGAGCAGGTCCAGCGGGTCAATCCCTTTGCGCTGCAAAACATGGACCTGTTCAACAGCTACGTGCGCACCTCGGGGGTTTGGGGCAGGGGCACCAACGTGGGCCGGGCCCTGGACGCGGTGCTGGCGACGGCCCCGCCGGTGCTGACGCCCAACACCGTGCTGCTGGTGCTCAGCGACGCCAAGTCGGTGAGCCTGGACAGGGCGGAGGCCAGCCTGATGCGGGTTGCCAAGGCCGCCGGGAGCGTGATCTGGATGAACCCCATCCCGGAGGCCAAGTGGCCATACCTGAAGGGCGTTACCCGGCTGCGCCGGCATTGCAGCATGGTGCCCTGCGGCACGCTGGACGAGCTGGCCCGGGCATGCCAGCGCCTGATCGGTGGTTAAATCATCGTGAAGCGTTTGACTTTTGCGGCATATCGCGTAAAATGATATTTTGAAAGTGTGGCTTTAACAAGCAACAGGAGGTGGCCCCCGTGCCCATCAAGATTCCAAACAGCCTGCCCGCCACCAGCGTGCTGGAGGGCGAGAATATATTTGTCATCACCGAGTCCAGGGCCATCAGCCAGGACATCCGTCCACTGCACATACTGCTGCTGAACCTGATGCCCACGAAGGTGGCCACCGAGACCCAGCTGGCCCGGGTGCTGGGCAACACGCCCCTCCAGGTGGAGCTGGAGCTGCTGCAGGTCAAGTCCCATGAATCCAAAAACGTGTCTCAGAACCATATGCTGGCCTTCTACAAGACCTTTGACCAGGTGCGGGACAACAAGTACGACGGCATGGTGATCACCGGCGCCCCGGTGGAACACCTGGATTTTGAACAGGTGGATTACTGGGAAGAGCTATGCCAGATCATGGCCTGGAGCAAGAGCCACGTCCACAGCACCTTCCACATCTGCTGGGGCGCCCAGGCGGGCCTGTACTACCACTACGGCATCCCCAAGCTGCCGCTGGAAAAGAAACTGTTCGGCGTGTTTCCCCATCGCGTGGAGCGCAAGAGCAGCATACTCTTCAGGGGCTTTGACGACGTGTTCATGGTGCCCCATTCCCGCCATACCACGATCCTGCGCAGGGACGTGGAGGCCGTGGGGGCGCTGAAGATCCTGGCCTCCTCGGAGGAAGCGGGCATCTACGCCATGGCCACCGACCAGGGCCGCCAGGTCTTTATCACCGGCCACTCCGAGTACGACGCCGACACGCTGGAGAAGGAATACCTGCGGGACAAGAACGCCGGCCTGCCCATCGAGGTGCCGAAGAACTACTATCCCAATGACGACGATGCCCAGCCGCCGCGGATGAGCTGGCGCGCCCACGCCAACCTGCTGTATTCCAACTGGCTCAATTACTTCGTGTACCAGAACACGCCCTACGACCTGAACCAGATCCGGGCTTGACGGGTGCCGCCCAAACCGTTATAATAAAGCTGGCTTCCGCGCGTCTGTGGTTGAAAGTCGATGCCAGTCGCAGGCGAAGCGATCCACGTAAGCCGGGAAAATCCCGGTGAGCACGGTGCGGCTTAGAAGTAAGTCCTGCCGGTACAAAACCGAGAGCTGCAGTAGTGGGGAGGCAGAGTCCTTAGGAGCGAACCAGCCAGCAGGCGAGTGTGGGGTCAAAGACCAGGTCAGGCGCGGAGGCCGCTTTGGACAAAATAATCGCCGCCCCCGGAATAACGGTTATCCCGGGGGCGGCGATTGATTATTCTGTTACTTTACGTACTTCCTCAGCGCTTCCACCTTGTCCAGCTTTTCCCAGGGCAGGTCCAGGTCGTCCCGGCCAAAGTGGCCGTAGCTGGCGGTCTGGGCGTATATGGGACGCTTCAGGTTCAGATCGCAGATGATGGACGCGGGGCGCAGGTCGAATTCCTTCTCGACGATCTGCGCGAGCCGGTCGTCGCTCAGCGCGCCGGTGCCGTAGCTGTCCACGAACACCGAAACGGGCTTTGCCACGCCGATGGCGTAGGCCACGCCCACTTCACACTTGCGGGCCAGGCCGGCGGCAACCAGGTTCTTGGCGACGTGGCGCATGGCATAAGCGGCGCTGCGGTCCACCTTGCTGGGGTCCTTGCCGGAGAACGCGCCGCCGCCGTGGTGGGCGTAGCCGCCGTAGGTGTCCACGATGATCTTGCGCCCCGTCAGGCCGGAATCGCCCTGGGGTCCGCCGATGACGAAGCGTCCGGTGGGATTGATGAAGTATTTTGTGTCTCCGTCGATGAGCCCGGCGGGCACCACGGGCTTGATCACCTTTTCGATCATGTCCTCGCGAATCTGTTCCTGTAAGACGTCGGGCGCGTGCTGGGTGGAAATCACCACGGCATCCACGCGCAGGGCCCTGTCGTCGTCGTATTCGACGGTCACCTGCGCCTTGCCGTCGGGGCGGAGGTAGGTCAGCGTGCCGTTCTTGCGCAGCTCGGCAAGTCGCCGGGTCAGCTTGTGGGCCAGGGAGATGGCCAGGGGCATGTATTCCCCGGTCTCGTCGCAGGCGTAGCCGAACATCATGCCCTGGTCGCCGGCGCCCTGGTCGGCGTTCTCACGCACCACGCCCTGGGCGATGTCAGGGGACTGCTCGTCCACGCTGACCAGCACCGCGCAGGAACGGCCGTCAAAGCCGTACTTGGCCCGGTCATAGCCGATTTCCACGATCTTGTCCCGGGCGATCTGGTCGATGGGCACATAGGCCGTGGTGCTGATCTCGCCCATCACCAGGACCATGCCTGTGGTGGCGGCGCATTCGCAGGCCACGTGGGCGTCCGGGTCCTGGGCCAGTATGGCGTCCAGCACGGCGTCGGAGATCTGGTCGCATACCTTGTCCGGATGTCCCTCGGTGACCGATTCGGAAGTGAAGAAATGCCTCATGTCTCATTCTCCTTTTGCATGGAAAGATCAACAAAAAACCCGCCCTGTCGGCGAGTTGAAGTGGTTCAAGCTCGCCTCATCTTTCGGCTGTATCACCAGCCGCAGGAATTGGCACCTCGCACGCGCTGCCGCCTGCCGGTTGCCGGGCATCATCAGGCCTGTCCCTCCGCCACTCTGGATAAGGCTGTTGTCAATGCTATTATAGCGATTGGCATATTAAGAGTCAAGTCAATAAAGCTGAGAAGATATGACGATTTGACAAAATCCGCCGGTATTGATAAAATAGACCCATCGGCAGCGGAAGGGGAGAGGAACATGGCATTGACGATGGTGCACCTGGCAGTTGCGGACCTTTGGGCCCGCGAGCATCCCGAATACGCGGAAAACCCTGAATTCTATTACGGGGCCATATCCCCGGACGCCATCCACATACGCGACGGCAGCGACAAATCCCATAAAAATGAAGTCCATCTGAACAACTGGTGCTCGCCCCATCCGGACGACGTGATCCAGTATTGGCGGGAGCATGCCGGGGCCTTTGACATCGGCTATGGCGTGCATGTGCTCACGGACGGCCAGTGGGTGCCCCGCTACAAGGAAAAGCTGCCGGGGATATTGCGCCCGGACGGCCTGCTGAACACGGACATTTACTACAACGATACCTTCGTCACGGACTATAAGCTATACGATACGCGGCCCCGCCTGAGGTATATCCTCGCCCTTCTGGAAAAGGCGCAGACCCCGCAGGACCATCCGATGCTGAAGGGATACATGTTCAGCCAGTGGCGAGCGGACCTGGTGGAGGCCTACCGGGGCGAATGTCCCCGCCACGACCCGGTGCAATTCATCGACGAGGCCTATGTCGACGCCTTTATCGAGGAGAGCATTCCCCTGATCGAGGAAACATACCAGAAATTAATGAAATTGAGGTCTTGACAAATCCTGTCACAGACGCTATAATATCTTCCGTTGGCTGTCGCGGCTGCTTTCCCGGTGATTCGGGCAGCGCGTTCATCCCCGACTTGCGGGCGTGGCGGAATTGGCAGACGCGCCAGATTTAGGTTCTGGTGCCACACGGCGTATGGGTTCAAGTCCCTTCGCCCGCACCTGATCGGTATGCGGTAGTAGCTCAGTTGGTAGAGCGCCACCTTGCCAAGGTGGAGGTCGCGAGTCCGAGTCTCGTCTACCGCTCCAGCCTTCCCATTGAAGCGTGCGGGTGTAACACAATGGTAGAGTTCCAGCCTTCCAAGCTGGCTACGTGGGTTCGATTCCCATCACCCGCTCCATTCACAGTTTAGCATGCGGTAGTAGCTCAGTTGGTAGAGCGCCACCTTGCCAAGGTGGAGGTCGCGAGTCCGAGTCTCGTCTACCGCTCCATATGCACCATTAGCTCAGTTGGTAGAGCACCTGACTCTTAATCAGGGTGTCCAGGGTTCGAGCCCCTGATGGTGTACCATGTAAATTTAGGGCACTTCTTACAAGGAAGTGCCCTAAAACTTTGCAAGGGATACGCAAAAAGCCCTCAAAGATAAGCAGGGACTGTTTTCGTTGACAGTCCTGCCTGAAAAGGTTTATAATATCAAAAAGATATCAGGAGGGATTAACATGAGGCGCTGTTTGGGTCTGATTTTGGCACTTCTGATGCTGCTGAGCTTATTCGTCCCGGCTTGGGCGGAGGCCCCCGCTGACGCGGAGAACGCTGTACCCGCCATATTTGACAACCTCGTTGAAAGGCTCAGGGCGAACCCGCGCAGTCTCGTATTTACGGAAGGTACTGATGCGCGCATCCTCGAGGCAGCGGCGCGTCTGAAGCGGGACGGTTTCCTTACACCCGTGCTCATTGGCAATGCGGACGAGGTCAAGGCGGCGGCTGACGAGGGCGGCTTCGACATAGAGGGATTGGAGATCATTGACCCCGCCACCTATCCCGATATGGAAAAGCTTGTGGATGATTTTGTGATGCTGCGCAAAGGTAAGGCCACAGCCGATCAGGCCCGCGAAATGCTTCTCAAGCCCAACTACTTCGGAACCATGCTGGTCAAGGAGGGACTGGCCGATGCCCTGCTCGGCGGCGCGACTTACTCTACCGCCGACACCGTGCGACCCGCGCTCCAGTTGATCAAGACGCGGGAAGGCGCAAGCCTCGTATCCTCCTGTATGATCCTCATCCGCGGAGACGAGAAATACGCCATGGGTGACTGCGCTATTAACGTCTCCTACGAGGATAAATTGGACGATCAGGGTAATGTTGTTCTCAGCGCTGCCCAGCAGGTGGCGGAGGTCGCCGTCGAGACCGCGCGCACCGCCAGACTCTTCGGCATCGATCCAAAGATTGCCATGCTTTCCTACTCCACCAATGGCTCCGCCAACGGCACTGGGCCGGATATGATGCGCGAAGCCGCCGCCATCGTCCGGCAGACCCACCCAGAGCTGCCCTGTGATGGTGAAATGCAGTTTGACGCGGCCTTCGTTCCCGAGGTCGGCCAGCTCAAATTCCCCGGCAGCCCGGTGGCGGGCTACGCCAATACCTTTATCTTCCCGGAGATCCAGTCTGGCAATATCGGGTACAAGATCGCGCAGCGACTGGGTGGCTTCATGGCCATCGGTCCCATTCTCCAGGGCCTCAACGCCCCTATCAACGATCTTTCCCGCGGATGCAATGCCGAGGAGATCTACCTGATGAGCATTATCACCGCAGCACAGGGCATCGGACGGCATGGAGGATAATCCCATGCTCTACGCACTTACACCTCATCCCGTATTCCAGGCGCTTGGCATTCGCAGGGCGCCCATCGGTGGCTATGGCGTGTTCTGTCGCGTCATTGGCGACGATGTCCAGGTCGTCCGCGTGCTGTCCGATCTGGAAGCGCTGGAAGGTAAACTGCAGGCAGCAAAGAGTTATCAACAAAGCCTCCGAAAGCATTGCGTTTTCGGAGGCTTTGTTTCACTGGCAATCTATATCACACCTGCGGGTTCATCCTCTTAAGCAGGCCGCTGGCGCGCAGGGCGGGGAGGACGGCGTGGTAGAACAGCGGAGCGGCGACGATGGCCGCGCCGGCGTTGATCAGCGAGGGGATCAGCTTGGCCACCATGGTGGCCCAAACCGCGTCCATGGGATAGCCGTAGACGAATTTCTGGTAGATGAAGGTCTTCAGCATGTACAGCGCCACATAGGTCAGCGCGCCGCACACGCAGGCCAGCGCCGTGCGGTCGATGCGGCCCCTGCCCTTGATGTGGATGCGGCTGTCGAGAACCATGCCGCAGACCCAGGCTATGGCGAATTTGCTGACGAACGTGATCAGCACGTTGATGAGGTCGTAGCCGGTCACGGCGTCGTAGAAGGCAGAGCCGATACCGGCGGCCAGCCCGCCCTGCAGGGGGCCGAGTAGTATGCCGCTGAGCAGGCAGACGGCATTGGCAAAGTGGACCTTGGAGCCCAGCAGCGGAAAGCGGAACAGCGTGACCACATAGACCATGGCAGCCATCATCGCTATGAAGGTGATGTTAAAGACAGAGAATTCGCGCTTTTTCATGGTAATGCTCCTCCCTCAAAGCGTTTGACATTTCATGAAAAGCAGTATATACTAAAATTGAACTCATTGAAAGAGCCAGAAGAGGAGAAAATTATAAGACCAGATGAGCAAGCAAAAACCGGAATACCTGATACTGTATGAGATGCTGAGGGATGAGATCACCGGCGGGTCGTGGCCCTACGGCGCGCGCCTGCCCTCCCGCAGGCAGACGGCGCTGGACAGGGGGCTGAGCGCGGTGACGGTGGAGCACAGCTATGAGCTGCTGTGCCAGGAGGGCTATATCCAGGCCCGGCCGAGGAGCGGTTACTACGTCATTTATCGCAGCGGCGATGGCTTTGCCGCGTCGGACGGCCAGCCGCCCCGTCATGTGGCGGTCGACGCGACAGAGGCCGAGGATACGCTTCCCTTCTCGGTGATGGCCCGGGCCATGCGCAGGGTACTTACGGACTACGGCGAGGCCGTGATGCGCAAGTCGCCCAATGAGGGCGCTCTGGAGCTGCGCGCGGCGCTGTCCCGCTACCTGGCCCGCAACCGGGGCATGCAGGTCTCGGAGGACCAGATCATCATCGGCTCCGGCTCGGAATACCTGTACGGGCTGGTGGTGGAGATGCTGGGGGCCGATCGCGTCTTCGCCATAGAATATCCCTCCTACGAGAAGATCGAGCAGGTCTACCACGCCAAGGGCGTGGCGTGCGAGCTGCTGCCGCTGGGGCACGACGGCATACGCAGCGCCGCGCTGGCCGGGACGAAGGGCTCCGTGCTGCACATCACGCCCTTTCGCAGCTATCCCACGGGCGTGACCGCGTCGGCCTCCAAGCGGGCGGCGTACATCCGCTGGGCGGAGCAGGGAGACCGCTACATCGTGGAGGACGACTTCGAATCGGAGTTTTCGCTGCTTCGAAAGCCCGAGGACACCGTCTATGCGCTGTCCGGCGGCGGGAATGTCATCTACATGAATACCTTCACCCGCACGGTGTCGCCCGCGCTGCGCGTGGGCTATATGGTGCTGTCGCCCCGGCTGGTGGCCCTGTTCCGGGAGCGGGTGGGCTTTTACTCCTGCACGGTGCCCGCCTTTGAGCAGTATCTGCTGGCGGACCTGATCTCTGCCGGCGATTTTGAGCGGCACATCAACCGCATGCGCAGGAAGCGCAGGCGGCAGGAGCGCGGCGCCTGAGCCTGTGGTGCATAGAAAAGAAATATATTATCAGCTGGATGAAAGGAGATAAGCCATGCTGTTTGAACTCAGGGCGCTGGCCGAAGCGAATACCTCTCCGGTTCAGGACGCGGTGGAGGAGGTCGGCGACATCATCGAGCACGCCGGCAACAGGGCGGGGAACCTGCTGACCAACCTTCCCGTGCTGACCACGAGGCTGCTGATGTCGGCGCTGGCCATCTTTCTGGGCGTCATATTCATGCGGGTGGGGCGGCGGCTGATCGCGTCCATCGTGCGGATGCGCAGCCAGAAGGGGGTGCACACCCTCCAGCAGGTCAGCACGGTCAAGTCGCTGGCGACCAGCGTGTTCAATTACATCATGTATTTCATCATCGTGACCGTCGTGCTGAGCATACTGGGCGTCAATGTCACTTCGATCCTCGCGGTGGCCGGGGTCGGCGGCATCGCCATCAGCTTCGGCGCGCAGACGCTGGTCAAGGACATCATATCCGGCATGTTCATCTGGATGGAGGGCAGCATCACCGTGGGCGACGTGGTGAAGATCAACGATCTCTCCGGGGTCGTGGAGTCCATCGCCATACGCACCACCGTGGTGCGGGATTACAATGGCAATATCTACGTCATACCCAACGGCGACATCCGCACCATCACCAACATGAGCCGGGATTTCAAGCGGGCCATCGTGGACATACGCTGTCCCTACGAGGCCGACCAGGCCCACGTGGTCCAGATCCTGGAGGAGGAGATGGAGAAGGCCTCGGAGGAGATCGATGGCCTGACCAGCATCCCCGAGGTCATGAGCATACTGTCCTTCGAAACGGACGCCGTGATGGTGCGCATCGCGGTGCAATGTCCGGTGGGCGAGCACTGGCGCATCGAGCGCGACTTGCGCACCCGGGTGAAGGCCCGCTTCGACAGGGAGGGCATAGAGATGCCCCATTATCAGAAAGTCGTGTTAAAGTAAAAGAAGGCTTGCACAAATTTAATTTGTAGTGTATACTGAATATACACTACAGGGGGAATTGGAGGCGATGTCGGTGGGTTATTCACACAATATCGGCGTGCTGTTCGCAGATGAGAGCTTCAACGGCCTGACGCATCCGTTTTTTGCGTCGGTGCTGAACGCTTTCAAGAACGAGGCGGAGAACCACGGCTATGACCTGACCTTCATCAACCACAACGTGGGCGGCGGCCGCGGCTTCGTGGATTACTGCCGCTACAGGAACCTGGACGGTGTGTTGCTGGCCTGCGTCGATTTCTATTCAAAGGCAGTCCAGGAGCTGCTGAACAGCGACATTCCCTGCGTATCGGTGGACTATCCCTGGCCGAAGCAATCCTGCGTGCTGTCCGACAACCAAAACGGCATGAAGCAGCTGGTGGATTACGCCGTCTCCCTGGGCCACAGCCGCATTGCCTTCATCAGTGGCCAGCGCAATTCCGAGGTCACCGAGACGCGCCGGCAGGAGTATTTACAGGCGATGGCCGCCCACAACCTGGCGGTGCCCGAGGGCTACCTGTCGGAGGGCGTCTATTCCGACAACGAAGTGGTTCGGGCTCTGGTGGAGAAGCTGCTCTCCCGAAAGGACCGCCCCACCTGTATATTGCTGCCCAACGATACCACCTATTTCGGCGCCCAGGAAGCCATCCGGGAACAGGAGCTGCGCATTCCCAAGGACATTTCCCTGGCCGGATACGACGGCATCCCCCTGACCCAGACGCTGAGGCCCCAGCTGACCACCGTTCGCCAGAAGAGCGAAGCGATGGGGGAGCAGGCCGCAAAGCTGCTGATCGCGCGGCTGGAGCAGCCGGAGGCCGCCGTGGAGGCGGTCGTCACCGTTCCCGTGGAGCTGATCAAGGGCTCGACGGTGGGCTGGTGCGACGTGTGGTAAGCCACCGCAGATACATACAGCAAAAGCTGCCGGTTTCGGCAGCTTTTTGCTGTATGTTTCCTTCTGCAACCTTACCCCAATTCCGCCATCAGCCGCCGCATCAGCGCCACAGACGCGGGGCCGGCGGAGCTCTGGTATTCCACGCTGCCGGGGGCGTCGCCTGAGCGCAGGCCGTTTTGATCCAGCAGGTACTTCAGACGCATGGCGGTGCCGTTCAGGCCGTCGAATATGCCGGCCCGGGGAAAAAGCGCCTGTATCGCCTCCCGAAGGAAGGGGTAGTGGGTGCAGCCCAGCACGATGGCGTCGATCTGCATGTCCCTGTAGGGGTTCAGAAGAGCTTTGAGCAGGGAATCGGCCTCGGGCGAGTGGGCCCTGCCGGATTCCACCAGCTCCACCAGCCCCTGGCCGACCACGGTGATCACGTCTTCGCCATAGAGGCGCATCAACCGCTCAAACTTTTCAAGGGTCAGCGTGGCGGCGGTGGCCAGGACGATCACCTTGCCGCCGTGGCGGGCGAAGTGGGCGGGCTTCAGCGCCGGCTCCATGCCCACGATGGGCAGCTCAGGATGGGCGGCCCGCACGGTTTCGGCATAGGCAGAGGTGGCGGTGTTGCAGGCGATGACGATGGCCTTGACGCCCCGCGAGAGCAGTACGTCGATCCCGGCAGCGCTCAATGCCCGTATCTGATCCAGCGGCCGGGGGCCGTAGGGCGCGTGAAGGTTGTCGCCGTAGAATAAGAAATGCTCGTTGGGCAGCAGCTTGACGGCCTCGTGCAGCACGCTGATGCCGCCGACGCCGGAATCAAAAAAGCCAATAAGGTCGTTCATGTTCAATCTCCCGTCAACATCGTTGAATCCATTATAATAGGTTTGTGGCGTAAATGCAAGGGGTCCCATCCTGACGGCAGACTCGGCACATAATGTTAATTTTAAATTTTAGACGAAAAGCTATTGACAAATCCAAGGGATGGTATATAATAGTCAAAGAAAGTCAAATTGACTTTGCGACCAATAACGACCCTGAAAGGGGGCAGAAATATGAACTTCGAGAAATACACCCAGAAATCCATGGAAGCCATTCGGGAGGCGCAGAACTGCGCCATTCGCAACCAGAACATGCAGATCGACCAGCAGCACCTGCTGTACGCGCTGCTGAACCAGGAGGACGGCGCCGCCGCGCAGATCCTGAAGAAGGCGAAGATCGACGTAAAGCGCATGGCCACCGCCTGTGACCGGGAGATTCAGCGCATTCCCAGGGTTTCCGGCCCCGGCAGGGAGATGGACAAGGTCTATGTTTCCCAGTCCGTGGACGCGGCGCTGACCGAGGCCGAGCAGCAGGCCGAGTACATGAAGGACGAGTATGTCTCTGTGGAGCACATCCTGCTGGGCATCATCGAGCGTCCCAACGGCGCCATCCGCAACATCTTCAGCGAATTCGGCCTGACGAAGGAGGCCTTCCTGGAGGCCATGCAGAAGGTTCGGGGCAACACCCGCGTGACCAGCGAGAACCCGGAGGATACCTATGACGCGCTGCTGAAATACGGCGTCGACCTGACCCAGAAGGCCCGTACCGAGAAGCTGGACGAGAAGCTGGACCCGGTCATCGGCCGCGACGACGAGATCCGCAACGTCATACGCATACTGTCCCGGAAGACCAAGAACAACCCGGTGCTGATCGGTGAGCCCGGCGTGGGCAAGACGGCCATCGCCGAGGGCCTGGCCCAGCGCATCGTGCAGGAGGACGTGCCCGCCCGCCTGAAGAACTGCCAGCTGGTGGCCCTGGACATGGGCGCGCTGATCGCCGGCGCGAAGTGCCGCGGCGATTTCGAGGAGCGCCTCAAGAGCGTGCTGGAGGAGGTCAAGAAGAGCGAGGGCAGGGTGATCCTGTTCATCGACGAGCTGCACACCATCGTGGGTGCCGGCAAGACCGAGGGCAGCATGGATGCCGGAAACCTGCTCAAGCCGATGCTGGCCCGGGGCGAGCTGCACTGTATCGGCGCGACCACCATTGACGAATACCGCAAGTACATCGAAAAGGACGCCGCGCTGGAGCGCCGCTTCCAGCCGGTCATGGTGGACGAGCCATCGGTGGACGAGACCATCTCCATACTGCGCGGCCTGCGGGAGCGCTACGAGGTGTTCCACAAGGTGAAGATCGCCGACCAGGCGCTGGTCAGCGCGGCGCGGCTGTCAGACCGCTATATCACCGACCGCTTCCTGCCCGACAAGGCCATCGACCTGGTGGACGAGGCCTGTGCCATGGTCAGCACGGAGCTGAATTCCATGCCGCAGGAGATGGACAGCATCGCCCGGGAGATCAAGCAGAAGGAGATCGAAGAGGTGGCCCTGTCCCAGGAGGGCGAGGCATCCCTTCACGAGCTGCAGCGCGTACAGGATGAGTTGAAGCCCCTGCGTGAGAAGTTCAGCAGGATGAAGGAGCAGTGGGAGAGCGAGAAGGCGAAGATCACCAAGGTGCAGAAGCTGCGCGAGGAAATCGAGCAGATGAACGCCGACATTGAGAAGGCCCAGCGGGAATACGATCTGAACCGTGCCGCCGAGCTGCAATACGGAAAGCTGCCCCAGCTGAAGGCCCAGCTGGCCGAGGCCGAGAAGCAGATAGAGGCGGGCAAGGGCAATACCCTGCTGCACGACCGCGTGACCGAGGACGAGATCGCCCGCATCGTGTCCCGCTGGACGGGCATTCCCGTGACCAAGCTGGTGGAGAGTGAGCGCAGCAAGCTGCTGCACCTGGACGAGGTGCTGCACGAGCGCGTGGTGGGCCAGGACGAGGCCGTCCGGAAGGTGGCCGAGGCCATACTGCGCTCCCGCGCGGGCATACAGGACCCGAACCGGCCCATCGGTTCGTTCCTGTTCCTGGCTCCCACCGGCGTCGGCAAGACCGAGCTGGCCAAGACGCTGGCCCAGGCGCTGTTCGACGACGAGAAGAACCTGATTCGCATCGACATGACCGAGTACATGGAGAAGTTCTCCGTGTCCCGCCTGATTGGGGCCCCTCCGGGATACGTGGGCTACGACGAGGGCGGCCAGCTGACCGAGGCGGTGCGCCGCAAGCCCTACAGCGTGGTGCTGTTTGACGAGGTGGAGAAGGCCCATCCCGACGTGTTCAACATCCTGCTGCAGGTGCTGGACGACGGTCGGATCACCGATTCCCAGGGCCGGACGGTGGACTTCAAGAACACCATCATCATACTGACCAGCAACCTGGGCTCCCAGATCATCCAGCAGGGCATCGACGCGGGCGGTCACCTGACCGACGAGGCCCGCAAGCAGACCGAGGCGCTGCTGAAGACCCAGTTCCGGCCCGAATTCCTGAACCGGCTGGACGAGGTCGTCATCTACACCCCGCTCACCCGCGACCAGATCGTGGAGATCATGCACCTGATGATCAAGGGCCTCGACCGCCGGCTGGCGGACCGCCGCCTGACGGTGCAGCTGACCCCCGCCGCCGAGCAGTGGGTGGTGGATAACGGCTATGATTCGGTTTACGGCGCGCGCCCGCTGAAGCGCTTCATACAGCGCGCGGTGGAGACGCCCATCGCCAGGCTGCTGATTGAGCGCGACCTGCCCGAGGACACCGCCATCATCGTGGACGTGGAAAACGACGAGGTGGTGCTGAAGACCCGGGAGGCGGCGCTGGAGGGCGAGGTCTCCGGCTAAAAAATAGCGGCGCCGATCAGACGCCACCAATCAGGATATACTTATAGCGGTTGGGTTCATCCCAGCCGCTTTTCCATGCAAAGTTGACAGATATTAACATACTTATACAATAGTATTATTTTTTTGCAGAAATATGACTTTGGTCATATTTAGTGATAATATTCATGTGTTTATATGAAACGCTTTACCATATGATAATCAGGGGGGAATATACATGAAGTGGTATGTTCACACTTCAATGATCTTTATACTCATACTGTTGCTCTGCGGCTCCGCATGGGCGGAATCGGTCGCGGACGACCCTGTCGTGGTGCGGGTCGGCGATTTCAGCTATTCCCAGAGCCAGCTGCAGGCGTCGCTGGACAATGCGCTGGAGATCTCCGAGATGCTTCGGGGCGACGCGCCCAGCGAGGAGGAAAAGGCTGCGCGGCTGGAAACGGCCATTGAAAGCTATATCGGCATGGGCATCATTGAGAACAAGCTGACCGAAGCCGGGAAGAACGACTTCTCCGAGACCGAGCTGGAGGATCTGAACCAGGCCGCCAGCAGCAAGTACGACGAGTTCTGGCAGCTGCTGTACCAGCAGATGCAGAAGGCCAACGAATCGGTGGAGGAGAAGGACGTCACCGAGACGATGGAGGCCATGGGCTATACCTTCGAGGCTATATTGAATGAATACATTTTGCAGGCGCGACAGAACCGGGCCATCGAGCTGTTCGTCGGCGATTTCGCGCTGAGCCAGGACCAGGTGGACGCCTACTACGAGGAACAGTTCGTCGCGCCGGACCGGGAGGACTACAAGGACGACCTGGAGAAATATGAAATGGAAATACTCGCCAACGACAACGATTCCTTCTACACGCCGGAGGGCTATCGCTATATCCGGCAGATCGTGCTGCAATACCCGGAGGAGGCGATATCCGCCTGCAAGCGCCTGCAGATCCAGATGAGTCGCGCGGCCCAGTCATTGACGAAGGCGCTTCAAACGCTGACGCTGGCGGCGACGGAGTTCGACGGCACTACGGACGCCATATCCGAGGCGAAGACCGCCTACGACAGCGCCGCCCAGCAAATGACCGACGCCCAGAATCAATACATGGACGCGCTGCGTCAGGCCACGGAGCCGCTGGTCAAGGACCAGATCGACGAGATCATGGCACAGTTCAACGCCGGGATCGACTTCGGTACGCTGCTCAATAAGTACAGCACCGACCGCACCGACAAGAACCTGAACGGCGACGGCTATCCCTTCCACCCGGATTCCCCCAACTGGCCGCAGACCTTCACCGACGCCGCCAGGGCGCTGGAAAAGCCGGGGGACATTTCAGAACCGGTGTACACCGAGCAGGGGGTGCACATCCTGTATTACGCGGGCGACGTGCCCGCTGGCGAACATGTATTGACCGACGATGAAAGGAAGCTGCTCAACGCCGCCGCGCTGCGCTATTACCAGCTGGAAAAGCTGGACGGCCTGCTGGAAGGCTGGCGTGCGGATTATGAGATCGAGACCCACCCCGAGCTGCTGACCTACTGACGGGAACGACGACAATTCGATTACGCTTCACGAAAGAACCTGGAGGACGGAGGAGAAACCAGATGAAGAAGCTGTTTGCCGTGACGCTGCTGATCGCAATGCTTTGCCAGGCGCTGCCGGTGGAGGCGCTGGCCAGCGTGGGCCGGGTGTTGACGCAGGACGAGCTCAACCGCGCGCGGGCGTTGACGGGCCTGAACTTCGGCCAGGACCCGGCCAACGAACGCGCCTATCATTCCGGCATGAAGCCCAACGCCGGCTGGAACGCCAAACAGCTTCGGGGCTGGCTGGATGAAAGGCTGGATAAGAGCCTGGACACCATCGACGACACGCTCTCCCAGGCGTTCTTCACCCTGGCGGACATGAAGCAAAGCGATCCGGAAAAATACAGGCGGTTCACCGAGAACAGCCAGTATATGAACGCTCTGTCGATGCAGCTGCAGGTAGAGGCGTTGCGAGAGGAAATGCGCTACTACCGGGACCAGCTGAACGAGGCCAGCGGCCTCATCGCCGAGATGTCGCGGTGGCTGCAGGAGGAGCGCTCCAGCATTTTCGACTCGGACGCCGTGCGCTACAGCGCGAGGATCAGCGAAGCGCAGCGTGAGATCCTGCAGCTTCGCGCAAGCATCCTGGACAAGACCGACGCCTGGGACGCGAGCATCGCCGGCCTCAGACACTATCTGAAATACGGCCCGTCGGAGGAAGACCACATGCTGGGCATCGGCGAATGGCTGAATGACTTGCTGACGGACGACAAACCGGTCGTCAAGACGGCGAAGATCACCCGAACGAATGCCGCGGATTCGCTTTCGAACCGCCTGCAGATGGCGTCGGGCCTCCTGGGCGACACGGACGCCCGGATCACGGTGTACACCGACAACGAGGTCGTCGTACAGGTCCAGGCCGAGTCCGGCGGGGAGCTGGTTCCCGTGGACGGGGTGCCTGTAAACGTCCGCGACGCCCTGAACCCCGACAGCGAATGGACAGGTTATACCACTCAAATGGGTGCCGTGCTGGTGCCTGTCAACGGGCTCACCGCGGACGAGTACGATGTCTTTCACCTCAATGTCGATATCGACCCCACCGCCATGGGATACCAGCATATCATCTTTGACGATCTGGATATGGAGCGGGGCACGCTCTACAACTGCCTGTTGACGCCCGTCGGGGGATCGGCTGCCAACGACGGGGATAGGCCCTATCCCTACAAGATGTCCTTCATCACCCACGACATCATGTACTCGGAATACCATATGATCTATTCCTACGTCAACGACTACAAAATCGATATCACGGTGGGCGTCGCGAACGCGGACAACCTCCAGGACATTAAGCTGCGCTATTATGACCTCGACGGCAATGCCTGCGATGTCAGTCCCACCAGTCACTCCGGCGACACCTATGTTTTCAACGGGGCGTGGAAGCAGATCTTCTCCCCCTACGCCAGCAAGGATCAGCGCCCCGCCATCATCATGACGGACAGCCAGGGCGAAAAAACCTTCGCCTCCAAGCTCGTCTCCCTCAAGAGCGCCACGGACGAGCCCATCAACGAGGGCACCGGCCCGGACGGGGGCGTGTTCGCGAATGTGCTGGACAAGTTTACGGCGTCCTTCACGATTCCATTCGTGGATATCAACGTCTCGCTGAACCTGCCGCTGACGGCCTACATTCCCAAGTTCAGCGTCAATCCCGGCGGATACGCCGTCATCTACGTGGGCAACACTCTGCTGGAGGACGATATAAAGGATAAGACCACAGGCTTGTGGCAGAGCAAGGACGCGAAGGATTACGCGCGCGCCCAAAAAGCGATCGAGGCAAAGGGCGCGTTTGCGAAATACGCAGCCCAGTACGATCAGGCCTGCGATTTTTACAAGGAACAGAGATTCAAGTGCCTGCGCGACTTCAGCATCGATGTGGGCTGGTTTGTCGTGGCAACGGCGCGCTGGGAGATAGACGACAACTATGACGATGTCCTGTCCAAGATCGTCAGCTTCCGGGTGGGCAGCGGAATCACGGTCTCCCTGACCGCGAGCTGGACCATCATTCCCATCGCGGCGCTTCCCTTCCTTTATGTCGCCGTCAGCGTAAGCCTGTCGGCGGGCTTTGCCAGCCAGTGGACATTGGATCTGTGCTGGGTCAACGGCGAATTCCAGAATTGGTCGCTGCGCCCCTATGACAACCTTACCATTGACATCGGCATCATGTTCGCCCTTCAGCTTGGCGTTGGCGTCAAGGGCTTCCTGGATGCCTACGTGAAAGGTACGGCGGGCCTGGATCTGGTCTTTACCATAAGCGCTTACGCGGGCAATTCGATTGTGATCACCGGGGCGTTGGGCGTCACCGTGGGCGTGACCGCGTTCTTTGTCACCGTCTCCAAATCCTGGAGCTGGAGCCAACGGTTCTATCCCCCCGAGGAAGTCGGCAACCTGCTGCGGCATTATATGAACGCAAATGATTTTGACCCCGAGCCCAAGGAAAAGGCGCCAGGCTACCTCGAACCCCAGAGCTATCCCGTACTGGCGGCGGAGGCGGTGGAACGGGCGTGGACCGTCAACGATTATGGCAACTGGGGTCCCGCCAAGATCGTCCAGTGCAACGGAAACCTGTTTGCATTCAGCATCTACAAGGACAAGGGCGCCGACGGCAAGACGCACAGCCGCGTCGCTTACCAGCACATTGACCCGGACTCGGGTGAATTTGCGGACCATCAATCCTTGCAGGTATTCATTGACAACAGTGGTACCGGTAATCAGGACACCATCAATCAAAGGGACGACTATGATTTCGACGTTATCTCCACGAATAGTAATTTATTCGTCCTGGCCACCAGCGCCCAGGAATTTGACGAAGACGGCTATCCTCTCCGCAACGATATGTCCAGCGCTTCCAAAGACAATCGGTACCTGAATCAGATCGCATGGATGATGATACTGTATTGTTCACCGGACGGCGCATTATCCACCGACGGGATTGATTTTCTGCGCTGTCAGTCATTCCAGTGGAATGAGGATAATCAGCACGTGGATTACAGCTACGACAGCCTCGGAAAGCCTCACATCAGCTTTGCGAGGTACCAGTACGACGCTCAAGGCGCCCCTGAAATTGAAATGTACGGGGAAATCGGACGCGTCGCCTATCCGGACGATCCAACCCCCGTCGGGACGACCGGTGTTGGGTTTAACGTTTTTATTGATCTGCCCAGCGGTGGTTCCTTCCTGATGTACCCGGACAAGTCCGTCAAAAGCGGCATGGGCAACGGCTATGAGTTCGTCAAGGCCTGCACGTTGATGGATATGGACGCGTTCGGGCGCGTGGACGCGACCAGGGCGAGCTATGCCAATATGTACGGCATGAGCTTTGTGGGCCTGAGCCGGCCGAAGGATGGCGCGGCGGGCGACAACGCCCTGGAGCTGTACGCCTTTGGTATGAACGATGGCGACAGGACAGCCATCGTGCTGGATCAGGGCGACATCGGCAATATCGTGGCGGTGAAGGATATCGAGGCCCCGGAAGGGGGTCGGGCCGGCACGACGGTATTCTACACCCTTGGGGAGAGCAACGGCGACGGCGCGAAGCGGTATCGGCTGTGCTCGGTTCACATCGGGCCGGTGACGGGCCAGGGTACGCCGGATCTGGAGTACGACGTTACGCGGTATGAGTACGACGCCGTGCTGCCCGCGAGCCAATTCGATGTCTGCTACCTGAGCGCCGTGCCCTACCTGTATTGGACGAGCACCGCCGTGAAGGCGCAGGACAGCGATCCGGATGTCTGGCGCGTCTGGACCATGCCCTATGACAGCGTCACCAACACGCTGGGCGGTCCGTCCGTGTTCTCGGAGTTCACGGTGCCCTACGCATCGTACACCCCGTCCGGTCCCAGCGGTTCGCCAACTTATCGCATTGAAAATCCCCTGCTGAAAAACGTCATGCTGACGGGCACAGGTACGGCATACGTGAACGTCGCCGCAGACGATCTCGAGCGCATTAACGAGGATCAAGACTCCGGGCAGGCGCCGGTCTCCGTGTGCAGCATCCCCGAATTGCTGAACCCCTCGGCCAACACGATCTCCGCCATTCCCAAGGAGCTGGTGGTCAAGGCCGGCAGCTTCGACGATTTCTCAGTGGGCGTGATGAACGACGGCAACATGGCCATCACCGCCTTCGACCTGGGGATTTACGAGGTGACCAAGTCCGGCGACGAGAATCTCGTGGAAACGGCGCACCTCGACGCCCTCGACCCGACGAAGAACGCGGTCACCATGGCGGACGGCACGGTGGTGCAGTCCGGCGAGACGACGGCCTACCGCAACGAGGATTACGACAATACCCCCCGCAGGCACGACTGGGTGCTGGATCACGAGGCGATCGCCTACAAGATCCACGCGGCGGATGGCGAAACGACGGTGGATAAGCAGACCCTCGAGCCCAGCGACCCCCAGCACATCACCACCGACATCATGATGCCGGGCTCGGCGGTGGGCTACACGATCGCCTACAAGATCCCCGACGACTGGGAGGGCGGCGTGAAGACGCTGCGGGTGAAGGTCACGTCGGCCTCCACGTTTGCCCACTGGATGCGGGCCGCGGCACTGGCCGCGGGCGCGCGCGCCAACGGCACGCTCGCCGACGCCAACGCCAACGGGGAACTGGTGGAGCTCAAATACGTGCTGAACGAAAAAACCGGCAAGCTGGAGCTTCAGAAGCCTGCCAACCTCACCGCCTCTCTGGCCGACGCCCTTCAGTCCGGCCTGATCGCCGCTGAGTTCGAAACCGATTCGGTGCCCGTGATGGTTGAGGTGCACGACCTGGAGGTGTCCCACCGGGTCTACGAAGGCCTGGGCGGCGAACGCTGGCTGGACATCAGCATCCGCAACCACGCCGCTACCCGCGAGGGCATGAAGCTGGTCTGCGCGGTGTACGTGGACGGCTCGGAGGAGCCCAGCTACATCAACCTGCCCTACTACGAGAAGGCGGCCCTCGGCCACAAGACCCAGACCATCTCGCTGCCCGTCAGCGCGCTGGTGGACGATCCCAGCGCCCACCGTAGCGCGCGGGTGGAGATCATGGCCGTGGGCAGGGACGAGCGGGCCTACGCCAACAACGAATTCTCCCTGTACCTGGGCGGCGACAGCGCCCTGCGGTTCCTGAAGCAGCCTGAGGACGCGACCGTCCAGGAGGGCGAGGATGTGTCCTTCTCCGTCGAGGTTACCGGCGGCGTGAAGCCGTATACCTACCAGTGGCAGGTATACAATCCCAAGACCGGCAAGTGGGTGGATCTGAAGGGTTTCAACCAGCCCATCCTCAGCCGCAAGGACATCGAGAAGAAGTGGGACGGTTGCAAATTCCGCTGCGTCGTAACCGACGACAGGGGCACGCAGATTATCAGCCAGGAGGTCACCCTGACCGTCCGCGACGGGGTGGACACCGGCGACCACAGCAACCTGCCGCTGTACCTGGCCGTGGCCATCACAGCGCTGGCTCTGCTGTGGTGGATGCGCAGGAGAATTTCATAAATCCACAGGACTTACTCTTCGCACGCACCAAAGGGTGTTGGAAATAAATAGCGGCGCCGGTCAGACGCCACCAATCAGGATATACTTATAGCGGTTGGGTTCATCCCAGCCGCTTTTCCATGCAAACCAGCATGACGTCGGGGATGCCGTTGAAAACGGTGGGAATGACGCCGCTCTCGATGTACCCGTGTTTGGCGTACATGATACGGGCGGCAGTGTTTTTTGCGTTGGTGTCGATTCGCAGCACCGGGCATCCGTTCTGCAGGGCGTAGTCCTCATAAAAGGCGAGGAATGTACGGCCGAAGCCTCTACCGGCGCGCAGCGGGTCCACCGTCAGCGTATGCAGCACCATCACTTCGTCGTTTCGCGCGGGATATTTCCAATCCACCAGCGCGTAGTCGGGCACCTGGATCCGGTTGATCCTTGCGGCGGCCACGACATGCCCGCCGTCCTCCAGCACGAACAGGTCGCCGGCGTCCAGGGCGGCCCTGGCGGTGGCCTCGGTGGGATAGACGTCCTTCAGCCAGCCGGTGGTGAGCCGACCGGCGGCCTCGGCCTCGTGGATGCGCGCATAGATGCCCGCGATGGCCTCGATGTCGCGGTCGGTGGCTTTACGTATCATTTCGCGGTCTCCCTTTTTCAGTGCCGATCCCTGCGCTTCGAACCGCGGTCGGCATTCTTGCGGTTGCCCCGGCGATCGTTTCGGCTGTCCCGTCGGTTGTGTCTGTCCGGACGCGCTGCCTGGTCCATGTTATGCCGGCCCTCCACTTCAAACCGACTGAGGTCGGATGGGTCCAGCAGCCGCGCCCTTGCGGCGGGCGACAGCTTGACCTTGCCACGGCGCTGGGGCGCTTCCGCAGATTCTGTTGGATTGCCGTAGTTGCTGGCGTTCCTCGCCGCGTCAAAGCGCTCCCTGCGGTTGAAGGGCCTGTCGGGGCGGCGCTCGCCACGGTTGGCGGTGGAAGGCCTGGCGGCGGGCCGCTCGCTGCTCAGGCGGGCGCGCACAGGTATGCCGCAGATCGTCGCGCCCTGCATGGCCCGCTCGATGGCTGCGGCCCGCTCGGCGGGAACGCCCACCACAGTGCGCTCGTCGTAGATTTCGATCTTGCCGATCTCGCTGCCCCGCACGTTCGCCCGTCCCGCGATGGCGCTGACGATGTGATTCGGCGCCACCTTCTGCCTGCGCCCAATGGACAGGAACAGCTTTCGGTATAACCGACCGTCCTCGGCTTTGCGGTCCAGCTCGATGTCCACAAGGCCGGCGTCGTCCCGCCTGAAGCACAGCTGCATCGCGGCGGAGGCGATCAGGGCGGGCTCGTGTCCCTCGGCCATCAGCTTGCCGACCATGGTCTTGAATTCCATCGGTATCTCATCGGACAGGGCGGCGCGCACCTGCTCCAGGCTCTTCTCGTTCTGGAGCCTGCGGATGGAGGCGACGGTGGGAATCGGTATCTCTTCGATGTCGGATTTCGTAAACCGACCGATGTCCCGTATCCCGAAGAACTGCCGACGTCCGCTGCACAGGGTGATGGCGGTGCCCGCCTTGCCGGCGCGGCCCGTGCGCCCGATGCGGTGGACGTAGATCTCGCTGTTCTGGGGCAGGTCGTAGTTGATGACGTAGTCGATGTCGTTGACGTCGATGCCCCGGGCGGCGACGTCCGTGGCCACGAGTATCGGTATCCGGGCGGATTTGAAGCCCTCCATGACCCGTGTGCGCTGGGACTGGTTCATGTCGCCGTGGATGCCCTCGCAGGTGAAGCCGCTCTTGTTCAGGTAGGCGGAGACCTCGTCCACCATCAGCTTGGTGTTGCAAAAGATCATCGTGCGCACAGGCTCCCGGCTGCGAAGAAGCAGGTTCAGCGCGTCCAGCTTGCGCCCCATGGGCACCTCCATGTACTGCTGGGTGATGGCGTCAAGCGTCACCTGGGCCGCGTTGATTTCGATGAGCTGGGGGTCCCGCATGAATTGGCTGGTGAGCTCCAGTATGGGGTCGGGCATCGTGGCGGAGAACAGCACGGTCTGGTGCGCCTCGGGCACGTCCTTCAGTATGGTCTCGATGTCCTCCCGGAAGCCCATGCTCAGCATCTCGTCAGCCTCGTCCAGCACCACCAGCTTCACGTTGGCCAGGGACAGCGTGCCACGGCGCATGTGGTCCATCACGCGCCCCGGCGTGCCGATGACCAGGTTGGCCCGCTTGAGCCGGTAGATCTGCCGGTCCATCGCCGCGCCCCCGTAGACGTCCATCGGCCACACGTTCAGCGTGAAGCGCAGCAGCTTCTTGATCTCTTCGCAGCCCTGCTGGGCCAGCTCCCGGGTGGGACAGAGGATCAGCACCTGCACCGTGGGCTCGGCCTCGTCCCGGTCGATCAGCTCCACGGCGGGTATGGCAAAGGCCATGGTCTTGCCCGTGCCGGTCTGGGAGCGGCCGATGATGTCCGCGCCGCTGCGCAGCAGGGGGATGGCCTGGCGCTGGATGTCGGTGGGCTCGGTGAAGCCCATGGCCTCCACGGCCCTGCGCAGCTCCGGCGCCAGCGCCAGCGCGTCAAAGCCGCTTTCGACGGGCGTATCGCCGCAGACTTCGGTCTGTATTTCGCTGTTGGGTGTATTGATTTCGTCCATAAACCGTGCCGCGACGCCGCGGCCCCTTTCGATAAGTTCTATACTGCCATTGTAGGGCCAAAGCAAAGCCCCTGCCACGAGGCAGGGGTTAATTCGGGGTTTTGTTTGTGGTTTTGCGCTCACTTCAACAGCAGCTCCGCGATCTGGATGGCGTTGGTGGCCGCGCCCTTGCGGATCTGGTCGCCGCAGCACCACAGGCTCAGGCCCTTCTCGTCGGTCAGGTCGTCGCGGATGCGGCCCACGAACACGATGTCCTGGTCGCTGGTGTCCAGCGGCATCGGATAGACCTTGTTGTCCAGGTCATCGCAAAGCTTGCAGCCGGGAGCCTGGGCGATGGCGGCGCGGGCTTCCTCGACGCTGATCTTGCGCTCGGTGCGCAGGGTCACGCTGATGGAATGGCTGCGCAGCACGGGCACGCGCACGCAGGTGCAGGTGACCATCAGCTCGGGCAGGTGCATGATCTTGCGGCCCTCGTTCTGCATCTTCATCTCCTCGGAGGTGTAGCCGTTGCCGCTGTCGCCGCCGATCTGGGGAATCACGTTGAAGGCGATCTGCCAGGGGAAGACCTTTGCCGTCATGGGCTTGCCCGCGGCATAGTCCCGGGCCTGCTGCTCCAGCTCGGCAAGGCCCTCCGCGCCCGCGCCGGAGACGGCCTGGTAGGTGCTGGCCACCATGGTCTGGATCGGGGAGAGGCGGTTCAGCGCGGCGATGGCGGTCATCGTGTTGATGGTGGAGCAGTTGGTGTTTGAGTTGATGCCGTGGTGCTTCTGCGCGTCCCCGGGGTTGATCTCCGGCACCACCAGCGGCACGCTGTCGTCCATGCGGAAGGCGCTGGAATTGTCCACGAAGACCGCGCCGGCCTTCACGATGGCCGGGGCAAATCGCTTGGCCAGGGGGTTCTGGGCCGCGCCCAGCACGATGTCCATGCCCTCGAAGGCCTGGTCGGTGGCTTCTTCGACGACGACCTCGCCGTCCCCGAAGGGCAGCTTCTTGCCCGCGCTGCGGGCGCTGGCCAGCGCCTTGAGTGTGTTGATGGGGAATTTGCGCTCCCAGAGGACCTTCAGCATCTCGCGGCCCACGGCGCCCGTGGCGCCCAGTATGGCGACATTGACCTTTTTCATATCAAATACCTGCTTTCTGCGTGTTGATTGACGTTTTATTCCTGTATGCCCGCGAAGAACAGACCGGGGTCTACCCCCCTCAGCTTCGCTGCCATGTCGTGCATCGCGCGAACGCTGACGGGCTCGGTGATATACGCGCCGTCGCCCAGGGGCCTTGCGGGAATCTCCAGCGCGGCGGTGGTGCGCACGTAGTAGGGATGGACGGCGACACCGTTGTCCACCTCGGCATAGCCCTGCGGCATGGGATTGAGCCTGGGCGACACGCCGTCCAGTATGTCCCGAAGGCCCAGCTCCACGGCGAAGGCGGTGGGGTCCTTGCCCGCGCCCTGGCCCTGGAAGGTGTGCACGCCGAAGTATTCGCCGGTGACGGAGATGGTGTTGTTGTTCAGGTGGACGGCGGCCTCGGTGGCATCGGAAGCGACCAAAGTCGGCTCCACATAAGCGCTGACCGTGCCGTCGGCGTTCAGCTCGGAGCTGGCGATCAGGCGGCAGACTTTATCCAGCTTCTTGAAGTGTATGATGTCCGCGCCGGTGATGTGACGGATGCCCTCGGTATCCACGTTTTCGGGGCGCACATAGCGCTGGTAGGTCACGGCGCTGGCGATGCTGATCTTGCACTGGGCGTCGATGCCGTCGATGTCGGCGGCGGGGTTGGCCTCGGCGTAGCCCTCCCTCTGGGCCTCGGCCAGCACGTCCTCAAAGCCCCGGCCCTCCCGCTGCATGATGTCCAGGATCAGGTTCGTGGTGCCGTTGACGATGCCCCAGACGGCGGTCAGCCTGTCGGCGCTGCGGTAGCGCATCAGGTTGTACAGGAAGGGGATGCTGCCGCCGACGCTGGCGTCGTAGCGGTAGTGGACGCCCATGTCACGGGCGAGGGTCAGGATCTCCTCCATGTGATGGGAGAGCATCAGCTTGTTGGCGGAGACCACGTTCTTGCCCGCCTTCAGCGCCTGTACCGTGAAGGTGTGGGCGGGCTCCATGCCGCCGATCAGCTCGATGACCGTATCGATCTGCGGATCCTTCAGTATCTCATTGTAGTCGGAGGTCTCCAGGTGCTCCAGCCCCGGATGCCGCAGCAGCTCGAGGATGCGCACGACGTGGATGTCGTCGCGCTTGAGCAGGTGTTCGTAAATGCCGGAGCCGATCGTTCCGAGGCCCAACAGTCCGATATTCAAAAACAACAACCCCTTTGTGTCCTTCGTGCAAACACACGTGTTTTTATATTGGAAACACTATAGCACAACGGACGGGATTTGTCAAAGCATGAGACCACCTGTTTTCAGCCTCTTAACGTAGATAAACGGATTGCGGGAAAAAACAGCTATTGCATTTTCATCCAAAAGAAGTTATGATAGATAAAACCATCGCAAAGTGAGGTCAAATCGCCATGATTCTGTACAGCACCCGATCCAGCCGGCATACCGCGTCCTCCACCCAGGCCGTATTGAAGGGCATCGCGCCAGACGGCGGCCTGTACACCCCGATCAGCTTTTCCGACCTGAAGATAGACGTGGGCAGCCTGCTGAACATGAGCGCCGTGGAGATATCCGCCGAGGTCATCGGCAGGCTTCTGGACGACTTTACCCGGGATGAGATGCGTTCGCTGATCGAAGCGGCCTATGCCGGCAAGTTCGAGACGCAGGATCTCACCCCTGTGGAAAAGGTGGGCCAGGACTTCGTGCTCGAGCTGTTCCGCGGTCCCACATCGGCCTTCAAGGACGTGGCGCTGTCCGTGCTGCCCCGGCTGATCACCGCCGCCAAGGCGAAGCTGGGCGTGGACGAGGAGATCGTGATCCTCACCGCCACCAGCGGCGACACCGGCAAGGCGGCGCTGGAGGGCTTCCACGACGTCGAGGGCACCCGGATCGTGGTGTTCTATCCCGACGGCGGCGTCAGCGACGTGCAGAAGGCCCAGATGGTCACCCAGGCCGGCGGCAACGTGGGCGCTTGGGCGGTCAGGGGCAACTTCGACGACGCCCAGCCCGGCGTGAAGAACAATTTCGCCGACGACGAGCAGACCCGCTGGGCGGCGAGTGCCGGC
>JAZOUD010000068.1:0-5931 GCA_045658005.1 Clostridia bacterium | reverse complement strand
TATGGCACGGGCGCCGTCATTTGTCATTTCGTCTGTCCGATCAATCCCAGGCTCCCGTTTCGATCTCCAGCTTTCCTGCGGAAAGCACGGTGCCGCCGAGGGCCGGCCCGACGGGGCCGTCGATGGGGCGAAGGGCGACCCACGCCGCATTGCCGTCGTCGCAGCGCAGCAGCAGGCGCAGCACACCGAAGGGTTCGGCGCGGTAGGCCTCCCCGTCGTCGGCGGTACCCAGCGCATAAACCACGGACGTCTGCGCGCCCGGGGTGATGACCCGCGCGCCGTCGTCGTCATGCCGGCCCACGCTGATGCGCCGGTCGTCGGCCCGCGCTTCATCCAGATTCAGCGTGACCGCGCGATCCGTCAGGTTGCGCACCTTCAGCAGCAGGCCCACGCCGGTGAGCCCAGCCATCAGGTGATCGACCTGTACCTCGAGGGCCTGCCCCTGGATCAACGGCTCCGGCGTCGCGCCATCCTCGCACAGCGCGTGGAACACCGTCCACAGGTCGTCCGGCTCGGGCGGCGTTTCTGGCGGAACACAGGGCGCACCAAACCTGAATGGAATCGCCGGCCAATCCCGCCCGCCCAGAGCGCCGAACACCAGGTCGAGCCGGTCGACGGGACAGTCGGCCAGAAGCTCGGGCAGGCTGTATTCCACGATATCCACCCATGTATCGCCCATGTGGAAGTGATCCCCGGCCCAGCGAAGCCGGTTCCGGCTTGCGAAGGACAGGGGCTGCACCAGCTCCAGCCCTGGCCCGGGCAGGCTGACGGACGCATCCCCGGGCAGCTGCGTCGATTCGTTGACCACCGCCCAGGCCCTTTCAAGGCAGGAGGGCGCCCCATCCAGATTTTGAATCCGCAAGAGCAGGTCGAGATTCCCGTAGCTTCGCCCGACGGACAGCACGTCCCAGGCATACCCCGCGCCCCGGGCCGATGCCAAAGCATTCATCTCCGGGGCGATGGCGCTGACGTCGAGAGGTCCGAGCGCCAGCGTCAGCCGCGCTTCGGTCCCCGGTTCATCGTCGTCATCCGCCTGGCAGCGCAATGTAAAGCTGACGGTATCGAGCCGATCCATGCCCGTCAGCTCCAGGGCCTTCACGAAGATCGACCCCTTTTCCACCCCCGTCGGGTCATCCCCGACGGGCGCATCCGGGCCCGCAAGGATGCAGCTGTCCCCACTCTCCACCTTCCGCACCCCGTTCAGCACCAGGTCGCAGACCTGAAAGCGCCGTGGACTGCCCATGTTGTCCGCCTCAAAATCCAGCCAGATGCCGGGATTGTTCGCGGCGGCGCTCATCGTGGCCCGCACCGAAAGCCGGGCATCCTGGGCCTCAAACACATCCTTCTCCAACTCAACGGGCACCAGGTTGGGGTTTTCCATGGCCACCGGCGGCGTGCACCAGGTATTCTGCTGCGCGTCGGTCACCTGGAAGGCGGCCCACAGCAGGTTTCCAGGCTGCTCCCCGTGGCGGATGCTGAACTGCCAGTGGGCGGGCAACGCCATGGTAACCCCCTGCACTCCGGCGGTGTCATCCCAGAGGGCGTACTCGGGCAGCAGTCCGTTCTCCTCCGGCTCCGGCATATCCTTCAGCGGATACCACAGCACCATGCCCCGGTAACCCTCTTCGGAGAAGGCCATGCGACTGGACAGCATGCCGGTGGCCGTATCCCGGATGCGCACCTGGTCGATGCGCGCGCCCTCCGGAGCGTCGGTCATATAGTAGTACACATTCGGCGTGGTGTCGGTACCCAGGCGGTATTCCTGAGTCTCCCGGCCGTCGCCGGTCAGCACCGAGATCCCGTTCAGGCTGTTGATGCGAAGCTCCCCCTCCTTCGGCACATAGCTCACCGGCGTGACCAGGCTACCGTCCGGGCCAAGGAAATAGCCCAGCGGGCCGATGCGCTCCACGCCCTCCACAAACAGCGCCCGACCGTCGTATACGGCGCTCAGAGTACCGTCGTCGCCAAGGACCGCGGGAAAGGTCCCCACCAGGGAATACTGCCTCGTTCCCAGGTCCGCCGCGTGCTGATCGCTCATCATCACCAGAAGCTGGGCCGAGGAGAGGTTGTTCGCCTGCTCGGGCGTCAGGCGCAGCGAGAAGCGCTGTCGTCCCTCCGACAGCGCGCCCGCCTCCACCCGGAGGCCAGACCAGTCGCCCATGGCATCGCCGAGCAAAAAGCGCCCGTAGGCGTCGATATAGCGGGCATATCCCTCGCTGACGTTCAGCCGCTTGTAGCTGGCCCGCCACTTTCTCAGATACTGCCCCTTGTTGAAGCAGGGATGATACACCGAAACGCCGTTGACCCCCTCCCGGTTTGACCGGCTGTAGACCACCAGCCCGTCAAGTGCTCTGCGAATCGCTTCGCCGGCGGCACCTGACGGCTCCAGCCGCGCAGTCAGGTCCCGCAGGTCCACCAGGTCGTAGCCGTCGTCGCCAAAGGCCTTCAGCGGCTGGCCGAAGGCCGTCGCCGCGGCGCGCTCCCCCGTCAGCTTCACGAAGCTGTCCGCGTCCATGTCCGTCGCCCTGGACGCAAAGCAGACGCCCAGGGCGTCCGCCACCTCGCGGACGCGACTGAGATCCAGACACGCCAGCGTCAGCCCTTCACCCGGGCGCACCTGCGCCTCCATGTAGCTGTCGACGATCCGCCGGGCCGTCTCCAGGGGGGTTTTATCCTCCGAAAGCCCCGACAGGAATTCGTAGTTCCAGCCCGCCGCAGGCTCCGTCTCCTGGGAGGCGATCATGTATTTCGCATAGGGCTCGAGCGCCCCGGCCACCTCAAGGGAGCCCATCAGGCAGGCGTCGAAGCCGATCCAGCTGAGCCTTCGGCCAAGACCGGCGTCCTCGATGCCCTGCCGCAGCTCCTCCAGCGACAGGTTGTCCAGGCTGAACAGCTCGTCCCAGCAAAGTCCTTCCATCGGACCACCGCCGTGATCCCACAGGATCAGGGCGTAATCCTCCGAGGGACGATTCTCCCTGCCGTAGCGCAAAAGACGGGTGAGTGTTTCGCTGCTGCCCATGTCCAGGGCCTCCGAGTGCCACACCGTACGCATTCCTCGAGGGCCCAGCTCGTGAATCTGGCACTGCTGCGCGTCCAGCCCCAGCGACCAGCGCGATGTGCCGCCGGTCATCAACAGCACCGAGACCCTGTCGCCCGCTCCTCCGGCTTCCAGCATCTCCAGGATGTCCGACGTTGCCGAGCCATAGGTGCTCTCAAGATTGCTGCCGCACATGTATATCATCAGCGTCAGCCTGCGCGGCTTTTCCTCCGCCGCTCCTCCCGACGGCAAGAGCGCCAGGGCCAGCGCCAGCATCCAACTGAGCAAATGTTTCACAGGTGCTCCCCCCTCAAAAGGATATTACAGACATTATACCTGAATCGGGGCGCAAAGACAACCGGATTTCGGGATGTCGGCGCATAATGACGCGAAACCCCATGGAGCAGGCCTGAAACATGTTCGCTCCATGGGGTTCAAACCATGCAATATGGGGTTTTCCCGGAGAATGCGGTCATTCAAACAACGGCGTCGACAGGTACCGGTCGCCGGTATCCGGCAACAGCGCCACGATGGTCTTGCCTGCGTTCTCAGGGCGCCTGGCCAGCTCGATGGCCGCCCAGGCCGCCGCGCCGGAGGAAATGCCCACCAGCACGCCCTCCTGCCGGCCGATCCGCCGTCCGGTGGCAAAGGCGTCCTCGTTGGTGACGGTGATGATCTCGTCGTACACCCCGGTATCCAGCACCTTCGGCACGAATCCGGCGCCGATGCCCTGGATCTTGTGGGCTCCGGCCACGCCGGTGGACAGCACGGCAGAGCTAGCGGGCTCCACAGCCACCACCTTCACCCCGGGCTTCTTCGACTTCAGGTACTGGCCCACGCCGGTGACGGTGCCGCCGGTGCCTACGCCCGCCACGAAGATGTCCACCTCGCCGTCGGTGTCGGCGTAGATCTCGGGGCCGGTGGTCTCCACATGGGCCTTCGGGTTGGCGGGGTTGTCGAACTGGCCGGGTATGAAGCTGTTCTCGATCTCCTTCGACAGCTCCTCCGCCTTGGCGATGGCGCCCTTCATGCCCTTGGCACCCTCGGTGAGCACCAGCTTCGCGCCGTAGGCCAGCATCAGCTGGCGGCGCTCCACCGACATGGTTTCGGGCATGACGATGATGATGTCATAGCCCCGGGCCGCGGCCACCGCCGCCAGGCCGATGCCGGTGTTGCCGGAGGTGGGCTCGATGATGGTCGAACCGGGCTTCAGCAGGCCCTTGGCCTCGGCGTCGTCGATCATGGCCTTCGCGATGCGGTCCTTCACGCTGCCGGCGGGATTGAAGTACTCCAGCTTCGCCAGCACACGGGCCTTCAGCCCCTCCGCCGCTTCGATGTGGGTCAGCTCCAGCAGAGGCGTTTTGCCGATCAGCTGGTCCGCGCTCCTATAGATATTGGACATGTGGGTCGCTCCTCTCGATATTCAATGCTGTCTCTGTAGCGGCGCCTATCAGGCGCCATGACGATCGTGCCTGGTGGCGGCTGGTGTGGGACAAGGGGACGGTTCGAGACCACTGAAAAAGTCTGCATGCTGTGAAATGTTGAACAATCAAAAATGCAAATATGCATTTCTCTTGGATTATTAGGGTAAATCGCCCTCATTTGTTCGAGAATTTGCATATTGTCTGCTTTGAAATTCATTCATTCGGGATGCGGGCACTTTTTCAGCAGTTTCGGACGGTTCTCTTGTCCCACTTTCCAGCCCGAATGATCACCCGACTGGGACAGAAGAACCGTCCTCCCTCTGTCCCACGGAACGGGGTGGTGGCGGCTGGTAGCCGCCGCTACGGGTGCGTCATTAAGCAATACTTGCAAACGCCGCGTCCAACGCCGCGATCAGGTCCTCGACCTTCTCGATGCCGATGGACAGGCGGATGGTGTTGGGCTTGATGCCCTGCTGGGCCAGCTCGGCCTCGGTCTCCTGGCTGTGGGTGGTGCTGGCCGGGTGGATCACCAGGCTCTTCACGTCCGCCACGTTGGCCAGCAGCGAGAAGATGGGCAGGTTGTCGATGAACTTCTGCGCCTTTTTCGCGTCGCCCTTGATTTCAAAGGTGAATATGCTGCCGCCGCCATTTGGAAGGTACTTGCCGTACAGCGCGTGGCTGGGCTCGGTGGGCAGCGAGGGATGGTGCACCGCCTCCACCTGGGAATGCTTTGCCAGGTAATCCACCACCTTCAGGGCATTTGATACGTGTCGCTCCACCCGCAGCGACAGGGTCTCCAGCCCCTGCAGGAAGATGAAGGCGTGGAACGGCGAAAGCGTCGCGCCGGTATCCCTGAGCAGTATGGCGCGGATGTAGGTGACGGAGGCCGCCGGACCCACCGCGTCGGCAAAGGACACGCCGTGGTAGCTGGGGTTCGGCTCGGCGATCCAAGGGTACCTGCCGCCGGACTTCCAGTCGAACTTGCCGCCCTCGACAATCACGCCGCCGATGGCCGTGCCGTGACCCCCGATGAACTTGGTGGCGCTGTGCACCACGATGTCCGCGCCCCACTCGATGGGCCGCACCAGGAACGGCGTGGCGAAGGTGCTGTCCACCACCAGCGGGATGCCGTGACGATGGGCGACGGCGGCGACGGCCTCGATGTCCACCAGGTTGGAGTTCGGGTTGCCCAGGGTTTCCACGAACAGCGCCTTGGTCTTGTCGGTGATGGCCGCCTCGAAGCTGCCGTCCACCTCCGGGTCCACGAAGGTCGTGGTGATGCCGGACGTCAGCGGCAGCGTGTGGGCCAGCAGGTTGTAGGTGCCGCCGTAGATGGTCTTGCTGGCCACGATGTGCTCGCCGGCCCTCGCCAGCGCCTGGATCGTGTAGCTGATGGCCGCCGCGCCGCTGGCCACCGCCAGTGCCGCGCTGCCTCCCTCCAGCGAGGCGATGCGCGCCTCGAACACCGCC
>JAZOUD010000067.1:0-3151 GCA_045658005.1 Clostridia bacterium | reverse complement strand
GGGCGCGGTCCGGGGGCCCAACGCCCCACCAGCCGCACAGGGGGGCCCGGGGCGTTTCCCCCCGGGGCCCTGCTATGCAGGCGGGACTTTTCCCAATTTCCATTCTTGCGCAGAAGGGCTGAATATAGTATTATTATTTGTAACTGTTACTGTAAACATGCCTCGTAGGGGCGCTCTCCGAGCGCCTGCGGGCGATCAGGAGATCGCCCCTACGACCACGTTCATTCATGGTGGCGCGGCTTGCTGAATGGGGATTCAGCTCTGTATGCATCTGTAGCTTCTATGGCGGCCCTGGGGCAGCCCTAAAGGACTAACTACGCGTCGCCCTAAAGGGCTAACTACGTGTCGCCCTAAAGGACTAACTACGTGTCGCCGCTACAGCACGCGGCCCGTTGTAGCGGCGGCGCCTGCGCCGCCATGACTGAATACCTATCCCTTCGGCAATCGCATCTACAAGGCGGAGGTCACCGGCCGGCAGATACTGGATGCGCTGGAGTGGGGCGCGCGAATGGTGCCCGAGGAGAGCGGCGGCTTCCTGTACGCATCGGGGATGACCTATGAGATCCGCACCGACATTCCAAGCGGCTGCAAGAAGGACGGGAACGGCCTGTTCACGGGCGTGGAGGGGGAATACCGGGTCAGGAACGTCATGATCGGGGTCGAATCGCTGGCGCTGGGTCGGGTGTACACCCTCGCGACCCAGGATTTTACCCTGCTCAACCACGGGGATGGCCAGACCGCCTTCGATGGGGCGAAGACGGTCTGGCAGGCCGACGTGCCGGATTATGGCGTGGTGGCCGCCTATCTTCTGGAAGACCTGAACGGCATCGTGGGCGAGGCCTATGCGAATCCCTATGGACAGGGTCGCATCGTGGCTGTCGACTGATCGGCGCAGCCAGTGGAGGGATAAACGGCCCCGGAATCGTTTGGATTTGTTTATAGGCGGTTCACAGCCGGTTCATAATTGGATGGTAGTATATAACCATCAGCAAGGCGCTGTTTAAAATATAATAGATGAATATCCCTCCTCCTGAATCCCCCGGCTGGCACGCGAGACCAGCCGGGGCTTTCCTTTGCGGGACTGTCCACATGCTTGACAAGACAGTGAAGGGATGGCTATAATGCTGTTAAAATGAGCGCCCTCTCCGCCCAGATGTGCGCTACCGCGAAGCTGGAGGCCGCCCTGCTGAAGCGGTCGGCGGAATACCGGAAGCACGCGCCACGGGAAAACGAGATGACGGTCTGGGTGCGCAACGGCCGCGTGATCTATCCCGCCGGCAGCGCCGTCCGCCTGGCGGAATACGGTGACCTGTTTGGGGACGGGGCCCGGGTCACCTCCGGCACGCTCAGTGGCGTGGATGGCGCCGAGGCGCTGAAGGCCATCCTCTGCGCCATCCCCCTGGAGGACGGCGCGTATTATGTGCATTGGGTGGATGAAGGGGACGATGCGAGCCTGTTCACGGCGTACAGCGACGAACAGGCGCAGCTGCTGTCCTCCGTTGAAATCGCCCACGGCGGCTTCTTCCTGGATATCGTCGATCAGGGGCAGGGCCTGGAATTCGGGTATAAATCCTTTCTCTTTGACGGCTATGAGACCCCGGAGGCCCTGGGCATCACCCGCCAGTTCCTCGAGGACAGGCCGAAAACCCTGGAGATCGGCGGCGAGCAATACCATTGCGCCTTCCGCGCCATCCGGGAAGGGGAGGAGACCGCCGTTTATCTTGCGCAATTCGCCGCTACCGCCGACCAGATGCAAAACCAAGCGATCCTCATCACCGCGCTGGCCGGGATCATACTGCTCGCGGTCACGGCCTGGCATCTGGCGACGCAGCGCCTGGAGAAAAACGACGGCATCCGGGCTTCGGAGGCGCGCATGCGCGTTGAGTGGCAGCTCGACTGCGCCCGCCGCCTGGCCGGGGCCATCGAGCTGGACTCCGCCCTGGCCGACGGGGATACCCTTTCGGAATGCAACGACGCGATCGGAGCCATGTACCTGATGCTGTTCGACGGGGACGGCAACGAACGCGCATGCAGCGCCCGTTATACCGGCTTCGCGCTGGGCACGGACCCGGAGGATTCGACCACCGATTTCAGGCGGCTGCTGCTGGGGGTGCCCCAGCTGGCTCACGATCCGGCGGTGGACGAGCGCACCGGCGTGAATACCCGCATGGTCGGCGTCAGCTGCCAAATGGACGATCCGAAAGGATTAACTGCGCGTCGCGGGCGGTTCGGCGCCCTCATACTCGCCTTCGAGCCGGACGAGACGGATGAGGCCGCGGAAATCAACAGCACCATCTATTCGATGACGAAGCCGGGCTGGCTCACGCTCGTGTTCGACAGGGAGAGCAAGACCGTCCTCTATTCAAGCGAGGCGGATATCATAGGCCTCGGGGCCGAAGCCCTCGGCATCCCGGCGGACAGCATCCGAGACAGCTACATGGACGCCTTCTATCTGATGGGCGAGCGCTCCTACGGGTTCTCCAGCGAAACGGGCGACCGGGTATACTACTACATCTGCAACACAAGGGGATTGCTGCGGCGCACGCTGCGCTACGCCTGCCTGGTCGCCGCCGGGTTTGCGGCCATGTACCTGATACTGTCTGTCTACCTGCTGCTGGGCCGTGGCGACAACATCAAGATCTTCAGCAACCGGGACGTGCGCAACGTGTTGAACATGAGCCGCATGAATTCCTGGATCGACATGGAATTTACGCTCTCCAATACATTCCCGCTGCATAAAATCGAGGAGATCATGAACCGGGAGCTGCCCGGGATGGGCCGTTCGATCCCCGACATCATCAGCGGCCCGATCTACAAGGGCATCGTCTCGATGAACGGCAACAGGGTGACGATCGCCGTCACCTGCGAATGCAACGAGGAGGTCAGCTTCCGCGTGCAGCGCGAGCTCTACGCGAAGTTCCACGAGATGTTTGAACGTGAAAGCCTTCCGCTGGCGTGATGACAGAACACACGGGGACGGTTCGAAACCACTGAAGAAATCGGGTTAAACAGATGAATCAGTAAGCAGGCTGGACAATTTGGATAATCTTTGAGACAAAAGCCTGAATAATACAAGAGACATCAGACAAAATGAAGGAAATGAGGGGCATTGCCGCCTCGTTTTCCTTCATTTTTTGCTCTACCAGCTTCG
>JAZOUD010000066.1:0-23551 GCA_045658005.1 Clostridia bacterium | reverse complement strand
CGCCAGCTTCCAGGTCCTCGATAGCCTTCACGACGAAGGGGCCATACAGGGGGGTGCACTCGATGGTGGCGTTCATGTCGCCGGCCACGATGGCTTCGAAGGCGGCCTTGACGGAGTCGCAGCCCACGATGATGATGTCCTTGCCGGGAACCTTGCCGGCAGCCTTGATGGCGTCGATGGCGCCCAGGGCCATGTCGTCGTTCTGAGCGATCAGCACGTCGATTTGGTCGATGGACTTCAGCCAGCTCTCCATCAGGGCCTGGCCTTCGGCGCGGGTGAAGTTACCGGTCTGCTGGCCGACAACCTCCATCCAGGGGTAATCCTTCAGAGCGGCCAGGTTGCCCTCGGTGCGGCCGACCTGCGCGTCGGAACCGGTGGTGCCTTCCATGATGGCCACCTTGACGCCCTCGGTCTTGCCGATGCTCTCCAGGTACTTGGCGGCCCACTGGATCTGACGACGACCCTCGAGCGGGAAGTCACCGCCGAAAGCGGCCTTGTACTCGATCTTGTCCGCGCAGTCGGGGATGCGGTCGAGCAGGATCAGCGGGATCTCAGCCTCGTTGACCTCGGTCAGGACCTCGTCCCAGCCGGAGGTGACAACGCCGGTGAACAGGATGTAGTCGACGCCCTGGGTGATGAAGTTGCGCAGAGCCTGAATCTGATTCTCCTGCTTCTGCTGGCCGTCAGAGTACACGAACTCCCAGCCCTCATGGCCTTCGATGGCCGCGGTCACGCTATCGGTATTGGCGGTACGCCAGTCGGACTCCTGGCCGATCTGGGAGAACGCGATGGTCAGGGCGGAAGCGCTGGCAACCATGCTCAGCACTAGGCACAGGGCCAGAACCAGAACCAACAGTTTCTTCATGGGAAAATACCTCCGTTCATTATTACGGCATTCCTGCCGTTTACAGTTGCATTTTAACACAACCAACACTTTATGGAAATGCAATCGCTTTGGAAGAAGGTTGAAATTCCTTCGAATCTCTTCCCCCATATCGCCATGAAGTTTGATAATCTTTTGATAACAGTTGAATTTTATTCGATTTGGTAGGGAAGTGATTAAATACTGATTGATCGATCTGTGCGCGACAAATCAGCATTTACCCGACTGAACAACTGCTCTGTTTCAAAGTGCTCAGCCCAAAAACAGGGGGCGGCATTTCGCCGCCCCCGTAGATATGCGCGCCTTGCGCCCACCTGTCACTCGTCCAGCTCGAATTCCTCATCGTCCAGCGCCTCGTCGTCCTCCTCGGGTATCTCGGGCGTCTCCAGAGGGGCCTCGATGCCGCCGCTCTTGAAGCTCTCGCGGATCTTCGCCTCCACCGCGTCGTAGGCCTCGGGGTTGTCGCGGAAGAACCTGCGGGCGTTGTCCCGGCCCTGGCCGATGCGCTCGCCGTTGTATGAATAGAAGGAACCGGACTTCTGCACCAGGCCCTGCTCCACGGCGATGTCCAGCAGCTCGCCCTCGCGGCTGATGCCCTCGCCGTAAAGCATGTCCACCACGCAGGTGCGGAAGGGCGGGGCCACCTTGTTCTTGACGATCTTGATCTTGGTGCGGTTGCCGACGATCTCCTTGCCCTCCTTGATGGGCTCGCTCTTGCGGATGTCGATGCGGATCGACGCGTAGAACTTCAGCGCCTTGCCGCCGGTGGTGGTCTCGGGATTGCCGTAGAGCACGCCCACCTTCTCACGCAGCTGGTTGATGAAGATCACCACGGCGTTGGTCTTGGAGATGACGCCGGTCAGCTTGCGCAGCGCCTGGCTCATCAGGCGCGCCTGCAGGCCCACGTGGCTGTCGCCCATGTCGCCCTCGATCTCGGCCTTGGGCACCAGCGCGGCCACGCTGTCCACCACGACGATGTCGATGGCTCCGGAGCGCACCAGCGCCTCGCAGATGTCCAGCGCCTGTTCGCCGTTGTCGGGCTGGGAGACGTACAGCTCGTTGATGTCCACCCCCAGCTTCGAGGCGTACACCGGGTCCAGCGCGTGCTCGGCGTCGATGAACGCCGCGGTGCCGCCGGCCTTCTGGGCCTGGGCCACGCAGTGCAGCGCCACCGTGGTCTTGCCCGAGCTCTCGGGCCCGTAGATCTCGACGATGCGGCCCTTGGGCAGTCCGCCCACGCCCAGCGCGAAGTCCAGCTGCAGGCTGCCGGTGGGGATGACCTCCACCTGGGTCGCGCTGGCGCTGCCCAGCTTCATCACCGAGCCCTTGCCAAAGTCCTTCTCGATCTTGCCCAGCGCCACCTCCAGCGCCTTCTTCCTGTCGTCCCCGAACTGCCGGGTCGCGGGCTTCTTTTCGGCCTTCTTCTCCGCTGCCATCGTCAAATCCTCCATATACATATTCTCGCGGACGCACCGTCCGTCGCTTTTGTGCGTTCATTATAGCACAACCCACCCCGCATTGGAATCGAACATATGTTTATTTTTTGGCGGGCTGGGTGAAAATTATCCCTCCTCCACCTCCGGCAGCCCCGCCACGCTGGTGAGCAGGCTGAGGATGCCGGCGAGGACGCTGGAGGACAGCACCAGCTTCCAGTTCACGTCGCCCATGGCGGCGCTGGTGCCGATCGTCGCTACCGCCGTCTGGGCCACTGTCTTGATGGCGCGCACGCCCGCGGCCTTGAACCACTTGCCCCAATCTCTCATTTTCCTATCTCCTTTCCTTCAGGTCCCGTATGTCGTGCTCCGCTTCGGTCATGCGCCCTTCCAGTTTGTAGGTGCGCTCGACCATGTTGTTGTGGGCCTGTACCTTCTCCTCCAGCTTCTTCAGCCGGTACTGCGTCAGCCGCGCCGACGCCATGACGCCGCCGAAGGCGCCAAGCCCTGAACCGGCCAGGCCGATCAGGGCTACGATTATCGTGTTGTCCATCCTTTATCACCGCCTTTGTTACGTGTATCGCCAGCCATGCCAGCAGCAGCGACACCGCCATGCGCTTCCACGGCAGCGCCAGCAGCCGGCACAGCAGAACGTCGGCACGGGCTACGGCAATTTGGATCTGTTGTGTGATGTTCATGGTGCATGATCACGGCTCCTTTTGTGTGGGTTACGGTCCCTCGCTCGTGAGGTCGATTCCCGGCTTGTCGTAGTCGATGAAGTACGGGTCGAAGCCCTCGTACCCCGCCCAGCGCCGCACGGTCACCAGGGCAATAAAAAGCGCCACGGTCAGAATGACCACGGCGAGGGTCACGCGAAGCGCCCGTCTCATTCGATCAGCTGGGCATACTTGCTACTCACCCAGCCGTTGGCGTTGTCGTGGATGATCAGATACCAGGGCTTGCCGTCGGCCTCCTCTGTCAGGCCCTGGTAGATCAGGATGTCGCCCTTGTGCACCGTGCCGATGTCACGGGAGGACGTGCCGGGGGCGCTGCGGACGTTGACGGAGCCGCCGGTGATCTTCACGTGGCCGTAGGTGGCCGCCTTCAGCGCCGCCTCGGTGGCCGCGTCGTAGATCCCCGTCTCCTTCAGCTTCGCCGACTTCTGGAACGCCTTCACCGCGTCCTCGGTCTCCCTGCCGAAGTCGCCGTCCGCGCCGTACTCGGGCAGGCAGTGCGGGTCCCACTTCAAAAGCAGCTGCTGCATGGCCTCTACCTCGGGGCCGCTGTCGCCGCGCTTCAGCTCGCCGGTGACGGGATCGTCCTTCCCCGCCTTGCTCCCATTGCTCAGCACCACCACGGTGTGGCCCTGGGTGCGCGTCACCAGGATGTCGCCCCGCTTCAGGTACTTGTCGCTTTCGGTGTACTTCGCGCCCTTCAGCTCCACGAACGCGCCGCTGTCCAGCAGCGCCGCCGGCTCGGTGGGCGTGCGGAAGTTGGGCAGGGTCACGCCCGCGTAGGCGCAGCACACCCGCACCAGCGCCGAGCAGTCCGTCTCGCAGTTGGTCTTGACCAGGTGGCAGTTGAAGCCCAGGGGCTTTGAGACGTCGTACAGCGTCAGCCGCTGGCCCTGGTCGTAGCCGATGTTGCTGTTGTCGCAGGCCCACTGCATGTCCTGGGCGATCTTCGCCGCCACGGCGGGATCCTTCGCCCGGAACACCCGCCAGCCCTTGGCGTGCTTGTACCAGCTCTGTGTGCTGACCTCCCTGCCGGTCTGGTCCCCCGCCTTGCCGCCCTTGGCCCTGCCGTTCTCGTCGATGCGCGCGCTGCCGATCTTCACTGACATTTGAATCACTCCTTCTTTTCATGGTATGTTGCGTGCCGCTGGATGGGTGCCGCCGCGTCAGCTCACCGCCGTGCCGATATAGCGGTACAGGATATACTTGAATTTGCCGTAGCTTTTGTCTGTCAGCATGGCTTATTCCTCCGCTTCCGGGTCGGGCAGGTCGGCCACCGCGCCGATTGAGCTAACCTTCAACAGCATTCCCTCATTGATGGACATGACCGTTGCAAGCTGGAACTGCCGGTCATCGCGCTTGTACATCGCGCCGAGCACTTCATGATATTCACCGAACGCCCGATTCCGCGCGGTTTCGATGTCGTTGTTGTAATTCTTGCTGTCGAATGTTTTTGGATAACCGGAAAGGGTGTTGAATGTTCCGTTGGCGTCCACGATTTTCGCTGTTACTTCAAAGATTTCACGCTTCATAGTTGATATACCTCCGTATAATTAAGTTAATGTGGCTTGCTTCCAGGCGCCCCATCCACCTTCGTCGGTGACATATTTCCTATAGTAGATATACATTGAAAATACACCGGCTACGATTTGTATTGTACGTGTCCCCGCATCGTTGGAAATGTTTATCAAACCGCCATAAACTTTTCCGTTGTTTTGCGGGAATCCCGTAGCCGAAGCACCGCTCACATAATACAACCCGGTAGTATGCAGATCATCCAAATTGCCAGTAGAACCCCAATTCCCAGATATTGCCGCCCCGATGTTCGCCGGGGTGATTTCGAGATTGGCGCGCGCGTTGGCGGCATTTCTCGCACCAGTGCCGCCGCTGGCGACATCCAACGGGGTATTCAGGTATAAATTGTTGATTCGCGTTGCGGCAAGGAAAAGGCTCTTCGCGGTTGTAATAATAGTACCGTCCCGGTAAACTTGAAATAGGGTGTTACCTTCGCCGAACTTCTGTCCTTCGTAGTCGTATACAATGCTTTTCGAAGGCGTCACAGGGCTGTCGAGCGACACCTCGATCTGCTTTACCCCGGCACACTTCATTGCGATGCGGAAGGACATCACGTCATCCGGCACGACGACCGAATAGGTGTAGGGGTTTGAAGGGGTCTGTCCTGACGGCATACTCCAGCCGTGACCGCCGCCCATTGTATTGGCGGTATCGCTTATAGACGTCCAGCTGTCGTATCCACCGTTCAAATTGCCATTGAAGGCAAAGGTCACGGTGATCGTCTTTCCCCGCAAGGGAATGGCAAACCCGCAGGAAAAGACCGTTATGTTCCCGCTGCCGGAGGTGTTGACGATCCAGCCGTCCGCCACCGTCTGCCCGCTCAGCAGTGAATCCGGGTCGTTCTCGTCCGGGACGTCGTAATAGCTTTCCGGCTCGTTGAAGTCGATGCGACCGACGTTCATCCGGCCCGCGTTGACATAGCTGGCGTTGACATACAGCTGCCCGTTGTACAGCACCAGCCCCTGGGCCGCGCCGTTGTCCGTCAGGCGGTTGAAGATCTCCTGCTGGGTAAGATTGTCGTCGTAGCGCTCGACGGCTCGGTTGGCGGCGGCCTTCGCCAGGGCCAGCGTGCGCTCGGCGCTGCCGAGGTAGGGGTATTCGTCGGTGACCTCCCCCGGGTCCGGTGCGGCGATGTCGCCCCGGAACGCCGGCCCATACGCGGCCTGTTCGCTGCACAGCGCCGACGCCACCTCGCCGTTTGCCCCAGCGTTCACCGCGTCCCCCAGCTCCGCCGCCGGGTCGTAGACGGCCCCGTCCAGCCGGAAGGGCTGCCAGGCCTGCCCGATCAGGGCCTCGGCCAGCTCCACGGCGATCACAGGGGCCAGGGCCACGTCCACCACGATGCCGGTATCGTCGCCGGTCAGGGTGGCCACGCCGTCCACGGTGCTGCGCACGCCGGTGATGGTCCCCGCCTGGCCCACGTCGATGCCGCCCACCACGCCGGCCACGTCCACGGTGTCGCCGGCCTCCCCGAGGCGCACCAGTCGCAGCCTGCCCGCCGGGGTGATGATCCAGTTGCCCCCTGCCGCCTGGCCGACGAGGGACAGCGCGTCCCGGATGGTCGTGCCCTCCGCCGGTTCGCTCATGGCGTAGGCCGCGCCGGTGGGAATGACCGTCCGGCTGTCCAGCGTCACGCCCAGCAGCACCGCCAGCTCCGCCGTCACCGCCGCCAGCGTCCGGGGCCAGGCCCCCGCCGAGGGCGTCCAAAGGGCGTTGGCCTTCAGCAGCGCGTCGTAGCACTCCAGCGCCAGCAGCCCCGTCACCGGGTCCCGCGCCCGCCGGGAGATGTAGAACGTGCCCTGGGGCAGCCACTCCGAGGCCGTCTCCCCGTCGTTCAGCCGCACCTCGACCGCCACCGCCGCCGAGCGGGGTATGTTCACCGCGCCCCGCACCGCCAGCGCCAGCGACGCGCTGACCACGTTGCCGACGGACAGTCGGTCCTGCATCAGCGCCCGGGTGATCACCGGCGCGGAGATGTCCGTATACGCCACGCCCCCGACGGTCGTCCTGGCTTCAAGGCGCATATGGCCCGGCGATTCCAACGCGACAGACGTATCCCCCGTATCGGCCCAGATATTGTTGTCGCCCAGCAGCAGCGTCACTTCGGTGGGGGTGAGCTGGTAGGTCTGCGGAGTGGCGAGTTCGTAGCAAACTTGTAAAGGATATTCAGTCAAATAATCTTTAAATGCGTCAACACTATTAAACCGATTATCTTTTACAAATATTCTGTTGGCTTGGTTAATCGAAAAGGCACATCCTGGGTTCTGGTCAGGCTCTTTGATATGCCACATCGATAATTTACCTTCATAATCCTGATCATATGGATGCCAGTCATATTGATTTGATATTCCCGCACAGCCAATTATGGGAATAGTTATGTCTACAAGTTGTGGTGGCAATGCAAAAACATTATCAAGCGTAAATACACATGGCGTATACGCCACCCATCTCTGTATCCAATTATTCGTGCCATCACATGTAACCATCGCCCTATCCACCGTCAGCAGCCCCGTGGTCACGTCCAGCGTGCCGCCGTAGACCGTCCCAGCTTCCGTTTCCCATGATATGGGGTAGGTCGTGCCGGTGTAGGGTTCGTAATCGGTGGCTGAAGAGCCGAGTTCAAGCTGTAAATTTGTTATAGAGGCTGTTTTATTATTGTCATAATCATTTTGTGAAATATAACAATAAAAACGATTAAATGATTCATCTATTGTAAATGTTTTATTGTTACCATCATCTAACACTACTGTTTTTATACTTTTTTTATCATTAAGAATTTGTATTCTAATAATTGCATTTCCAGATATAATACCAGAAAAAGTATATGTACCACTAAGAATAGTATCAAAATATATATCAGTAACTCTTGGATTTGTCCCACCGAAATTTAATTCATTGAAATTTATTAAATTCTTCCCCGTCCTCTTCACGGTCATGCCCGTCCACCCGCTGATGGGCCGCACGTTATCCGGGCTGGGGTCGCCGCTGCCGGACTGCACCGGCTCGATGGCGATGGTGATGTCCTTCGGATAGGTATAGCCGGGATTGTCAAAGGCGGCAATATCCCCTTCATATTCAGAAGGCGGGAGGTTTTTCCCGCCTTCATTCCAAAGCCATTTCCAAACAGGGCTCGTCGACTGCATTTCTTCTCACCTTTCTATCATCGAAAATGTCACCCCGTCATAATACGGCACACCGGTCTCGCGGTTGTACCGCTGGGCGCCGAAGGGGCGCTCGGAGGTGTAGAAGGACTTCGTCACCCGCGTGCCGGTCGTGGGGTCCACCACCGTGGCGCTGTAGAACGTGCCGGAGATGTCGGCCATGAGCTGCTGCAGCTGCGCCTGCTGGAGCCGCAGCAGCTTCACCTCCGCCTTCAGCTTCGTGGCGATCCGCGTCCGGTACATCAGCCCGGTCTGCACGTCCCGCCCGCTGCCCTCGGCGTCCAGGTCGTTGTTCGTGAGGTTCAATTCCTCCACCAGCGGCGCGTAATCGTGGTTATTGATGATCAGTACAGGCTTTGCCATAATTCGCGCCTCCTCAATTCAACACCGGCGAGCTGCCGAACATCTGCGCCCGCCGGTTGATGTCGTCGATGACCTGTTGGGCGGTCAAGCCGTTGTTGGCCGTGCCCTGCTGTTGATTCGTTCTTAGCGCCGCCACAATGGCGCTGGTTTGCGCGCCAATCACCGATATGATGGTCTGTATCAGGTCCTCGTTGTTGGCGTCCAGGGTGTTCTGGATGTCCATGCCCGCCCGGGCGATCTGCGTCGCCACGTCGTAGGGCAGCACCGTGCCGGTGGCCATGACGGGCTGGTGATACTGTATGTTCGCCACGGCGGACAGGCCGCTGACGGTCTTCACGATGGCGTTGGTGCAGTTCGCCAGCTGCCCGGACAGGAACGTGCCCAGGGCGCTGACCGCCTGGCTCATGGCCGACAGCACCGCGCTGTACATCGTCTGGGCCAGTTGGGACTTGTTCAAAATCTCCGTGCGCCCGTTGATGTGACCCATGATCTCCGGCCCCGCCTCACCTGCGACGAATATCGTGCCGTGGGCCCGGGTGGTGCCACCGGCGTAGTGGGGCACGTTCGCAAGGTACCGCGCCACGCCGCCGGAGATGACGCCGCCACGGGCGAAGCGGCGAAGATGCCCGCCGTTGGAGATGACGCCGCCTTCGGCGTTGATGGTGATACCTAAGCTCTTCAGGAAGTCCTTGATCTTCTGCCACACACTGCCGGCTTGCTCAATGAACACCTTGACCGTGGTGCTCAGGTTATCCAGACCAAGCGCGCTTGTTGGTGTGCCGCTCCAATCTTGTTTCAGTTCCGCCAGAAACGAAACCGAGTCATCGGTATCATCCAGTATCCACGCGGCTGCGCCGCCTTTCTTTTTGTAATTGGACTTATCCTCGCCCCGTTCTGATGCCAGGTTGGCAATGAAGCTCACCGCGCCGTCTGTCTGGCCCAGTATCCACGCGGCCGCGCCGATGCCGTAGAAATTGGACTTATCCTCTCCCCGCGATTGCGCCAGGTTGGCAATGAAGCTCACCGCGCCGTCTGTCTGGCCCAGTATCCACCCGGACGCGCCGATGCCGTGGAAGTTGGACTTTTCCTTGCCCCGCTGTTGCGTCAGGTTGGCAATGAAGTCCACCGCGCCGTTGGTTTCGCTGAGAATCCATTTCGCAGAACCGCCCTGCTTCTTCCAGTTGGAACCTTTGCCGGTCAGGTTGGCGATAAAGTTCGCGCCGGGATTGTCACCATTGCCGAACCACTTCGTGAAGCCCCCCTTATCCTTCCAGTTGGAGCCGGTTCTCGTCAGGTTGGCAATGAAGTTCGCGCCGGGATTGCCACCATTGCCGAACCACTTCGTGAAGCCGCCCTTATCCTTCCAGTTGGAGCCGGTTCTCGTAAGGTTGGCGATAAAGTTTACGCCGGGATTGCCACCATTGCCGAACCACTTCGTGAAGCCCCCCTTATCCTTCCAGTTGGAGCCGGTACTGGTCAGGTTGGCAATGAAGTTCGCGCCGGGATTATTCCCGCCACCAAACCACTTCGTGAAGCCCCCCTTATCCTTCCAGTTGGAGCCTGTACTGGTCAGGTTGGCGATAAAGTTCGCGCCGGGATTATTCCCGCCACCAAACCACTTCGTGAAGCCGCCGCTGACCCAGTTGGAACCTGTTCTCGTAAGGTTGGCAATGAAGTTCGCGCCGGGATTGTTACCGCCGCCGAACCACTTCGTGATGCCGTTTGTAGCCCAATTGGAACCTGTTTTCGTAAGGTTGCCAACGATGGACGCTACAGGATTATTCCCGCCACCAAACCACTTCGTGAAGCCCCCCTTATCCTTCCAGTTGGAGCCTGTACTCGTAAGGTTGGCAATGAAGTTCGCGCCGGGATTGTTACCGCCGCCAAACCATTTTGTGAAGCCGCCGCTGACCCAGTTGGAACCTGTTTTCGTCAGGTTGGCAACGAACGTGGAAACGGGATTCTTCCCGCCGCCGAACCACTTGGTGATGCCGTTTGTAACCCAGTTGGAACCTGTTTTCGTCAGGTTGGCAACGAACGTGGAAACGGGATTCTTCCCGCCACCGAACCACTTTGTGATGCCGTTTGTAGCCCAATTGGAGCCGGTTTTCGTCAGGTTGGCGACGAACGTGGAAACGGGATTCTTCCCGCCACCAAACCACTTGGTGATGCCATTCGTGACCCAGTTGGAACCTGTACTGGTCAGGTTGCCAACGATGGACGCCACAGGATTCTTGCCGCCGCCGAACCACTTTGTGATGCCGCCGCTGACCCAGTTGGAGCCCTTGCTGATCAGGTTGGCGACGACGGAGACCGCCGTGCCGACGAACGAGGAGATATCCGTCCAGTTCTTCTTCCCCAGGCTGGTCAGCACGGTGACCGCCGTGCCGATGAAGGCGGCGATGGTGGTCCAGTTGTTCTTCACCAGGCCCACCAGCGCCGAAAGGGGATCGTCGATGCCCAGCCACTTGACAATGGTCTGCCAGCCCTTCTTCGCCAGGCCCACCAGTGCCGAAAGCGGATCGTCGATGCCCAGGAATTTGGCGATGGTCTGCCAGTTGTTCTTCAGCAGCGCGATCAGCGCCGAAAGGGGCTTGTCGATGCCCAGCCACTTGGTGATGGTTTCCCAGCCGTCCTTGAGCAGCGCCAGGTTCAGCTTCATATCGGCGCTGCCGCCGAAGAGCAGCGTGCCGAAGAATTCGCCCAGCTTTTCAAGCGCCGCCTTGAACAGCGTCCACAGCTTTTCGGCGACCGCGTTCCAGTCCACCTTCGCCAGGGCCTTGCCCACGTTGGTGGCGAAGCCCACGGCGTCGAAGCCGTTGAAAAAGGCGATGCCGAAATCCAGCACGCCCTGCAGCGTATCGTTCAGCCAGGTGCCGAGGCCATCCCAGTCCACGTTCTTGAACAGGTTGTTCACCGCCGTGGCCAGCGCCTTGCCGGCGCCCGTCCAGTCGAAGTTCGCCGCGGCGGTGCCCAGGATTTCCAGCAGGTCGTTCACCCGCCCGGCCAGCACCGTGCCGGCGTTGGCCCAGTCCGTCTTGGCGATGAAGGCGTTGAGCCCTTCGGTCATCTTCAGGGCAAGAGCGGCCCAGTCGATGGCGTCCAGCTTTTCCCCCAGCTTCGACACGAAGCCGTTGAAGCCGTCCGCCAGCTTTTCGGCGAATTGGACCCAGTCGAATTCGTCGACGAAGCCGGCGATGGTTTCGGCCAGCGACGTGAACAGCAGCGCAATGGTGGCACCGACGGTGGTGAAGTCGATTTCCGCCAGGGCGTTGTTCAGGAATTCGGCCACGCTTTTGCCGATGTTGGTGAAGTTGACGGTTTCCAGCGTCCAGTAGGCGGTGGAGAACAGGCCGTTGATGTAGAATCCCACCTTGCTGCCCGCCGCCGCCCAGTCGACGCCTTCCACCATTTCGTTGATCTTCGTGCCGATCAGGGTGCCCAACTCCTGCCAGTCGCCGGCGTTGAAGGCCGATTTCAGCGCGTCCACGAAGCCCGCCAGGGCGTTATCGATCTGCCGCTCTTCAAATTCAACGCCGCCGCCGGAGCCGCCAGAGCCGCTGCTGCCGCTGCCGGATGACGATTCATACTCCGACAGGACGTTCAGCTCGTCGAATCCAGCAAGCTGTCGCTCGAGTTCCGTCACCTCGTCCGAGGCCTGGGACGCCGATGCGCCCACGCCGTCGATGCTGCCGGAGACGCGCCGGGCCGCCACATACGTGGACGAACCCGTCAGCCGGGCGAAGAACTGGTTGATGAGGTTGAACAGCCCGACGAATTTGTCGGTGACGAATTCGATGGCCGGCGCCAGCGCCTTGAGCATCGGCGCGGCCATGGCCGCGAGGCTGTTGCGCAGATAGACGGCGTTGCCCGCCAGCGACTCAAGCGTGCCGGCGAAGGAGCGCCACCAGGTGCGGCTCCAGGCATACAGGTTCTTCATGCCCGCCTTCAGCCCGTCCACCACGTTGCGCGTATCCATGAGCCCGGACAGCACGCCCCGCACGGCGGTGCCCATCTGCAAAAAGCAGCGGTTGACGCCCTGCAGCCCGGAGCGCAGCCCCCGCACGCTGCCCTTCATGTTTTCCACCGCCGATTGCATGACGCCGACGTTGCGGTAGAAGGACAACAGTTCATCGTTCGAGTATCGGCGGGAGCCCGTATCGACGGTGATGGCGTAGTTTGACAAAAAATCACTTCCTTTGACAGACAGAGGGATTGGGGATTAGGGATTAGGGATTAGGGATTAGGGATAGCCGGGCGTTGTCGGCATGGAAAAGGCGACGCAGTTGCGCCGCCCTGGGGAACCGGGATTTTGGTCGTTCGATGAAAGACGGAATTAATCGGGATAGATGTCGAATTGTCGAAGCGCCGCTTCGATGGTGACGACGTTATCCAGCAGGATGCTGGAGCGGGTGTAGACTTCATGGCCGAGGGATGAAGCGGGCGCTGGAAGCAGACCGGCGCGCCGGGCCTTGCCGTAGGACAGGACATACGGGTCTGAGGTATCCAGCATATCCTGCGTCATTCGACGGATCTTGGAAAGGCAGTAGGAAATCTCTTCCAGCGCCGTGTACAGGTCAAAGCCTTCATAGCGCTTGCCATCCATGACGCAGTTCGTGCATTCAGTCATTCAGATCACCCCCGGAAGCAGATTGATTAACGGGCTTTTTCCGATGATACGGCCTTTTGTTCCGGTTCTGCTCCGCCATGGTGGCCCAGCGGCAGTTGGACGGTTCATAATTGCCGTTAACGTCAATGCGGTCGATGGTCAGATTATCCCGATAGCCGTGAGACACGGCCCAGTTGTAGAAGGACAGAAAATCCATCCACTCCGGGCAGACGCTTATACCGCGCGCGCCATACCAAACATAGCTATCGGAATTGGGATTATTGCAACGGCGCTTCATGGCCCGCCAGATGCGATTGAGCCGCGTATAGCACAGACCGTGAGTCGTACCGATTTTCTTATATCGCTGCGACGCCATTTCGTGCCTATAGCAGCCGCAGCTTTGAGTCATTCCCCGGCGCAGATGATAGCCACTGACGTTTATCATCTTGCCACAATCGCAACGACAGGTCCAAACGGACTTATTTTGACCGTCATTGTACGGAGACCGTTCAAGCACGACGAGCCGCCCGAAACACCGGCCGGTTAAATCAATCAATTGAGTCATGATAATTCTCCTTACAAGTCAATTCAGGATTGACCCAAAGAAGGAAGCATGGTATAATTTGCTTGCCTTCCTTGGGAGGGTGCGAGAGATAACCGTAATCATTGGCGTGGTGGCGGTTATCTCATTTTTTGATTTCAGGCTTTAACTTCATAATCCCACGTCTGACCCCTTCGGCCTTATCGACGCTTTCCTGCTCGCAGTAGGATTCCAAGATTTCTTTGGATTCATGGTCTAATCGAACAGTGATGCGCGCATCTTTTGGATTATTGGTCGGCCTTCCTGTACGCGGCGACATGATATACCCCCTTTCTTTTGTCTGCCGTAAATACAGTATACATTAATGGCAGACAAAAGTCAAGAGGCGAAGGAGAATTATTTTCGGGAAACGCCAGACAGAGGCGCGAAGCGGGATATGGCCGCGGGGAGAGGACCTCATCCGTCAGCCCTTCGGGCTGCCACCTTCCCCATCGGGGGAAGGCTTTGGGAAAACCGGGAAGGCTTGGGGGAGAAGGCTATTCCTAATCCCTAATCCCTGTCCCCTAATCCCTAATCCCTCATTTCCCTTTTCCTATCCAGCACCATCTGCAACGCCTGTTGCAAACAATCCACGGTCTGGTCGTTCAATTCCACGATCTTGTGCGCCAGCTCTGAATCCTTGTCATCAACAGTGAGATCGAAATAGCAGCCCAACATCTGAGCATTGAAGCAAGCCCTATTCAGCAGCAGCGTCAGGACAACATCGAGACGGGGTTCCATTGAATATCACATCCTTATCAATTGATGACAGATTCGACGCCGAGCAAAACCTTAAGCTGAGCCAAATCTTCAATATCCATATCCTTGGGTTTACCCTTCTGCCGCAGAATTTCAAGCTCTTCCCGCCTGATCAGCTGGTTCATATTCGGTATGCCGCCATAGGAGAACAGGAATTCAGCGGCCTTGACATCACCGTTGCAGGCTTTATAAGCCATATGGAGCAAAATCATAACCGCCACGGTAGGCACGCCGCATTCTTCAATTTCATAGCCGAAGGTTTTGAGAATATCCGTCTGATAGCTGTTGGGATCGACTTCGGCCTTGAGGACGGCATTGACGATGCGCTGGATGGCCCGCGTCTTCTTGATGCCCGCCGACATCTTCGCGCGACGGTTGGCTTCCATCTTTGCCGCCTCTTCCGGCGGCGCCGCAGCCAGCTTCGCATGATAAGCCGCGGCAGGATTGATACAACGCGGCATCCGCGCACCCCCCTTTAGAAATACAGCGCGCCATTGCGCCATTCACCGAAAATTTCAAACGGCGCGCCATAGATATCACAAAAACACATGACGCACAAATCCCTTTTAGACAACACAAGCACATCCTTTTGAGATGACACGGCTTCATTCTCTTTTACGGAAGTGTCAGATTGAGGGAATGGCGCTTGATTCGACAAACATTGCTGTTCCATATTACGACCCCACTAACTTACCTGGAGGTATCGGGGGGCGGAGCGCCCCTGATCTTTCAATCCGTTCCCGGCGACATGTGCGTCGGGACGGAATGTAACTCCGCTTGCGGAGTTCATACCTTACAGATTTTCCGCCCGGAAATCCCGCAGGATTTCAGGAAAATCTGCAAAACCCCCTCTCGATGGAGGCCTGCCTCCATCGACGAGCGCCTTTAGGCGCTCGATATCACCCGCCTATTATCGCTTTGAGCCTCGCCTGCTCTTTCAGTTCTTCCTCGGTATACTTCGTCCTCAGCTCGCACAGCCCTCGGTTGTGCTGCCAGAATTCCCGTTCGTCCCTCTCCAGCTTCTTCCCCCGGGCCTTCTTCCCCCTCAGCCCGAGGATCGTCGCGTAGGTGGTGTCCCGGATCTCCATGAAATACCCCATGAAGGTCCACCAGTGCATATACTCGACGCCCCGCACCTCGAAGCCCGCCGCTTTGTTCACCGCCGGGAAGATCAGGTTCGCGTCCTGCGTCCAGTCCATCGTCCGGGGGCCGGGGCGGCCGTTCTCTCCGCTGCCGTGATCGATGAACGCCACCGCCGCGTCAAATGCCGCCTGCAGATGCTCTCTCGGCATGTCGTCCAAATCGGGATAGGTGTTGTGCAGGCAGATGAAGGCCTTCTCCTCGTCGCTCACGTCCGGATCCTCGAACGCCGTCAGCGTCCGCAGCACGTCCCGGAAGTCGCTGTTAATGGCCCACGATTTGCCGCCCACGTCAAGGGAGGTTGGGAGATCGAATATCATGTCGCACCACCTTTTTAATTGAGAATTGAGAATGGAGAATTGAGAATGAATGGCCAGGCTAACTCTAATTCTCCACTCTCAATTTTCAATTCTCAATTACTTCAGGTATTTCTTCGCCTTCTTCGACATCGCCTTGGTCTCGGTATCGAACTGCGCCCCGATGAACGCGCCGACCTTCTGCAGCACCTGTGTGGCGTAGAACTCGCCATCCACAGGGCTGAAGGGGTGCATGGTGCCGAAGAAGGCCTCCGCCGCGCCATCGCTGGCGAACAGCTTGTTCACCGCCTCGTACAGCCGCCCCTGGGCCTCTCCCAGCGCCGCCATCAGCTTCGGGTCGGTCACGTCCATCTCCCCGTTCTCGGGCACGGTCAGGCCCTCCAGCGGCTCGGTGATGGCATCGAACTGCTCCGCCAGGCGGTTGTAGCGGTCGATGATGCCGATGTCGGTCGGGTGGAACCGGAACGCGCCGATCTCCTCCCCGTCCATATTCAAAATCGGGACGCGGCGACTACCGTCGTCCACGGTGATTGCGAAGTTCATAATCTTCTCGTTCGCCATAATATTACCTCCTGTATTGTAGAAAAGTGGGACAAGAGAACCGTCCCCTTGTCCCATTCACAGTTATCAGGACACCGCCGCCCAGCTCGCCGGCGTGCTGCCGCTGGCGGGAGTGAAGTTGCCCAGCACCTTGTCGCCCACGTAGTGGACCTCGAAGGGGATCTGGTAGCCGGTGGTGTCGCCGCCGTAGGACGTGGGCACCACGTAGCACTCCTGGCGGTAGGCCACCAGCGTGCCCTGGGAAGTGCCGGTCTCCCACAGGTGCACCTCGTAGGCGTAGGTCTTCAGGGTGTCGTCGGTGGCCTGGGTGTCAATGATGTGCTGCAGCTTCTCGAACAGCGCGTCGCCCACCACGGCGTAGTAGGGCTCGGCGCTGGAGCTGACCTCGTAGCCGCTCAGCTGGTAGGTGTTCTCGCCCAGGATGTTCTGCTTCTGCTCGCCGTTGGGGTTCATCTCGACGTTGTACTCCTCCAGGTCCTTGCCCAGGCGGTACAGCGACGGGGTCTCGCCCATGAAGGACGCGTCCAGGAAGTGCCCCATGTACTTGCGTGCGATCTTGCCGGTAATGGTCTCAGGCATTATAATTCGCTCCTTTCATTCTGTTGAGGCAATAGGCAATAGGCAATAGGAATAGTGGCCGCATCCTAATCCCTAATCCCTAATCCCTCCTAAAATCACTTACCCTGTAAGTGATTTTAAGCTGTATCTGGTAGCGCGCGAAGGCGCTGCCCATTGCGATGGGATAGCCGCTGATGGTGGGCACGATGGCCACCACCTCGCCGCCGTCCCAGTCGGGAAAGTCGCGGGCGTTGTTGCGGTCGATGATCCATGCGGCCACGTCCTGCATCACGCCCAGGTTGTCAAGGTTCTGCTGGAAGGCGTCGCCGTAGGGCTCGCGGGAGGCGAACACGAAGTTCTGCTCCTGCGTCTCCCTCAGCACGTACTCGCCCAGGATATTCTCCCGGTATCTCAGCGCCGTGGGCGTCGCGTCCAGCGAATAGCTGCCGTTCTCGGCCAGGTAGTCCACGCCGAAGGCCCGCGCGCGCTCGATGGCAGGGCAGCGCCGCAGCCACGTCCGCACGCTGGCGGTGTTGTTGGTGTCGGGCATTGTCTCACTCTCCCTGTATCATCACGCGTCGCGCTTCGTCCAGCCATTCGGTCAGGTTGTCGGCCTTGGCCCGCTCAAACCAGAACGGTCCGGCCTGGGTGTTCTGCGCCGTGTCGTATTGCAGTTTTCTTCCGGTTGGGTGTTTCGGGCGTCCAGGCGGAGACCACCAGCCCATGACCACGCCGGTCTCGGGGTCGATGTCCGGGATATTCGGCCCGTACACTTCTCCGTAATACTGATATCGGGCATAGGGCGTGTTCCAGATCACCAAGCCGCTGCCGATCTCGGTGCTCAACTGTGCCGAGAATTCCAACACTCGGTTCGGGCTCGCTGGAATATAGCCCCCCTCGATGCAGCCGTCGATCACCTTCTGGTCGATGAAGCGCTGCACCCTTCCGCCCTTTTCCAGCCCGTAGGCCGCCAGCAGGTCGTTCGGGTCCAGGTTCGCCTCCAGCCTCGCGCTGATGCTGAACATCCTACCGCCTCCCTAAGTGGCCGTCACGCGCCAGTGCTTCCCATGCGGCGCTCTCCGATTGTCGGTCACCGCCAGCACGGTCACGCACTCGGCATAGGCCGCCTTCAGTCGCGCCGGGGTCCAGTCGCCGCCTTCCACCGCCGCCTTCACTACGATGTCGCCGCCCTTCAGCGTCCAGAGTCCGGACACGTCCTCGGCGCTGGCGTAGCTCACGGGGTCGGCGTAGGCCTTCCCGCCGGTATCGGCCTCCACGGGGATCCGTATGGTCGCCTTGTTCGCCGCCACCAGCCCGCCCTTGGAGGCGTCCACCGTGGCCGCGTCGGTCAGGTACCAGCCCGCGCCGGTGATCACCGTCGGGATCCACACGTTGCCGCCCACGTCAGGGTCGACCCGCGCGTTGAACACGGTGATGGTGTCGTTGCACAGCTTCATTTCGCCCCGCCCCCTTCGCTTCGCTTGGTCGCGGGCTTCGGGCGCGTCTTGCTTCGCTGCGCTTGCGCCCTCGGGCTCAGCTTCGCTTCGCCGCTCACGGGACCAGCCCCCTGTACAGCAGCGGTACGCCGTTGTCGTCCTTCTCGCCGTACAGCAGCCGCCGAAGCTCGGCGTTCAGCTGCCTTTCGGCATTGGTCGTCTGGTCGGCGGCGCTGCCGTAGTTCTCGGAATAGCCGTCGGTGGAGAAGGAGGCCACCAGGGGCGCGCCGGCCTGGGCGTCCACGCCGACGGCGCCGTCGACCCTGATGATGCTCATCATGGCCAGCTTCACCGCCTCCGGCACCTCCGCCATGGCGGCCACCCGGCTGTCGGTCAGGTAGTCGACGCGCTTCCGCGCCCTGAACTCGGCCAGGTTGAAGTCGCCCTCGGCCAGCGTTCCGCCGTAGGCCTGGTATTCCTCATAGGTCAGGTACAACGGCATTCGCCTCCTTTCGGTCGGTTGGTAGGTTGAGGGATTAGGGATTAGAAATGGTGGTGGGTATTGGGGCGTTGCACTTCTGTTTTAAGAGAGGCGCGAAGCGGGACGGGACCGCGGGGAGAGGACCTCATCCGACCCGCTTCGCGGGCCACCTTCCCCAACGGGGGAAGGCTTTTGGATGGCCGGGAATGCTTGGGGAGAGAAGGCTATCCCTAATCCCTAATCCCTAATCCCTGTCCCCCTATCCCCTATCCCCTGATTTCCTTAGCCCTCGGACAGGATCCGGGCGAAGGGCATGGCCTTGCTGTCGAAGTAGCCGGTGCCGGCGGTGTCCTTCACGGGCGTCCAGCGCGCCGCGGTGGCCAGCTGCACGTCGGTGGGGCTCACGATGGCGGTGGACGGCTGCACGAAGCTGAAGCCCCTGGGCGCGAACAGCTTGCGCTGGCGGGTGATCAGCATGTTCTGTCCGCCCGCGGTGGTGGGATCGCGGTAGATCTCGGAAGGCACCGCCGCGCCGCAGTCGCAGTAGTCGAAGGCGCCCTCGCCCAGCACGTAGGTGGTGTAGACGGGGTTGGTGCCGGTGGTGTCCACGGGCACATCGTCGTCCACGAACACGGTCCTGCCGTTCCAGGTCGCCATGGACAGGTCGCGCTCCATGCCGGTGCCGTCGTTGTACTTCACGTACTCCAGCAGCTGCTTGTTCTCCAGGTGGGTGGCCACCACGGAGTGCATGATCACGCAGGTGAAGATGTTCTTGTTCGCGCCGGCGGCCTTCTGGATGACGTCGTTCAGGGAGGCCGCGCCCACGTTCTTGTCGGTGGCGCTGGTCAGGTCCAGCGTGTGGTTCGCGGCGAAGCTGTTGGTGCTCACGCCGAACAGTCCCGCCAGGATCGCCAGCATGGACGCCTGGTCCACGCCGTCCCAGTAATCCGCCACCTGGGCAGCGATGTCCGCCATGAAGTCATGGCCGGTGATGTCGAAGGAGAAGTCCTTCTCCTGCCACGCCTTCGCGCGGCCCACCACGATCATGGACTGGAGGAAGGTCTCCATCTGGGTGGCGGTGATGTTGGTGCTGCCGTCGTAGTTCAGCGCCGTGCCGCCGATCAGGCCGGACATGGGCACGGAGATGAAGTTGCCGCCGGTCTGGTCCACCAGCATCTGCTTCAGGTCGGGACGGCCCCGCAGGATGCCCGCCTTCAGCAGCGCGTTCTGCTTGACGCGGGGCACCGTCTCGAGGTACTTGCCGAACACTTCGGCGTTAAAATTCTTGTAGTCGAAGACTGCCATTTACGTTCGCTCCTTTCAGTTACTTCCCGATCATCCCGACGTCGATCTTTTCCCCCGCGTTGGCCCTCCTCATGGCCTCAGTGAGGGTCAGCTTCGCGCCGGGCGCGGGGCTGCCGCCGGTGGGCAGCACCACCGTGGGCGCCGGCTTCGGGGTGCCGGGCGCCGGGTCCGCGGGCTTCTCGATGAAGTATTCCTCATACCGCTCTTTGATGCCCGCCAGCTGTTCAGCGAGGGGTTTCGCGCCCTCTCCGCGGTCAACCAGGCCGTAGACCGTCTCGAAGAACTTGGGCTTCACGCCCTCGTAATCCTTGCCGGTGCGCGCTGCCTGCATGGCCTTGTAGGCGTCGAACTCGCCCGCCAGAGCCTTGTAGTCGTCGCTCTCCTTCGGGTCGGGGGTGGTCTGCCCCTTCTCCCATTCGGCCTTCGCGCTCTCGATGGCGGCCTCCTGGGCCTGCTGCGCCGCGCTCTTGGAGATGTAGCCGTCGTCCAGCGCCCGGCCGTACAGGCTGTAGACCTGTTCCGTCCGCTGCTGGGGCGTCAGGCTTTCGTCCTCCATGATCTTGTTCAGCGCGTTCCTGGTGAAAATGCCTGCCATAATACGCCTCCTTTTTACGGTGCCATAGAGTGATGCACCGTCCGCGTGTTTTTCGTCCCGCCGGACGTGTTTATCCGAAAGATGCTATGCGGTTGCGAGGTTCCCGGCAGAGTGACCGCAGGTTGGCGGCTTGGCCCGTGGGCTGTCCTTCCTGCTCGGTATGGAGATCCCGCATAGACTGGCAGACACACTGCCATGAGCAGTCAACTCCAAATGGTATGAAAAAAGCAGCCGTTCGGTAATTCCGAGCACCTGCCTTAATCAGCGTTTTATCTTGCGCGTAACTTGCGCTTATCTTAAAAAAACTGCCATTCGCTTTAGAAAATCCCCGTAAAATCAGGCTTTTCTAAATTGAGCTTAACTTGCGAAGCCGCAAAACTGTAACTTGTTGAAACTTGCTGAAGCTAAGCCTCCGCCTTTTTCCTGCCCGTCCGCTTCGCCGGCTTCTTCTCCTCCGGCTCGGGCTTCTTCTCCAGCCCCTCGGGCCGGTCCAGCGCCTCGCCGCAATCCATACAGCGCAGCACGCCGTCCGCGCCGCGCACCAGCTTCAAATGATCACAAGCCATATCGGTTCAACCTCCTCATGTTCTCGGCCCGCGACGCGAAGCTAGTCCTTTAGGATACTCCCGCTCCCGCCGTCTCCGCCGTCCGGTCTCCTTCTCGAAGCGGCTCAGCTTCTCGTCGACCTGCTTCAGCTTCTCCCGCGCTTTCTTCAATGCCGCGTCGTCCGCCCCCTGGGCCTTGGCGCTGGCATACTGGAGCCGCGCCTTCCGGAAGTCCCGCTCCAGCTTCCGCTGCTTCTGGCTCTCGGCGTACTGTTTCGCGTTCTCCGCCTCGTTCTGCCGAAGCCCCGGCACCTTGGTCGCGCCAGGTATGAACAGCTCCGGGTGATGCCCGCAGTTAATCCCGAACAGCCCCGCGGGCTCGCCGAAGATCGTTTCGCTCTGGGCGTAGACGTGCACGGGTACATCATTACCATCGAACACATCCCGAGGCACGTCCTTCCTGGAGATCACCTTGCATTGCCACGGATAGCACAGCGGCCGCGCCCCGGGATGCTGGCTGACCAGGTACAGGTCATTCGCATACTCCTCGTTCCGCTCCCAGAAGGCCGCCCGACTGACGTTGTGGTAGGTGCTGCGCATCGTCATGGCGACATAGGTGTCCGGCTTCCAGTGCCTCCCCCCGCTGTCCACGAACCCGGTCAGCCCCTCGTCCAGCAGCCGCCGCGTCGCCAGCTCCAGGGCCCCGTTGAAGGATTCCACCCCCGCCAGCACCTCGCCGGTGGCGGCGTTGATCGCGCCCCGGGCATTCAACAGCCGGTTCGTGATGTCCGCCACCATCCCCCGGTAGGCCTCCGCTGTGGATTCCAGCATCCGACTGTTGACCAGGTTCAGCCCGTCCAAACTCTGCCCGTGATACAGTCGAAACGCCTGCATGGCGCGAGGATCCGGCTCGGGGGGCGGTGTGATGTCGCCCATCAGTCCGTCCTCCGCCGCCTGCTTCAGCGGTTCCTCGATGTCCGCCAGCGCGTCCAGGATGGCCTGCTCCAGCCCATCGGCCAGTTCCGCGGGCACGTCCCCCAGCATCCGCCGGATGATCTCCACGTTCTCCCGGTTCACCTGCCCCAGCTCCGCCAGCTTCCGCGCCTGCCACTGCGACGCGGAGCGCAGGCAACCTGTTTGTGGCGGCGCAGGCGCCGCCGCTACAATCAATGCCTGCGCGAAGCTAGTGGCCCCGCCGGGCTCTTCGCCGGGCTGCAAATACTTGAAGTGATGGGCGAGGTTCACCAGCAGCCGGTCGACGCAATCCGCGTAGGTGTTACCGATGGAATCGCCCATCGCGTCCAGTTCGTCAAACCGCGCCACAACACATCACCACCCTTGTAGCGGCGCCTATCAGGCGCTACCGCCATCTATGAGTCACGGGGAGAGGTTCCTTGACTCATAGAAAAGAGTGGGTCAAGGAACCTGTCCCCGCGACTCACTCCCTCTTGAAGACGGCGTCGTCCCCGTCCCCTTCCACCGTCTTGCCCTCGTCCCGGATCTTCGCCACGGCCGCCTCGGCCTGGGCCTCTGTCTCGCCGAGGTACCACTGGCGCAGCTCGGCCTTGGACATGATACCGGAATTCACCAGTAGCAGCCGCTGCTGCAGCTGGGCGTCCACGTCGGTGAGTATACTGTCGTCCCACTCGAAGCTTGCCGCCCACTCCCCCGCCGGGGCCAGCCCGTACAGCGTCGCGTAGACGTCCATGGCGCGCAGCACGTCGCGCAGGCAGCGCTCCAGCGCCTTCTGGTTGTCGGCGACGGTGGCGTAGGAGCGCTGTTTGACGATCTTCAGCTCCGTGGCCGTCCGCGCGTCCACGTTGGCGTCGGAGAACGTGCCCCGGCTCAGGCCGCAAAGGTCCTCGAAGCGGATCAGCAGCTGGTTCAGCCCGTTCACCAGGCTGACGTCCCGCAGCGCCGGCGCGAAGACCTCATAGGTCGCGTCGGCCCCGGTGTCCACCGCCCGGAACAGCCGCTCGTTCAACTTCGGCAGCGCGTGGCCCTTCCCGTCGCTCTTTTCGTACAGCGCCGTCGGATCCACGTCCACGGCCAGCTCGCCGCCCTCGAACTCCCACAGCAGCCGGGAATACTGGAGGTCGATCTCCCGCGCCACCTCCACCGCCTTGGCGTACACACTGGCGCCCAGCGCGCAGTCGGCGTCCACGGTGTTGGCCGCGGCCACCCTGTACCAGCCGAACAGCATCCCGCCCGCGCCGGTGATGGTGACTTCCGGCTCCAAAGACGCCCAGCGGAGCACCGAGACCAGCGGCACCTCGTTGCCCAGCGCGTCCTCGTGGGTGGACCTGAACGCCCGCTGGGTGATGACCACGTTCTCCCCGTCCAGCGTGTGCCGCTCCAGCCGGGTATAGATGGCGTCGCCATCCCGGAACACGTCGGGGATGATGACGTCGCTCAGGTTCCCGGCCCCGTCAAACGCCAGCGGGTACAGGCTCCAGTCCGGCGCGAAGACCTCATAGGTCGCGTCGGCCCCGGTGTCCACCGCCCGGAACAGCCGC
>JAZOUD010000065.1:0-6767 GCA_045658005.1 Clostridia bacterium | reverse complement strand
TTTTCGATTGTATACAGGATTGACAAACGAAACCGGACAGGCTACAATGCCTGCATTCCAGGAAGGCGCAAGGGTGTGCGACGACACCCGGCGCCTTTTTCTTATGGAATCAATCGAAAGGAGTGTGGATTCAGATGACATTCTCTGCGGCAAACACGATCTGGGTGCTGCTCGGCGCAGCCCTCGTCTTTTTCATGCAGGCAGGCTTCGCCATGTGCGAGGCGGGCCTGACCCGGGCCAAGAACACGGGCAACATCCTGATGAAGAACCTGTTGGACTTCTGCATCGGCACGCCGCTGTACTGGCTGGTGGGCTTTGGCATCATGTTCGGCGCGGGCACGGCGGCTTTCGGTTGGATCGACCCGTTCATCATGAAGGATTACAGCCACATACTGCCCGCGGGCGTGCCGCTTTGGGCCTATGCCATCTTCCAGACGGTGTTCTGCGCCACCAGCGCCACCATCGTCTCCGGCGCGATGGCCGAGCGCACGAAGCTCTCCGCCTACTGCATCTACTCGGCGGCGATTTCACTGTTCATCTACCCCGTGTCCGGCCACTGGATCTGGGGCGGCGGTTGGCTGGCGGAGATGGGCTTCTACGATTTCGCCGGCTCCACCTGCGTGCACATGGTGGGCGGCGTGTGCGCCCTGATCGGCGCGAAGCTGCTGGGCCCCCGCATCGGCAAGTACGGCGCGAACGGCAAGCCCCGGGCCATACTGGGCCACAACCTTTCCATCGCGGCGCTGGACGTGTTCATACCGTGGTTCTGCTGGTTCGGCTTCAACGGGGCCAGCACCGTGGGCATGGACAGCGACGAACTGATCGTCTCCGCCGGCCTGGTGTTCTTCAACACCAACCTGGCCGCCGCCGTGGCGACGCTGACGACGATGATCTTCACCTGGCTGCGCTATGGCAAGCCGAACGTGTCTATGACCTTCAACGCCTCGCTGGCGGGGCTGGTGGGCATCATGGCGGACAGCAACCTGGAGGACGCCGAGCCCGTACCCCTGCCAGTCGGTGACTGGGAAGCGCCCGTGAAGGCGGCGAAGGAGAAGGCCCCCGACGCGCCGGTATACACCAACGTGCGCATCATCTGCCGCCCTGCCAGCCTGGAGCCCCTCAAGAAGAGCCTGAACAAGATCGGCGTCACCGGCATGACCGTCACCAACGTCATGGGCTATGGCGCGCAGAAGGGCAAGCCGGAGTACTACCGCGGCACGCCCGTGGAGATCACGCTGCTGCCCAAGGTGCAGGTGGACATCGTGGTCAGCAAGGTCCCCGTCCGCATGGTCGTCGAAACCGCCAAGCGCGTGCTGCACACCGGCCACATCGGCGACGGCAAGATCTTCGTCAGCGATGTCGAAAACGTCGTGCGCGTCCGCACCGGCGAGGAGGGCTATGACGCGCTGCAGTCCGATTAACCTTCCCTAAGACAAAAAAGTTTTAACATATTAGCATGGTCGCATGGTGTTGACAAATTCGCGGATCGTGATATAATCCCTATCATAAGAACAGGAAAGGCGGGAAACGGCATGAAGCGTCGTCATTGCAGCGGTATGACCGTTTCCCGCCTGTCCGTTTGCTGCGCTGCGGAAGCTTCTTATGCCAATTTCAATGCTGTGCGATTTTTCCTCGCGCAGCTGTTTTTTGGCTTTATTCGCTTTTCACCGACGCCTGTCTGAAGAATCGCAAGCGTGGACATGAGTTCATCGAGGCGGCTCTCCGGACGGGAGGGCCGCTTTTATGATACATCTTTACTTTTAGGAGGAACCCCGTTATGAAGAAACTGCTTGCCATCGTCGTCGCCGCCGTGCTCTGCCTGGGCATGGTCGCCGTTGCCGAAGAGACCTATACCGTGGGCGTGTGCCAGCTGGTGCAGCATCCCGCGCTGGACGCCGCCACCCAGGGCTTCCAGGACGCCCTGACCGAAAAGCTGGGCGAGGCCGTCAGCTTCGACGTGCAGAATGCCTCAGGCGATTCCAACACCTGCTCCACCATCGTGAACGGCTTCGTCTCCGACAACGTGAACCTGATCATGGCCAACGCCACCCCGGCGCTGCAGGCCGCCGTGGCCGCTACCGGCGACATCCCGATCCTGGGCACGTCCGTCACCGACTACGCCACCGCCCTGGACATCGCAGACTGGACCGGTGCGACGGGCATCAACGTGTCCGGCACCAGCGACCTCGCCCCGCTGGACCAGCAGGCCGCGATGCTCCACGAGCTGTTCCCGGACGCCGGGACCGTTGGCCTGCTGTACTGCTCCGCCGAGCCGAACAGCAAGTATCAGGTGGACGTGATCACCGGCTACCTCACTGACTTGGGCTATGAAACCGTGGAATTCACCTTCGCCGACTCCAACGACGTGGCTTCCGTTGCCCAGAGCGCCTGCGACGGCAGCGACGTGATTTACATCCCCACCGACAACACCGCCGCCAGCTGTACCGAGGCCATCCGCAACGTGGTGGAGCCTGCGGGCAAGCCGGTGATCGCCGGCGAGGAGGGCATCTGCAAGGGCTGCGGCGTGGCGACCCTGTCCATCAGCTACTACGACCTGGGCTACGCCACCGGCGAGATGGCCTATGAGGTACTGGCCAACGGCGCGGACGTCGCCACCCTTGACGTCGCCTTCGCCCCGAACGTCACCAAGGAATACAATGCCGAGCTGGCCGGGCTGCTGGGCGTGACCATCCCGGAGGACTATGTGGCCATCGAAGAATAATTGGGAATTGGGAATGGGGAATGGGATATTGAGTCAGCAGCTTTTCATTCCCAATTCCCCATACCCCATTTAAGAATTGGAGGCAACGACCTTGAACCTGACTTCATTGCTGAACGCGCTTCCCGGCGCGGTGGCTCAGGGCCTCATTTGGGGCATCATGGCCATCGGCGTTTACATCACCTACAAGGTGTTGGACCTGGCGGACCTGACCGTGGACGGCACCATGGCCACCGGCGGCGCGGTGTGCGTGATGCTGATGCTGGGCGGCGCAAACGTGTGGCTGGCGCTGGCGTGCGCGGTGCTGGCGGGCATGCTGGCGGGGCTTGTGACCGGCATCTTCCACACGGCCATGGGCATACCGCCGATCCTCTCGGGCATACTGACCCAGCTTTCGCTGTATTCCGTCAACCTGGCCATCATGGGCTTCAAGGCCAACCAGGGCATCAACGTCACCAAGTACGATCTGATCGTCAGCCAGCGGAACGTGCGGGCGCTGAACCTGTCCAACCCGATCTTCACGACCCTTGTCGTGCTGGCATTGGTGATCGGTGTGCTGTACTGGTTTTTCGGCACGGAGCTGGGCAGTTCCCTGCGGGCCACCGGCGCGAACGCGGCCATGAGCCGCGCCCAGGGCATCAACACCAACGTCTGCAAGATACTGGGCCTGATGATCTCTAACGGCATCGTGGCGCTGTCCTCGGCCATGCTCGCCCATTACCAGGGCTTCGTGGACGTGAACATGGGTCGCGGGGCCATCGTGATCGGTCTGGCTGCCGTGATCATCTCAGACGTGCTGTTCGGGAAGCTGTTTCGCAACTTTGCGCTGAAGCTCACCGGCGTCGCCATCGGCGCGGTGATCTACTACATCGTCATACAGGTCGTGCTGTGGCTGGGGCTGAATACGAATCTGCTGAAGCTGCTGTCGGCGCTGATCGTGGCCGTGTTCCTCGCCGTGCCCCACTGGAAGGCGAATATGCAAGGGGGGAAGGGCCGTGCTTGAGCTGGTGAACGTGCGAAAGACCTTCAACCCGAAGACCGTCAACGAGAAGGTGGCCCTGGACGGCCTGAGCCTGCGCCTTGAGGAAGGCGACTTCGTGACCGTCATCGGCGGCAACGGGGCGGGGAAGAGCACCATGCTGAACGCCATCGCGGGGGTCTGGCCCATCGACAGCGGGCGCATCGCCATCGACGGCTACGAGATCACCCACCTGCCGGAGCACCGCCGCGCCGCGCTGCTGGGGCGGGTGTTCCAGGACCCGATGACCGGCACCGCCGCCACCATGCAGATCGAGGAAAACCTGGCCCTCGCCGCAAGGCGCGGCCAGAGGCGCACGCTGAAGGTCGGCATTACCCGGCAGGAGCGGGAGGCTTACCGGGAAAAACTGGCGAAGCTGGGCCTGGGGCTGGAGGACCGCATGACCGCGAAGGTGGGCCTGCTCTCCGGCGGCCAGCGGCAGGCGCTGACCCTCTTGATGGCGACGCTGAAGAAGCCGAAGCTGCTGCTTTTGGACGAGCACACCGCCGCGCTGGACCCCCGCACCGCGGCCAAGGTGCTGGCGCTGTCCGAGCAGATCGTGACGGAAAACCACCTCATGACCCTGATGGTCACCCACAACATGCGCGACGCCATACGCTACGGCAACCGGCTGATCATGATGAACGAGGGCCGCGTGATCCTGGACATCTCCGGGGACAAAAAGAAGCGCCTCACCGTGGAGATGCTCATGGACGCCTTCGCCAGGGCCAGCGGCGAAGCCTTCGCCAACGACAGGATATTGCTCTCCTGAAGGCTTGTTTTTAAATTAACCCCGCTTCTGTTGACGGGCACATGCAATATATTTATAATCACACCGAGAAAGGATACCATCATTCTCCGTCCCTGCCGGACCTGCCGGGCCTCTGGCGCAGCGTTCGTCCGCTTCCAGGCGGGGCGAATGGGAATGCGGGTCGCGGTCCGCATGGACAGTACGAAGGAGGTGGGGGAAGATCCCTGCGACCCTGCGACGCGAAGCTAGTCCTTTAGGGCGACGCGAAGCTAGTCCTTTAGGGCGACGCGAAGCTGGTCCTTTAGGGCGACGCGAAGCTAGTCCTTTAGGAGCGTGATCACGCGCTTTATCACTCTCAATACACAGTAGAACAAGGAGTAATAAATATGAGCATTCTGAGCATTATCCTGGGTGTCATCATGATCGTCGGTGGCGTTTTCTGCATGTTTACCCCCTTCGCCACCTTCCTGTCTGCCGGCTTTATGATCGCCATCATGCTGCTCATGTACGGCATCTTCGGCGTCGTGCGCTTCTTCCAGAAGGAGGCGGGCGCCCTGGAGCTGATCTCCAGCATCCTGGCCATCATCGTGGGCGTGATCGCCATCGTTCGTCCCGGCGGCGCCCTCGTCATCGACGGCTTTGTGCTGAACATGGTTTCCGCCTGGCTGCTGGTCAAGGGCCTTATCAACATCATCATCTCCATCCAGGGCAGGAATGAGATCAAGGGCTGGGGCTGGGGCGTCGCCATCGGCGTGCTGAGCATCGTCGCCGGCGTCCTCTCCTTCCTGCATCCCACGATCACCGCGCTGACGGTGGGCATCATGATGGGCCTGGTCTTCGTGGAGAACGGCATCGACATGATCGTGCTCGGCACCGCGCTGCGCGCGATCGATCGCTGATCCTGGAGCCTGTAGAACCGCCAGGAATGGCAAAATCGTCCGACCGCAAGGCCGGGCGATTTTATTCCGGGTAACTGAACAGACACCATTCCCAATGGGCCTTGGGGTTCAAGACCGGTTTCTGTATGTCAGGAAAAGGGCCTGTGCTGTATTCGGCGGGGCACAATCTATCGCCCACAGCATTTCTTGTATTTCCTTCCGCTGCCGCACGGGCAGGGATCGTTGGGCCCGGCCTTCTTCTTCGGAATGTCCTTTGAAAGGGCTTGCATAAGCTGCTGACTGACTCTCTCGCGGCCGCCGTACTGCGCGAGCATCTTTTCCAGGGTTTTCCGGCTATCCGGGATATCCTCGTCCTTTTCCGGGATATCATCCGGCAGTGCGGGAGGGTTTTCTATCTCCGACGGTTTCCATCCTCTTAAAACCGGATTGGGCATGGCCGCGTAAAAGCGGTTTCCCAATTCGCGGAAGCGCTTGACCTGCCCTACGGTTCGAAAATGAATCTTCCCATAGCCTTCCCCGCGAAGAACGGATTTGACCCAGGATTTTCCTTCATAAAGGGCGATTGGCTGGTTTAAAACGCAGTCGTCCACGAGCTGCCTGTTCCATTCATCGTCAAGGCCCAATTCATCCCGTCCAAACTCGATGAGGGCTTGCTTCTCCGGTATGTCAAGGCGCTCATCGTCAAACCTGAGCAGCGTTTGCTCGTCACAATCACGATAGGGAAGATCAAGCCGGGTGGCGATGAAACGCTCAAAATCACTGTAATCGATGGCGACCAGGTGCTCGACCACGATCTCTGGTTCGTCCAAACCCTCTGATTCTACACAAAAATGGTATTTCAGGATTTTGTCCCGGCGCAGAGCCCTTTTAACCTGTTGAACTGTTACCTCCGGATGCCATTCCGATATCTTGCTGATCACGTAGCTTACCGGCACAGACCAGTAGTAATCCGCAAAGGCCTGGATAAGGATACACAGCTTCTCATTTGTCATATTCAATGCAACTCCCTCAGAACAGGAATAGTAATTCGTCGTTCCCGTAGTCGTTGCCCGTCCAGCCCCCGAAAAAGAGTTTCGCGGCGGCGCGCTTTGCAACATCGGTCATTGTTAGACAACACCCTCCGCAAGCGCTTGCGGAGGGCGCCGTCATGCTTTGTCACTTGACCACACTGAGGCCGGCGACGACGACCTTTACCTGCTTGAGCAGGGTGGTGATCTCGTCCAGGTTGATCTTCGGCAGCGGCAGGATGCGGATGATCTGGTAGCCGCCCTGGATATAGACGAGGAGTATCAGGACGATGCCGGCGATGGGGATGAAGATGTCGATCAGCTTGTTCTTGTGGGTGCGGGTGTAGGAGAACAGCAGCACGAAGGGCGGCAT
>JAZOUD010000064.1:0-98620 GCA_045658005.1 Clostridia bacterium | reverse complement strand
CATATTTCCGGTGACAATAGCCTGAGGGATCCACCTGTTCCCATCCCGAACACAGAAGTTAAGCCTCAGCACGCTGATAGTACTTGGCTGGAAACGGCCCGGTAGGGTAGGTCGTCGCCGGATCTCACCGAGAGTCATTCGTTGGAATGGCTCTCTTCTTTTATGTACACCTAAGGTATATATTTCATAATGGATTTCGTCAAACACGAAGGAAATGTCATATTCATTTGGTACAATGCATTTGTATAAGTATAGAGCAAAGTCGGGGAGTTTTTTGGATGGTGTTGAAGTACGGCTGCTGTCTGTTTGACTTTGACGGCACGGTGGCGGACACCGGTGAGGGTATCCGCAAGAGTGTGGCATACAGCCTGGAAAGGATGGGAAGGCCGTCGCTCGATGAGGCGACGCTCTCCAGATTCATTGGGCCACCACTGCATGACAGCTACATGGAATACTGTGGGATGACCGATGAAGAGGCTGATACAGCGATCCTGCGATATCGGGAAAGGTACGTGGATATCGGGCTGTATGAATCACGGCTGTATCCCGGTATCGCATTGCTGCTCAAAGCGCTGCATGAAGCCGGCGCATATGTTGGTATAGCTTCCGCAAAACCCCAATTTATGCTTGAGCGCCTGGTGGCTTATTATGAGATTGATCGCTGGCTGGATACCATCGCAGGTGTTGGGTTGGACAGGCACTCCGCTGACAAGCGCGATCTGATCCTTCGGGCAATGCCGCAGGATATGGACGTGGGTAAGGCCTGTATGGTGGGTGATCGGAAATTTGATATCGAGGCAGCCTGTGCATTGGGCCTCGGGGCGATCGGCGCGAATTATGGCTATGCGCTTCCGGGAGAATTGATACAGGCCGGCGCGGATACCGTTTTTGACAGCGTGGAGGAACTCGCCCGCTATCTCCTCAGTGGCGTTTGATTGAGGCAAGAATGTAATAATTATGGCAAGGAGACAGCAAGTGCCACTGTCGTGCTAAGGGCCCTGAAACTCGAAGTTGTGTTTTTTCGTCAAAGTGGCATAATGGCCGATATGACGGCTCTTTGTTGGAACAACAGCGAGCGGGGCAGATAAAGCACGCCCGACGACGAATCAAGAAAGAATCACACCGGCAAACGAGAGGTGAAATATATGGCATATGAAAATCTGTGCATGTACTGCTTTGAGGATATGAACGGCCAGACGGTCTGTCCCCATTGCGGAAGGGATTCCCGCGCCGCGGTGCCGCAGATTCAGATGTTGCCCGGGTCGCAAATCTATCACGGCCGCTTTTTGGTGGGACGCGCCCTGGGCCAGGATGCCACGGGCATCGTCTATTCAGCTTTTGATACGAAGAAGGAAAACCGCCTGCGCATCCGCGAATACCTGCCCCGGGATTGCGCCGAGCGCCTGAACGACGGCGCGGTGGTGCCCGTGGCAGGCATGGAGGATCAGTTTGAAGCGGGTCTTAAAAGGCTGCGCGCCAGCGTGGAGAACGTGGAGGATCCCCGCAAGCGTCACTTCTTCTTTGAGGAAAACGGCACGGGCTATATTGCCCAGCGCAAGTCCGCCTCTGCTGCCGCGGAACACGACCGCGAGCCGGAGGAGGAAGAGGAGCGCGGCGGCAAGGGCCGGGTGCTGCTGTTTGTCGGCATCGCCGTCGCGGTGCTGGTGGTGGCCGCCGTGCTGCTGATCACCGTATTCAACGGGGCGATGACGACCACCAGGGACATCACCCAGAGCCCCACCCTGGATCCCAGCCAGGTATGGATCCCGGAGACCACGCCCACGGCGACGCCCTACGTGTCGCCGACCTTTGCCGCGCTGGTGGATCCGGAGCTGTCCTGGATGGACTACACCTATGACGGCGACGTGGAGCAGGAATACCAGCAGGCGCAGCGCACCGCGGCCACACCGGTTCCTACCGCCGCGCCTACGATCAGCTCAGAGGGCACCCAGCGCTACAGGCTGGTCAACGGCGATTCCAGCCGGGAGGAGATTCGCGCGCTCCAAAAGAAGCTGTATGAGCTGGGATGGCTGGAGAAGAGCCAGGTCACAAGCAAGTACGACACCGCGACCCGACAGGCGGTCCGGGATTTCCAGGCCTATGTCAACGACCACTACAATCCCAGGGAAAAACTGAGCGTGGACGGCGTGGCTGGCCCCAAGACCCAGCAGTGGCTCTACGAGGCCGACGCGGTCAAGCCTACTGCCAAGCCCACCCCGAAGGTGACGCCCAAGCCGGACGAGGGCACCGTGGACGAGGACGCCCCGGCGAGCCAGGTGCGCCGCGTGCAGCGCCAGCTGATCGTCCTGGGCCTGTTGCCGGAGGGCTCTGACGACGGCAGCTATGGCGCGACCACCGTGGCGGCGGTCCGCCGCTTCCAGAAGCGCGTCAACGAGCTGGCAGGATATGACGTGTTGGAGGTCACCGGTAAGCTGGACGCCCAGAGCCTGGCCTTCCTGGATTACTACGCCCAGGAGTGGCAGACGCTGCGCAAGGCCACGGCTGAGCCCACCGAGAAACCCGACCCCACCCGGAAGCCGACGCCCACGCCCACCACCAGGCCTGTGGAAATACTGGAGGGCGTGATCAGAGGCGACTCACCCAAGTCAGACATCCGCAAGGTGCAGCAGCTGCTGGTGGACATCGGCATGCTGCCCGGCGGCAGCGTGGACGGCGTGTACGGCAGCGCCACCATCTCTGCCGTGGCCGACTTCCAGCAATGGGTGAACGACCAGCGGGGGGAGGAGACCCTTCCCGTGAACGGCGAGGTGGACCAGCTGACGCTGCTCTACCTGCAGTATTGTAAGGATCACGGCATGATGCCCTATGGCACGCCGACGCCCAAGCCCACCAAAAAGCCGACGCCCAAGCCTACGATGGAACCCACGCCTGAACCGACGGAGGTAGTGCTCGAGCAGGTTCTGGACAGCGATCCGGACCTGGGTGTCGACGTTGATCCGGACCTCGTCATGGATCAGGAGATCGAGCTGGAGCAGCCGCCTGAGAGCGGCGCGATCAGCGTCGGTCCGGGCTCCGACAGGGAATCCATACGATACGTCCAGGAGATGCTCAGCGCGGTCGGCGCAATGAACGCCAATGGCATTGACGGCGTTTACGGAAAGGGCACCACCCGCGCGGTCAGGCGCTTCCAGAAATGGGTGAACAGCGTGCAGGGCGCGGGCACCGTGCCGGAGGACGGCAAGGTGGACGACAGGACGCGGCAGGCGCTGGAGTATGCCTATGAGCAGGGCATCAACATCACCCAGAGCGCCGGGGAACCCACTGTGGAACCCGTTGACCAATCCATCGAGATGCCCACAGACCAGCCGCTGGAGCCGGAGGAGCTGCCGGTTGAGGAAGCGGAAGGCGTGCAGGAGATCACGGTGGACGGGGATTCCGATCCAGAATCCATCCGATATATCCAGGAGATGCTCAGCGCCACGGGCCTGCTGGCCGAGGACGGCGTGAACGGCGTGTACGACGAAGCCACTGCCGATGCGGTGCGCCGGTTCCAGGAATGGGTGAACAGCGCAGGGGGCAGGGCGATGCTGGAGGTCAACGGCAGCATGGATGACCTGACCCGTCAGGCCCTGGAGTATGCCTTTGAACACAAGCTGCGGGCTGAGCCGGAGGTGGCGGAGCCCGACGATGGGCTGGAGATCGAAGATGAAATAGACGCGGAACCTCTGGAACCTGAGATATCTGAAGCATCGCTCGAGTCCGTGGGCACAATCGGCGCCATTGATATCGCGTTTGGCGACGAGCTCTCCGACGGAAGCGTGATCAGCATCCCCGAGGGCAGGATCAACGTGCGCTGGCGGGCTGAAGGCGACGTGGCCAGCTATGCCGTATACGTGACGGACGGCTCCGGCGCGGCCATTGTGGAACAGGCGGGCATCCAGGACACCGGCTTTACCATCGACACCCGCCGGATGAACCCGGGCGAGGTGTATACGCTGCGGCTGGGTGTGCTGCCGCAGGGCGGCGGGGAGGACGACGTCGTCTGGCAGACGGCGCGGTTCATGCTCCCGGCGCCGGTGGAGCCGGAGGTGGAGGAAACCCCGGAGCCTGAGCCGGAACCCACGCCGGAGCCCGAGCCCCAGGTGGGCGTCGTCTCCGCGCCCGAAATCGCCATTGCCGGCATTGCCGCAGACGATGGCCCGATCGTCATCGAAGCGGACAGCTTCGAGCTGCGCTGGCGGGCCGACGGCGACGTGGAGACCTACTATGTGCGCGTCACCGATTCCAACGGCAGCGACATCATGGAGCCCCAGTTCACCACCAGGACCTCCGCGTCGCTGAAAACCGTCAACCTGACTGTGGGAGAGGTTTACACGCTGTCCGTCGGCGCCGTGCCGGTCAATGGCGAGCGGGAGGACATGGTGGTCAGCCAGGCCCGATTCGTGCGGCCCGAGGAGGCTACGCCCGAACCCTCCGAGGTGCCCACGCCCGCGCCGCAGGTGGCCACCGTCGGCACGCCGGTGGTGACGGTGGGCGGTTCCGCCTACCAGAAGGACGGCATCTCCTATATGACGGACAGTTCCATCATCATCAGCTGGAATGCCGACGGCGACGTCCAAAGCTATACGGTCTACGTGGAGAACGAGGTCGGCGAGCGCCAGGAGCTTGGCGCGACTACCGACACCAGCCGCACGGTCAACGCGCGCAGCCTGCCGGCGGGCATCTACACCATCTATGTGGGCGCGCTGCCCCGGGGCGGCGACAGCAGCGACGTGGTGTGGGGCACCACCCACTTCGCCATTCCCGCGCCCGAGGTTGAAAGCGCGTCGGAAGTCGAGGCGCCTGAAGAAGGCGAACTGTCAGGGGATGAGCTGTCGTCGGAAGAACGCGCCGCGCAGGCGCCTGCCACCGTGGATGGCGCGGCCATCGGCGCGATCAGCAGCGCCAGTGACCCCGAGATCATCCAGCAGCTCCAGATGAAGCTGTACAGCCTGGGCCTGCTGTCCACAGAAGGGTTGGAGCCCGGCGTTCTGGACACCCAGACCCTCCAGGCGGTGGCCCAATTCCAGCAGCGGATGAACGACCAGTATGAGGCCGGCCTTGAGATCGTCGACCCCGCAGATCCTGACGCCGTGGTGGACGCCGTCACGGTCAGCGCGATATTCTCGAATTAGAGTATTTATCAGCGCATCTTCGGGGCCCTGTGCGGCATGACCGTCGGCGAATACATCCGCGCGCGCAGGATGACGCTGGCCGCCCAGGAGCTCTCAGGCTCTGACGCCAGGGTGATCGATATCGCCGTCAAGTACGGATACGATTCGCCGGACAGCTTTGCAAAGGCGTTTCAGCGGTTCCACGGCATTACGCCGTCCCAGGCCAGAGCGCCCGGCGCCAAGCTGCGCTCCTTCGCTCCGTTGCACATCAAAGTCACGCTGGAGGGTGGAGGCATGTTGGATTATCGCATTGTGGAGAAGGCGGCTTTTACCATCGTCGGCATCAAGCGCCGCTTCAATTCCGAGACCAGCTATCAGGAGATCCCGAAGTACTGGAGCGAGTGGACCTCGGATATGAAGGGGTTGAAGGGCATGTTCGGCGTCTGCATGGACATGGACGGAAAGAACTTCGATTACTGGATCGCGGACCTGTACGCGCCCTGGAAGGACATACCGGAGGGCTGCGGCACGGCGCAGATTCCCGGCGGATTGTGGGCGGAATTCACCTGCAGGGGTCCCCTGCCGGACAGTCTTCAAAGGGTCAACACCCAGATCTGGTCGGAATGGCTGCCCTCTCTGACCGGCTATGCGCTTGCGGGAAATTATTCCCTCGAGGTCTATATGCCACCGGCAGAGAAGCCTGAAGATAACGTCAGCTACATCTGCATTCCCCTGAAAAGGATATAGGGCATGGAAAAAGCGCCTCTGACGAAGAGGCGCTTTTTCCATGGCGTTTTATCCTTTCGCCTGCCGTCGGCACAGCGTCCAGAAGGCCACGGCACCGGCGGCGGCGACGTTCAGGGAATCCACGCCGTGGGCCATGGGGATGCGGGCGGTGAAGTCGCAGTGGGCAACGGTGGATCGGGCCAGGCCGTCGCCCTCGGTGCCCAGCACCATCGCCAGCCGGGGCTCGGCCAGCAGGGTTGGGTCGTCGATGTCCACGGAATCGTCGGACAGCGCCAGCGCCACGCTCCTGAAGCCCAGCGCGCAGAGGCGGTCGAGTCCGGCCTCCGGCCAGTCGGATGCGCTTTCCCCGATCCGGGTCCAGGGCACCTGAAACACCGTGCCCATGCTCACCCGCACAGCCCGGCGGTTCAGCGGATCGCAGGTCGTGGGCGTCAGCAGCACGCCGTCCACCCCCAGGGCCGCGGCTGAGCGGAAGATCGCGCCGATGTTGGTGGTGTCCACGATGCCCTCCAGCACCGCCACGCGCTTCGCACCGCTGCAGACCACTTCCACAGTGGGCAGCGGCCTGCGGCCCATCGCGCACAGCACGCCCCGGGTCAGCGGGTAGCCGGTCAAGCTTCGAAGCACATCTTCGTCGGCGGTGTACACGGGAATATCGCCCACCCGCGCCAGCAGCGCGGCAGCCTTACCGGCGATGTGCCGGCGTTCCATCAGCAGGGATACCGGCTCATAGCCCGCATCCAGGGCGTACCCGATTACCTTCGGGCTCTCGGCGATGAAAAGACCGTCCTCCGGGTGGAGGCGGTTTTTCAGCTGCGCCTCCGTCAGCCGGACATAGGGGTCCAGCTGCGGGGCGGCGATGTCGGTGATTTCGATGATGTTTGGCATGATGCACAATGATCAGAATTTCTCAATGGCTCCCTTCAGCCTTCTCAGCGTCTCGTCCTTTCCCAGCAGATAGGCGATCTCGAACGCGCCGCCGGGGGTGGACATCTGGCCGGAGATGGCGATGCGCAGGGGCCAGAGGAACTGGCCGTTCTTCATGCCCAGGGTGGGAATGAACGCCATCACCCGGTCGTGCAGCTCGGTCTCGGTCCAGTCGTCGATGCCCTCCAGCAGCGGCAGCGCCGCCTCCAGCGCCGTCTTCGCGCTCTCCAGTGTGGATTTCTGCTTCTTGTTCACATACAGGTCATTGGCAAATTCCGGCTGCTCCGCCAGGAAGCGGACCATGCCGGGCAGCTGGTTGAACACCTCGGTGCGGCCCTGCAGCAGCTCCGCCAGCCGCTTGAAGTCGAAACGCGCCGGGTCGAGAACCTTCTGAAGCCAGGGCGTGGCCAGCTCCAGGTACTTCTCGGGGCTCAGCTTGCGGATGTACTCGGCGTTGAACCAGTTCAGCTTCTGCATGTCGAATACCGAGGGGGATTTGCTTAGCCCCTCCAGGTCGAAGGCTTCCTCAAGCTCCTTCAGCGTGAAGAACTCCCGCTCGCCCTTGGGGCTCCAGCCCAGCAGCACCAGGTAGTTGATGACGGCTTCCACCAGGTAGCCCTCGGCCAGCAGGTCCTCGAAGGAGGGGTCGCCCTGGCTCTTGGACATCTTGCGCTTGACGATGGCCTTCACCGGGTTGCCGTTCTCGTCCAGCACGGGGTTGCCGTCGGCGTCTACGGCCATCTGGTATTCGCCGGTCTTCTTGCTCTTATAGGTGCCCTCCACCATGACGGGGGTCAGGTGCACGTAGGTGGGCGGCGTCCAGCCCAGGGCCTCATAGAGCAGGTTGTACTTGGGGGCGCTGGACAGGTACTCGTTGCCCCGCATCACGTGGGTGATGCCCATCAGGTGGTCGTCGATCACGTTGGCGAAGTTGTAGGTGGGCAGGCCGTCGGCCTTGATCAGCACGTTGTCGTCCAGCGTGTCGCAGTCCACCTCCACGTGGCCGTAGATCACGTCGTCAAAGCCCGCCTTGCCCTCGGTGGGGATGTTCTGGCGGATGACGTATTCCTCGCCGGCGTCCAGCTTCGCCTGGATCTCCTCCTTGGAGAGGCGCAGGCAGTGCTTGTCGTACTTGAAGCTCTCGCCCCGGGCTTCGGCGGCCTTGCGGGCCTCCTCCAGCCGTTCCTTGGTGCAGAAGCAGTAATAGGCGTGGCCGGATTCCACCAGCTGCCTGGCGTAGGGCATGTAGGTGTCCTTGCGTTGGGATTGCACATAGGGGCCGCAGGGGCCGCCCACGTCCGGGCCCTCGTCGTGGCTCAGGCCGGCGGTGCGCATGGAGTTATAGATCACGTCCACCGCGCCGGGAACCTCGCGCTCCTGGTCGGTGTCCTCAATGCGCAGTATGAACTTGCCACCCTTGCTGCGGGCATACAGATAGGTGTACAGCGCGGTGCGCAGGTTGCCCAGGTGCATGTAGCCCGTGGGGCTGGGGGCAAAGCGGGTTCTGACTTCCATGTTGGTCTGTCTCCTTGGCAGTTTATTTCTTGCATGGTGCGGCGGCGGTTACGCCGCCACACTTTTCTCAGATCATTCCTCGGCGATATCGAAGGTGAAGATGGTGGTGAAATCGTACTTCTCACCGGCGTGGAGCACGCTGTCGATGAACTCGGGGTGGTTGATGGAATCCGGGGCGAACTGGGTCTCCAGGCAGAAGCCCTCCCGCTTGCCGTACACGCGGCCCGAGGTGCCGGGGTTGACGCCCTTCAGGGCATTGCCGCAGTACAGCTGCACGGCGGGCATGTCGGTGAACACGTCCATCACCCTGCCGGACTCGGGGTCGGTGACCTCGGCTGCGAAGCGCAGGCCGGCCTCGTAGTCGTTGATGTTGAAGTTGTGGTCGATGCCGCCGCCGTAGCCCAGCTGCTCGTCGCTGTCGGTCAGGGCCAGGCTGTCGCCCACCCGCTTGGGCTCGCGCAGGTCAAAGGGGGTGCCGGTCACGTCCCGCTGCTCGCCGGTGGGGATGCAGTGCGCGTCCACCACGGTGAAGGTGTCGCAGTTCATTTCGAAGATGTGGTCCTCGATGGTCTTTCCGCCGGCCTCGCCGTTCAGGTTGAAGTAGGTGTGGTTGGTCAGGTTGCACAGCGTGTCCTTGTCGCTGACGGCCTCGTAGCGGATCAGCAGCTCGTTCTCGTCGGTGAAGGTGTAGGTGACCATCACCTTGAGTTCGCCGGGATAGCCCTCCTCGCCGTCGGGACTTGTGTACTTCAGGATCAACAGGTCCTCACAGATGCCCTCGATGGGGGTCACGTCCCACAGCTTCTCGTTGAAGCCCACTTTGCCGCCGTGCAGGTGGGTGATGCCCTTCTCGTTCTTCGCCAGGGTCAGCTTCACGCCGTTCAGGGTGCACTCGCCGTTCGCGATGCGGTTGCCCACGCGGCCGATCAGCGCGCCCAGGTAGCCCGTGGTGGGGCAGTAGCCCGCCGCGTCGTTATAGCCCAGCACCACGTTGCCGATCTTTCCGGCCTTGTCCGGCACGTTGATGGCCCGGATGATGCCGCCGTAGTTGGTGATCTCGACAGACGCGCCGGAGTTGTTGGTCAGCACATACAAATCGGCCTCGCGCCCGTCGGGCAGCTTGCCAAAGCTCTTCTTGACGATGCTCATGTTGAATACTTCCTTTCATGCCCCGCGGATGTGCCGCAAAGGGGCCATATTTTCTTATTATAATAATACATCGTTTTAGGCGGAAATTCAAGGGGGAATGGGGAAATAAAGATATGATACTATTGATACTGCCGGGGTCGCTTTTCCCGCAAGATTTCCCCTTGCTATTTCTGACGTATCTGCATATAATGGAGATTAGAGATCAAGCGCAACAAGGAAGGTTGCATGATGCAGATTGACGAAATCAGAATATTGGCAGCAGAATGCAAGATACAATGGACAAACCATTGCGCCAAACAGATGGTTGAACGCGATATAAGCAGGGCGGACGTGTTCCATTGTATTGCTGAAGGAGAAATCATCGAAGATTATCCGGATGCCTTTCCATACCCGTGCAGCCTCGTTTTCGGATATGCCGTAGACGGTCGAACGATACATACAGTTGTCGGAAGCGACAGAGAAAAACTGTATATAGTGACTGTGTATATTCCAAATATTCTGAAATTTGAAGCCGACCTAAAGACGAGGAGGAAATAATACATGTGCATGTTCTGTAAATGCAAGACTGTCAAGCCAAGCCTGGATACCTTTCTGGCAAACTACAAAGGATGCATTTTGATCGTAAAAAACGTTCCTTGTGAAGAATGCGAACAGTGCGGAGCAAAGTATTATTCGGACAGCGTCATGGAAAAGCTGGAGAAGATTACCAGTGAGGCCAAGAGCAGGATGCAGGAGCTGACTGTGACGGACTATTCCAGGGTGGCGTGACCGGTCAGCAGGGACGATTCCAAATGACTACATTTGTACCTGATGAAGCAGTCAATAAGAACCGTCCCTGCTGACTTCTGATAATTTGCTTATTCACGAAAGCTGTTCCTTTTTCATTTGTCGTATTTAAAAGTAGATATCATCTGTTGATATTTCTCAATTCTTCTACTATGTTTTTAATCGCTTGTATTTGAGCCTCAGTTAATCCGTCTGTTGAAATATAATCGGTTTCTGACACACCTATCAAGTAATCGCAGGATACGCCAAACAGCTTGGACAGTCGAATGAGTATATCGTAGGGCGGAAGGTGAACACCGTTTTCATAGGAACTGATGACGGATTTTGATACGCCAAGAATACTAGCCAACTCGACCTGTGTCAAACCGCGTTTTATTCTCAATTCCCTGATATGCTTACATACGTCGGAATAGATCACATTTCAGACCTCCAATAAAAAAATCATAATGAAATAGAGTGCATTATATGTGGAAAATTATCCTGAAATAATTGACTTATTAAGAATTACATGATATAATGAAATTGCAAGTATAGAATATATGCGAGAAAGGGTTGGTGTGGCAATGAAGGCGAAGTTAGTGAAGATTTATGTAGTCCTTATAACAATGGTGCTGTGCTTAAGCATTGGGAGCTTTAGTGCACACGCTGCAAATTATCCTGAAGTGTTTTTCTATTCGGATGCTAATTTTGAGAATCTGATAATACGTGATACAGCAACAGTAGGTATGAGTTATCCAATACGTATGTATTGGTTTGCGGAATATAACAATGAAGGATATGACATTTCGATATACGATAATAGTGGAAATGTCGTGTTTGCAAGTTCGAAGACATGGACTAATGTTGGATATACCAAGAAGATGACTCTGTATTGGGACACATCAGGCTGTAAACCCGGTTCATACAGGATTGTCGTAACGAAGAAGTTTTATTCCTATTATCGGTGGAATGAAGCGCCGACAACCAAAACCTTAAATATAAATATGATATGCGAACATAACTGGATCATTGATGAGGCTGTCGAACCTACATGCCTTGAAGAAGGTTTGACCGAAGGCAAGTACTGCTCCGTTTGTGGTGAAGTCCTCGTCGAGCAGGAGATTGTGCCCGCGCTTGGACATACCGAGGTCATTGACGAGGCGGTTGAGGCAACCTGTACCGAGACCGGCTTGACGGAAGGCAAACACTGCTCCGTGTGCGGCGAAGTCCTCGTTGAGCAGGAGGTTGTGCCCGCGCTTGGACATACCGAGATCATTGACGAAGCCGTTGAGGCAACTTTCACTGAAACAGGCCTGACGGAAGGCAAACACTGCTCAGTATGCGGTAAGGTGCTGATTGCGCAAAAAGTCGTTCCAAAGCTCAAAATCAAGATCGCCGATTGCACTGTTTCCGTGAAAGATCAGACTTACACAGGCCAGGCGCTTATGCCGGTCGTTACGGTAAAGTTTGGAAACGAGAAGCTTGAACTGAACACAGACTATACTGTAACGTATAAGAATAACAAGAAAGCCGGTACGGCTACAGTAACGGTCAAGGGCAAAGGGCGCTGTACAGGGTCACAAAAAGCCACCTTCAAGATCAAGCCCATCAGCCTGTCAAAGGTAGAGCTTACTGTAAAGGATCAAATATATACCGGCAAGGCCCTCAAGCCCGCTGTGACGGTGAAGTACGGCAAGGTGAAGCTGAAGAAGGGCACGGACTACACCGTGACCTACAAGAACAACAAGGCCATCGGCACTGCCACGGCGACAGTCAAGGGCAAGGGCAACTACACCGGCAGCAAAAAGGTCACCTTCAGGATCAACCCGAAGGGCACGGCGTTTAGCAAGCTGACGGGCGGCAAGCAGCAGATCACGCTGAAGTGGAAGAACCCGAAGAACATCACGGGCTATGAGATTCAGTACAGCCTGAAGAAGAATCTCTCCGGTGCAAAGAGCGTGAAGATCAAGAATACCAAGACCCTTGCCACGACCATCGAGAAGCTGAAGGCGAACAAGACGTACTATGTGCGCATTCGGACCTATACCACGGTGAAGAAGAAGAACTATTACTCCGCCTGGTCAAAAGTCAAGGCCGTCAAGACTAAGGCAGGAAAAGCGAGCAACGCACCTGAAGGGCAGGATGTCGAAGCTGCCACGGAAGAGACCGAGATGACCTTCACGTTGGATGAAGCGCTCGACGGAGAACTCATTCTGGGTGAACCCATTGAGCTGCCGGAAGAGCTGCCGCAGGAGGACATGCGCTTGCCGCTGGCAGAATAATCGTTCGAACCATTCCATAGCCTCCCCCCACCGGGTTACCCCGGCAGAGGGGAGGCTTTCTGCGCCTTTACGGCCGTGTTTCCCCTTGCGTCCCTTGCGCTTTTATGGTAAGCTATAGGCGCTGGAGGTGAGCGCATGGGAACCTATCTGAATCCGGGAAACAGTGGCTTTGCCCGAGCCCTGAAATCAAAATACGTCGATAAGACCGGCCTGATCGACGTGGTCAACGGCACCATCGATACGGCGATCAATCTGAGCTGCATCAGCCGTCCGCGTCGCTTTGGAAAGTCCTATGCGGCTCAGATGCTCTGTGCATATTACGACAGAACCGTCGATTCCCATGCGCTTTTCAAGGACCTGAAGATATCAAAAACAGACAGCTATGAACAGCATATCAATAAATACGATGTGATCTACATCGATATGACTAATATCATGGGGAAGGCAGAGCCGGGAGAGTTCGTTCGCTTCCTCGTGAATGCCGTTACCGAGGAGCTTTTGCTCGCGTATCCGGATATCCGTCCGGGCAACGCCTTTGACGAGACGCTCATAGGCGCCGTTGGTAAAACCGGCAGAAGGTTCATCATGATCATCGATGAATGGGACGCGCCGATTCGTGAATTTGGCGAAACGGCAGTGGAAGCCTATCTGTTGTTTCTGAGGATGCTGTTCAAGAGCAGCGCGACGACCGCAAAGCTGTTTGCCGCTGTCTATATGACGGGTATACTGCCCATTAAAAAGATGCTGACGCAATCAGCGCTCTCCGATTTTGAAGAGTATACGATGCTGGATGCCGAGATGTTTGAAGAGTACGTGGGCTTCACAGAGGCAGAGGTTAAGGCGCTGTGCGGGGAATACGGGGTTGCGTTCTCGGAGATGAAGCGCTGGTATGACGGGTATGAGATGCCAGTCGTCGGGCCTGTCTATAATCCGAATTCAGTTATGAGAGCCTCCCGCAAGGGGCGGTTCGGCTCTTACTGGTCCCAGTCCTCCGCGGCGGACAATCTCCTGAAATATATCAAATGGGACGTGGACGGCCTCCGCCAGGCGGTCATCGAGCTCATGGGCGGCGTGGAGATCGAGATCGATACAATGGGCTACAACAACGATCTGACGTATGAGACGAGGGACGCCGCGCTGACGATGTTCGTTCACCTGGGCTACCTCGCCTATAACCAGGACAAGCGGACGGTTCGCATTCCCAATGAAGAGATTCGGCTGGAATTTGAGCGGACCTTAAGGGAGACGAAAAATGAGGCAACCATGAAGCGGGTCCAGGAGAGCGACCAGCTGATCATGGATACGATTCACAGAGATGAGGCGAAGGTCGCGGCCCAGATCGGGAAGGTTCACCGGGAAACCACCAATCCTCTGAATGCAAACCGTGAGGATTCCCTTCGGGCGGTGATTCAGGTGGCGTACTTTGCCTATAAGGATCATTATTTGAAGCTGGAGGAGTTGGCCTCAGGGGAAGGCTATGCGGATATCGTTTATTTACCGAAGCAGGGTGAGGGCGTGCCCGCGTTGCTGGTGGAGCTCAAATGGAACAGGAGCGCCGATACAGCGATCCGACAGATTAAGGAGAAGGGCTATGTCGAGGGCGTGAAGGACTTCGGGGGAGAGCTGCTTCTGGTCGGGATCAGCTACGACAGGGACAGCAGGGAATATGTGTGCAGGATTGAAAAGTGGGAAGGCAACAGGCGTTGAGAGGGTGACCATCATGGAATATACGGTTCGATTCACAGACGAAAACCGCGAGGTTCGCGTCCCGGCGGGGACGACGCTGCTTCAGGCGCGGATCGCGGCGGGGCTGGAGGCGGACGCGCCCTGCGGGGGGCGGGGAACCTGCGGAAAGTGCCGCTGCGAAGTTCGGAGCGCGGGGGAGGCCGAATGGCATGAGGTGCTGATGTGCCAGACCCCAGTGAAAGGCGAGATGGAGGTCCGCGCCGCAGGCAAGGGCGGCGACCTGCGGGTGCTGACCGACGCCGAGAGTATTTCGGGCAGCTGGAACCCCGTTGTCCGGGCCGTCCGGCTGACCGTGCCGCCTTGCCCCAGGGGCGAGAGCTCCGCCGACTGGACGCGGCTGGTGGGCGCGCTGAAGGATGCGGGCATCCATGTGGCCGAGCCCAATCCCCGGCTGTGCGCGTCGCTGGGCAACCTGCTGACGGCGCAAAAGGGCGACGTGTGGGCGGTTGTATCCGAGGGACGGGTGCTGGAGATCTGCGCCGAGGCGCCTCAGATTTACATGGCCGCCTTCGACCTGGGCACCACGTCCATCGCCGGATATCTCATCGACGTCAACGGTAAGAGGGTAGCCGTGGCCGACGGCACACGCAACCCTCAGGCTCAGTACGGCGGCGACGTGATCTCCCGGGCCGACTACGCGCTGCAGAACGGCGTGGAGGCGCTGTCGCTGTGCGCCCGCAATGCCATCGACGGCATGCTGGGCGATATGTGCGAAAAGGCGGGCGTGCCCCGGCAGCGGGTATTCGCGGTCTCACTGGCGGGCAATACCGCCATGCACCACCTGTTCCTGGGCATCGCGCCGGATTCCCTGGTAAAGGCCCCTTACAATCCCACCCTCAGCCAGCCGCTGGCGCTGCGGGCGTCGGAGTGGGGGATCGGGGCGAACCCGGAGGCGCTGCTTATGATGCTGCCGGTGATCGGCGGCTTCGTGGGCGCGGACACCGTGGCCTGCCTGCTCAGCGGCGACTGGCTGCGCCGGGAGAAGCTGACCCTGATGATCGACATCGGCACCAACGGCGAGCTGGTGCTGGGCAACCGCCGGCGGCGCGTCGCCTGCTCCACCGCCGCAGGCCCGGCCTTCGAGGGCGCGAAGATCACTTGCGGCATGCGCGGCGCGGACGGGGCCATCGACCACGCCTGGTTGGAGGGCGGCGCGCTGCGCTGGCACGTCATCGGCGAGGGTCCGGCGAAGGGCATCTGCGGCTCCGGCCTGGTGGACTTGGTGGCGGCGCTGCTGGAATCCGGCGACATGGACGGTACCGGCAGGCTGGCTGCGGGGGACCGCTACGACATCGGGGATACCGGCGTCTACCTGACCCAGAAGGACGTGCGGGAGGTACAGCTGGCGAAGGCGGCCATGGCCGCGGGGCTGCGGCTGATGGCCTGGCGTATGGGCGTTGGGATCGAGGACATCGAAGAGGTGGACATCGCCGGGGCCTTCGGCAACTACATCAACCCGGACAGCGCTTGCGCCATCGGGCTGATCCCCGCCGAGCTGAGACAGAAAATCGTGCCCGTGGGCAACGCCGCCGGGGCGGGAGCGAAGCTGGCCCTGACGGACGCTGTCGCTTGGACCGAGGCCGAGACACTGGCCCGGACCACCGAATTCCTGGAGCTGGCCACGCTGCCGGAATTCCAGGACGAGTTTGTGGAGCAGCTGAACTTTGAGGACGAGGACGAGGATTGACTGGGAGGTCTTGTCATGCTGAATATGGAAGAGCTGGCGGCCATGGCCGCGGAGGCGGGGTTCACCCACAGCGCGCCGCTGGACGTATCGACTTTGGAGCTGAGGGACGAGGTGCGGGCCATGTGCAGCGCCAACACCTGTCGCGCCTACGGCAAGAACTGGAGTTGTCCCCCCGCCTGCGGGGAATTGGAGGAGCTGCGGCAGCGTTTCGCGCAGTACAGCCGGGGCATACTGGTGCAGACCGTGGGCGAGGTGGAGGATTCCATGGACTTTGAGGGCATGATGGAGGCCGAGGCCGCCCACAAGGAACACTTTGGCGTCCTGCACGAGAAGCTGCTGGAGAAATGGCCGGGCCTGCTGGCTTTGGGCGCGGGCACCTGCACCCGCTGCAGGGAATGCACCTATCCCGACGCCCCCTGCCGCTTCCCGGAAAAGCGCGTGTCGTCGATGGAGGCCTGCGGCCTGGTGGTGATGGACACCTGCAAGGCCAACGGGCTGGGATATTACTACGGGCCCCAGTCCATCGCGTATACCAGCTGCTTTCTGCTGGAGTGAAAAAGCCCCAATACAAAACAGGCTTGTGGGACCAATGCCCTGCAAGCCTGTTTTGTATTGGGTCATCCAATGGGTCTCACAGCTCCGCCAGCCGCGATTCCACCTCTTCCACCTTCGGTATGGACACCGCCGCGCCCATGCGGGTGACGCTGATGGCGGAGGCCATGCTGGCCCGGCGCATGCATTCATCCAGGGGACGCCCCTCGGAAAGGCCGCCGATGAAGAAGCCGGTGAAGGTGTCGCCCGCCGCGGTGGTGTCCACCGCGTCGGCCCGGAAGGCCTGCTGGCGGACGGTGTCCACGCCCTCGGGTCCCACGGCGTGGGCGATGCTGCCCGCGCGGCCCAGGGTAATCAGCACCGACAGGCCGGGGTAGCGCGCGTGCAGCACGTCCCAGGCCCGCTCGGGCTCGTCGCTGCCGGAGCACTGGCAGGCCTCCACCTCGTTCACCAGCAGCCAGGACAGCTTGCCGAAGTCCACTTCCTTCAGGCCCTCCTCGTAGGGCGAGGGGTTCAGCACGATCCGCATGCCCCGGGCGAAGGCCGCGTCCACGATGCGGGGCAGGCTGTTGATCTCGTTCTGCAGCACCAGCCAGTCGCCGGGGCCGAAGTGGGCCAGCGTCTCGTCGATCTGGCTGTCTCCGATGCTTCGGTTGGTGCCGCCGTAGAGCAGTATGCAGTTCTCGCCCTTTTTGTCCACCTGGATGATGGTGTGGCCTTGCATGCCGTCGATGGTGCGAAGGTAGTCGGTGTTCACGCCCTTGGCGTTCAGCAGCTCGCGCAGGAATTCACCGTCCGCGCCGATGCAGCCGGCGTGATAGACCTCTGCCCCGGCCCGGGCCAGCGCTACCGACTGGTTCAGCCCCTTGCCCCCGGGCAGCACCTCCCGGGAATTGGCCTTCAGCGTTTCGCCTGCCCGCACGAAATACTCTACAGAATACACATAATCGACGTTCAGCGATCCAAAGTTCAGTATCTTCATGTTGCGTCCTCCAGTATCATGCTCCGAATCGCGGAGTTTAACATTCCCTTATCATTTTACAGGGAAACCGCTTCACTTGTCAAGCCCTTGATGGGGGGGAAAGGGAACTTCTGATTTGGCGAGATGATGCGGCATCCCAAAGCCTTCCCCAGGCAGCGAAGCTGCCGGTTCAGGGGAAGGTGGATTTCGGCGAAAACGCTTGCGTTTTTGTCGAAAGACGGATGAGGTCGTTCTCCTGCAAGGATGCGTGCAAACCAGCGTAACCGCGGGGGAACCGACCTCATCCGACCCGCTACGCGGGCCACCTTCCCCTGAAACGCAGGCTTCGCCTGCTGGGGAAGGCTTTTGGAGCGCGGCAATAGCTATTCCTATTATCTGGGCGCTAGCTCGATAAATCAGAATTCGCAGTTGAGTCCTGAATCATCACTCCGCATCTGAAACATCCCTATTCTTCGGGAACATACTTCAGAATATCGCCCACCCCGCACTCCAATATGCTGCAGAGGGTATCCAGGGTCGTGGTGGTGATCGGTTTGCCGTGCTTCATGCGGTGCAGGGTGTTGGCAGGCATGCCAAACTTGAAGATCAGCGCATACTCCGTCATATTTTTCCTGAACAGCGTTTCGTAAAAAGGCTTATAAGAGATCATGTCAATATCCTGCCCCCCCCTCAGGGACCAATTTAACATGCTCAAAATGTTGACTATGCCTAATATATTGAGTATAATGTTGGTGTTCGAGCACGGTTAGTGAGGCTTAAATATCGCTTAAAAGGCCCAGGTGTACACCGGCAAGGCGCTGAAGCCCGAGGTGAAGGTGGTGCTGAAGGGCAAGACACTGAAGAAGGGCGACTACAAGGGCACCGCAAAGGCCACCTTCAAGATCAACCCCAAGGCGGTGGCCGGCCTGAAGCTGGCCGCGGGCAAGGGAAAGCTGACCGTCAGCTGGAAGAAGAGCGTTGGCGGCGTCGGCGGCCATGAGCTGCAATACGCCCTGAAGAAGAGCTTCGCCGGCGGGGTTCCGAATTATCAGGACCCTGAGCTGTAACTCGTTACCAGTTGAAATTATAGACGGTATTGATAAACGCATCCATGTTGTCGTACAGCGTCGAATAGGTATCGCCCTGGCTGTTGAGGAACCACTGCAGGTCGCTGTAAATTTCGGAATTCTCTGCGCACAGATGTACGTTGTAGCCGTCCTGCGAAGCCATCATGATATCGAAGGGGAATTCCCGGCAGAAGTCGACATAAATTGCGCTCATGGCTTCCGCGCTCATCGAGCCGTAGCCCGACAGCGCCTCCCTTTCCACGGCCAGGTAGTAGATGCCGCAATCCTTGAAGACGATCATCGGCAGATCGCTGTATTCGACATAGGCGAAGATGCTGATGGTTTCCCGCGGGAACCAGTCTGTGAACATATCTCCACCGATATCATTGGCCCCAAAGGCCTCATACACCTGGTCTTCATCCATCACCATCAGGCCGCGGTTGGCGAGATAGGTCTGGGGGCTTACTTCCCCCTTCGCAAATGCCAGCGCACTTGCCAGCGCCAATACGACGGCAATAGCAAAGATCTTTTTCATGCTTATATCCTCCTTGTTATATCCTGTTGTTCTGTTCCCGGTTGCCCTGGCGACACAGGCGCCACCAGGGGTTGACGTCCCGCGCCGTTCGCGCTACTTCACCAGCACGGGCTCGCCGAGGACCACCCCGTAGCTCTCGTCAAAGACGATCTTCAGGAACTTCACGCCGCTGACATCGACGCTGAAGGCCATCGGCTCATCCCTGAGGCCGAGGGTGGGGGATGAATACAGCAGCCTGTCGTCGCCATAGATGGTGATTTGCGCCTGGGCCAGCAGGTCTGCGGTCATATCCGACATCGCCTTTTTCCGGATGTACAGATTTGCGCGAAGCGCCCGGTATTCGCCGTTCAGCAGGAATTCGGCTTCGCAGCGGCCTGTGCAGCTGTTGGACAGCGTGGGGGAATGGGGCCTGTCATAGCTGTCGTTCCAGATGTCGGGCTGCCAGTATACGTCCTTCTTCTGAAAGAAACTGAGCTCCTTCAGGCTGACGACCGTCTCCGGGGCCCCGCAGGCTCCGGTCGTCCATGCCGTGCCGCAGCCTGGGCAGAAGCTGAAATCCGGGCGGTTCATCCGGCGGCAGGTGGGGCAGGTCCATCCATCGTTTCCCTGGGCATATCCGGCGAAGGGGCAGGAGAGTGCCAGGATCAGGGCGAGCAGGAGCAGCATGGTTTTCCACGTCATGGTCATCGACCTCCTCTTGTTGGTTGATGATTGCATTGTAGCAGTCGGCCCGTGTAATTTTGTCATCAGCAGCCTTTGACGAATGAGCCGCGCCGGAATATCGTCGAAACTGCTCCCAACCGATAAATCTGTATATCCAAATCCCTTGACTTTGTACGCTCAATTATTTATAATAAGAATGATGGTTTAGGTCCATACTCAACAGATATCTAAAAGGAGGTAAATTCCGTTGAGCATCAAACTTACCGTTGACGGCAATACCGCCGTCAGCCATGTCGCCTATGCATTCAGCGACGTGGCCGCTATCTATCCGATCACGCCCTCTTCCCCCATGGCCGAGGTCGCCGACGAGTGGGCCGCCCATGGCCGGCTGAACCTGTTCGGCCAGAAGGTCCGCGTGGCTGAGATGCAGTCCGAGGCGGGCGCGGCGGGCGCCGTGCACGGCTCCCTGGCCGCTGGCGCGATGACCACCACGTTCACCGCTTCCCAGGGCCTGCTGCTGATGATCCCGAACATGTACAAGATCTCCGGCGAGCTGATGCCGAGCGTGTTCCACGTCTCCGCCCGCGCGCTGGCGTATCATGCCCTGAACATCTTCGGCGACCACAGCGACGTCATGGCCTGCCGCCAGACCGGCTTTGCGATGCTGGCCTCCAACTCCGTCCAGGAAGCCACCGACATGGCCCTGGTCGCCCACCTGAGCGCCATCGAGGCCTCCGTGCCCTTCCTGCACTTCTTCGACGGCTTCCGCACCTCCCACGAGATCCAGAAGATCGACGCCATCGATCCCAAGGACGGCTATGCCGAGATCAAGAAGCTGGTCAACTGGGACAAGGTCAAGGCCTTCCGCGAGGGCGGCCTGAACCCCGAGCATCCGCATCAGCGCGGCACCGCCCAGAACCCGGACATCTACTTCCAGGGCCGTGAGGCTGCCAACAAGTACTACGACGCCACCCCCGCCATCGTCGAAAAGGTGATGAAGAAGGTCGCCAGGCTGACCGGCCGCAAGTACAACCTGTTCGACTACGTGGGCGCGCCCGACGCCGACCGCGTCATCATCTGCATGGGCTCCGGCTGCGACGCCATCGAGGAGACCGTCAACTACCTGAACAAGCATCGCCAGAAGGTCGGCCTGATCAAGGTGCACCTGTATCGGCCCTTCTCCATCAAGCACTTCCTGAATGCGATCCCCGAGACCTGCGAGAAGATCGCGGTGCTGGATCGCACCAAGGAATCCGGCTCTCTGGGCGAGCCCCTGTACCTGGACGTCTGTTCCGCGCTGCTCGAGGCTGGCAAGGGCGACATCAAGGTCGTGGGCGGCCGCTACGGCCTGGGCTCCAAGGAGTTCAATCCCACCATGGTCAAGGCGGTGTTCGACAACCTGAAGAAGGCCGAGCCGAAGAACCACTTCACCGTGGGCATCGTGGACGACGTCACCAAGACGTCCCTGCCCCTGGGCAAGACGCTGGACGTGGCCCCCAAGGGCACCGTGTCCTGCATGTTCTACGGCCTGGGCTCTGACGGCACCGTCGGCGCCAACAAGAACAGCATCAAGATCATCGGCGACCACACCGACAAGTACGCGCAGGCCTACTTCGCCTACGACTCCAAGAAGTCCGGCGGCATCACCATCAGTCACCTGCGCTTCGGCGACAACCCGATCCAGTCCACCTACCTGATCGACAGCGCCGACTTCATCGCCTGCCACAATCCGGCCTATGTCACCAAGTACGACATGGTGTCCGCGCTGAAGGACGGCGGCACCTTCCTGCTCAACAGCCCCTGGACGGCCGAGGAGATGGAGAAGGAGCTGCCCGCTTCCATGAAGCGGCTGCTGGCGAAGAAGCACGCCAAGTTCTACACCATCGACGCCATCAAGCTGGCCAAGGAGGTCGGCATGGGTGGCCGCATCAACACCATCATGCAGGCCGCGTTCTTCAAGCTGGCTGACATCATCCCCTACGACAAGGCGGATGAGTACATGAAGGCCTACGCCAAGAAGACCTACGGCAAGAAGGGCGACGAGGTCGTCAAGAAGAACTGGGATGCCATCGACATCGCCATCTCCGGCCTGGTCGAGATCCCCGTGCCCGCCGCATGGGCCGACACCACCGAGGGCGCCGTGGCCGTGCAGGTGACCGACGATCCCTACTTCAAGACCTTCATCCAGCCCTGCCTGGCCCAGGCCGGCGACAAGCTGCCCGTCAGCATGATCGATCCCGCGGGCCGCGTGCCCACCGGCACCACCAAGTACGAGAAGCGCGGCATCGCCGTTGCGGTTCCCGAGTGGAACGTGGATACCTGTATCCATTGCGGCAACTGCGCCATCGTCTGCCCCCACGCCTGCATCCGTCCCTATCTGCTGACCGACGAAGAGGCCGCCAAGGCGCCCGCTTCCTTCAAGGTCGCCGAGGAAAAGGCCGGCGCGTTCAAGGGCATGAAGTATCGCATGCAGGTCTCCGTGCTGGATTGCACCGGCTGCGAGAACTGCACTACCGTTTGCCCCGTTAACAAGGGCGGCAAGAAGGAGCCCGCTCTGGCCATGAAGCCCCTGCACACCCAGACCGAGCAGGAGGCCAACTGGGAGTTCGCCCAGACGCTGCCTGAGTTCAAGGGCGCGCTGGATGTGAAGAAGGTCAAGGACAGCCAGTTCAAGAAGCCCCTGTTCGAGTTCTCCGGCGCCTGCGCGGGCTGCGGCGAGACTCCCTACGTCAAGCTGGTCACCCAGCTGTTCGGCGACAGGATGATCGTTGCCAACGCCACGGGCTGCTCCTCCATCTACGGCGGCTCCGCCCCCACCTGCCCCTACACCAAGAACGAAGAAGGCCACGGTCCCGCCTGGGCCAACAGCCTGTTCGAGGACAACGCTGAGTTCGGCTTCGGCATGAACCTGGGCATCACCCAGCGCCGCGCCAAGCTGGCTGAAAACGTGAAGGCCCTGGTCGACCCCGATGCGTATGGCGAAGAAATCGCGAACGCTGCGAGCGAGTGGCTGGACAAGATGGAAGACGCGGAGGGCTCCAAGGCTGCTGGCGCGAAGCTGGTCGAGCTGATTAAGGATGCCTCTCTTGACGCCTATAAGGCCGTACTGGACGACGCCGATCTGCTGACCAAGAAGTCCTTCTGGATCTTCGGTGGCGACGGCTGGGCCTATGACATCGGCTACGGCGGACTGGACCACGTGCTGGCCCAGGGCCAGGACGTCAACGTCCTCGTGCTGGATACCGAGGTTTACTCCAACACCGGCGGACAGGCTTCCAAGTCCTCTCCGCATGCCGCAGTGGCCAAGTTCGCGGCCGCCGGCAAGCGCACCAAGAAGAAGGACCTGGGCATGATGGCCATGTCCTACGGCTATGTCTACGTGGCGCAGGTCGCCATGAGCGATCCCGCCCAGGTGCTCAAGGCCATGACCGAGGCCGAGGCCTATCACGGCCCGTCCCTGATCATCGCCTACGCGCCCTGCATCAACCACGGCATCAAGATGAACCAGGCCCAGCTGGAGATCGCCCGCGCTGTCGAGGCCGGCTACTGGCAGACCTATCGGTTCAACCCCGCCGCCGTGAAGAAGTTCACCCTGGATTCCAAGCCCCCGAAGGCCTCCTATCAGGACTTCATCAAGGGCGAGAACCGCTACGCCTCCCTGCTGCGCCAGTTCCCGGACGTCGCGCCCGAGCTGTTCGCAGAGGCCCAGAAGGACGCCGAGGATCGCCTCGCTTCCTACCAGAGGCTGGCTGCGGAATAAGCGATTATTCCGGAATGATGATGCCCCCGCTCCACATTGCGGAGCGGGGGTTATGAACTAAATGAATCACGGGGACAGGTTCCGCGACTCACTTCGTTATCAAGGATGAGTCAAGGGACCTGTCCCTGTGACTCCGGGTTGTCTGCGGATGAATTCTTTTGGTTTGAATGATGCGTGAAGACGATAATAATTTATGGTGCAGCGACGGCCCTGGAAGACTGTCGCTGCATTTTCAAATTCCAGCCTACAGCGTCTTGGTAATTAGCCCTTCCCGCTTTGCCGCCATATAGACATCCTTGAAATCTCTCGTGTAGTTTGGTCCGATGATGACATCTGATCTTTGCAACAGGCCATACGTAATGATAACGCATTTGGAGTCACGGGGACAGGTCCCTTGACTCACTTTCATTGACATGATATATTATTCATGAGGTGATGATCGTGCCCAGAACGAGTCGGAAACAAAGTGAAAGCGGATATTATCATATCATCCTCCGCGGGGTGAATCGGCAGGAGATCTTCCATGACGACGCAGATCGTGCAAAGTTTCTAGAGACGCTGCGCCGGTATACAGACGACGGGATCGATGTGCTTGCCTATTGCCTGATGGACAACCATGTGCATTTGTTGCTGTGTGCAGAGGCAGAGCTTTCCATGTTCATCAAGAAAATCGCGTCCAGCTATGTTTATTATTTCAATCATAAATACGACCGGATAGGGCACCTTTTTCAAGACAGATACAAAAGCGAAGCGGTGGATACGGATGAATACCTGTTGGTAGCCGCGCGTTACATATTGCAAAATCCGCAGAAAGCAGGAATATGTCAGACCAAAGATTATCAATGGAACAGTTGGAATGAGATCGTGACAGGCATCGGCTTATGTAACGCACAGCTGCTTTGCGACATGATTGGAAGCCGGCAGGCGCTCATGGACTTTCTACTGGCGCCGGCAAATGATAACTGCCTTGATGTAAGCGAGCATGCAACAATCAAGGATGAGGAGGCAAGTCGCATCCTTTGCCGGATCAGCGATATGGACAATCCTGGATCGATTGCTGAAATGGATTTGGAAGAGCGTAGGACATGTCTTGCCCAGGCAAAAAGAGAGGGTGTAACCATCCGCCAGATCGCCAGGTTGACGGGCATTGACCGAAATTTCATCCAGAGGGCTTGAGTCAAGGGATCTGTCCCCGTGACTCGCAACAGAAGGACAGGGGCGCGGATCGTTCCGCGCCCCTGTCCTTCAGCAATTTCCCGTATAAACATATTCCAGCCGCTCCCGGGCCACCTCTGCCAGGCGATAGACGCGCCTGACCTCCGTCGCTTCCCGGTCCGTCATGCGGAAGCGGGGGAAGAAGCGGGAGATGTGCAGGGGAATCTGTCGGCCGATGGCGCGCCCTTCATCATCGGTCAGCTCCGCCACCCAGCCGGTCAGCGCTCGCATCTCGTCCTCCGAGTCGTTCTCTCCGGGCACGATCAGCGTGGTCAGCTCCACGTGGCACAGCTGGACCGCCCGGGCGATAAAGGCCTTCACCATGTCCAGGTTGCCGCCCAGCACCCCGGTGTAGTAGCGCTCGGTGAAGCCCTTCAGGTCAATGTTCATGGCGTCGATGTGGGGGCCGAGGGCTTCCAGCACGGGCAGCGCCGCCGTGCCGTTGGTGACCAGCACGTTTTTAAGCCCTGCCTCGTGGATCAGAACCGCTGTGTCCCGAACGAACTCCCAGCCCACCAGCGGTTCGTTATAGGTGAACGCCAGGCCGATATTGCCCCGGGGGACCAGCTTCAACGCCGTTTTCGCCAGGGCTTCAGGCGTGACGGTCTCGGCCCGTTCCACACAGCCCATGGCCTCTGCCGACCAGGAGATCCCGTGGTTCTGGCAGAAGGGGCACCGCAGGTTGCAGCCGTAGCTGCCTGCCGACAGGATCATGCCGCCGGGGTGGAACCGCCGCAGCGGCTTCTTTTCGATGGGATCCAGCGCCAATGCGGTGATCCTGCCATAATTCTCCGGCACCACTTTGCCGCCGACGCACGTCCGCGCGCCGCAAAAGCCCCTGCGCCCCTCGGGGATGTCGCAGTGATGAAAGCACACCTCGCATATCGCCATGGCCGTTCCCTCCGTCACCTGTGCCTGACCACTTCAAAGCGCTGGAGCCCGACCTTCTCCTTTGGGCCGATGCCGGCCTTCTGTTTGGCGATATCCACCTGCTGGCGCACGGTGTCCACGCCCTCCAGGTCCGGCAGCAGCAGCCCCCGGCGATGGCCCTTGCGCACGATCACGCCGTAGCGCTTCACGTCCAGCTCGGCCTCGGAGGCGATGTCCTCCGGTTCGCCCAGCACGTCCACGTTGATCTCCAGCCAGGGCAGCTCGTCGGGGCGTATCGGGTCGAAGCGGGGGTCCCGGGAGGCGGCGCTGACGGCGTTGTGGATGATCTCCTCCGCGAGGCTGTCCCGGGTCGGCGCGATGGTGCCGATGCAGCCCCTAAGTCGCCCCCGCTTGTGGATGGACACGAAGGCCCCCGCCCGGCGGTGGGTGAGCGCCTCCGGAAGATCCTTGGGCACGTCCGGGAGCCTGCGCTCCCGCACCCAGCGCTCCACTGACTGCCAGGCCAGCTCGACCCAGGGGTCGCATTTCGCCCGCGCGTTCTCAAGCTGCCGGGACTGCGTCTTTTGGCGAAGGTCCAGGAACCGGCGCTCCTCGTCCGGCCTGCCTGGATGGAAGGCGCAGATGCCGTAGCCCACGCCGGTCACGTCCTCGTGGGAGAGCTGTTCCGCCGTCACGGCCATGCCGTCCAGCGCCCCGGCCATGATGACAAAGGAGCGGTGGCCGCACTCCGCGGCGCGCTCGCAGAAGGTCTCGTCGAAGTCGAACAGCTCGCCGAAGGCCGCCCGCCCGCACACATCCATGATCCGCGTATCGTACTGCGGGCCCTCTGGCGCGTAGCCGTAGGGACCGTAGGCCTGCAGCTTGTGGGACAGGTCGCCGCTGGCGACGTAGACCACCCGGCGACCGGTCTCCTCCACGGCGCGCCGGATCAGCTGGCCCAGCCGGTAGTGGTCCTCCAGCGACAGCCCGGAGAGCCCGACGCGCACCAGCCTGAAATTGGCGTACACCTGGCGGATGAAGTACAGCGGCACTAGCGTGCCGTGATCCAGCGCAGGCTCCCGCTGACCCCGGGTCCCGGCAGGCAGGCCGTTGGCGATGGCCATGCGCTCAATGGTCCTGGCCAGCTCGGCGTCGTAGGCCTCCCTGAAGCGCACCTGTGGGGCGCGGAAACGGGCAAAGCTGCCCTCGGCGCTGACGCCGGGGGAGATGTGAAAGTAATCGGCGTACATCGTGGCGTGGGGGCTGGAGATGATGATGGTCTCCGGCGCCAGTGCCGCGATCTCCCGGGCTACCTTGGCATAGGCCGCCCGGGTGGCTTCGATCTGCTGTTCGCTGCCGCGTCCCACCTCCGGCACGATCATCGGCGGATGGGGCACCATGTAGGCCGCCAGTATGGGCATGTCAGTCATCTCCTCTGCTGTGATTATCGGATTCCCAGTTCTGTATCGCTTCCAGGAAGGCCCGGCCATAGCGGGCCGCCTTGTATTCGCCGACGCCGGAGACGTCCAGAAAATCAACCATATCCGCCGGACGCTTGACGGCCATGTCCGCCAGGGTGGCGTTTGAGAACACCACGTAGGCGGGCACACCCTCGGCCTTGGCCAGCTCCGCCCGCAGGCGGCGCAGCGCCTCGAACAGGCTGTCCTGGGGCGCGACCGCTCGGCGCTCCGAGGTCCTGCGGCGCGGGGTCGGCTCCGCCAGTTCCTCGCGCCTGGCATAGGATACCCGCGTCCCGCCGCGCAGCACCTCCCAAGCGCGGTTCGTCGTCTGAAGCACCGGGAAGCTGCCCGTGGTCTGTACCAGATAGCCCTGCTCCACAAGCACGTCGATGTATTCCCGGATTTTCATGCGGTCGGTGTCGCGCATGATGCCGTAGGTGGACAGGTCGTCGAGCCCCAGCTGTTGCACCCGCTGTTCCCGGCTGCCGTGGAGCATTCGGACGATCAGGGTCGTTCCGAGGCCGCTTGGGAAGCGCCGTTCCACCCGGGCGACGCCGGAGAGTATCTTCTGGGCCTGCACGGTGATGTCGGTCTGGTGCGTTCTGGCCGTGCAGTTTCCGCAGCTATCACAGCGCTCCGGGCTGTGCTCTCCGAAGTAGTGCAGCAGGAAATGGCGATAGCACCCGGAGGTCTTGCAGTAGCCCGTCATCTGCCGAAGCCGCTCCATGTCCTGCCGGCGAACCTCCTGCCGTTCCGTCTCCGACAGCGCCTCGTTTTCTGAGGACGCGTTGATGAGATACTTCGCGGTCTGGACATCTCCGGCGGAGAACAACAGCACGCACTGGGCCGCCGATCCGTCCCGCCCGGCGCGTCCGGCCTCCTGGTAGTAGCTCTCGATGTTCTTGGGCATGTTGTAGTGCAGCACGAAGCTGATATTGGACTTGTCGATGCCCATGCCGAAGGCGTTGGTGGCCACCATCACACGGCGGCGATCGTAGACGAAATCCTCCTGATTCCGGCGGCGCTCGTCGTCGGGCAGGCCAGCGTGGTAGCGCGTGGCGGCGATGCCGTGCTGCACCAGCTTCTGGCAGGTCTGGTCCACCGCCTTTCGGGTCGCGCAGTAGACGATGCCGGCCTGATCCCCGTGTCGGCGCACGTAGTCCAGCACCCAGCCGAACTTGTCCCTGGGCGTTTTCACGTCAAAGTAGAGGTTGGGGCGGTCGAAGCCCGTGGTCACGCAGAAGGGGTCCCTCAGTGCCAGCAGCTTTATGATGTCCGACTTGACCGCGTCGGTGGCGGTGGCCGTGAAGGCGCCGACCACGGGCCGCCGGGGCAGTCCCTCGATGAACCCGGCGATGTCCAGGTAGCTGGGGCGAAAATCCTGGCCCCACTGGGACACGCAATGGGCCTCGTCCACGGCCACCAGGGGGACGCTGAGCGCTTGGCAAAGGCGCTGAAAGCCGGCGGTCATCAGGCGTTCCGGGGCGACGTAGAGTATTTTATAAGCGCCGTGGCCCGCCTGTCGAAGCACTTCGATATATTCCTCGGAGGTGAGCATGGAATTGATACAGGCGGCGGGAATGCCCATCGCTGCCAAAGCGGCCATCTGATCCTTCATCAGCGAAATCAGCGGCGAGACGACCAGCGTCGTCCCCGGCAGCATCACCGCGGGCAGCTGGTAGCAGACGGACTTGCCCGCTCCGGTGGGCATCACGCCCAGCGCGTCCCTGCCGGCCATAATGGCGTCGATCAGGGGTTCCTGGCCGTTGCGAAACGCGTCATGGCCAAAATAGTGCTTGAGAAACCGGGTTTTTTCCACCATTCGCTTCACCTCCAGTCCAAGCACAATTCGTTAACAGTATAGCACAACCGCCGGCCATTGACCAGCTAATATTTTTCTGGACAGAACAAATATGGGAAGCATCGATGCAAAAGACGCAACTGAAAGACCAGACTCATGTTGAATCGTGAACCGCTGCCGACAATTCCGTAAATTCTGCTGAAATATCAGAAATCCCTTGACAGCGGCGATGATCTTTGCTATAATAGCTTTCGTTGGTTGAGACCGACAAGATGCCTTAGTAGCTCAATGGCAGAGCATTCGGCTGTTAACCGAAGGGTTGTAGGTTCGAGTCCTACCTGAGGCGCCACTCAAAATCGTGCATTTCGTACAGAGATGCACGATTTTTCTATGGTTTTGGTACAGATCAGCCGTGAATTGCGTTAATTCCACGTTTAGTTCCGGCCTCGTTGCAAGACCTTTCATTCCGAAAACCTCCGATTTGCCACAAATCAGGAATTTTCAGCCGATTCAGGGTGAAAAACTTGTGGCAAAATCGAAGGTTCCCGCTGCATACCATGCAGAATTGGTCGTGTATAAAGGCTTATACGGCCTTATGAGTGTATATTAATGAATTTCAGCGGCGAAAATGACGGGGCACCCTTCAACTTCACGCGCCGAGCAGCTTGCCAATTTTCGCGCCGGCTTCCTGAATTTCCTCCTCACGGGTGTGGGTGTAGATATTCAGCGTGGTGGTGATATTGGAATGACCGCTGATGCGCTGAATCGTCTTGAGGTCGACGTCCGCCTTCGCCAGGGTCGTGATGTAGCTGTGCCGGAAGACATGCGGCGTCGCGCCATAGAGATTGATCTTGCTGCCGATGCTCTTGTACAGCCTGCGGAACACCATGTTGGTCAGGGGCGTCTCCCCTCCCAGGATAAATCCCGTTCCGCGGATGGGCTGCAGGAAGACTTCCAGCCTTTCATCCAAAGGGATGACGCGCTTGCCGCTGGCGGTCTTCGGCGTGGTGACTTCCGGCTAGTTGTGCGCGTAGGTGACGCTGCGCTCGACATGGATCAGCTTCTTCTTGAAGTCGATGTCTTCCCACTTGAGGCCCAGCACCTCGCCCCGGCGCATGCCGGTGAACAGCATCAGGGAGATGAGCCGCCGCTCGTCGTCGTCCTTCAACTCGCTGGCGATGCCTTCGATGATCGCCTTGAGCTGCTCCGGCTTCAGCGCGTCGCGCTCCTTCTTCCGCTTGGAAACGATGGCGATGCGCTTGCTCTTGGAAGGATCAGTGGGGATCAGCTTATCCTCGTAGGCCGATTCCAACACTTCGCCGACCAGGATCAGCATGGTGTGGACGGTGTTGCGCGCCAGGTATTCCTTCTCGTTGAGAAACCGCTGGATGTCGTCGGTGGTGATTTCGTCCAGCTTCATATCTCCGAAGAAGGGGAAAATGTGCCGTCGGAAGTTGCTGCGATAGCCTTTGATGGTATTCGGCTTAAGCTGGTATTCCTTGAAGGTGGCGAACCACTTGGGAACATACTCCCGGAAGGTCGGGCATTCGCCTTTCGTGTCGATCTTCTGCCTTGGCGGTTGATCGCTCTTGACCCGGTCGAGGAGCCCGTTCTCGATGTAGATGCGCACGATGTTGTCGTTCAGTTCGTCAATGGTATAGCCATCCGCCCACTTGTAGACGGAATCACCGTTCTCATTGACGCCGATTTTTACGCGCTGCTTGTGACGTTTTGCCATATCCGAAACTCCTTTCATTTCGGATTCCAAAACGCCCGAAGGATCAGATTTGTGGTTTTCAAGGAGCGCAGCCAACGGGGCGCACTGCTCCATCAGCTTAGTAAAATTATAGAGGGTTTCAGGGGTAATGTCAACCTTGGGCTGAGCGGTTGGGTTCCTTTTCATTGTTGGATTTATCGCTTCCTTTCTTTTGTCGTAGAGTAATATGAACGATGAGAATGTCTGACTGAATTACACCTTGGTCAGATGAAGTTGTCAAACTCCTTATAGTGATTGGATGTCCTTGCGCTTCCGCTTCTGCGGCTCGGGCGGCGCGACTTCAGTTCTCTTTGCTTCAGTTCTGCCGTCCTGTTCATCGAGGTTTGGCCTGGGCTTGTAGATCTGGCTGACATAATATGAGATCCTGCCAAAGGGCTCCATCCGGGCCTTTAGATCGGTCAGCTTGTCGTTCTCAGCGGCGATGACGGCTTTCAGTTCGTTGTGCCGCTTGACCAAGTCGGCGGCTTTGACATTCTCACGATCCGGATGTGCCTTGAAGTAGCGCACGGCGGCGCGGTACTTGTCCAGCTCTTCCTTGTGCTCTTCGGCGAACCGCTCCTGGTTGGCCTTGAACATCTTTCCGGCGTACTGCTCGAATATGGGGCGGTACTTCTTCCGATTGGTCAGGTGCTTGTGCCAGGCCTCCAGGCTGCGGCTCTCCTTCTCCATGGCATCGATGCCGTCGGTGACGGCCTTGACTTCATCCCTCAGCTGAGCAAACCGGGCATTGAAGGTCTCGACTGTCCCGATGCTGTTTTTCTTGAGCCATGTGTAGCAATCGATCATGCCCTGCAGATCGCGCACGGTACCTTTCCGCTGGGCGTACCGCGACCAGGACAGGCGCTCGTTCGAGCGGATGTCATAGTAGGCGATGATCAGCTCCATCAGATCGCGCGGACGGTCGAAGGGGAACGCTTGGATGGCGGCGTCCTCGCGGCGGCGGTTCAGCTCCTCCAGCTGCGCGGTGATCGTCCGGATGCTTCGGGTCAGAGAGCGGCGGGCGGAATTATATTCCTTGATGTCCCGGTTCAGGGTGCCGACGATTGTGACCATGCCCCGTTTTTCCATCTGGGTGACGGCAGGTCCCATGTGTACGGTGGGAATTGTGTCGATGCCCTGACGTTCATAGGAGCGCAGGTCGACCCGCTCCTCCAACCCGTTCTCGGCGTAATACCGGTTGACAATCCCTTCCCACTCATGCCGCCAGATTTCAGCATACTTCCGGTCGTTCCAATCGACGGTCGGCTCCTTGTGACACTTCCGGTTGCCATTGGCAGTTTTCTGCTTTTGCCCGTTTTCGTCCAGGTTGTAGACCATCCTGCCCTTCGGAGCCCAGTTTCCCTTTTCGTCCACGGGCCGCATGGTGAGCAGAATGTGGGCGTGGGGATTGCCGTCGCCCTTGTCGTGAATGGCGATGTCGGCGATCATACCTTTGGATACGAATTGAGCTTCACAGTATTCCTGCACCAGCTGAATCTGTTGCTCTCTGGGGATTTCCTTCGGCAGCGCCATGACGACACGCCGGGCGAGCTGGGAATTGTACCGGGTTTCAGCGTTCTCCACGCTGTTCCAAAGCGCGTTCCGGTCGGTCAGCTCCGGTGGCACGTGGGGCGGCGCGAGGATGGTCGAGAATACCACCTCCTTCTTGTTGCGGTAATGCTTGGTCTTCTGATCGTACTCGCAGAAGAGGCGGTCGCTGCTCTGGTAGGCGGCAGCGGCCACCGCGGACTGACCCTTGCTGCGCTGCACAATCTTGATGTTGAAATGGGGACAGGGCAGACGGTTTCACCTCCCGGTTCGTGGAATAAAAGCGAAAGGCAGCGTGCCTAATCGCAGACTGTCTTTCGCGTGGGGGCTCACAGGGGTAGCCGGCTTGCCGGCGCAGGGGACGAAGTTCCTTGAATTGAAAAGAAGCGGCTCAGGCAAAGCCGCTTCTTTTCATCAGTCGCCGAGGCATTCTGCCTGGCGACCTTGCCTGCGGAAGCAGGCGGGCTGACCCCCTCGGAGAGCGCAATGGCATAAAGGCTCATGGGACATGAGACCTATGTATAATTGCGCCCTTACGGGTTATGGGACCGGTGCGTCGGCATGTGACGCGATCATGTGGTCACCTCGGTCAGATAGACGCTGAGCTGATTGACCACAACGGACGTGTTGAACGCCAGCTTGAGCAGGGTCATGACCTGCTCGTCGGTCAGGAGCTCCGGCACGCCGAGAAAGCTCTCCAGCATTCCACCGCGGAGGCAGAGCCGCCGCGTACGCTGGCGACGGTTCAGCAGCGCGGCCTCTTTGGCGAGGATCTTCTGCTGATCCTCCAGCCGTGCCATTTCCGCCTTCCTGCGATGGATCTCACTGTCCAGCTTTTCCAGTTCATGCAGCTCATTCATCGGACTTTTCCTCCTTTCCGGTCAGAGTGGGTGCGGATTCGGCAGGGGTGGCGGGCTTCATCCGGGTAATTGCCTTCTTCACGGCATCCTGTCGGAGGGCGATGGTCAGAATTTCCTCCAGCTGCCCGTCGGTCAGCTGCGGAGCATTCTCGATGAACCCCTCCAACAGCGCGCCACGGGCGAGCAGGCGATGGTTTTTCTCTTCCTCTTCCTGCCGGGCGATCTTCTTCCTCAAAGCGCGTTCCCGTGCGGCGGCGCGCTTGGCGCTTTCAGCCAGCCACGCTTGCCGTTGGGAAGCTTTCTCCTGTTTCTGCTGCAATTCTTCCAGAGTGTAGTGACGAACTGCGGACAATGTTTCTATCCTTCCTTTCTCTTGGGTCGATGGGGTGAACGGGCGACGGGGCGTTTTTCTTGCCGGGCAAAACCTCCTTTCCAATGGATTGAAGCGCAATCCGGCTTTCCGTCCCCGCCTTCTCACGGCCAGGCAACCCGCGAGAGAGGCAAAAGGGACAGGACGGTGGGGCAGCTCCACCAGCCGTTTTGCGCTTCTGTCAGATTATACGGAGATTGTACCGGGCACCCCGGTTTTTCCGGCATGACTGCAATTCTGCGTGCGGGACAAGAAGAAATTTGCGGATACGCAAGTCTGAATGGGATCGCTTGACAGGCTTGACAGGGTGTGTTATTATAAATGGGACAAATGTCACATATAAAAGTGAGGGATGTCCCATGCGCACAAAGGATGAGGAAAAGTTCAGAAGGATCATCGATGTGATCCAGCGACATTCTGCCGAATTTGGAAATTCCCCATCGATCCGCGAGATTGTCGCCGAGACAGGTATCTCCAGGGGCACCGTGCAGCGCTATCTCGCGGAGCTGAAGGAGCAGGGGCGGCTGGACTACAGTGGCCACCGGAACATCCGAATGGCCGGGCAGCACGACGCCATGCGCGTGCCGCTGGTGGGACGCATCGCCTGCGGCCAGCCGATACTCGCCGAGGAGAACATCGAGGAGACCTACACGATCTCCCCTGCCCTGGCGAAGTCCGGCAGCTATTTCCTGCTTCGGGCCGAGGGCGATTCCATGATCGACGCCGGCATCGACAGCGGCGACCTGGTGTTGGTGCGCCAGCAGGAGACCGCCGAGACCGGGCAGATCGTGGTGGCGTTCATCGACGATGAGGACGCCGCGACGCTAAAGCGTTACTATCCCGAGCCGGAGAAGAAACGTGTGAGGTTGAAGCCGGAGAATCAGAATTACGCAGACATACTCGTCGACCGATGCCAGATCCAGGGCATTGCGGTGCGGGTGTTGAAGAACCTGGAGTGAATATGATGGAGAAGCATTTGCCCGGCAGCCTGGGCGACCGGGTGCGGGAGTTGCGCGAGAGGGACAAGCTGACGCAGGGGGAGCTAGCTGCACGTATCGGCACGTCAGCCAGCACGCTGAGCCGGATTGAGAAGGGCGAGATCGAAAGCCCCGGCAGCGACATCGTGGTGAAGCTGGCGCAGGTGTTTCGCGTGTCCACGGACTTCTTGCTGGGCGTCACCGACTTTCCCGACCGAAAGAATTACGAGGTCGGGCAGCTTGGCCTGTCGCCGAAGGCCGCGCGTCGGCTGAATTCCGGCGAGGTGGATATGAACGTCCTGAACCGCATGGTGATGAACCCGTGCTTCCCAACGATCTCACGGAACATCTCATCCTGGCTGGATGGCAGTCTGGAGGCGGGTATGCGCATCCAGAATGACATGATCGCCTCCGCCATGGACATGGCGCGACCCTTCCCGGCGGCGCAGATGGAGCTTACCGCGATGAAGATGCCATCCGGCCTGGCGCTGGAGCGGCTGGTGATGCGCATGGAACTGATGCTGCGAAGCATGAAAAAGGATGCGGGCGAACCGGAGCATGCCGATCAACAGGAGCGGGACAGCCAGGTGGCGAAAGATGTGCAGCGGGAGATTTACGCGCTGCGGAAGAAAGGAAAGCCGGTTTCACCTGAGAGTATCGCGGATGTGATCCTCGGAGCGGTGACGCGGGCGTGGCACGTAGATGCGCACAGCCTGTATGACTTCCGTGAACCGATCATCCAGCTGATAAGCAGGGACATTGCAGGGAAAGGAAAATGGGACACGAATATACCAACGAGCAGCTCTGCCGGTTGATTTCAGCGAGGCAGACGTGGGCGAAGGATCGTCTGATATCGCAGAACCGGGGATTTGTCATCAAATGCGCGGACGAAATCCATAAGGCGCGTAAGGCTGCATTTGCCCTTTCGGAGACGGACGTGGACGACCTGGAGCAGGAGGGGCTGATTGCGCTGCTCGCTGCCGCGGAGAACTTCGATCCATCCCGCGGGACGTTGTTCCTGACCTATGCTGCGCCGACTATCAGAAATGCCATGATGGACTGGCTGCGGGAGAACGCGAAGCGGTTTGAGTTCAAATTTCTCCGGGCCAATCCTGATTTTCACTGGACGGAATATGATGCCGAGGCAGAGGAGACGTCCTGGCGGCGCATCGGCATGCCGAACGATCCCTATACCATGACGCCGGAACAGATCTATCTGCAAAAGGAGACCGGCGAGGCGCTGGAGGCAGGGCTCGAAAAATGTGGTCTGCGCGGCCGGGCATACCTGATGTACCGCTTCGGCTTCGACGACGGGCAGGAACACAGCGAAGCCGAAACCGCCCGGCGCTATCATTTGAAACGATCCTGGGCAAAGCGGTTGGAAGAGGACAGCCTGGATATCCTGAAATCACATCTGATCGCATGTAGGTAGTATTGTGGAAACACAAAAAAGGAACTGACGGAAGCCGTACGAGTTTCCGTCAGAACAATGTCAAACGTAGATCAGATCGTGCAGAACAGTCTCCTCTGCCATCGCAGTCAAGCTGTTCATGTGCGCGACATAGGCCAAATGATCCTCCGATCTGTTCGGCGCGGGATAGGCTTTCAGCAGCTGCCTGACAATGAGGTCGATCTGTGCAAAGGCCGTATCGTTGATCTCCACCAGGTGCGGCGTCAGCTTGCCCTCGACCCAGAGGGCACCATAAAGCCCGGGCCGATGCTCTTTCAAATATCGCCGGCGCATCTGACCATACTTCCCGACATCCACTTGATCTTCCGGGTCGATGGCCAGGTTGGGATAGAGGTAGTCCCCCTTTTGAGTATATGTGATCTCCATAATCTTCGCCTCCTTGTTGAAATATGCGCTTTAGCATGGTAAAGCGATTATAGAGACGGATCGCCGAAATGTCAAGTTCTTTTTTGGAAAAGGAAAACCCGCCGATGGCGGGCTGAAAAAACAGGTGGTTTCAATGCCTATTTCATGGACTGCACGAGATTCATGAGCATTTCCTTTTGCTCCGGCGTGAGTGCGGACCAATGCAGGAAAAAGTTGCGCTGTTCGGGCGTCAGTTCAACCAGATCACCCTCCGCGAAAAACTGAGCGAGAGTGATGCCGAATCCGTTACAGATCGCTCGCAGAGAAGGAATAGTTGGCTCGGTATTGCGCTTCCACATGTTTGCGATGGTGGTTTGTGCGAGTCCCGATCGCTTTGCCAGCTCATAGATAGTCCAGCCTCTTTCATCCATCAATTCTTTGATGTGGGTTTTCGTATCCATAAGCGCCTCCTGCACAACTATATACGCAGATCCTTCGCATTTATTGTACAGAACATTTGATGTGCAAGAAAGAAATCATAAGAGTTGCAACGTAGTGAACATAAGGGTTATAATGGGGTGAGCATATGAAATAACCTATGATTGTCGAAGGAATGATCACTCGTGAAAACTTGCTTCTTTATCGGCCATCGGGACGCGCCGGAAAGCATATACGATAGGCTGCTTACGGCTGTCGAGCGCCATATCTCCGAATATGGAGTGATCGACTTCGTTGTCGGGAGATATGGGAATTTCGATCGTCTTGCCGCCCGTGCTGTCATGGAAGCGAAGCGACATCATGCCGGTGTTACGCTTACGCTGCTCATGCCCTATTATCGCACTGACGTCGAACCTTTGCCGGATGGCTTCGATGGCTCCCTTTTTCCGGACGGTCTCGAAACCGTCCCAAAGCGCGCCGCTATAATGCGAGCAAACCAGTATATGATCCACCACTGCGATTACCTTATTACTTACAACAAGAACCGTGTCGGCAATACAAGGAAACTGGTAGCTGACGCACGGAAGATTGAATTACTTTGCATAGGGAAACGCCGCACAATACACAAATGGACAGTCATGAGTTCGAAACGGTATAGAGAACGAGAACACTCCCCCACAATAGGGTCCCGAAGGTAAACTCACTCAGGCCTGAAGCCCATAACGGGTATCGGCCAGGAAGAGGTTCGCCAGCGCGAACACCATCTTCAATTGTGAGTCTACCTTCTCCTTGCCTCGGTATCGTGTCTTTCTACATCGAAACAGATTCTTGACGACACCAAAGACATGTTCTATCTTGCAACGTACTGACGATTTCCTGTATTCCGCTTTCCTCGCTTTATACTGACCACTTCGACTGAGCTTTTTCAGGGTCGACGGGCGACGGCATATGCGATATTTGATCTTCTTTCCGTACTTGTTCCGTATGATTGCGTCTTTTCGCTTATTGGCGCCTACATATCCGGCGTCTCCGTTGACTTCTTCCTCTGCACCTGTAAGCAGCTTTGAGGTCATTGATACATCCGATACATTACCCGCCGTCGTTTCCAGCGTATGAATCAGCCCTGTGTCCGTATCCGCCCCGATGTGCGCCTTGTATCCGAAATACCATTGGTTTCCTTTTTTGCTTTGATGTGCTTCCGGATCCCTGCTCTTTTTCTTGTTTTTCGTCGACGATGGCGATGCAATCAGCGTCGAATCCACAATTGTTCCCCGGTGCAGAATCAATCCCTCAGACTCTAAAAGGCGCACCACATCGTCGAACAGCTTGTCCTGCAAGTTGTTCGCCTTCAGTATGTTCCGAAATCTGCCAATGGTGTCCCCGTCAGGTACCTGATTACTGGAATCCACCCCGCAGAAATCCGAAAACGCCCGGCTGTCCATGATCTCGTATTTCGCCGCCATGTCCGCCAGGTTATACAGGTTTTGGATCACATATATCCGCAGCATTCGCTCCAGTGGATACGGCTTGTTCCCATGCTCTCCTTTATAATAGTATGGGACTACCAACTCCGTCCACCTGCTCCACGGTATGATCCTGTCCATTCGTTCAAGCAGCTCTTTCTTCGGCGTCGCCGCTTGTCGTAGTTCGTCGCTGATCAGCGATATTGTCATTTGCTTATCCATGACTCTATTTTACCATATTCCTCGGGCTTTGTATACTGTGCGGTGTTTCCCTAAAGATTTTAAGGGATGGGTGCTATCTGCAAGCGCTTCGCTGGTAACACCCAAGGCTTCTGCGAGGCGATTCAGTGTGCTGGCCGTTCTGGGGTAGGTCGTTCCCGCTTCATAACCGAAGATTGTGTGTGGAGAGACACCGGCGATTTTCGCAAGGGCATTTTGCGAAAGTCGCTTGCTCTTTCGTAGCTCACGCACCTTCTCACCAAACGGCAATCGCTCGTTCATGCAGCATTCCTCCCACCTAAAACGGCTTGCTTTGCAAAATGTATTGCGAATACTCGCAATATAGATTGCGGCATCATTGTATCAGAGCAAGGATAGATTGTCAACAGGATAATTCGCAAAATTCGCAATTTGAAGTGTCAATATGGCTATATTTCAAATTATTTACATATATTACAAAACTATTTCGATTATTAACAACGTTATAGGCGACCTCTTACGCTATAATAGCATCAATTGGTGACTGGACAAGTTAATAGCCTGAGTTGCAGAAGGGCAAAGGATTAAACATCAGAATGACTGACATTTCTGATAATGTCAGTATGTTCCAAAGTGTATAGTCATTGTCCTTCTGCAAACTTTGGGGTTTAAGGTTCGCTTGAAAGATAGGCGAGCCTTTTTTAATCCTTTGCGCTTTACGGCGGAAAGGATTTTTCTATGCCCAGATCAGCTTTCATCGCTGCGATTCATTGTGAAAGCTGCCACTTCCCTCGTGCTCCCCCCCTCTTTGCCATCTCTTCATTAATTCACTTGTTGACGAAGAAAGGGCAAAGGAATGTGCGAACACGATACGACACTTCCGGCGCTGAGCCCGGAAGAGAAGGAAAAGAACAAGCAATACAGTTTAAGAGATACAACCGGTCAATTGCACACGTTCAAGGCCGGTGAGGCTGGCGTGACGGAAGAATGGATTGCTTTGCTGAGACGCGACGAAAACGAGCTGCGTACATTGGATTTTCGATACTACTATAAGTGGAATGGGAAAATGTATGTGCGCATGGTTTACCGCTCGGATGACATCAGTCCGGCAGAGCTTGAACACTATTCCACCATGCACGACGAGTCCGCCGATGTTGAGCGCACTGTGGTTGAACGGGAATCTGAGAAGCTGTCCCATGATCAATACCTGGCTGCTATGGCGGCAATGACTGATCGACAAAAGGATCTGATCCACAAGCTGTTTGTGTTGGGGATGACAAAGACCGATATTGCCCGTGATGAGGGCGTTCCTCCAACCGCCATCCAGCGAAGATGGGAAAAGATTTGTAGAAAGGTCAGAAAATTCTTCACTTAAGGGGGTGCATTTTGGGGCTGTTTTTGCCTTATGGGGTGAAGGGGTTATCCCATATCACCTGAAAGCGAGGCAAAAACAGTCCATGAAGAACATTCGCAACGTATTTTTCATGCCCAGGGTGAAGCGGCAGTTCGAGAAGGCGAAGACCGCCCACCCTGAGCTTGGCAATCACATCAACGACCTGCGCAACGAGATAGGCTACTATCTCGCTGCGCACAAGGCCGCCGGTATTCGCTTTGACAGCAGGCACCTGGAGATCATCTATAGCGATGGCGTTACCGTCGTTCTGCGCCAGACGCTGGGCATTTGGATCATCACCAGGATTGTCCTGACCCTTCCTGTGAAGGAATACCGGCCGGTCTTTGGCTTCAAGCGCGTCAGGGAAGGAGCCCGCGAAGCGGTCAAGCGCGTGTTTTCGCACTGGCGGTGCGTTTTTGACACACCGCAGATCACACTCTCGTAGCGGGATTCGGCCCCTTCACAATACCATAGACATGAGGTGACGACCATGAATCACTTGTACATCGACATCGAGACCACCAGCGGTGCGAACCTGTCGAGCGCAGGCGCATACCGCTATGCCGAGGACGATCATTTCCGCGTCCTGCTGTTCGGATATGCCGTGGATAACGACCCCATTCGCATCGTCAATTTGGAGCAGGGCGAGCGTATCCCCGCTGAGGTGATCGAGGCCCTGGCAGATCCTGCCGTGACGAAGCTCGCCTATGACGCGCAGTTTGAGCGTGTGTGCCTGTCCCGGCACCTGGGGCTGCCGAGGAACGTGTACCTCTGCCCGGAGCACTGGCGCTGCATGAGGGTGTGGGCATCTTATCGCGGACTGCCCTCCGGCATGAAGATGATCGCCTCCGCGCTGGACGTGACTATTGCCGCAGACCCGGAGGTACAGCGTGTCCTTCGGGAAAAGTACATCCACGATCTGCGCAAGGGCGGCGACCAAGCCCCGGAGCGTTGGGAGGGAATGCCCGTGGCGCTTCAAACCCTGGGTCAGTGCGTCCGACAGAACTTGACGGCGGAACGGGCATTGCATGAGTACCTGCAGAAGTGCCCTCTGCCGGACATGGAATGGGCGCACTACTGTATGGCGCAACGCATCAACGACCGAGGCGTGAAGGTGGATCGGAAGCTGGTCAGCAACGCTATCAACTGCGACGAATACTTTCGCGCCGGCATGGCCAGGCGTTTCAAGGAGATCACCGGTATCGGCGCGGATTCCCCGGCCCGGTTTCGCCAATGGCTGGCTGCCAACGGAATACGGGTGGATTCTGTGTCAAAGGAGGCCGTGACGCGGCTTCGCAAGACCGCGCCGGTGGAGATAGACGAGGCGCTCAGATTGTGGGAACTGCTTTCCCGTACGGAGACTCGCAAGTATGCCGCTCTGGGCGAAGCTGTGTGCAACGATGGGCGGCTTCGTGGACTGTTCCGCTTCTGCGGGCATCCCCAGGGCCGATTCAGCTATCCGATGATCCAGCTGGACAACCTGCCCGTGTGCCGTTCCCCCGAGCTTTCTGAGCTGCGGGATGTTGTTCGCTCTGGAGAGTTTTTCGGCCTGGACAGCCAGTGTGAATCGGTAACGGACATCCTGACCCAGCTCTTTGTCACGTCCTTCGTTCCGCGCAGGAAGTGCCGCCTGTTGGTAGCCGAGTATCCCGCGCTGGAGCGGCGGATTCTGGATTGGCTGGTCCGGGATGATTGGGAAGCGCGGGCCAGCAGCAGGAACTATGTCCAGGACGAGCAGCCCCGCGTGTCCGAGTATTTTCACGACGATCCCCGCGTGACGCGGCTGTGCCTGGACATCGACAACGCCATTCGGCGCTGTCTGACCCATCCCGCCGTCGCCAAAACCCACGGCCTGTTGTTCAGCGGCTACAACGGGACGCTGTGCATCGAGCTTCCCTCCGGGAGGGCGCTGTGCTATCGGGAGCCGGAGATCATGTTCGGCGTGGACGGCTTCAGCATCATCATGTATGCCGGTATGAGCAAGGACGGCAAGTGGGACATCATGCAGGGCAACGGCGCGAAGTTCCTGCGGGACATCGTGCAGGGGCTTGCGCGGGATGTGTTGCTGGACGCGATGCAGCGGCTCACGGACGCCAACTATCCCGTCATTCTGCACCTGGCGAACAAGGTGGTCGTGGAGAGTGAAGAACCCGCCGCGCTCATGGCCATCAGCGCCGTCATGGAGCAGCCGCCCCATTGGGCGAAGGAAATGCAGCTCACCACCCAGGGCTATGCCTGCAACCGCTATCTTGAGAAGAAGCAGCGCCCTTCGCGCCGCTGAGGAGGCCGGGCATGAAGTACATCAACCATCCCCGTCCTCCCATCCGGTGTTTGTCGGGCGAGACCCTCATCAGGATCGCGGACAGGTTGGCCGGAATGCTGAAGCTGACTGCTGTCGATCCCGTGGCCATTCAGGCGACGGTCATCACCGAGGGCGGAACCGCGGAGATCGTCGGAGAGGGCGGCAACGAACAGATCGCCTGGGTACGCGCGGATAGCATCTGCTATCTGCGCCTCCGGGACTTTCGGCTGTGCTACGCCTACGCCACGCGGGAGGCTATCGAGCGAGACCGTCAATTCGCCGAGCATTTCCGCGATTGCTGCCACATCAGCCTGCCAGATGTGATCACCGATGCCGCCAGGGAGGTGCTTTTTGAAATCGGCGATGCGGATTATTGGGTCGCTCCGGCCTTCAGAAATATGCTGACAGAGGAGGAGCGTCGATATGCGAGTGGGTGTTATGTGGAAAGCCCTGCGCCGAGCAGTGTATGAAACCGAGGGCTTCTATCTGCGCCTGTCGGATGATGCCAGCCTCGCGCAGGAGGTGCTGCTGTTTTTCCCGCATGGCGTGGTGGCGCTGCTTGTCATCATCTGGCCCGGAGCAAAGCTGGAGCCGAAGCAGGTCAGGCGCATTGAACGCTTCCGTGACTACGCCATCCCGGTCTACTACACCGGCAGTCCGAAAGGGATCTACAGCGCTGTGGTCGGTGCGGCGCAGAGTATCGACCTGGGCATGAACTACTATCCCTGAAATGAGAATGGAGGTATCTGCCAATGTCCCCCTTTGAAATAAACGTGCTTCGATTTATCTTCACCCTCGACAATATTCTGGTCACACTCATGCCCTGGGTCAAGGCGCTGATTGTCGCCGCAGCTATGGTGTTTGCCACGCTGCTTGCCCGAAGGATAATCCGAAGGAAGGCTAACCCTGCCAAGCGAGCTGAAGGCAATACCGTTACCATCAACCATCAATTCGGAGGAAAATCGAATATGAAACACTATACCCATAAGCTGACGGCGCTGCTGCTGGCGGCGCTGATCATGGTCTCTCCCGTCGCGCAGTATGCCTGCGCAGAGGAGTCTGTCTACTATACCGAGACCAAGTACCCGCTGTTGGCCGATGTGCGCGGTCAGCTGGGCGAGGATGAAATCGTCGCCGCCTACGATGTGGTCATCAACATGGGCGACTATTTCAATCCCGCCGACGTGTCCGCGTTCAAGGTGGAAAAGACCAACCAGCCCACCGACAAGGTGGAAGTCAGCTTCTTTTCCGCCTACGCGACGGACGGCACGGCGTTTACGTCCGACATGCCCGGCAGCTATTTTGCCTATTACATCGCAAGGCCCGTCAGCGGGCACCCGGCCTATGAGGTCAGCCGCAGGATCACCGTCAACGCAGCGGAGGAACCCGCCGCGCCCGTGGAGTCCGAGGTCGTCGAGACCTTTCCGGAGGACGAGCCCGCCGACGAAGATTCGGAGGATGACCCATATGAAGAATCGGAAACTGATGATTCCGAGGAAGCTGCCTTCGAGGATGAAGGTGAATCCGAAGAAGAATATGACGATGCCGAGGAATTTCCCCAGGAGAGTGACGTTTCCGAGGAAACTGATTCCGAGGGAACCCTTCCCGATTGGGAGGAAGTACCAGACGAAGATGGTGACGTCGACCTCGGAGACGATGAATACGCCGGAGAATACAATGATGATGAACACTCCGACGAAGATTTGACCTCAGGGGATTGGGACGAAGCTGATGATGACTTCGCCGATGAGGATTATGACGGCACAGATCCCGACGAAGAGTATTATGACGATCCCGAAGAGGATGACTTCGACGATGAGGACGAAAAGGAATTCACCGATGAATCCGATGTCGAAGATGAATCTGTAGACGATCCTGCCGACGAGGGCGACGACTCTTCGGATGATGAGGATGGGACATTTGAGGATGAGGATGGTGAAGAATCCGAAACCACCCCAGAGCCGTCAGATGATCCCACCTTCGATATGCCGCAGATCTACGACGAGCCTATCGAAACTCTTGCACCCGTCGAGAGTCCTGAACCCACTGAGGTTATCGTGGAGGAGACCCCTGTCGATATTCCCGAGGACGATGAAGATGTCCCTGGCGATGACGGCGACGATGCTGTCGGCGATGACAGTGATGAAGAACTCGATGGTGATGATGCCCCCGGTGATTACGGTGAAGCCACGGAAGGTACCGACGAGGAACCTTCCCCGGAAGATGAGGTTGAGCCCTCCGAAGCATTCACCCTGCCCGTGGATCAGATTCTCACGACGGTTTTGGAACCGACGCTTTCCCTGGCCTCCGTTGACGGTGGTGAGGGAGACGACGACGCCACCGAAGAAGAGGATGACATGGAGGAGATCGACCCGGACAACATTGTGCTGGAAGGTGACGCAAAGATGGTTCGCGGTTCCAAAGTGACCTATCCCAGCAGCCTGGGCAGCTGGAGCACCTTCAAGTACACCGTCAACGGCAAGATGGCGTATTGTTTGGAGTCCTCCAAGACCTCCCCGAAGGGCGGTTCCTTTGCTCAGGAGATACTGGACAGCAATCCCAACCTGACCAAGGCGCTGTACTACGGCTATGGCGGGCCGGAAGATTTGAGCGCCAGCTTCTTCCCGGACTATTCCGCGAACGTGCGCTACATCCTGACGCATATCGCCGCCAGCTATTTCTTCACTGGCAGCTATTCCAGCGCGACGAAGGGCTGCTCGTCCAGCGGCTTGAAAAAATACCGTGTGCAGGAATGGATTGATTATATTGCCGGCCTGGAGGACCCGCCCTCGCCTGGTATCAGCCTGAGTGACAAGTCGCTTGAGGTGACGGGCATCGCCAATGGCGTGCAGACCACCTCCAGCACCACGCTGAATGCCGACCATCGCAACAGCATTACACTTGCGCTACCGGATACTGTGACCTTTCATAACGAAAACACCGGCGAGACGCAAACGGGCGGCACGGTGACCATTGGAGGCGGTACGACCTTTCACTTCTCCGCGCCGACCTCCGTCAGCGGGACCTGGAAAACCGGCGACATGAAGGGCATGATTGCCATGATCTGGAAGGTGCTGGTGGTCAAGACAGGCACCAAGACGCAGAAGCTGGGCAGCTACGCCTCCGAGGAATACGGCGGTTCCGTCCACTTCACCGTCACATGGAAGAGCGAGGTCACGCTGAACATCGTGAAGGCCGATGCCGCCAATACGGACGTGCATCTGGCAGGCGCGGTCATCGGCGTGTATTCCGATGCCGACTGCACCAACCAGCTGACCACCATGACCACCGGCGCGGACGGCTCCGCCTCCTGCACCATCCCGCGGGAATATGCCCGGCTGTACCTGAAGGAGCTGCAAGCTCCGGCTGGCTACCGTCTGACCAGGACGGTCTATACCGTGGACATGCCGGACGGCGATTCCGTCACGGCACTCATAAAGAACGATCAGCAGCGGGCCGGTCTCAAGATCACCAAGAGGGGCGAGGTGCTGACCGGCGCGGACGTGACCGATACTGGCGTTCGCTTCATCTATGAGAACCGCAAGCTCTCCGGCGCGGCGTACCGCGTCACCGCCGAGAACGCTATCTATACCCCGGACGGCGCGCTGATGTACCAGAAGGGCGACGTGGTCGCGGATGGCTTGACCACGGGCGACAGCGGCGAGGTCATGCTGAGCAATGTGCCGCTGGGCAGTTACGTTGTGGAAGAGACGCAGGCTCCCGCGGGCTTTGTCCCGTCGAGCGAAAAGCACACCGTGAAGCTGGAATACGCGGGCCAGGACGCGGAGGTGGCCTTCAACGAGACCACCTTCACCAATGAGCGCCAGAAGGTCGCCGTCAACATCCACAAGCAGGACGGCGAGACGAAGAATCCCCTGGCGGGCGGTACATTCGCGCTCTACGCGGCCAGCGCCATCACCAGCTACAAGGGCGATAATCTCGTATCTGCGGGAATCTTGATCGAGACCGTCAAGACCGGTGCGGATGGTAATGCTACCTTTGCCGCCGACCTGCCTGTGGGCTTCAAGTATGAGGTGCGGGAAGTCGCGCCGCCCGCCGGCTACACCTTTGGCGTAGACAAGTACGAGTTTGCTTTCAGCGCTGTCGCGCAAACGCAGGCCATTTCGGAGTTTGGCTATACCTTCTCCAATGATCGCATCACGGTTACGCTGAATCTCCACAAGAAGGACGCAGAGACCGCCTTCGAGCAGGGTGACGCCCAGCTTGCCGGAGCCGTGTACGCGCTATATGCCCGCGAAGCCATCGTCCACCCGGACGGCAAGACGGGTACGCTCTATGAGAAGGACGCGCTGGTGACGACCTTGACCACGGACGCGGCAGGCGACGCGAAAGCCAAGAACCTGCCGCTGGGCAAGTATTACCTCAAGGAGATCACGCCCTCCGCGGGTTATCTGCTGGATGCCAAAGTGTATGAGGTGGATTGCACGAAGTACGATCCCTCCAAGCACCTGATTTTGGTGGAAGCGACTGTGAAGGAGCAGGTCATCAAACAGCCCTTCCAGGTCATCAAGGCCGCCAACAACGGCAAGACTGATGCTGACCTCATCAAGGGCGCGGGCTTCACCGCATGGCTGGTGTCTGATTTGATGAAGAACGCGGACGGCAGCTATGACTTCTCCAGCGCGGAACCCGTAGTGCTGGGCGCGAACGGTGAAACGGAAATCTTCACCGATGAAAAGGGCCACGCCACTTCCATTCCGCTGCCCTTCGGCACCTACATCGTGCGCGAAACCACGACGCCGAAGAATTACGCGCCCGTGGACGATTTCATCGTCACCATCAATGAGAACAACCCCACGAAGCCCCAGGTGTGGAGGGTGCTGCTGGACGAGGAGTTCGCCGCAAAGCTGAAAATCTACAAGGTGGACAGCGCGACAGGGCGGACGATCCTGTTGCCAGGCGCGGAGTTCTCCATCTACGATGTGGACAACGACACCATTGTGGAGCAGGTCACGACCTACCCTCAGACCGTGAAGCACACCACCTTCACCACTGACGAAAGCGGCACTCTGACGCTGCCCGAAACGCTGCGTCCCGGTCATTACCGCATCACGGAGATCAACGCACCCTTCGGCTATATGCTGAACCGCGCCGAAGCGGACGTGACCATCAGCGACGAGGCATTGCATCAGGTGGACGCCGTGTCCGGTGACCTGGTGATCGAGGTTACGATGCACGACACTCCCGTGTGGGGCCGCATCACCGTGTACAAGGAGGGCGAAATGCTGTCCCGCTTTGAGGGCGGACAGTTCATCTACGAGGTACAGCGCCTGCCCGGTGCGACCTTCGAGGTCATCGCCGCCGAGAACATCTACACCGCGGATAATCAAAGGGACGCGGACGGCAACCGCTATCTGGAATACGCCGCCGGTACTGTGGTCGCCACGCTGACCACCGACGAAAACGGCGAAGCCCGCACCGAGGATCTGCCCCTGGGTACCTACAAGGTGATCGAGAAGAAAGCGCCCATCGGCTTTGTCCTCAACGCAGAGCCTGTCACCGTGACGCTGGCATACGCAGGCCAGGAGACGGAGATCGTAGTGGAGGCTGCGACGGTGGCCGACGCCCGCCAAAAGGTCAGCCTGGTCGTGGAGAAGAAGGCAAAGGGCAAGGACATCAAGCTGCCCGGCGCAACGCTGGGACTGTACGCAGGTGAAGACATCCGCGCCAACGATGCCGTCATCGTGCCTGCCGGAACCTGCATTGCCACCGCCGTGTCCGACGAGACTGGCAGCGTGGTCTTTGACATCGACCTGCCCCTGGGCAAGTACCTCGTCAACGAGCTTCAGGCCCCGGTGGGCTACGTCCTGTCAGATGAAGTGATCGAAATGGAAGCGGCCTATCAGGGGCAGGACGTGAAGGTGGTCTCCGTCACCGGCACCTATGAGAACCAGCCGACCCGCATGGTCATCAGCAAGGCCGACGCCACCACCGGCGTGGAGCTGGACGGCGCGAAGCTGACGCTGTTGGACGCAAGCGGGAAGGAGATGGATTCCTGGACTTCCGTGGCGGGCGAACCTCACCTGATCGAAGGGCTGGCCATCGGCGCGACCTACACGCTGCGCGAGGACATCGCCCCGTATGGCTACCTGATCTCCAACACGGTCAAGTTCACCGTGGGCGACACCGCCGAGATTCAGAAGGTCATCATGAAGGATGAAGTGCCCACGGGCAAGATCATTATCAACAAGTCCGGCGAGTTCCTGAGCGACATTTCCGTGCTGGACAGCGCGGCCGGCTGGATCGGCAACACTTTCTCCTTCATCACGGGAGGCTTGAAGGATGTGACTTTCGGCGTGTATGCCTATGACGACATCAAGCAGGCGGACGGCGTATCCCCGGATTACTACGCCGCGGGGACGCAGATCGGCACCATCACCACGGACAACACCGGCGTGGCGGTTATGGAAAACCTGCCCCTGGGCCGCTATATGGTGAAAGAGATCGCCACACAGGACGGGTATGTGCTGGACGACCAGCCGCGCCTGATCGACCTGACCTATCGCGATTCCAAGATGCCCGTTGTGACCTATTCCGAGGCATGGCAGAATGAGCGCCAGCGAGCGCGCGTGACCGTTGTGAAAAAGGAAACAGACGGCGACAGGCTGCTGGAAGGCGCGGTGTTCGGTCTGTATAGTGCAGAAGACATCACCGGCGAGAATGGGAAGATCATTCTGGCGAAGGATACCCTGATCGAGCAGCGGGCCACCGATTCCAATGGCAGGCTGACCTTTGAGGTCGATCTGCCTGTGGGCTTCGATTACGCCGTCAAAGAGATCACCCCGCCTGTGGGCTATGCTTCTGACCCCAACGCACAGACCTTCACCTTTGACGGCAGCAATACCGATGTCGCCGTCGTGGAGATGGAGTACACCTTTGAGGATATGCCCACCCTTGTGGACGTGACCAAATCCAGCCTCACCACCGGCGAGGAACTGGAAGGTGCGAGCCTCCAAGTGACCGACGAGGAAGGCAACGTGATTGACAGTTGGATCTCCGAAAAGGAGCCGCACCGCATCATCGGCCTGGTCGTGGGCAAGACCTACACGCTGACGGAGGCGCTGCCCGCGTCGGGCTACGCCACTGCCGAGAACATTGAGTTCGCGATCTCCGATACCGGCGATGTGCAGCCGGTGGAGATGGAGGATGATGTGACAAAGGTGAAGATTTCCAAGACAGACCTGACCGGAAAGAAGGAACTGGAAGGCGCGAAGTTGACCATTCTGAATTTCGAGGGCAAGGTTGTGGAGACCTGGACTTCCACCACCGAGCCGCATTACATCGAGATGCTGCCCATCGGTAAGTACACGCTGCGCGAGGAAACCGCGCCGTCCGGTTATCTGGTCGCGGAGGATGTGGAGTTTGAGATCAAGGACACCTCAGAGATCCAGACCGTCACCATGAAGGACGCACAGGAAAACCCGGAGCAGCCCGGCACTCCCATGCCTGATACGCCCAAGACCGGCGATATGAACAACCCGCTGCTGTGGGGCGGCATCGGCGTGGTCGCCCTGCTTGGGCTGATGACTGCGGTGGCACGGCGCTTCAAATCGAAGATTTGAACCGTCCGCGGTTTCGGCTTTCAGCCGAAACTTGAAACCCCAAAGGGTTTTCAACCTTGCGGTCATGCGAAAGAACCGCAGGAAGTTCTGACAGAATAGGGGAAGGAGCCGTTGCTATGCTTCGGCTCCTTTGTAATCCTTGTTGTATGTAATTGCTGATCAGTGGATGACGTTCTTCAAATCCTCATCGAAATGGCCTACGGCGACGATTTCCGCTTCATCTCCTTCGATGTGGTACACCAGGAAATAATCGTGGCGGATAAAGTTGATACGGCGCAATTCGCGCTCTCTCATCAGTGGATGGTCTCCAATCCTCAGAGAGCCTGCCGATTTGGAGAGAAGCTCCCGCGTTTCGTCGTAATCGGTCAGATAGGCGTCAGTGGCCTGTGGATTCATCAGCACATTCCTGATGTACAGGTAATGGCGCAAGGTGTCGGCATCCGCGTCCCAGGTCGATGAGACAAAGTATTCTTTCATCGTCGTTTCCTCGCATGGCAATGGTATCAGCCGTACATGGCCCGGATTCGCGTGGTCAGCGTGCTGGCGTCTGACTTCTGGCCCTGCCTTGCCTGGGCAAGAGAGTGATCCAGTTTTTCAGCCCATTGTTCCTCGGTCAGCGGAGCTATTCCGTTCTGAACGCTCATGCGCGAATAAACAGCTTCAACAAGCTGCGCGAATTCGGCTTCGCTCAGCGTAGGGATGGTGGAAATCAGATTCTTCAATGCGACTGTCATAGGAACACCTCCGTTTCCAATTCCATTATAGCACAGGAAGCGGGGAAAACACAAGAGGCGATATAAGGGAGTGATCATATGAAAACCATCCTGATTATCATCGGCATCGCTCTCGTCATACTGCTGGCGCTCATGGGCTATGCCTGTATCATTGTCGGCGGCGACGCGGAGCGCCAAATGGAAGCATGGGAGCGTGAGAGAAATGCAGGAAGAGATTAACCACAAGACGATTACCGTGTACATCAAAGGCGCGAGGGTGACGGCGAACTCGCTGAAAGCCGCCCTTCGTGCCGTACTCCGGGCCAGGGAGAAACACAAGCAGAATGTCCAGCGCCGGGAAGCATCGTATCAGAAGGATGATGTTGCCGTCAACCGGGGGAAGCAGTCCCTCCGGGATTTACAGACGGAGGGCAGCGAACTCTCTAACATCGAGATCACCGACGAGAACATCAAATCCTTTGAACGATACGCCCGGAAGTATGGCATTGATTATGCGCTGAAGAAGGACAAAGAGGCAGATCCGCCGCGATACTTCGTGTTCTTCCGGGCACGGGATGTCAAGACGATGGAGGCGGCCTTCAAGGAATACTCTGAGTATACCACCAAAGAGAAGAAGCCTTCTGTCAAGAAGAAGCTGTCCGTCGCCATGAAGCGCACCCTGCCCCAGCGGGCACGGGAGCGCGAGAAGAAGAAAGAGAGGACGGAATCCCGTTGAGTACCAAGAAAAGGAAACAGGGCAAGCGCAAACCCCGCTGGCTGCCGCGCTTGCCGCCCACGTTCAACGCAAAGCAGGTCGTGATCGACCTGCTTCCTTACACCTTCATCGCCTGTGTGGGCGATAAGCTGGGCTGGATGTACCGCTGCTGTCCGGGAAACAATCTGCTTTCCCGGCTGGTGGTTCTGCTGTCCAACGCGCAGATGGCGTTCGGGCGGCCGCTGGTCAGCTTCCATCCCCGCGATTTGCTGGTCGGCGTTGCCGCTGCTGCCATCGTGCGGCTGGTGGTGGCCTACCGCGCCGGCAATTCCAAGAAGTTTCGGCACGGGCAGGAATACGGTTCAGCCCGCTGGGGAACGGCGAAGGACATCGCCCCGTTCATTGATCCCGTATACGAGAACAACATTCTGCTTACTGCTACGGAACGGTTGACCATGAACGGGCGTCCTTCGCTCCCCAAATACGCCAGGAACAAGAACGTCATCGTCATTGGCGGGTCCGGCTCCGGCAAGACACGATTCTTCGTCAAGCCGAACCTGATGCAGATGCCGGAAAAGGTCAGCTTCGTCGTGACCGATCCCAAGGGCAGCCTGGTCATCGAATGCGGAAGGATGCTTGTCAAGGGCGGCTATCGCGTGAAGGTGCTGAACACCATCAACTTCGCCAAGTCCATGCACTACAACCCCTTTCAGTACATTCGCAGCGAAAAGGACATTTTGAAACTGGTCAACGCGCTGATCGCCAACACCAAGGGGGACGGTGAAAAGGCCGGCGAGGATTTCTGGGTAAAGTCGGAGCGGCTGCTGTTCTGCGCGCTCATCGGCTACCTGTGGTATGAGGCCCCGGAGGACGAGCAGAATTTCACGATGCTGCTGGAGTTGATCAACGCCTTTGAGGTGCGGGAGGAGGACGAGACGTTCAAGAACGCCATCGACCTGCTGTTTGACGATCTGGCCCGCGACAAGCCGGATCACTTCGCAGTTCGCCAGTATGCCAAGTTCAAGCTGGCGGCGGGCAAGACGGCGAAATCGATCTTGATTTCCTGCGGCGCTCGCCTTGCGCCGTTCGACATCGCGGAGCTGCGGGACCTTCTGGCCTATGACGAGATGGAGCTGGACATGATCGGGGATCAGAGGACGGCGCTTTTCATCATCGTCAGCGATACCGACTCCACCTTCAACTTCGTGGTGGCCATGATGTACAGCCAGCTGTTCAACCTGCTGTGTGACCGCGCGGACGACGTGCATGGCGGCAGGCTTCCGTACCATGTGCGGTTCCTGCTGGACGAATTCGCCAACATCGGGCAGATTCCCATGTTCGACAAGCTGATCGCCACGATCCGAAGCCGGGAGATGTCGGCCAATATCATCCTGCAATCGCAGTCCCAGCTCAAGACCATATACAAGGACGCGGCTGAGACCATCATCGGCAACTGCGACACCATGCTCTTTCTGGGCGGGAAAGAGCCGAGCACGCTGAAGGAGATCTCCGAGACGCTCGGAAAGGAGACCATCGACCTGTACAACACCTCTGACACCCGCGGGCAGAGCCGGTCAATGGGCCTCAACTATCAGAAGACTGGCCATGAACTCATGAGCCGCGACGAGCTCGCGGTCATGGACGGCAACAAGTGTATCCTTCAGCTGAGGGGCGTTCGTCCCTTCCTCTCGGATAAATACGACATCACCCGGCACAAGCGTTACCGGATGCTGTCCGACGCCAATCCCAAGAACGCTTTTCATATAGAAACCTACCTGCGGCACAGGCTGCACGTCCGGCCGGACGATGTGTGCGAAGTCTATGAGTACGACGCAAGCAGCGTCCCACAAAACGACCATGAGGGAGATCAGCCCGCAAGCTGACCTCCCTCATTCATTCCACCACAGAAAGGAAATGTGAATATGGCATTCTTCAACTCCGCAATCACCATTCTCCAGACCCTCGTGGTCGCCCTCGGTGCTGGCCTGGGCGCGTGGGGCGTCATCAACCTGCTGGAAGGCTACGGCAACGACAATCCCGGCGCAAAGTCCCAGGGCATCAAGCAGCTCATGGCGGGTGGCGGCGTTGCCCTGATCGGCACCCAGCTGATCCCCCTGCTGTCCGGCCTGTTCGGATAAGCGGCACAACGACTATGGGAGGAACTGACCCATGTTTAACGCTCTGTTTGAAGAGATAGAGAAATGGATGCGCCAGCTCCTCTCCGGCATGGTCACGTCCAACCTGACCAACATGTTCACCGATGTCAATCAGAAGACCGGCGAGATCGCAAGTCAGGTTGGGCAGACCCCCCAGGGCTGGAACGGCAGTATCTTTTCCATGATACGCAGCCTCTCCAATTCCGTCATCATCCCCATCGCGGGGATGATCATCACCTTCATACTGTGCTATGAGCTGATCTCCATGGTCACCAGCGCCAACAACATGCACGACGTGGACACCTTCATGTTCTTCAAGTATTTCTTCAAGATGTGGGTGGCCGTGTGGATCGTGTCCCATACCTTCGATATGGTCATGGCGATCTTCGACGTGGGCCAGCATGTGGTGAACAGCGCGGCGGGAGTGATCGGAGGCTCGACGGCGATAGACATTTCCTCGCTGGTCGGGCAGATGAGCACAACGATACAAACAATGGAAATGGGAGAGCTTGTCCTTCTGGCCCTGGAGACCCTGCTGGTGAGCTTTGGCATGAAGGTCATGTCGGTCATCATCACGGTGGTGCTGTATGGCCGCATGATCGAAATATATCTGTATTCCTCTGTCGCCGCCATCCCCTTTGCCACCATGAGCAACCGGGAATGGGGACAGATCGGCAACAACTACCTGCGCGGACTGCTGGCGCTGGCGTTCCAGGGCTTCTTCATCATGGTGTGCGTGGCGATCTACGCCGTGCTGGTCTCCACGATGCAGATCTCCGACAACATGCATTCGGCGCTTTTCGGCATAGCTGCGTATACCGTCATGCTGTGCTTCGCGCTGCTGAAAACCGGCAGCCTGTCCAAGTCCGTGTTCAACGCGCACTGATAAAACGATGAAAGGAGTCCATTATGGCCTATGTTTCCGTCCCCAAAGACCTGACGAAAGTCAAGAACAAGCTGGTGTTCAACCTGACCCGGCGGCAGCTGATCTGCTTCGCCCTCGCGGCGGCGATTGGCCTGCCGTTCTACTTCCTGACGCGGGAGGCGCTGGGCACCACCACGTCGGCCACCTGCATGGTGCTGCTGATGCTGCCCGCGTTCCTGTTCGCCATGTATGAGCGTGACGGCCTGCCGCTGGAGAAGGTGTTGATGAACCTCATCACCACGAAATTCCTGCGGCCCGGCGTCCGCAAATACGAAATGACCAACCTCTATGAGAAGAAAAAGATGGTGCCCGCCAGAGACACGGCCCGGAAAGGAGCCAGGAATGTTCCGAAGAAAAAGAAGCGCTGACGCCGGCATGACCGTCCATGCGGGAATGCCGGAGATCGAGACTGATAACCCTCGCATGAGCCGCAGGCAGCGTCGCGCCGCTGAAAAGGTGGCGAAGCGGGAGGCGATGGAAGCGGCGAAGCGTCAGACCGCCCGCAGAAAGGCCGCCACTAAGCACAAGGCCGCGGCGAAGAAAAAGGGCGCGAGGAACGGCACAAGGAAGCCCCAGTCGGAGGAGCAGAACAAGCGGGGAATCTCCGCCCAGGCAACCATCCCCTACCGGGAGATGGGCAAGGACGGCATCTGCCGCGTCCATGATCGGCTGTATTCCAAGACCATTCGCTACCTCGACCTGAACTACCAGCTGGCGCAGCCCGACGACAAGGCGGACATCTTCGACGGCTGGTCGGAGTTTCTCAACTACTTCGACTACACCATCCACGCCCAGCTGACCTTCTCCAACCGGCACAGCATCGCCGCGGAGCTGGAGAATCTCATTAAGGTGCGTCCCCGGAACGACGGCTTCTCCGACCTTATGGAAGAATACGCCAATATGCTCCGGGAGCAGCTACAGAAGGGCAACAACGGCCTGATCCGCACCAAGTACATCACCTATTCCATCGAGGCGGACAACTTCCGCGAAGCCAAGCCGAAGCTGGAGCGCATCGAAGCCGACATCCTCACCAATTTTAAGGTGCTGGGCGTGGTGGCCTATCCGCTGACCGGCGCGGAGCGGCTCAAGCAGATGTACGAATTCTTCAATCCGGATGCCAAAGCGCCCTTTGAGTTCAGCTACGACCTGGTGTTGAAGTCGGGCATGTCCACCAAGGATTACATCGCCCCGACCAGCTTCAACTTCAAGAACCGGCGCTATTACCGCATGGGGAACCGCTACAGCGCCGTGTCCTATCTCCAAATCCTCGCCTCCGAGCTTTCCGACAAGATGCTGGCCGAGTTCCTCGATCTGGACAGGGATATGGTCATCACCATGCACATCCAGTCCATTGAGCAATCCGCCGCCATCAAGATGGTGAAGGGCAAGGTCAGCGACATCAACAAGATGAAGATCGAGGAGCAGAAGAAAGCCGTGCGCTCCGGCTACGACATGGACATCATCCCCTCCGACCTGAACACCTATTCCGGCGAGGCCCAGCACTTGCTGGACGATTTGCAATCCCGCAACGAGCGCCTGTTCCTGGTGACGGTGCTGGTGCTGAACACCGAGCGGACGCGGGAGGAGCTGGAAAACGCCGTGGGACAGGTGGATGGCGTGGCGCATCGCTACAACTGCGCGCTGCGCAGGCTCGACTGTATGCAGGAGGCGGGCATGGTCAGCAGCCTGCCGCTGGGTTGGAACCAAGTGCCCATCAAGCGGGCGCTGACCACCACCTCCACCGCCATATTCGTGCCTTTTACGACGCAGGAGCTGTTCATCCCCGGCGAGGAATCGGTCTATTATGGCCTGAATGCTGTGTCCAACAACATGATCTACGCCGACAGGAAACAGCTCAAAACACCCAACGGCCTGATTCTCGGTACGCCCGGTAGCGGCAAGTCTTTCACGGCAAAGCGGGAGATCGCCCATGTGTTCTTCTTCTCGGAGGACGACGTGATCATCTGCGATCCGGAGGGCGAGTATTACCCGCTGGTGCAGGCGCTGGGCGGCCAGGTGGTGCGCATCGCTCCCAGCAGCCACGACTACATCAACCCGCTGGATTTCAACCTGGACTATTCAGACGATGAGAACCCGCTGCGCCTGAAGTCCGACTTCATCCTCTCCCTGTGCGAGCTGATCATGGGGTCGCGCAGCGGCATCGACCCGAAGGAGAAGTCGGTCATCGACAGATGCCTTGCCATCATCTACGACAAATACCTGCGCGACCCGCGCCCGGAGAACATCCCCATCCTGGGCGACCTGTACAACTGCCTGCTCAAGCAGCCGGAAAAGGAGGCGGCCTACATCGCCACGGCGCTAGAGATCTACGTCACCGGCAGCCTCAACGTGTTCAACCACCAGACGAACGTGGAGCTGACGAACCGCATCGTCTGCTTCGACATCAAGGACCTGGGCAAGCAGCTGAAAAAGCTGGGAATGCTCATCGTCCAGGACCAGGTGTGGAATCGTGTGACAGTCAACCGCTTCTCCCACAAGGCCACCCGCTACTACATCGACGAGTTCCATCTGCTGCTGAAGGAGGAGCAGACTGCCTCCTATTCCATCGACATCTGGAAGCGGTTCAGGAAGTGGGGCGGCATTCCCACGGGCATCACGCAGAACGTGAAGGACCTGTTGGCCAGCCGGGAGATCGAGAACATCTTTGAGAACAGCGACTTCATCATCATGCTCAACCAGGCCGGCGGCGACAGAGCCATCCTCGCCAAGCAGCTGAACATCAGCCCGCGACAGCTGTCCCACGTCACCAATTCCCAGGAGGGCGAGGGTCTGCTGTTCTACGGCAACGTCATCATCCCGTTCCGGGATCGCTTCGACAAGTCCACGCGACTGTACAGCCTGATGACCACCAAGCCGGAGGAGGTCGAGGCGCGCATGGCGAGGGAGCAGCAGGAAGATGAACATGAGGAAGATTCTTAGCATCGGATTGTTGCTTATGTCCGTTGGAGGCATCGCTGTCAGCGCCGTCAACCTTATCCCTTACATTCGGGAGGAGGCGCATTCAGCTTCGCTGTATGCGGAGCTGGCGGCGATTCATGCCGCCGGGGATGATTCCCATACAGATGGCATGGTCGTCACGCCAATGGCGACGACGACAGTTACCAATACGGAAGAAAGCGACCAGGTGGATGGCGAGGAAAGCCTGTCAGATGAAACGCCGGAGCCAACATTACCGCCGGTCATCCATTCCGGTCTGCTGGCGCTGCATGAGAAGAATCCTGACTGCGTGGCGTGGATCACCATTGAGGGAACGGTCATCGATTATCCCGTGATGTATCGTCCCAACCCGAAGAACTACTATCTGCACCGCGACTTCAACGGCAACCATGCCTCTGCCGGGGCGCTGTTCATCGCGGAAAACTGTGATCCCGACGACAGCGACAACGTGATCATCTATGGGCACCACATGAACAGCGGAAAGATGTTCGCGGCACTCAACAAGTACAAGAAGCAGTCCTTTTACGAGGAACACAAGCGGATTGTCTATGAGACGCTGCATGGCTCGGAGACCTATGAAGTCATGTTCGCCTTCACCACGCCCGTCTACACCGGACATGACTTTGCGTATTACGCCTTCTCCAAGGCGAACAGCGCGGAGGAATACGACGCTTACATCAGCGCCTGCCGGGAACGGGCACTGTACGATACAGGCGTGACGGCGCGGTACGGCGACAAGCTGCTGACGCTCTCCACCTGCGAATACTCGCAGAAGAACGGGCGCATGGTCGTGGTCGCCAGGAAAATCAACGAATGAAGGAAGTGAAATCGCATGGCAAAGCGCATCTACAAGGCCAAGGATAAGCTCGTCCAGCGGCGCGCTCGCGGCGCGACGGTCGAGGAGAACGTGCGCACAAAAAAGCGGCGCAGGGTCGGCAAGAAGGATGTCGAGCTGGATGTGAACATGGCACGAGGGCCGGATGATGGCATAGATACTCTTGACGGAGTGTTGGAGAAAGGAAAGCCAGCGCCCAGCAAGACGAAAGCCGGAAAGCGGGGTGCCAGCCGGTATGACCGCGACGATGAAGTGGAATCGCGTCCCCACAGGCAAGGCTGTGGCCAGCCGCAACAGTTGGCAAGAAGCCGTGAGGCCATAGAGGAAGGAGAGGCTGATAGTCTCCGGGAAACCGATGAACCGCTGGAATCCCGTGTTGCCGACATGCCCTCCCACAGCCGATCCCAGCGGCGTCAGTCCGCCCGTGCCGTCGATGATAATGCCAGTCTACCGGGGCTCAGCAGCCGCTTCAAATATCGCTCGGACGATCTCCGGGATCGCCCGGTGAGAGGTTCAGACGATAAGAAGCATGTGCAGCGCAGGAACGCCAGTCGGCTTCGGTACGACGAGGATGAGAAGCGGCTTGAAGCGGAGATCAGCGAACAGGCTGAGGTTGAATCCATTGATACGCCTGACGCCGAAATTAAGCCGCGAAAGCAGCGGCGCGTTCTTTACGATGACGACGGTATAAAGATGGAGGCTGGTTCCGAAGAACCCATTGAGGGGTCCGAAGAACCGGCAGAGAGCGAAAGCCCTGCTCCATCCGAGGTCAAGCAGCGCCAGCGCGCGCAGGCCAGCGCGTTCCGAGAGGCCAAGGCGAAAGAGCAGGCCGCCGCCGAGACCTTTGAGGAGCTGGCCGAGGGCGAGACTGCCCAGACGGAGAGCATCGCCTCCGCGAAGCGCAAGAGCCGTCTCAACTTCTCGGATGAAGGCTCCAACTTCGTCCACGGCGCGGGCAGGATAGCGAAGCGAACGGTGAAAACCGCCGCGACCCCGGCACTGCTCTACGCCGGTCAGCAGCTTCATGAGGCCGGTGCGGAGAATACCGGCGTTCAATCCATTGAAGCAAGCGGGCTTGCTATCCGCAAGACAACCGGCCTCGCCAAGTCCACCAAGCGCGCAGCCAACCGGCGCAAGGCCAGCAAGGCGCGCATGGAAACCGTGAAGCAGGAACACGCCGCCCAGGTGGAGCATCGGAAAAAGGAGCAGATCCGCGCCTTCCATAAGAAAAAGCGCCAGCGGGCCGCCATCGCCGCCAAGCGCAAGCAAACCGTGGTGACAGCGGGCGGCTTTGTGGAATCCGCGGACACGTCCTTCTCCATCCCGGCGAAGGCGAAAAAGGCGGTACAATCCTTCTTCTCCGAACACAAGGGCGCGATCATCGGCGTCGCCGCGGCGGGCCTGATCTTCGCACTGATCGGCGTGTCCATGACCAGCGTCGCCTCGCTGGTACATGGCAGCGGCACCACGGTGATCTCCACCACCTACGTCTCCACGGACGAGGATATCTATGCCGCCGAGAACGCCTATTGCGCGCTGGAGGACGGCCTGAGTTCGCAGGTCTACGGCCTGCAAACGTCCCATCCCGGCTACGATGATTACGAATACCAGATCGACGAGATCGAGCACAATCCCTATCACCTGATCTCCTATCTCCAGGTGAAATTCGGCGGCTTCACCTACAACAATGAGGTCAAGGCCGAGATCAACCGCCTGTTCCGGCAGCAGTATACGCTGTCCCTGTCCACGGGCAGCGAGATACGAACCCGCGTGGAGTCGGTGATGGAGACGCGGGAGGTTTACGACGAGGAGACCGGCCTGACGGTCATCGAGGAGTACCCCGTAGAGCAGGAGGTGGAATATGAGCATCGGACCCAGTACGCGGTGCTGACCAACCACTACTTCGATATGGTCGCCCGCGCCAACATGAACGAGGAAGAAACCATCATCTATGACGCGCTCAACAAGACCTATGGCAACCGCCCCTACCTGTTCGATCTCTCGGCGGCCTCCGGCGTCGGCAGTTCGGGAATCCACTTCGACATTCCGCCCGAAGCCCTGTCCGACGTGAAGTTTGCCAACATGATCCGGGAAGCGGAGAAGTACCTGGGGATGCCCTATGTGTGGGGCGGCAAGAGCCCGCGCACGGGCTTCGACTGCTCCGGCTTCGTGTGCTGGGTGCTCAACCACTGCGGCAATGGCTGGAATGTCGGCACCAAGCGAGCGAAGGAGCTGTGCCGCATGTGTACCTATGTGTCGCCCGACCAGGCGCGTCCCGGAGACCTGGTGTTCTTTGAAAAGACCTACGATACGGACGGCGCTTCCCACGTCGGCATCTATGTGGGACAGAACACCATGATCCACTGCGGCAATCCCATCAAGTACGGGCGCATCGATACCCGCTACTTCAAGGCGCACTTCCTGTGCTTCGGACGCTTGCCCTTCTATGACAACTGAATACAGGTCTCCCTGTAAGAAAGCGAGGAAAACATGAGAATCCGAAAGCTGATGAAAACCATACCCCTTCTGCTGGGCGTGTCGGCGCTGCTGATGGGCGCGCCGGCATACGCTAATGTCCCCTAGGCCGCCGAGGTGGACACGGAGCCCGCCGAAATCATCGAGGTCACGCCCACGCCCGGTCCCACGCCGGACGTATCCTATGAACCGCTGCCGGAGGTGTCCATGCAGCCCTTCACCATCGCGGGCAACGGCGAGGTGCTGGACGATATCTCGGACGGCTCCAAGGAGTTCTACACCATCACCACCAGCAACAACAATTCCTTCTTCATCGTGGTGGATCGCGCCCGCGCCAGCGAGAACGTGTATATGCTGGCGAAGGTGAACGAGGACGATGTCTCCGACTTCATCGAGGGTTACACCGCGCCGACGCCGACGCCCGCGCCCACGGTGCAGATTCAGTTGCCCACTCCTGCGCCGACGCCCCAGGTCATCACCGTAGAGCCGGAGAAGAAGGAAACCAACATCAATTCCTATGCCCTGATCGGCGCGCTGGCGCTGGCGGTCATCGGCGGCGGCTGGTACTTCAAGGTGTACAAGCCCAAGCACGAGGACTACGACGATGACGACGAGGGCATGGAGTACGACGACAGCGACGAGGAGAGCGACGATTAAACGCCTCCTCTAAACGACAAGGAAGTGATCTGATTGGCGAAACTGAACAATATCCGCAACCTGGCCTATTCCGAGGCCGGGTCGGTCAGCAGTTCCCCGCAGGACTGGATGCGCTTCATGGACACCGCTTCGCGGATGTACCGTTACAGCTTTCTGGAGCAGCTGCTGATCTACGCCCAGCGGCCTGAAGCCACGGCCTGCGCCACGCTGGATACGTGGAATCAGAAGGTCGGACGGTGGGTGAATCGCGGCGCGAAGGGCATCGCCCTCATCGACGACGCCACCCAGCCGGAGAGATTGCGCTATGTGTTTGACATCGCGGATACCTATGCTGTGCTCGGTGCGCCCGATCCCTACATCTGGCGTCTGGATGACCGCCACAGGGAGTGGTTCCTCGTTTACCTGTCCAGCACCTACAACCTGCCCGACGTCAGCTCCATCATGCTTGCGTTGGAGCAGGTGGCCGAGCAGGTGACTGAGGAATACCTGGAGGACGCGATGGACGGCATCGAACAGGAGATGAACGGCTCGCTGCTGGCGACGCTGCCGGAGGAGGCGCGGAGGGAGACTTTCCGCGCCGTCTTCCGGAATTCTATCTTCTATGAGGTGGCCCGGCGCTGCGGGCTGAACCCTGAAAGCTATCTCCATGAGAGCGACTTCCGGGGCATCCAGTTCTTCAACCGGCTGGGCACCCTCACGGTGCTGGGCAACGCCGTGAGCAACCTCACCGAGATCATCCTCATGGACATTGGGCGGGAGATACGCGCGTGGGATCGTGAAAATCCTGTCCGAGAAAATTTGCAGAAACCCCTTGCAAAAAGTGAAAGTCCGGTGTATAATCGCTTTACCACGTTAAAGCGCGAAAGTCAAGACAGTGAACGACCCGAAGAAGGAGGGCAAGAGAATGGAGCTGACGTATCATCGCAAGGGAGATTACCTGTTTCCGAACCTGGTAATCGAGACGGAGAACGCGCCGCAGATCGGGAAGTACGGGATGCTGCGCAGGACCTACCTGAAGGAGAACCGTCCAAACTGGTATCAGAGCATGCTGGCGACGGGCAAGCTGACCCGGCATCTGTCGGAAATCGACCAACGGGCGAACGAGCGCCTGGTGCAGCTGACCGAGCAGATGGCGCGGACGGAAGGCGTGACGGAGGCTCTGAAAGAGAGCGATCCGATGAACTGGATTCAGCAGATGAACAACCTTCGGAATCGGGCGGACGAGATCATATTGACGGAATTGGTCTACAGCTGACCGAGGAAACAACCGAACAGGATTTGAGCGCGGCAGAGGCGGAAATCGCCTCTGCCCTCTCTTTGCCTGAATTGCCCACTGTCAACCAGCAGATCCGCGCCATAGAGGAACGCATGGCAGCGCCTTATGAGCGTGAGATCACTGTGCCCACGGAGGTGGTGGACGAGATACTGCGCACCGGTGGCAACCGCCGGGGCAGCCAGCTGCGGCTGATCTACAACTATATAATCGAACAGACCCCGGAGGCGGCCACGGCCTATGTCAAGCGTGAGTATGGCAAGGGCGGCAAGGGTTTCACCATCAATGGCACCGACTACGCCGTTTGGTTCGACGAGCTGGGCTTGCAGATCGCGGCAGGCCATTCCGTGCGGGAGCAGGTCATGGAAAAGGCGTTCCTGTCCTGGGACGACGTGGCGGGCAGAATCCACCAGCTTCTCAAACAGGGCGAGTATGCGCCCCAACCCGTGCTGGATGCGGCGCGAGGGAATGTGCTGACCGAGTACGCCAACGCACTGGCGCTCATGGAGAGGGACATCGTGGACGATTACCGGCACATCCTGTTCGATGAAGCTGAATTGGAGATGTTCAAAGGCGGCTTTCCTGACGAGGTGGAGAAGGTTTCCCGCTTCCTCGACCATCAGGAGAATGTGGACAGGCTGGTGTCCCGGCTCCGCGACTTCGCAGCGGTCTATGCGGAGAATCGGGATGTGATGCGCTTTCACTATTACAATCCCACCCGCATGGCGGATACCTTTGAGACGTTCGCAAAACCATGGATACCCTTTCAGGCCAGGGAAGGCTTCGCGTGGGAAAACCACGGCGTTTTCATTACCCAGGATGAGATCGACGCGGAGCTGGCGGGCGGCGCAAGCTATGAAAACAGCAGGCTTGCCATCTACGCCCACTTCCTGTCCACCGACGACAGGAAAGCCCGTGCGGATTTCCTGAAACAGCACTACGGAGATGGCGGCCATTCTCCCGCGCTGAACGGCAAGGATGGCTCGGATGAATCGCACGATTCCAAGGGGATACACCTGCGCGTCGGCGGATTCACCAATCCTGCCGCGGAAGTGACCCTGTCCTGGGCAAAGGTGGCGCAGCGCATCGACTATCTCATGCGGAATGACCGCTATCTGACGGCCTCGGATCATGTGAAGATGCCAGGGTATGAGCGCGATGCCATGGCGCGGCGCATCCGCAGCTTCTATTACCACATGCCGGAGGACATCCCGCGTCCTGCCGGCGCTGACCTGATCGCCGTCGAGGACCGGCAGCCCCTCGCGGACGCCCTGATGATGACCGACACCGCCGTGGAGCTGGTCAGTCAGATGGACGATGCGATGGCGGCGCTGCCCTCCGAAAATGAACATTATCAGGAATGTACTGAGATACTGTTCCAGGTGCATGACTACATCGACGGCACCTACACCATATTCCCGGAGCCGCCCTGGAAGAAGGAACCGGCCGCGCAAAATCAGCAGATGTCCATGTTCGGTCTGTTGGAGCAGCCCGGCGAAAGCGAACAGGAAATGGAAGTAGATGAAGATGATCAGGAACAAGAGAGCGTGGAGATAGAATCGACTTCCGACAATTCTGACCGGCTGACCAACGCGGAATATGCCGAGTACAACGCTCTTAAAGCGCAGTACCCAGACACACTCATCGGCTTTGAGCGCAATGGCTTCTTTGAATTCTATGGCAATGATGCCTGGCGCGTCGCAGAGATAAGTGGGTCCCGGCTCATCGAGCGAGAAACCCCGGAGGGCATGGTGCAGGTCACAGGTTTCGCCACGGATCAGTGGCAGTCCAATGCCCGGACGCTCTGGCAGCACGGGGAGAATGTCTATTTGTCTGGCATCGCGGAGGACGGCAGCCGTGAGGAAGTCAAGCATCTTCATGCAGAGGATTTCGTGCCGGAAAGCCCCGATATAGATGCTCCCGAACTTCCCGCAGATACCTTGGAGATGGGTATGACCTTCGATGTGGGCGGACATCAGTTTGAGATTGAATCCATCGACCTCCTCTACCATGAGGTTCGGCTGAAAGACCTGACCTTCCAGCAGCAGAACGGGTTTCCCATCTTTCGCGCGGAGAATTACGATGTGGTTCTTCAATGGGTCAGGGACGCGGCGAAGTCCCAGGAGAACACAGCGGATACGCCGATGAAGATGAAGGAGATCGTCATCGATCTCAGACCGAGGGAAGAACGCGAGACGCCTTCGGAGCCGCCTGTGGAGCGCCACAACTTCCGCATCACCGACGATGATCTCGGCGCGGGCGGGCCGAAGGCAAAGTTCCGCGCCAACATGGACGCCATCTACCTTTTGAAAACGCTGGAGAACGAAAACCGACTGGCGACGCCAGAGGAACAGGAAACCCTTTCGCGTTTTGTCGGCTGGGGCGGCATTCCCCAGGCGTTTGATCCCGACATGCGCGAGTGGTCGGGCGAATACGCGGAGGTCAAAGCGGCGCTCACCCCGGAGGAATACGAGGCGGCGCGGGCTTCCACGCTCAACGCCTTTTACACGTCGCCCACGGTCATCCGCGCCATGTATGACGCTCTGGACGGCATGGGCTTCAAGAAGGGCAACATTCTGGAGCCCAGCTGCGGCGTGGGCAACTTCATGGGGATGCTGCCGGAGAGCATGAGCGCGTCCAGGATGTACGGCGTGGAGCTGGACAGCATCACCGGCAGGATCGCCCAGCAGCTCTATCAGAAGAATACCATCGCCGTGCAGGGCTTCGAGGAGACCGCCTTCTCTGACAATTTCTTCGACGTGGTGATCGGCAACGTGCCCTTCGGCGCGTTCAAAGTGGTGGACAAGCAGTATGACCGCTACAACTTCCTGATTCACGACTACTTCATCGCCCGGTCCATCGACCTGGTGCGTCCGGGCGGCGTGGTGGCCGTCGTGACCTCCAGCGGCACGATGGACAAGCAGTCGGACGCCATGCGGCAGTATGTCGCCGCCCGCGCCGACCTGCTGGGCGCGATCCGGCTGCCGAGAAACACCTTCCAGCGCAACGCCGGCACCAGTGTCGTGACGGATATCATGTTCTTCCAGAAGCGGGAGAGCGCCGCTATCGAGCAGCCTGGTTGGGTGTCTGTCGGCGAGACCCCGGAGGGCTATCATGTCAACAACTATTTCGTCCAGCATCCGGAGATGGTGCTGGGCACTTTTACGGATGAAAATACGCAGTACGGCAAGCAGGAGGTGACGGTGGAACCCATCCCCGGCGCAGACCTGGGCGAGCAGCTGCGGGAGGCCGTCAGGAACATCCATGGTCAGATCAACGAAGTGGAGCTTTCCGATACTGACCTGGAGGATGTGCCGGAGGCGCTGCCTGCCGACCCGAATGTGCGCAATTTCAGCTATACCGTGGTGGACGGCAAGCTCTATTACAGGGAGAACAGCGTGATGAACCCGGTGGATCTGCCGAAGAACACGGTTAATCGTGTGATCGCCATGATCGCCCTGCGGGACACCGTGCGCGAATTATTGCAGGGACAGCTGGAGGATGCCTCCGACGCACAGATCGCCGCCATGCAGCAAACGCTGAACGCGCAGTATGACGATTTCTCCAAGCAGTTCGGCCTCATCAGCGCCACCGCCAACAAGCGGGCTTTCCAGCAGGACAGCAGCTATTGCCTGCTGGCGGCGCTGGAAGTGCTGGACGAGAACGGCCAGCTGAAGCGCAAGGCCGACATCTTCACCAAGCGCACCATCCGAAAGCCGGAGCCGGTGGAATCCGTGGACACGGCCAGTGAGGCGCTGGCGCTGTCCATCGGGGAGCGGGCCAGGGTGGATTTGCCCTACATGGCCTCCCTGTGCGGAAAGTCAGAGGATGAGATCATTGACGAGCTGCGGGGCGTGATCTTCCTCGATCCCACCAATAACACATGGGAAACCAGTGATGAGTACCTGTCCGGCAATGTGCGGGAGAAACTGCGGGCAGCCCAGAGCGCCGCCGAGCATGATCCCACCTATCAGGTGAATGTGGAATACCTGAAGCGGGTGCAGCCCAAAGACCTGGACGCCTCCGAGATCGAGGTGCGCCTGGGGGCGACGTGGATCGACCCGCAGTACATCGACCGGTTCATCCGGGACGAGTTCCACACCGATTTCTGGATGATCGGCCGGCAGATCAAAGTCCAGTATTCCAAGGTGTCCGGCCAGTGGAACATCCAGGGCAAGAGCATGGATCGCGGCAATCCAATGGTCTACTCCACCTACGGCACTGAGCGGCTCAACGCCTTTCATCTGCTGGAGGACGCGCTGAACCTGAAGGACACCAAGGTGTATGACACCTGGCGCGACGCGGACGGTGACCACCGCGTGCTGAACAAGAAGGAGACCATGCTGGCCCAGCAAAAGCAGGAGCTGATCCGGGCGGCGTTCAAGGAGTGGATATTCAAGGATATGCGGCGAAGGGAAACACTGGTCGCCAAGTACAACGAGCTTTTCAACGCCGTCCGGCCCCGCGAGTACGACGGCAGCCACATCCGCTTCGTGGGCATGACGCCGGAGATCACCCTGATGCAGCACCAGAAGAACGCCATCGCCCACATCCTCTATGGGGACAACGTGCTGCTGGCGCACTGCGTCGGCGCGGGCAAGACCTTTCAGATGATCGCCGCGGGCATGGAGGCGCGGCGGCTGGGGCTGTCACAGAAGAACCTCTACGTCGTGCCGAACCACCTGACGGAGCAGTGGGGCGCGGACTTCCTACGGCTGTATCCCGGCGCGAACATCCTGGTCGCCACGAAGAAGGATTTTGAGCCGGCGAATCGCAAGAAGTTCTGCTCCCGCATCGCCACAGGCGACTACGACGCCATCATCATCGGGCACACGCAGTTTGAAAAGATACCGCTATCCCATGAACGGCAAGCCGCCATGATCCAGGCGCAGATCGACGAGATCACCACTGCCATCGCGGAGGAAAAGGCGGAGCAGGGCGGCAGGTACACCATCAAGCAGATGGAGCGCACCCGAAAGGGGCTGGAAGCCCGCCTGAAGAAGCTGAACGATCAGTCCCGGAAGGACGACGTGGTGACGTTTGAGCAGCTGGGCGTGGATCGCCTGTTCGTAGACGAGAGCCATTATTACAAAAACCTGTTTCTGTACACGAAGATGACCAACGTGGCGGGCATCCAGACCACCGACGCGCAGAAGTCCTCGGACATGTACCTGAAATGCCGGTATCTGGACGAGCTGACCGGCGGCAAGGGCATCACCTTCGCCACGGGCACGCCCATTTCCAACAGCATGGTGGAGCTGTACACCATCATGCGGTATCTGCAATACGACACGCTCCAGCGCACAGGGCTGGGGCACTTTGACAGCTGGGCATCCACTTTCGGGGAGACGGTGACGGCCATCGAGCTGGCCCCGGAGGGCACGGGCTATCGCGCCAAGACGCGATTCGCCCGTTTTTTCAACCTCCCCGAATTGATCTCCATGTTCAAGGAGGTGGCCGACGTGCAAACCGCCGACATGCTGAAGCTGCCCGTACCGGAGGCCGAGTTCGTGAACGAGGTCCTGAAGCCCAGCGAAATCCAACAGGACATGGTGGCCTCTTTCTCTGACCGCGCGGAAGCCGTCCGCAGCGGCAGGGTTGATCCCAGGGAGGACAACATGCTGCGCATCACCAACGACGGCAGGAAGTGCGCCCTCGACCAGCGCTTGATGAACCCACTGCTGCCCGACGACGGGGAAAGCAAGGTGAACGCCTGCATCCGAAACGCCTTCAAGGTATGGCAGGACGGACAGGCGGACAGGACGGCGCAGGTGATCTTCTGCGACCTGTCCACCCCGAAGGGCGACGGAAGCTTCAATGTCTATGACGACATCCGAAACAAGCTGGAGGCGATGGGCGTTCCGCCGGAGGAAATCGCCTTTATCCACGAAGCGACCACCGAAACGCAGAAGGCCGAGCTGTTTGCTAAAGTCCGCGCCGGCCAGGTGCGCGTCCTGCTGGGGAGTACCGCGAAGCTGGGCGCGGGCACCAATATGCAGGACAGGCTGATTGCCCTTCACCACCTGGACGCCCCGTGGAAACCCAGCGACCTGGAGCAGCAGGAGGGGCGCATACTCCGGCAGGGCAACATGAACGAGCGTGTCCAGATATTCCGATACGTCACAGAAGGCACCTTCGACGCCTATATGTGGCAGATATTGGAGAACAAGCAGAAGTTCATCAGCCAGATCATGACCAGCAAAAGCCCGGTGCGCGCCTGCGAGGACGTGGACGACACAGCACTTTCCTACGCGGAAATCAAGGCGCTGGCGACGGGCAACCCCTACATCAAGGAAAAGATGGATTTGGACATCCAGGTGGCCAAGCTGCGGATGCTCCGCGCCAGCCACACCAGCCAGATTTACCGCCTGGAAACGGACATCGCTCGAACCTATCCCGTCCAAATCGCCTCCGTTCAGCAGCGCATTGCCAACCTGGAGGCGGACAAGGAGGCCGCTGCCCCTGTGCTGGCGCTGGACAAGGAACAGTTTGAGATGAAGGTGTCCGGCGTGGTCTACACGGACAGGAAGGACGCGGGCAACGCGCTCATCAAGGCGTGCACCGCCGCCAAGACCGTCAGCCAGGAGCTGCCAGTGGGCGAATACCACGGCTTCCGGCTCTCGGCCAGCTACGACACCTTCACCAACAATTTTGAACTGTCCGTGCGGAGACAGGGCAAGTACACGATCAAGCTGGGCGCTGACCCATTCGGCAACCTTACCCGCATCAACAATGTGCTGGAGGGCTTTGCCGACAGCCTGGAGGAATCGAAGCGCAAGCTGGCCACGCTGGAGCAGCAGCTGGAGACTGCGAAGGAGGAGGTCGCCAAGCCCTTCCCGCAGGAGCAGGAGTTGATCCAGAAGGAAGCGCGGCTGTCCGAGCTGAACGCCCTCCTGAATATGGACGAGCACGGCTCGGAAGCGGCGCTGATCGACGAGGAGGCGACGGTGGATGAGGAACCCCGGGGCCGCGCCGCCGCGGAGGAACAGCGGGAGGATGCGGTGGAAGCCGAAGAGTCTGAACAGGATGAGGTTGAACAGGAAACCGTGAAGCCAAAGCGGTATCAGATGGCTATTTAACCCAACGACCAGAGTGAAGCCGGGTGTAAAAGCATCCGGCTTCACCGCTATAGGAGCGAATATGAACAGATATGATTTTTTGATCTCTGAATCCCGCCAGGGCGAAGCCAGCATCGAGGCAGAGTCCCCGAAGGAGGCCAAGGACAAGCTCATGGAACTGTACAAGGCGGGCGGCATCGAGTTTACGTTCGTCACTAATACAGACAACGAAATCCTGAACATCACCCCGCTGAAAGTCGTCCCCCTCCAACGCTTTGAGATCTTCGGCAAGGAAGCGCTTTTCACCGATCTTTCCGCAAACAAGGTGGACGCACTTCAGGGCACCGACAAGCTCTTTCGCTATGACCTGCGGCATGGAGACGATGACAGCATCCCGCTTAAAGTACAGCCGGAGGTAACAGTCAACCGATACGGCACTGTCTTTACCGCCGAGCCGCTTTTCATGGAGGGCGAGTTTTCCCGCGACCTCTACGACGAGGATTGGGGATTCCTCTCCGATCAGGAGGCCATGACCCCGGAACAGTTCTACAACGCTATACAGGAAAAGGAGAAACAGACCGTGCGTGAATATGAAATCTATCAGCTGAACGCAGGCAGCAGAGACAATATGTTCCTGAACATGAAGGAGCTTCGGGAAAAGCACGTCACGCCCAATATCGCAAGCTACGACGCTGTGTACAAGGGTACCCTGGAGCCGGGTATGACCCTGGACAGCCTGTATACCAAATTCAATGTTGAGAGGCCGGAGGACTTCAAGGGCCATTCGCTGTCCGTCAGCGATGTCATCGTCATAAACGACGAGCATGGAAAGACGGCCTGGTTCGTGGACAGTTTCGGGTTTACCCAGCTGCCGGACTTTTTCGCCCAACAGGAGCAGCAGCATGAGGTGCCCGCGGAAGGCGAGAAGACCTACCCGCCCGTCTACAGGCGCACCGCCGACTACGCCCGCGAGGCCGGAGAGCGCGACGAATATCGCGCTTCCCTCCAGGAAAATGTCAGATGCAAGGCCGCCATTGAGAAGGCTGTCAAGATGCACTATGACGGAATGTACCTGCATGAAAACGCCATTTCCGCAGTGCTGGATGTGTTCGGCCCGGAGCGCCTGTCCTGGGTGCTGGGGAACACCATCACGATGAAGGAACAGGACGGGCGGTTTTCCCGGAGCAACAAGGCGTGGGCGCAAGCCATGAGCATCCCCATTGACCGGGACGGCTTCGGCAGCCTGCGGAATTGGAGCTACACCGTCGAGAGTCATCCCGCCATACTCGATCTGTACACCACACTCCTGAGGAAAGAGCTGGAGAGGCCGCCCCAGGAGCGTATGGCGGAGAAGTCGGTTGCCATAGAGGAATCAAAGCCACGGCCTGAGCCGTCGAAACCGGCCAAGCACAAGAGCGAGCCGAGCCTGTGAGGGGCCATCGTGCAAACGGGGAGGCGATGACCGATGCTTCAGGAACGCTGCCAGCTCTACCAGATGAAGGATGGCGAGGCGTTGCGCGAATACATCTTCCAGCCCTTTGCCGTCCTTGCCTCCAAGCGGTATTTTCCCAACGAAGCAGACTACGATAAGGCTTACGACGACCTGCTGCGTCCCAACGAGGATGTGCGGGCAGTACGGGAGCGACTGTCCATGTTGCAGCGCAAGCGTGGCTGCTTTCGGCAGATCAATACCAGCGACGTGATCGTGCTGCGGCGCGAAACCGGCACGATCTGCTGCTTTGTCGATGGGGACGGATTCGTGGTGCTGGAAGGTTTCTTTGGTCCGCCGACCTCCGGCAATCCGCTGACGCTGGAAACGGAGCACTACGCCATCCCCGGCAAGAAGGGGCTGTGGCGGGTCGTGGACGGCATCACCTATGAAAACGTCCTTTTCTTCCTGTTGGAGCATGAGGAACACGGGCGGGAAATCCCCTGCGTCATCCTCGATTCCAAGGGGGAAGTGGTGTCGGACAGCATCACAAAGGATTTCGATGAAACAGCCGCGGAGCAGATGCGGCTGTTTTTGCACCCTGAGCTGCCGAAGCAGGCTATGGAACATAAGCGACCCCCGAAGGAGCTGTGGCAAAAATACTATGACAATGGCGAGTACGTCCGTCATGCCAGCCACGAAGTCGGCAGCGAGGAAAACTACAACCACATCGACGGGGTAAACAACAATCGTAAACCCCAGCGGCTTGTCTGGGTCGATCCCAAGAAACGCCCGTCCGAAAGCGGCTCCAGGAAAAACTGAACCAGGTGCATAGCGGCAAAGAGAAGCAGCGGACGCGGGAAAAGACATAACGAGGAGGCTGAGAATGGGCTATTTGAATCATAAGAACAACCAGGAACACACCTTGCCCGACGTGTTTACGGCGGTCAAGCACAGCGTTACGGCGCGGCAGGTCGCGGAAATGTATGGCATTGAGGTCAATGCCCACGGCATGGCCTGTTGCCCGTTTCACGACGATACCCACCCCAGCATGAAGCTGGACGAGCGATACTACTGCTTCGGATGTCATGCCAGCGGCGACGCCATTGACTTCGTTTCCAACCTGTTCCAGATCGGGAAGCGGGAGGCGGCGGTGAAGATCGCGGAGGATTTCCACATCCCCTACGATCCGAAGGGGCGTTCCGGACTCGGACAGCCGGTGACGCCCGAACAGAAAAAGGAATGGGAGATGCGGCAGTTGCAGAAAGACTTTCGTGAATGGCGTGGGAAGGTGTTGTCCGACCTGAACGGCGACTACAGAATCGTAGCCGAGAGGGCGAAGCAACACGCGCCTACAGACCGGGAAACTCCGTTCCCACAAGGATTTGTACAAGCCTTCAATGACCGAACGTTGGTGGAGTTCTATATCGGCCTGCTGGAAACCGCGCCGAGGGAAACGCAAATCAATCTGTACCTGCATGACCGCGCCGCCATTGCCGCGCTGGATGATCGTGTGAACGGACGAGGACAGCCCCGCACATCCGTCCGGGAAAAGCTGGAAGAAAAGAAGAACCTTCTGAAAGCACAGTGGATAAAGTTGCGAATCAACAGCAGCGTGTGGCCATCTGATGAAGAAAACAGGCAATAAGGCTTCACAATGGGGAGGCGATGAATTGAGCCTGATTGTATACGACCTGTTTGGAGAGAGGCGGGACAAGGTGCAACGTGCCATTGACCTGGTGCGGAGTTTTGAACCGCCTGATAAATACTACCTGGCCTACAGCGGCGGCAAGGATTCCATCGTGGTGGAAGCCATCCTCCGCATGGCCGGGGTGGGCTATGAGATACATTATAATATGACAACGGTTGACCCGCCGGAGCTGGTTCGCTTCGTGATCCGCCAATTCGAGGCGGTGATCTACGACCTGCCTGACGGGTCTTTCAAATATTTTGCCGTCAACGGCGGCAGCAGGCTGCTCTCTCCGGCGACAGTCCAAAGCGTCACCGGAAAGCGGTGCATCCACTTCACCATCCCGAAGCTGTCCATGCGGCAGCTGATCGTCCACAAGCAATTCCCGCCGACCCGTCTGGCACGGTACTGCTGCGAGGCGCTGAAAGAATCCCACGGCGAGGGCCGCGTGGTGGTGACAGGCGTTCGCTGGGACGAGAGTGCGGGTAGAAAACGCAATCAAGGGACGGTGACGATCTTCAACGGCAAGGCGGCGCAGGTCGCCGAGCGGCAGGGGGCGCGGTACAACAACAACCGCGCCCGCGGCATCATAATGAACTACGACGACGCGGCCACCCGGCGCGTCGTGGAGATGTGCTACCGAACGCACAAGACGATGCTCAACCCGATCATCGACTGGACAGACGAGGATGTGTGGGAGTTCATCCGCACCTACAACATTCCGTATTGCGAGCTATATGATTCCGGCTGTACCCGCCTGGGCTGCGTTGGCTGCCCGATGGGTGGGTATGCCGCTCAACGACGGGAATTGACGCGCTGGCCACAGTATCGAAAGCTGTACGTCAGCGCTTTTGACGATATGCTGGAAGCCCGGCGACGCGACGGCAAACTGAACCACAGCAGCTTGTGGCAAAGCGGCGAGGGTGTGATGCAATGGTGGACGGGATATGAGCGAAAGGCGAATCCAGAGCAGGTGGCGATGGCGCTTTTGACAACGGCAGTCGGCGTGACAGAGGGAAGTGAAATGGCGTGAAGCAGGGAACGAGGCTGAGTTATCTGAGGAAACTTCGTTCCATGACCATGAAGGCATTGGGCATGAGAATGGGATTCGATGAAAAGGCTGCTTCATGCAGGATCGCGCAGTGGGAACAGGGCTTTAGGAACCTGAGCCCGGAAAGCTCGGAATCCCTTGCAAGAATACTCAATGTGGCCCCTGCGCGACTGGCGCAGACCCCTGAGAACCCCGTTGATGCGCTGATCGAGTATTTCCTCTGGTTGGATGAAGCACATGACGCCAATTTCTATGAGGAAATGGCTCGGCTTTCGGATTTCCTCTCACAATACTGGAGCAAACGGTCGTTGCTATCCAGCGGAGAAATGAGTGCCGAAGCGTTCAGGGAATGGAAACTGCATTGGGAACAGAAGAACCAAATCAACCATTGACGTTTTTCAAGCCGTCAGAGTGTCATCATCGGCCTCTGGCGGCTTTTTCATATATGGAGGTCACTATGTACAACAGCATGGTTAAGATGGAAGAAACCGGAGGCCAAGGGGCTCCTGTTGCGGTTGAGGCACAGCTTGGCAGTATTGCGGAGGGGATACAACGACTGGCAGATGTTTGCAAAAGCCAGCAGGATATGGTACAATACTTATTGGGATTAAGTTCAGGTTCGCACCTTGAAAACCGTTCAAATACCGTTCAAAATGATTCCTTGCCTGAAGTATCAGAGAGGAGCTTTGATATTATGGCAAAGGAACATCGAATTAGAGTTGTCATTGGACATGATGAAGAGGGCAACGAGATCATCAAGAGGCTGAGCGCCACCGACGAATTGAAGCTGGCTGACAAGGTGATTGAGGCCGTGGTGAAATCCGGTCGGATCAAGGATTTCATCGACCAGGAGATCGAATACGGCCCCCATGAGAAGCAGGTGCAAGAGGAAGCGGCACAGCCGCCCGTGGTGAAAACGAAGTTCTCCGATTACATCGTTCAATGGCGACGGATTTTCAAGACAGGCAAGGCGGCCACCTATGAAGTGTTCATGGATGCCAAGCAGAGCGTGCTGCTTAAATGGTTCGGGGACAAGTACATCGAGGACATTACGCCGACAGACGTGCAGGATTTCCTGAGCCACCGGGCAAAGACGTACAAGAAGGCAACCGTGAAGGCGGATTGGGCAATGCTGAAGGAGGTGCTTGATTCCGCGGTTTCCGACGATCTCATCGTCAAGAACCCGGCGAAGGACAAGCGCGTCCACAATCCCGCGAAGGCGGGGGAGGGTACGACCCCGCTGACCAGGGAACAGATTGCCTCCATTCAGAAGGCCATCCCGGAGCTGGAAGATTCCAGGGAGCGCTGCCTGATCGCGCTGCTGGCCTATACCAGCATGCGGCGCGAGGAGGTATTGGGGCTAATGTGGGAGAACATCAACTTCGAGACTCGAATGATCGAGATCAAACAGGCCGTAGTCCATCCCGTCAATGTCGCTGTGACCAAGGAGACGAAAAACGAGTTCAGCGTCAGGCCCTTCCCGATGTGTGACCAGCTCTACAACATCCTGCTGGGTTGCAGGAAGCAGAGGGGCTACGTGATTTCCAAGGAGGACGGCTCGCCGGTCTCCCAGGTGACGTATCGCAGGCTGTGGGATTCCCTGAAGTCTCATATCGAGCTGTACGGGATGACGGCCATCAACTTCCGGACGACCTTCGCAACCATGATGGTGGCGTCGGGAGTGGACATCAAGACCACGCAGGCGCTGATGGGACACTCTACGCCGGAGATGACGCTGAAGGTCTACGCGAAAAAAGAGGAAAGCCGACTGCCGGACGCCGTTCGGAAAATGGAGACTTTCTTAGCCGGCTGCCCCACGGCCTAAAGGCCGCGTCGCAGCTACGCGGGCCGGTGTCCTCCGCTTCGCTTCGGAACCAGCTCCGCTAGTCGGGCTCAAGCGCCCTCCCTGGAGCCGGAAGCGCCGCGTTTTGACAGCCAGTTTGGACGTAAATCGAAAGATTGTGTTAACTGGCCTTGTTAAGCGCAAAAACGGAGGGCGTGAGAGCAGCCCGAAATCACGCCAAATTCACCGAAAAAGGGCTGCTTTTAGGGCTATTTGCACAAAGAAAAGGGTTGCACTTTGTGCAACCCTTTGGTGCGGGAAACAGGACTTGAACCTGCACGAATCGTAATGATCACTAGAACCTGAATCTAGCGCGTCTGCCAATTCCGCCATTCCCGCATAGATGGTGGGCAGGGGTGGATTCGAACCACCGAAGCGTTCCGCGGCAGATTTACAGTCTGCTCCCTTTGGCCACTCGGGAACCTACCCACATTTCCCATGTTGCCTGCTTCAAAGAATGGAGCTGGCGATGGGACTTGAACCCGCAACCTGCTGATTACAAATCAGCTGCTCTGCCAATTGAGCTACGCCAGCCTATCCTTCGATCTGCGGCGACACCTTTCAGCATCCGGCTTCAAGTGCCTCATTGCGTCGGCAACGATATATATTATACACGTTTTCCCGGGATTGTCAATACCTTTTTTTGTTTAGTTTTATGTTCATTCGTGCAACGCGACAGGCCGGTCATAGCTCGACCGGCCTGTCGTGGTGGGGGAAGGGGGTGCGACGTTCCCGGGGAACGGCGGCCTCCATGGCGTCCACCCAGTTGGAAAGCAGCTTTCTCAGCAGCGAAGCGAGTTGATCCTGCTCGTCATCGGTCAGGGCTGCGAAGGGAGCGTCCTCAGGCAATTCGTCGGCTGAAGGAATGGCCTTGCGCCCCTCCTCGGTGATGCGAAGCAGATTGCCGCGGCGATCCTCTGCCTTTTCCCGGATCAGATACCCCTTGCCTTCCAGCTTGGAAACCAGCTCGCTCAGCGAACCGGGTTGTATGCCCAGCATCTGCTGAAGCTCCCTCTGGGTAAGCGCCTCCCGTCCGGCCAGTATGGACAGCACCAGGGACTGGCTCCTTGCGGGACCGCTTTGCGGACGCCGCTGGGCCATGCGCCCGGCCATGTCGATCAGTTCCATCAGGTCGCTGTCTTCGATGCGGCGCTTCAGGAACTCCGGGTCGGGGCGCCGGGGCGGCATGTTGCCGGGATTGCCCGGTCCGCCAGGCATGCCGTGCCTGCCGTGCCCGCCAGGGCCAAAGCCGTTGCCACCCGGCCCGCCGGGCATACCGTGCCTGTGGGGCATGCAATGGGGCATTTCGTCGTAATCGGCGAAATCCTCGGGGGCGAAGTCGGGATTGCCGGACATGCCATGTCCACCATGACCACGGGGCATGCAGCGGGGCCCTTCGTCACGGCTGTAAAAATCGCGGGGCATGGGGTGGGGAACATCATCGCCGTGGCGATAACCCCTGTGGGGCATGCGCTCGGGCACATCGTTGAAGCACTCGATAAAACGCCCTTCACCGCCGCGGTTTCCATCCCGGATATCCATCGGATTGTACATCGTTTTCATCCGTCCTTTCTTTATTTTGGTACCTAAATAATAGCACGGACGAATGAAGATGTCAAGGTACCGAAATAAAAATTAACATAAAACAAACAACAGTGCCTCTACAGCCAACTGTCAAAAATCGCCAGGAGATCTTCATAGATCTGCATGTGATTGGCGTGGTTCAGCAGCTCATGGCGCATGCCGGGATACATGCGGGCGGTGACGGTGTGATAGCCGTCCCGGCGCAGGCACGCCACGGCGTCGTTGAAGCCCTTCTCGTCCGGCGCGCAGGGATCATCGGCACCGGACAGAAAGTGGACCGGAAGGTTGGGGTGCGCCGCCGGGACAGGCCGGTAGGCGTCCCGCATCAGCGTCAAAAGCGCCTTGTAGCCGTTGAGGGTAAAGGGGAAGCCGCACAGCGGGTCGGCGTCGTACTTTTGCACATTGTCCTGGTTGGTGCTGAGCCAGGCGTTGGCGCTGCCGGATTTGGGATTGCACTTGTTGAAGCTGCCGGTGGTCATGTTGACAAACATTCGGCTGATGTAGCGCTCGCCCTTGAGGGCGGTCATCGCCCGGTTCAGGATTAGGCCCATGCCGGTGGCCGGGTTGCGCCCGGGACTGCCGCAGACCACCAGGCCGTCGATATCGCCGTCGTAGCGCTGTCGATAGACGCGCACGGCCAGGGAGCCCATGCTGTGGCCGAACAGAAACAACCTGCGGTCGGGGAAGCGGTCCCGGAGCCAGAGGGTCAGCTGGTGCAGGTCCTCGACCAGGGCGTCTGCACCGCCGGCATAGAAGTAGCCCAGGTCACCGGGGGCGCGCAGGCTGCCGCCGTGGCCCCGGTGGTCGTTGATCAGCACGGCATAGCCGTGATCGGCCAGGTATTCCATGAAGGGCAGGTAGCGTTCCTTGTGCTCGGCCATGCCATGGGCCAGCTGGACCAGCGCCTTCGCCTTTTCGGAATCGGGCATGACCAGGCAGACGGACAGCGGCAGCCCGTCCACCCGGGAGGGTATCGTGAGGTATTCGATCCTGGACATGTTGCGCCTCCTGCATATCGTGTAATGCAAAAAGCGGCACGATGTCCTCGTGCCGCTTTGGGATCAATCGATCATTCCTCGACGGGAGCGTCCTCGCCGGGGATGTCGGCGATATCATACTCGCCTTCGTCATTGACGGAATCCATCGCTTCGTCCTCCAGGACCTCGCGGATGGACAGGGAGATGCGCTTGGCTTCGGTGTTGACGTCCAGCACCTTCACGCGCACGATGTCGCCTTCCTTGACCTCGTCCTCGACCTTCGCGATGCGGGTCAGGGCGATCTGGCTGATGTGCACCAGGCCGTCCAGGCCGGGCTCCAGCTCGACGAACGCGCCGAAGCTGGCGATGCGAACGACCTTGCCCTCAACCACGGAGCCCACGGGATACTTCTCGCCGGCGACGGTCCAGGGACGAGGCTGGGTCTCCTTGTAGGACAGGGAGATGCGCTCGCGCTCGGGATCGATGTTCTTGATCTTGACGTCGATTTCCTGGCCAACGGAAACGACCTCGGAGGGGTGCTTTACGCGGCCCCAGCTCAGATCGGTGACATGCACGAGGCCGTCCACGCCGCCGATGTCCACGAAAGCGCCGAAGTCCGCCAAGCGGCGAACGATGCCCTTCACGACGGAACCCACTTCCAGGGATTCCCAGATCTTTTTCTTCTTCTCGGCCTCTTCCGCCATCAGCACGGCCTTGCGGCTGGCGACGATGCGCTTCTTGGCCTTGTCGATCTCGATGATCTTCAGCGTCATGGGCTGGCCCACGAACTCGTCGATCTTCTCGACATAGCGCAGGGAAAGCTGGCTGGCGGGGATGAAGGTGCGGATGCCGCACACGTCGGCCAGCAGGCCGCCCTTGACGGCTTCCTTGCCGATGCCTTCGACGAACTCGCCGGCCTCTTCCTTGGCGCAGATGTCTTCCCACGCCTTGCGGTTGATGATGTTCTTCTGGGAAAGCACCACGTTGCCTTCGCCGTCGTTCACCTTGACGACTTCGACTTCGATTTCATCGCCTTCCTTGACATCGGTGGAAGAAAGCTCGGATTTCTTTACGATACCGTCAGACTTGTAGCCGATGTTGACGCAAACCTCATCGTCGGTGATCATTTCGACCTTGCCAGTGATGATCTGGCCGGGGCGAATTTGAACTATGGTCTTGTCAATGGCCTCTTCTGACATGACTTCAAGTTCCTGGTTCTCTTCGGGATTGACTTTCTTCTCGATGTCGTTCATTCTTGCAACAACCTCCTTAATAATACAATCCGGCGTGGATGCACCGGCTGTAATCCCAACCGTATCGGACGGCTTCAACCGAATGCCGTCCAGCTCTGCCGCAGTCTCTATGAAGCAGGTCCTGGGGCAGATGTCCGCGGCAAGCCTGTACAGCTTGCGGCTGTTTGAGCTCTGCCTGCCGCCGATGATGATCATCACGTCGGCCCTGCGGGCGAGCTCTGCGACCTCCTGCTGGCGGTCACGTGTGGCGGTGCAGATGGTGGCGCGCACGTCAAGGCGCGGTATGCGCTGGGAAAGCAGCTTGCACAGCGCGTCAAAGCGCTCCTGCACCATGGTGGTCTGTGCCACGACCCTGGCGCTCTCCAGCGGGGGCAGGGCCATGACGTCTTCCTCCGTCAGCACGGCCCAGGCCGGCGTCTCGCTCCAGCCCAGTATGCCCTGCACCTCGGGATGGTCGCCCTCTCCGATCACGATCAGCGGCGTCCCGGTCTGCGAGGCCTCGCGGGCCATGTCGTGAATTCGCTGAACGAAGGGGCAGGTGGCGTCGACGATCTCGCAGCCCCGCGCCTCCAGGGCCTGGTAGGCCGCCTGACCGATGCCGTGGGAGCGTATGACCACCCGGGAACCGTCGGGGATTTCATCGGGCCTGGCGACGCTGTGCACGCCGATCTCAGCCAGCGAAGCCACCACCTGAGGGTTGTGGATGATGGGCCCGAGGGTCATGGCCGGAGCCGATCGCTCGGCGGTCTCCACGGCCCTGCGCACGCCAAAGCAGAAACCAGCGTGGTTTGCCAGAATAACGCGCGCGATGGGGAATCGCCTCCGCCCTTTTTTCGATGAAATCCATATGCTTTGTCGAAGCATACAAGCATAATATGACTATTATGCTATCCGTTTTATTTCGATTGCAGTAGGGGTAATTCCTGCAATAATATGCATGATAACACAATTTTTACATTATCCATAAAGGCCTGTCACAAAACTGGATTTGTGACAGGCTTCTGCACGATGGACTACGATCACGTTTTAAGTCCCCACACGGCATCCTCGATGCGGGCAGTGGCTGCCTTGAGCGTGTCGCTGTCCATGCGTTTTCCCAGTCCCTCGAAGCTGACGGGTTTTCCGAAGCTGAGCTGGGTCTTGCGGAAGGGGCGGTAGGGGCCGCCGATGTAGGCGGGAATCACCGGCACGCCGGAGCGCAGGGCGATCATCGAAACGCCCCCCAGCATCGGCGTGCGGCTGTTGTCCTTGCTGCGGGTGCCCTGGGGGAACAGCGCCAGCACATGTCCCTCCTTCAAAAGATTCAGCGCGGTGCGCACGGCGTTCAGGTCGCTGTGCCCACGGTCCACCGGAAAGCCGCCCAGAGCGGTGCAGAACCGGGCCATGGGCTTCCACTTGAACAACTCGATCTTGGCCATGAAGTGCAGATAGCGTGGCCGGCACCGGATAGCCAGGTAAAACGGGTCGCGGTTGCTGATGTGGTTGCTGCACAGTATGTATGGCCCCTCGGCGGGGAGGTTCTCCAATCCGTCCACACGGGCAGGAAACAGCACGCCGTAGATCGCGCCCAACAGGCCGCACAGGAAGCGATAGAATCCTTTATTCATGAGACACTCCTTTGCATTAACCGCTCACCGACCCTATGGAAATATACTATTCCATACTTTCCACGAAGGCCATTAATGCTTCGGCCAGCTCGGCGCGGGTGACGACGTCGCTCTGGGCGGTTTCGATCATCGGAGGGACCTCCTCACCCACCACGGCGGAGAGCAGGCCCCAGATGTCCTCGGGCAGTATGGGCGCGTTCAGTTCGGTGTCGTCAGTCACCAGGCCGTATTCCACGAAGGCGGCCAGCGCCTCGTTGGCGTCCCGGTTGCCGCCCACCAGCACGTACAGCGCGGCCAGCAGGTCGCCCTGAGTGGCAGGCTCGTTTGCGCCGAAATCGTCCTCCGACAGCGGGGCCATGAAGCCCTCCTCGAAGACAAAGCGCACGGCGTCGTAATGTTCGTCGCCTTCCACTGCGTCCTTCAATTCCACCTGGGTGACGTCTACCGCGCCGAAGGGATTGAGGATGGCGTCGAACAGCCCGGCGTTTTCGTTGATGGCGGAGGCCGCGCCGGCGGTCATTCGCGCGCCGTTTTCCAACAGCTTCCCATACAGCCCGGCGTCGGCATGCACCGCCTCGGGGGTCAGCTGCTTCAGCTGGCGCATCCAATTCAGACGCCTCGCAGGGTCAAGCCCCTGCAGCGTGTCCATGGCCGCAGAGGCCGCGCCGGTCAGCTCGCCAAGGGGCATGGCGTATGAGGAATAGGCGTTCATGATGTAGCCGTTCAGGGTATCCTGGTCCAGCGCCATGCCCGCGATCTGCTCCGGCAGCTGCGCCAGCACCTGGAAGGTCTCGGCGACGTTCGGGTCGCGGTAGGCGTAGAGCATGAAGTATTCCTCGCTGGCGCTGGCTATGGGGGTGTATACGCCGTACTGGTCCCGCAGCTGGGGCACCAGGAAGGTGTCGGCCACCAGGTTGTTCAGCGCGTCCAGGCGTCCGTCGAAGCCCGAAAGGCCTGCGGCGTCCAGACCGCCGGCGATCATGTTGAACTGCACGCCACTGTCGATGATCAGCGCCTCCCGCTTTTCGGGCACGGGAAAGTCGTACCTCGCGGGGATGATCTCCCGCTCGTCCAGCGATGACAGGAAGGCGGCGGACAGATCCCGGTTCAGGGCGATACTCGCTTCGTTGCCGGCGCAGAGCGCCACGGCGTTTTTGCGGTTGTTGAAGATATCCTGAATGCCCTTCAGCTTTGCCACCGCTGCGTCCGGGTCGTCGGTCAGCAGCTGCTCGACGCCGTTCAGGAATTCATAGTATTCAAGGCCGGCGGCATAGCTGTTGTAGGCATAGCGCTCCGAGCTGTGGGCCAGGGCGCGGCGGAGGATCGTGCTGGCGGGGTTGGCGGTGATGTCGCTCTTCATGGAGGCCTTCAGCGCCTGCACCTGCTCCAGCAGCTTCGCGGGGTCGTCCACCTTGGTGTCGTACACCAGCTCGCGCATCAGGTCGTAGCCTGCGGCCAGGTCGTCGTCCAGGGCGAGCCAGCTCATGCGCAGGTAGGGGTGATAGCTGTCCGCCCCTGACAGGGGCAGGGACAGGGAGATGGCGCCGTTGTACAGGTAGCGGCTGAACAGCCGGGCCAGCTCCGCCTTGGTATGGGCGGTGGTATCCAGCTGGGTGATCAGGTCGGTGTACAGCTTGAGCCAGTGGATGTCCTCCTGGGGCAGGCCGGCGGCATCCAGAAGGATGATGGCCTGGCTGATGCCGTCCACCGCCGCCAGGGCGTCGATGTGGCGGATGCCGTCCTCGCCGGTGGCGTCATTCACCGCATACTGCTTGATCTCCTCGGGCAGGGATTCAACGGTCACGGCCTTCAGCTTGGCCACGTATTCGGCGGAGCGGTCCTCGGGAGCCTCGGCGTTGGTGGCCTCCACCAGCGCGGCGATCTCGTCGTCGGACATGGCCGCCTTGACGGCTGCCAGCTTCTCGGCCAGCGCGGCTTCCCTTTTTTCCTTCGCGCCGGGCTCGGGGTAGGTGGTCGCCAGCGCGGTGGTCCGGCTGCCGACCAGCCAGTTCGCGGCGGCCTGGGCGTACTTCCCCTGCTTATTCCAGTCGTCCACGCTAAACAGGCCGTCCTGGTAGTCCTGATGATCCCAGGGGTTGCCGGTGGCGAAATAGCGGGAGACCATCGGCGAGATGATGCTGTTCACGGGGTCGCTGTTCTCCCGGGTCAGACGGGCGGATATGGCCAGCGACGCCGCGACGGAATCCACCAGCTCCTGGGGGAAGCCGTCCCTGGAAACCTTGGCGATCTCCTCATCCACGATGGTCTTGAAGGTCTCGGAGTCTCCGGGATCGACGTTGGATGCCGTGAACACTATGGCGTCCTCCGGACCGTTCATTTCGATGTAGGCGCCGAAGCTGCCGTAGGGCAGCACCTCCTGGAGCCTCTGCTGGTAATCGGACGCGCCGGCTATGAACAGGTCGGTCATCGTGTCCAGCGTCAGCTCGTCCTCCAGGTTTTGTCTGAGACCCGGGCAGACAATGGCGTACATGACCATCGAGGCGTGCTCGGTATTCGCGCCCTGCTCCACCGGGAAGGGCAGCGACTGCACCACCGGCTCGGCGATGGGGGTATATCCCGCGTCATCGCGGACGGATTCCCGCTTCTCGTAGGCGGAGAAGTAGCCGTCCAGCAGCTGCAAAAAGGCCTTGTAGTTCTCGAACTGTCCGTAGATGTAGGCGGCGCAGTTGGAGGGGTGGTAGTATTTGTCGTGATAGTCCTTCAGCGCCTGCCAGGTCATGTCGGGGATGAATTCCGGGTCGCCGCCGGATTCGTTGCCGACCTTCGAGCCGGGGAAGGCGGCGCGCAACAGGTTGATCGACGCCTGCCGCTGGAGGGTCGAAGCGCCCAGCATTTCTGAATACACGGTGCCCTCGATGGTCAGCGGGGCGTCCGCGCTCTCCAGCCGGTAGCGCCAGGCCTCGGTGCGGAAGATGCGCTCGTTTTCCATGATGATGGGGTTGAAGCAGGCGTCGGTGTAAAACTCCGCCAGCTTCAACAGCTGCGCCTCGGACAGGCTGGCGATGGGATAGCTGGTGTACCACTGGCCCGTCATGGCGTTCAGGAAGGTGTTGTAGGTCTGGTAGTTCAGATTGAAGAACATCTGCTCCCCGGGGTACTTCTCCGAGCCCTGGATGGTGGCGTGCTCAAACACATGGGGCAGGCCGGTATTGTCGATGGCCTCGGTGAAGAAGGTCAGGTCGAAGGCCCGGTTCGTGTCGTCGTTGGCGATGTAGTACAGCTCGGCCCCGGTCTGCTCATGGGTGAAGCGCACGATGGTGGCGTCCATCAGCGGGTAATCCCGAAGCTCCACGACCTCAAAGCCGTGGATCACCTCGCCCACCTGGGGCAGCGCGGGTGCGCTTTCCGCTTCTGCCAGCGCTGCGGGCAGCAGCCCCAGCGTCAGCGCGAGGGCGATCAACAATGCAATTGCCTTTTTCATATGCTCCTCCCGTTGTTGGAATCGGTAGAGAAAACGATACGTCACAGGCATTATATCACATTACATGCCGTTCGTATCGCTTTCAGTTATTGATAATTTGTGAACAAATCAGCGCCTGTCGATCGCTTCCAGCGCCAGCCGCCTGATTTCGGCCACGCTCTCCTCGAGGGTGTTGTTTGTGGTGTCCACGGTCACGGCGTCGTCGGCGGGGCGCAGGGGCGATGCGGCGCGGTGGGTGTCCTGGTAGTCCCTCGCCTTCATTTCCTCCAGAACCTTCTCGTAGGGCTCCGGAATGCCCTTTTGCTCCAGCTCCAGGCAGCGACGGCGGGCCCGCTCCTCGACGGAGGCGGTCAGGTAGATCTTCAGGGTGGCGTTCGGCAGCACCTTGGTGCCGATGTCCCGGCCGTCCATGATCACGTCGTGGCCTTCGGCGATCTTGCGCTGAAGCGCCACCATGCGCTCGCGCACCTCGGGCACGGTGGAGACTTCGCTGGCGGCCATGGAGACCTCGGGCTCGCGGATGGCGTCGCTGACATCCTCGCCGCCCAGGAAGATGTGCTGCGCGCCGTCAATGAATTCCACGGTGATGTCCACGTCGTCCACGGCGGCGATGATGGCGCTCTTGTCCTTGATCGCGCCGCGGCGCAGCATGTACAGCCCAAAGGCGCGGTACATGGCCCCGGTATCCAGGTACATGGCGTTCAGTTCAGTGGCGACCGCCTTCGCGACGGTGGACTTGCCCGCCCCCGCAGGCCCGTCAATGGCGATGGAGAAAGGCTTTCTATTCATTCCTCTTTCCTCATTTCTCATTCCTCATTCATTTCCGCCTGCCAGCTCCGCGATGGCGTGGGCGAAGATCTTCACGCCCAGCATCAGCTTTTCCAGGTCGATGTATTCGTCGGCGATGTGGCACACGTCCATGTCGCCGGGGAAGCACACGCCGAAGGCCACGGTGTTGGGCATCATGCGGGAATAGGTGCCGCCGCCGATGGCGATGGTGTAGGCGTCCAGGCCGGTGACCTCGTGATAGACCTTCAAAAGGCCCTGTACGACGGGGCTATCGGCGGGCACGTGCAGCGGCGTGTGGCCGCCCATGCGCCGCACCGACAGCACCGGGCTCACCCGTATGGCCGCCTGCCCCAGCAGGGTCTCCTCGTTGCCGCAGAGGGGATAGCGGATGTCCAGCAGGGCGGAGATCTCGTTGCCGTCATACCGAAGTATGCCCAGGTTGCTTGTCAGCTCGCCGGACAGCTCGTCCTTGCAGGCGATGCCCAGCGCTTTGCCGGTGTAGTCCATGCCCACGGCCTGCGCCAGCGTGGCGATGGCCTCCCTGCTGCCGCCCCCGGCATTGAGCTCGGAGAGGGCGATAAGCAGCATGCCCGCCGCGTTCACGGCCCGCCAGGGCATGGCGGCGTGGCCGTTGACGCCGGTGGCGACGATCCTCGCCTGGCCCTCGCCCTCGGCGACGGCCTTCAGCCTGAAGCCCTCGTGGGTGGCGGCGATGGCGGCCAGCTTGTCGTTCAGCGCGTCCAGGGTCATGCCGTTCAGGCCCACCAGGGCGGTGGCCTCGGCGGGCACCACGTTGGGGCGCTCGCCGGCGTACAGGCTGTAGACGGGAAGCTCAGCGCCTTCTTCGCCGCCGGTGACTGCCGACAGGCGCAGGTTGATGCCGCCCTTCTCGATGTTGATCACCGGGAACTCGGCGTCCGGGGAGAAGCCGTAATCGGGCATCTTCATCTTCGAGGCATAATACCGCATGTCGCTCATGCCGGTCTCCTCGTCGCAGCCCAGGATCAGCCGCACGCCGTGCTTGAGCGGTATGCCCGCTTCCTTCACCGCCCGCATGGCGTACAGCGCGCACAGCGCCGGGCCCTTGTCGTCGGTGGTGCCGCGGCCGTACAGCCTGCCGTCTTCGATCTCGCCGCCCAGAGGGTCGTGCGTCCAGCCGTCGCCCAGGGGCACCACGTCCAGGTGGGCCAGCATGCCCATGGTCTGGGGCCCTTCGCCGTAGCTGATGTCGCCGGCATAGCCGTCGATGTCCCGCACCTCGAAGCCGAAGCGCCTGCCGTCCTCAAGGGCCGTGTCCAGCATCCGGCGGACTTCCGCGCCGAAGGGCGCGTTCTCGCCGGCGGGCGCGCCTTTTATGGAGGGGATGGCGATCCATTTGCGGATGTTTTCAATCAGTTCGTCTTTGTAGGAATCGACCAGCCGGTCGAGGTTGGTGTAGTCCATGCTGATGACCTCCGTGAAGCGTTCATTTTCGGATCCCGGCTTGACATAATGCCGGGATTGGATTATAATGAGTACGGAGAGCGAACCACGCACGCGGTTACTCCTCCAAAAACTTCTTTACTTGGTTCTTGATTCAGAACCGCATTCAGTCGTCACCTGGCGGGGTGGCGGCTGTTTTGTTTGCGATCCTTCACAATAATGGTGATGGTAAACCTTCCGATATGGAAAGTAATTCGCATACGCTCACCTCCTTTCGGAGGCAAGTTTGCAACCGCCATAGCGCCCCGTTAGAATGACAATTCTAACGGGGCGGTCTGCGAAGCAGACTTGCGAACCCTGCGGGTTCACAACTTCGCGCGTTGTTGTCCGCTCTCGGTCCCTTTCAGGACACCTTCATTTTATTATATACCCGTCGATCTGTCAAGGCTTCGGTTCTCCACAAAAGCGGTCACGCCGCGCCCTGTTCACCCTTCCAGCGCCACGTCTCACCGTTGATCGAAATCGCGTCGTCCATCCAATCCACCTGCAGCGCTTCGGGGTCGATCCAGGAGAGGGTGGTTTTCCACCTGACAATGTCCAGCAGACCGAAGGGCCGGGCCTGGCAGACCGTGACCGTCGTGCTTCCCCCTGTCGCGCCTTCGTCCACGACGCGCACCTCCGCTTCAAGGCGCCCAGTGGGATCGGGATACCGGCGAAGGGTGATATTGGGGGGACCGATAAATGCGGTGAGCAGCATCAGCATCAGCGTGGGGACCAGCACCATTGCGCAGAGGATGCCTGCGGTCAGCTTGAATCCCCTGCCGGCCCGGGCCCGGGCGAACAGCGCGCCGCCCAGGGCCAGGTCGAGCAGCGCCAGGCCGCACTGCCACAGCCCCATGCCGTCCGCCGGGATAAACAGCCGCAGTACCGCCGCCGACAGCACCGGCATCAGCAGCAGCCAGTGGCCATGATGTGCTTTGTATCGCGTCTCCTGCCACAGCGCGAGCGCCAGCAGCGCCGCCACACAGATCAGCCAAGCCGCCTTGTTTCGCAGTGTGTAAGCCAGACCGGGAATCGCGCCGAGTACGGTGAATATGAGATGAAAGGCAACGACCAGCCAGCAGATGACTGCCAGCGCTCTGTCGGATACAAGCGCCTTCACCCTTTGCCCTTGCTTCACGGGACACTCCATGGCTTCAGCCCTCCCACGGTGTATATCCGGACTTCTCCACCAATTCCATGCCCTGGGGCGACTGGATCCAGTCCAGCAGCGCGACCACGTTGGGGTTGTCGTTGCCCTTCAGGCGAATAGCATAGAGGGTGGAGGCGATGGGGTAGGTGTCGTTCCGGATGTTGGCCTCGGTGGGTTCCACGCCGTCCACGGCCAGCAGCTTCACCTCGCTGCCCATCATGTCGGTACAGAAGAAGCGGAAGGAGTAGCCGATGGCGTTGGGCAGGTTGCGGTATTCCACGGTGTCCAGGATGTCGCCCATGTCCCAGGCCACCACGCCCTTTGGGGCCTCCATGAGCGGGGTGTCGCCCATCAGCGACTCCAGGGCCGTCTGGCTGCCGCTGTTCTTGGGGCGCTGGTAGGCCACGATGGGGCCGACACCCTGAACGCCCAGCTGGCTCCAGTCGGTGATCTGGCCGGAGTAGATGCCCTTGATCTGATCGACGGTGATGTCCTCCAGCGGGTTGTCCTTGTTCACGATGAACACGAAGGCCTCCTTGCCGATGGGGATCATGTCGAATTCGACGCCCTCTTCGGCCGCCATGTCCAGCTCCTCATCGGAGGGCTGGGCCACGAAGATGATGTCGGCGTCGCCCTGGATCAGCCGCTCGTAGGCCCGGTTGGTCTTGGTGCAGGTGATCAGTGCCTCGGTATTGACCTCGTTGTCTACCAGACGGGTGTAGCGGGTGGCCTTGGGGTACACCGCCTGGCAGAAGGCGGCATACACCGGGAACAGCGCCGTGGCCCCGTCCAGGCGGGGGAGGGTCTGTTCTTCGGTGACCCGCTTGTCCAGGGTGCGCTTTTCGGAGAGGGTGGCCACCTTCTTCCCCTCGAAGGGCATGTAATCGGAGAGGTCGATACCCGATTTCACCGATTTCACCTCCACCGCCGCGCCGGAGGAGAGGTCGAAGTAGCGGAAGGTTTCGCCGTAGTCCTCGGTGACGGAGACCAGGCCGTCGTCGTCCACGTTGATCTCGGCGTCGTCAAATTCGGGCTCCAGCGCCCAGGCGCCGTTTTTGTCGATCAGGCCGGTCTTTCCGTCCAGGTGCACCCGGGCATAGCCGTTGCGGAACCAGCCACCGAAGTCAAACCGGGGCTCTACGGCGAAGCGGCCCGAGTGATCGATGTAGCCCCATTTGTCACCCTGCTCCGCCGCCGCCAGGCCCTCGGAGAATTGATCCACTTCATCGAACCACGGGCCGATGACCAGCCGCCCAGCCGCGTCCACATAGCCCCATTTTCCGTTTATGCGCGCAGGGGCCACGCCCTCGCGGAAGGAGACGTCGAGGGCGTCGTAGATGGCGGGCACCACCTCGTAGCCCGCCTCGTCGATGTAGCCCGCATGTCCGTCCCGGGACACGCGGAAGGGAGGTTCGGTATCATAGCAATAGATGTCGTCGTAGATGTAGTCCGTCAGCAGGAAGCCGCTGTCGTCTGCCAGGGCGAACCTGCCGTCCTTTTCCATGCGCTGAAAGCCCTCCGACAGGGCGGGGAGGGCGGTCAGTGCGAGAATGAGCAGGGTACAGAGGATGGATTTTATCTTGAGCATGATATAACCTCCCTGTGATTTGTCATTATACTGTATGAGACTGTATTTCCCGGTGAATGGTTTCGCAAACAGCCTGGAAGCGGCGATCGATGTCGATGTTTGGTATGCGAAGGACGGCAATGCCGTGAGCCGCCAAAGCATTGTCGCGCTGCATATCAGATTCTATTCCTTCCGGCATGAAATGCTGGGAACCGTCCAGCTCGATGGCGAGTTTAGCTCTCGGGCAGTAGAAATCGATGATGTAGGGGCCGATGATGTGCTGTTTGTAGATTTTGACCGGATAACTGCGCAAGAAGAGATACCACAACTTGCGCTCCCAGGGGGTCATGTTCCTGCGCAGGGCGCGGGCGTTGGCGAGCATGATGTCCTTGGGTGGTTGTGACATGCGGATTCACGCCTTTCTGATGGAATTTGAGAATGAGGTAGGGGAACCCCCTCTCCGCCCCTACGGGGCACCTCTCCCCCTCACGGGGGCGAGGCAAGGCTGCCGCGCATGGATTGAGGCTGATAGTTCTGGCAACCTGTCCTGGCTCGTTCTTTTGCGGCGACGAGGCAAGGCTGCCGCGCATGGATTGAGGCTGATAGTTCTGGCAACCTGTCCCGACTCGTCCTTTCACGGGGGCGAGGCAAGGCTGCCGCGCATGGATTGAGGCTGATAGTTCTGGCAACCTGTCCCGGCTCGCCTTCTCACGGGGCGAGGCAAGGCTGCCGCACATGGATTGAGGCTGATAGTTCTGGCAACCTGTCCTGGCTCGCCCTTTCACGGGGCGAGGCAAGGCTGCCGCGCAAGGACTGAGGTTGATTGCTATGACAACCTTTCTTGAATACCTCTGCATGGGGGCGAAGCAAGAGAGATTCCACGCACGATATAATCTTGGCTCGCCCCCGTGAGGGGGAGAGCTGGCACGGCGAAGCCGTGACTGAGAGGGGGCTCCCTATAATTCACTCCCCCTCATGCAAAAACCGCCACACGCTCTCCGCCACCTTCTCCGGCACGCCGGGCACCTGTCCGATCTCCTCCGCCGTCGCGGCCTTCAGCGCCTCCACGGTCCTGAAGTGCTTCAGTATCGCTTTCTTCCTCTTATCGCCCACGCCGGGGATGCCGTCGAGGCGCGATGCGATGGACGCCTTGCCCCGCAACGCGCGGTGGTGGATGATGGCGAAGCGGTGGCTCTCGTCCCTGACCCGCTGCAGCACGTGCAGCGCCGGGGAATGGCGGTCCAGCAGCAGGCTCTCCTCCTCGTCGGGCAGCACGATTTCCTCGATGCGCTTGGCCAGGCCGACCATCGGTATGTTCAGCCCCTGGGCCTGCATGGCCTCCTGGGCCGCGGCCAGCTGGCCCCTTCCGCCGTCCACCAGGATCAGGTCGGGCAGCCATGAGAACTTGCCGCCCTGGGGATCGAGGCCCTGTTCCTTCCGCTCCGCCAGCTCGTCCAGCCCGTGGGACAGGCGGCGGGTGATGACCTCGTACATGCTGGCGAAGTCGTTGGCCCCCTCCACCGTCTTGATGCGGTAGCGGCGGTATTCCTTGTTGGCGCTGACGCCGTCCACCATCACCACCTCGCTGGCGACGGACAGCGCCCCCTGGGTGTTGGAGATGTCGTAGCCCTCGATGCGCCGGGGGAGCGTGGGAAGGTCCAGCAATTCCTGGAGGGTTTCCAGCGCGCCGACGGTGCGGGCGCGGCTGTTGGCGTTCTTGCGGTCCAGCTTCTTCGCCTCGTCCTTCAGGTTCTTCAGGGCCATGTTCACCAGCTTCAGCTTCTCGCCGCGCCGGGGGGTGAGGATGTACGTCCTTGCCCCGTGCTGCTCGGTGAGCAGCTGTTCAATCACGTCGTGTTCCGGCGGCGTGGCGGAGAGCAGGATCTCCCTCGGCGGGGTGATCTCCGGCCCGTAGTATTGCAGCATGAACTGGGTCAGGATTTCGCCCAGCTCCTCGTCGCCCGCGCCCTCCAGCGTGAAGCGCTCCGAGCCGATCATGCGGCCCGAGCGCACGAACATCAGCTGCACCATGGCGTCGGCCTCGTGGGGCAGCACGGCGATGATGTCCTGGTCGGCCTGGGCGGTGGAGATGGCCTTTTGCTTCTGCATCACGGCCTCCACGGCGCGGATGCGGTCGCGGTACAGCGCCGCCCGCTCGTAGTTCATCTCCCTCGAGGCTTCCATCATCCTGTCCTTCAACTCGGTCAGCACCGGCGCGTATTTGCCGTTCAGGAAGTCGATGACGCCGTCGATGGTCCTGCGGTATTTCTCCTTGGAGATCAGTCCTGCGCAGGGGGCGGGACACTGGCCCACCTGGTGGTGCACGCAGGGGCGGCGGGGTTTGTCCGGGTTGATGGCGTGTCGGCACACCCGGATCGGGAACACCATGCGCACCGCGTCCAGCACCTCCCGCACCACGGTGGAGCCCTGGTAGGGGCCGAAGTACTTCGCCCCGTCCTTCTCCTGCCTGCGGGCCAGGTCCACCAGCGGAAAATCCTCGGCCAGGTTCACCCGGATGTAGGGGTAGGCCTTGTCGTCCTTCAGCAGTATGTTGTAGTGGGGCATGTGCAGCTTGATCAGGTTGCACTCCAGCGCGAAGGCCTCCATTTCGCCGTCCACCAGTATGATGTCGAAGTCGTCGATCTTCTCCACCATCGCCCGCACCTTCGGGGTATGCTGGGCGCTGTAATGGAAGTACTGGCTGACCCGGTTCTTCAGGTTCACCGCCTTGCCCACGTAGATGATCTCGCCCTCGGATTTCATCAGGTAACAGCCCGGTGAATCGGGCAGGTTGGCGATCTTGAACTCCAGCTCCGGCGACATCCGCGCGCCGTTCCACGGCTTTCTGAACTCGGTCATGGGATCCTCCTTGGATTCCTCATCATTCTCTTCCGCCATTATATCACGAGAAATGCTCCTTAGCAAATCTAAACATAAATGTGCTTTATACTATCACCAAAAAATATCAAAAGCGCCAAAAAAGTCTGCAATTCACATTCCTTTTGGCGATTGACTTCTGCTATAATAGAGGCAGCGCAATACCATCTGCGGGGAGGTTCGACCATGAGGAAGCTGTTATCTGTTCTGTTGGCCGCGGCGGTGCTGCTGTGTGGCCTGGCCGTCCTGGCCGAGCAGGATGGATCGAATGAGGACCGGTTCAGCGCCCTGCGCATCCGGGTGCCCACCGTGCCGCCGATCGAGGTGCCGGAGATTTCGGAGATCGAGGTGCCGAAGGTGCCCACGCCGGCCCCCACAAAGAAGCCGAAGATCGAGGTGCCGGAGATCCCCGAGGTGGATGTGGACGCGCCCGACGTGCCCCGGGTGACGGCGGATCCCGCGGCGCCGGTGGCGTCGGCGCTGGCGGCGCTGGGCGTCACCGACTATCGCGCGCTGTACGACGCCCTCAGCCGCGGCGAAGCGGTGGGCGACGGCAGCCGCGGCGACGCCGCCAGGGGCCTGCAACAGCTGCTGGTCGCCTTCGGGCAGAACATCAAGGCGGATGGCATCGTCGGCCCCAAAACCATCGCCGCCCTGAACGCCGTGCAGGCGCAATATGAATTGCCCCAGACGGACAGGCTGGACGCGGAGGGCCTCGCGGCCCTGCTGCCTCTGCTGTTGGGGAGCGGGCAGGATGATCCGGAATAGGGCCTTCGGAACGGAAGGGCGGGGGCATACGTCCAATCAAGTGTGTCCTCTGCAATGTGGAAAGGAGCGTTCATCCATGAGGCGAAAAACAATATTCCTGCTGGCGTTGGCAGTTCTGCTGACGCTGTTTGCCACGGCTCAGGCAGATGTCACCGCCGGGTCGGGACTGGATCGCGTGGAAGCGGCGAAGGGCTACGAACAGGCCGAGGCATTGGCGGCGCGGCTGGGCGTCGGGCTGACCGACGGCGTGCCGGTGTACACGCCAACCCATGCCCAGCCGATGAACGCCTATATGGTGGTCGACCCCCAGTGCGAGGTGGGCATCGACCGGGATGACATGTACCCGGTCAGCGAAAAGGGCCTGATTCCTGAAATCACCGATTATCTCGATCGATGGATCGAAGACATCCAGAAGGCCTCCGCAGGCGCGATTCGCTTCGTGGCCGATCCCAACGACGCGGACATCCTGGTCAGCGCCCGCCAGAGCTTCAAACGCTACGGCGAATACACCGGCGGCGGCATGAGCGCCGAGGGCTACGCCTGCACCGTGACGCTGACGGCCAGGCAGCTGTCCGAAGCGAACAGCACCGCAGTCCTTGCGCTGACCACCGCGCCGCAGAACACCGTCACCCTGCGGGGCAACGGGCGATTTTGGAAGACCGCGCCGTCGCTGGCGGGCACCGACAAGCTGGACGGGTTTGTGAAGACGATCATGGACTGGTACGGCTATGGCGCTCAAGTGGGCTCGAAGGGCGGGTCTGTGAAACGCATACAGCAGTGCCTGATCGACCGCGGATTCCTGGGCGGCGCCGCCGACGGGAGCTTTGGCCCAAAGACCGAGGCCGCGGTGAATGCCTTGCAGGCGGCCTGCGGCCTCGTAGAGACGGGCTTTGTCGACGCCAGGACGCTGATCGAAATCTATTTCAATACCGCCGACCCGACTGCAGCGCGGTGACGAGACGGGTCAAACCCTTCCCGCGCCTTCGAATATGCTGATTTCTCCCCGCTTCTGGATCAGCGCCGCCAGCGCCGGGTCCCGGACGGTCCAGGCGGCCATGGGGGTGTGGAACATGAAGCGCTGGAAGTGGGGGCTGAAAAAGCGCTGGGCGTTGGCGTCATAGGACACGAAATCGGGCCGTGAGACGACGTTGGCCAGCAGGCCCGCCATGCAGAAGGCGGCGATGCCGTTCCCGGCGGGCCGGTAGCTCTGCAGGGGGCCCACCAGCTGCCCCCGCACCACCTGGGGCGCGTGGAAGCGGAACCAGGCCACGATCAGCGGATTGAAGGACTGCACAAGGTATTCCCCCTTATAATCGGCCAGCGCGTCCATCAGCGCCTGACACAGCCTTGCGTTGTCTGGACCGCTCTTCAACTCGATCAGCAGGGGCGCCTTGCCGTCCACCGTGTCCAGCACCTGGCGCAGCGTGGGAATGCGGGCGCTGTCGATGCCCGCCAGGGGGATGGCCTTCAGCTCTTCCAGCGTCAGCTGGCGCACCCTGCGCTTGTCCCCGGCCAGGCGCAGCAGATCGTCGTCATGGAAAACCACCACCTGCATGTCCTTTGAAAAGCGGATGTCCAACTCCATGCCGAAGCCCGCGTCCCGGGCGGCGGCGAAGGCGGGCAGGGTGTTTTCCACCAGGCCCCTTTTGACGTCGTACAGGCCCCGGTGGGCAAAGCGCTCGCCCCGCCAGCGCTGGCACTTGGCATAGTGCAGGCTGGGGTGGGTCATGAAGGCCAGCACGACGAACAACACGAGCAGAATCAGCCATATGGACATGGTCGAAGCCTCCGCATCATTGGTAGGGATACACCTATTATATCTCATTTTGTGGTTGGTTGCAAATCGCGGCGGTGATGCTGGATCGTGACGATTCGTGAACGCAAATTTAGCTTGACAAGCCCGCGCCGTTTGTGTATAATACTCCTGTCATGCGGTCGTGGCGGAATAGGCATACGCGCACGTTTGAGGGGCGTGTGGGAGACCGTACGGGTTCAAGTCCCGTCGACCGCACTGAAAAAGGGCTGTCTCGTTTTGAGACAGCCCTATTTTTTTATTTTTGTCCCGGCCAGACGAAGGTGGGGTTCAGTTTCATCTCGCCGTTGTCGATGAGCAGGTTCTCGCCGGACATGGAGCGGTTGACGAGGGTCAAAAACGCCACCCACTCGCAGACCTCGTCCAGCGTGGTCCACTTCTTCATCGGCGTAACGTCCATGATGGCCTGCCACAGGGCCGGGTCCCGCATCACCGGGTCGTTGGATTCGGTCAGCACGCCACCCAGGGAAATGGCGTTGCAGGTGACGCCCCTGGGGGCCAGGCGGATGGCCACGTTGCGCATGTAGCCCACCAGGCCCGCCTTGCTGGCCGTGTAGTAGGGGAATTCCTGGCCGCTGATGGAGGAGGCCGAGGCGTTGAACAGTATCGAGCGCAGCGCGTCGTTGCGCTTGATGTATTTTTCCGTGACGTTGATCGCGCCGAGGAGGTTCGTCTGGATATCGGCCTCGCCCTGCTGGATGCCGGCGTTGCAAAACAGTATGGCCGCGCCTTCGATATCGGGAAGGGCCTCTCTATCCCGGATATCGGCGACGTGATGGGTATACAGCGGCGCTTCGATGCCCGACGGCCTGATGTCAATGCCGTGCACCTCGTGCCCCAGGGACAGGTACTTCAACGCGGCGGCCCGCCCGATGCCCCGGGCGGCGCCGGTGACGATGATCCTCATGCCGCCGCGTGGGCCTTGAGATATTCAATGCCCACGTCCTCCCACTGCCAGCGCCGGCACACGTTGTAGCCGATGGGGGAGAAGATGACCTCCATGAACAGCTCCATGAACGCGCCGATCAGCGAGCAGGAGACGCACTGGGGCAGGGTCCAGCTGAAGCTGCCCCAGTAGATGGGCGCGAACACCATGAACACCAGCGAGGCGAACACGAAGTTGTCCACGAACTGGCCGATGAAGGTGGAGACGTAGCTTCGGGTGCAGTAAGCCGCGCGGCCGTCGGGGTTGGCCTCGAACAGCCTGCCGATGGCGGCGTTCAGGCCGTTGTTGACGATGGCCGAGGCGAGAAAGGCCAGCGAGCTGCTCAGCACGATGAACCAGCTGCCGCCGAAGATGCCGTTGAAGGCGGAATAGTCGGTCTCGGTGGGAATGGCGCTGACGATGGCGAAGAGGCCCACGGCCAGCAGGTTCACCGCCAGCGCGAACACGGAAACCTGCGTCGCGGCCCGCGCCCCGAAGCGCTTGGTGATGATGTCCATGCACAGAAAGGTCAGCCACGAGACCACGATGCCCCCATCCACGGCCAGGAAGCCGCGCTGGTAGATGGTCTTGTTGGCCAGCAGGTTCATCAGCACCACCGAGAGCACGAACAGTGAAACGATGGGGGAGGGGACGCTGCGCAGCAGCAAAACGGTGTCGGAAATGAAGTTCTTGATACGTGAACGCATAAAAAAATCTCCTTGGTTTTATTTTATATAGCGAAGGATTTAGAGGCCGAACTCCGCTAAAGAATATCGTAGCACAGTATGTGGGTGATAATCTTTGGCTGGAGGATAATTGTTGATTAAGATGGTATGTAACGAAATATTAACCGATGGAATGTCACTCAAACTATTGACAAGCTCAATTTAATTTGATACAATTGATTTGCAAGCGAGATCAAAGGAGGTTCACACCATGAGCATTTATGATTACACCGTCAAGGCCCGCAAGGGCGCTACACTGAACCTGGCCGACCTGAAGGGCAAGGTGCTGCTAATCGTCAATACAGCCACCGGCTGCGGCTTCACCCCCCAGTACGAGGCGCTGGAAAAGCTCTATGAGAAGTATCACGACCAGGGGCTCGAGGTGCTGGACTTCCCCTGCAATCAGTTCGGCCACCAGGCCCCCGGCGACGAGAGCGAGATCCACGAGTTCTGCACCGCCAAGTACAAGACCCAGTTCGACCAGCTGGCGAAGATCGACGTGAACGGCGAGACCGAGGAGCCGCTGTACACCTTCCTGAAGGCCGCCCAGCCCGACGAGAAGGTGGAGGGCATGAAGAACAAGGCCGCCATGGCCATGATCGCCAAGATCAGCACCACCTGCAAGAAGCCCAACGACATCAAGTGGAACTTCACCAAGTTCCTGGTGGACCGGGAGGGCAACGTGGTCAAGCGCTTCAACCCCACCAGCGACCCGATGACCTTCGAGCAGGACATCGCCGCGCTGATCTAATAAACAGGAGGTACGAAACATGTCTGTTATCAATGTGACGAAAGACAACTTTGAATCCGAGGTTCTGAAGTCCGACGTGCCGGTGCTGGCCGATTTCAACGCCGGCTGGTGCGGCCCCTGCCGCGCGATGAAGCCCATGCTGGACGAGCTGGCCGAGGGCAACACCGCCTATAAGATCGTCTCCATCGACATCGACGACCAGGACGAGCTGGCCGACGAGTACGACGTCTCCTCCATCCCCTGCCTGGTGGTGTTCAAGGGCGGCGAGGAGGTCAACCGCAGCGTGGGCCTGATCGCCAAGGACGCCATCGCCGAGCTGGTGGAGGGTTAAGCCATGAGCAGGATTAGCGAACCGGCGGAGCGCAGCGGAGCGGTTGCGCGGGTCGACGGGGATGCGGAGCAGCCACGCCGACAATCCGTCGATATCATCGTGGTCGGCGGCGGCCCCGCCGGCATGACCGCCGCTATCTACGCCCGCCGCGCCGGCAAGAGCGTGCTGGTGCTGGAGGCGCTCAGCTGCGGCGGCCAGATCCTGAACACCCCCGACATTGAAAACTACCCGGTGGAGGCCCACATCTCCGGCTTCGACTTCTCCCATAAGGTCTACGAGCAGGCGAAGGGCCTGGGTGCCGAGTTCAAATTTGAAAAGGCCGTGGCGCTTCGGGACGAGGGCGGCGAAAAGGTCATCGTCACCAACAAGGGCGAGTACCGGGCCAGGGCGGTCATCCTCGCCACCGGCTCCGCCAATCGCAAGCTGGGCGTCGAGAACGAGGACAAGCTGGTGGGCCGGGGCGTCAGCTATTGCGCCACCTGCGACGGCAACTTCTACCGCAAGAAGACCGTGGCCGTGGTGGGCGGCGGCAACACTGCGCTGGAGGACGCGCTCTACCTGGCGGACCTGTGCCAGAAGGTGTACCTGATCCACCGCCGCGACAGCTTCCGGGGCGACGACACCAACGCCGAGCGCCTGAAGGCCCGGGAAAACGTGGAGATCGTCTACAACGCCAACGTGACGAAGCTGATCGCCGAGAAGAAGCTGAAGGCCATCGAGGTGACCGACAAGCTCACCGGCGACGTGCGGACCATCGAGCTGAACGGCCTGTTCGTGGCCGTGGGCCGGGTGCCGGAGAACAACAACTTCGCGAACCTGATCGACCTGGACGCCTCCGGCTACGCCGCCGCGGGCGAGGACTGCCACACCCGCACCCCTGGCGTGTTCGTCGCCGGCGACAACCGGGCCAAGCTGCTGCGGCAGCTGGTGACGGCCACGGCGGACGGGGCGATGGCGGCCACCGAGGCTGTGAAGTTTGTGAATGAGATGTAATGATGATAAAAAACGCCGATCCAAAATGCCATCATTTTGAATCGGCGTTTTTGTTGTGCTTGTAACTGCTTAGGTGTATGCATGTTCTGAGTTGTCGGGGTGATGCGGTATCCAAAAGCCTTCCCCTTGGAGGGGAAGGTGGCCCGCGTAGCGGGTCGGAAGAGGTGTCACCGCCGCGATAAGATCGTCTATTATAATAGACGAACGAAGCCTATGGGGACACCTCTTCAGTCTGCTCCGCAGACAGCTTCCCCTCAAGGGGAAGCCTTTTGGAAAAACGATGATCTCCCCGATAAATCAGAATTT
>JAZOUD010000063.1:0-12655 GCA_045658005.1 Clostridia bacterium | reverse complement strand
GGTCACCGCCGAGTTCGCCCTCTCCGCCCTTGCCTATAACATCCGAAGGGCAATCAACATCTGCGGAGGCGTTCATAACCTCATAGACCGTTACCGCAGGATAGCTATGCCAAAAATCAGAAAAATCGCGGAATTCTGAGGGGAAATCCCTCTCTTTTCTCGCGATTTGGGCCGGATTATGGTTTCGTTTTGTATGTTTTGCATAAAATAGCCGTCCGAAAACTGTGTTTTCGGACGGACTGTGGTGCCGGTGGCCGGACTCGAACCGGCATGGTTTCCCGCCGCATTTTGAGTGCGGTGCGTCTGCCAATTCCGCCACACCGGCGAATAATCGCGCACACGCGATCAAACAATATGCAGTATACCTTATTTCTCGTAAAAAATCAACCCCCTTGCAAAAAAACATTACAAGGCGATGCGTGAAAATTACTGAAAAGCGAACTATGCTTTGCAATTGTGGCCCAATTGGTGTATAATGGTCGCAAGGTGGATGAAGAGCGGAGGTGAGGCGGCCATGGAGGAGAGCAGACTGATCCAGCGCGCAGGCGAGGGCGACGCGTCGGCGTTTAACGCGTTGATGGGCATGCACGAGCGGCGCATGTACGCGGTCGCGCTTCGCATGTGTGGCAACCCGGAGGACGCCCAGGACTGCCTTCAGGAGGCGATGCTGCGCATTTACCGCGCGATCAGCGGCTTTAAGGCACAGTCCTCCTTTTCGACCTGGGTCTATCGCATCACGATGAATACCTGCCTGGATGAGCTGCGCAGGCGAAAAAACCGGCCGAATACGTCCCTTGACGGCCTGTACGACGCGGGCTGGTCGCCGGTGGATCCCGGTACAACGCCGGAAAAGTCCGCCTTGATCGGGGACATGCGGCGGCAGCTGCAAGCATTTATCCGCGAGCTGCCGGAGGATATGCGCGCGGCCATCGTGCTGCGTGACATCGAAGGCTACTCCTATGACGAGATCGCCTCGATGCTGGACGCCAACGTGGGCACGATCAAATCCAGGATCAGCCGGGGCAGGGAAAAATTGCGGGAAAAAATCGCGTCGAGGCCGGAACTTTTTGACAGGCTGGACGTCTAAGCATCGACGAATGAAATAGAGGCAATACTAAACAGAGAAAGGAGGGCTTTCAATGGATTGCTTACAGGTCGGCGAGATGCTTGACTTGCTGATGGACGGCGCTTTGGATGAAGGGCAGCGCCAGGCCCTTGAAGCGCATGGCCGCGACTGTCCGGAATGCGCGGCAGCGATTCGTTCGACGCTGCAAATGAAAGCCCTGTTGGACCAGATGGAGCCGGAGGCTGACGTGCCTCTGGAGGCCCAGGCCAGGTGGCGTGGCGCGGTGAAGGCGGAGGCAAAGTCGCAGAAACAGAAGCGGTTGCGCCGCTGGTTTGCTTCCGCGGCGGCGGCGGTGGTGTTGCTGGTGGGCGTCGGCATGGCCTTGCGGCTGAATGGGGCCCCGAAGCAGAACGCGGCGTCCCTGTCCGTGGAACGCCCGGTGGGACAGATCGAAGAGAGAACGGCGGAGTCGGCGCTTGCGTCGGGTGAGGCCGTCACCCATGTGCGCTCGAACGCCGCGCCCGGCGCGGTGGTGGAGGCCGACGGGGTGGCAGACGAAGCGGTCGCCATTGTCGATTCCGAAATGGGCATGGCGGCTTTGGAGGCGGCGTATGAGGCCGAGGAAGCCCCTTCCGCCCAGAGGGCGCCGGCCTGCGAGCTGACCCTGAAGGTTGACGATGTGGCCGTCGCCTGCGACCGCATACGGGACCTGGCCCAGGAATACGAGGCGGCCGCAGACATTCAGGCCGCGGGAGACGGCAAGGCGAATGTATTCGTGGAGATCGCCGCGGATAACGCCGGGGATTTTTTGAACGCTGTCGCGCCGATCGACATCTCCGAAGAGACTGCCGACATGCCTGAACTGACGGGGAATGGCCGCGTGCTGGTGCTGCTGGCGCTGTATGAATGACGATTACAAATGGCATGGAGGAAACAATGATGAACAGGAACCGTATTGTGGCTTTTGTTGTGGCGATGCTGATGCTGCTGGTGGGGACTGCGGCACTGGCCGAAAACACCATCACGGTGCAGGGCATCGGCAGTGTGAGGGTGGATTCCGATCGGGCGGGCATCAGCCTGGGGGTTCGCGAGGCCTCGGAGGAGGTCATGACGGCCCAGTCCATGGTGAACGAGCGGATCAGCGCCATCGTCGAGGTCCTGAAGGGCATGGGCCTGACGGAGGACGCCATCAGCACCAATGGCATCGGCATCTATCCCAATTACAACTACGAGGACGGCGAGACGATCATCGGCTATACCGCCTACAACACCATTTACCTGACGGTGACGGACGTGAACAACACCGGCGCTTACATCGACGCCGCCTTCGCCGCCGGCGCAAACAGCCTGGATTATGTGGAATTCAGCGCCACCCAGACGGAGGAGGCCGACGCAAAGGCGCTGGCCCTGGCGGTGGAGAGCGCCTGTGAAAAGGCGCAGATCATCGCCGACGCCGCCGGCGTGAAGCTGGGCAAAATCCTGGAGATCCGTGACAACCCGGACGCGAGCTACGGCGGCAATGGGATCTACGTCAAGAACGCCGTGGAAGAAGATGCGGGCTCGGGCACCAATGTGATGGCCTCGAAGCAGACCGTCACCGCCGCGGTGAGCATCACCTTCGCGTTTGAGTGAGGCGCAGGCGGGTGAAGCCTGTGGGTCGACTGCGTAAAAAGAAGGGGCAGCCCCTTGCGCAATGGAAAGCCATCGGATATAATATCAGTGTAGGGCTTCTGCCCTGCACTGATAATGATTGGAGGCCATGAACGTCATGGATGAGGAAAGGGATCTTGTCGAATTTGAAGACGACGCCGGCAACAGGCTGACCATGGAGGTCTTGGATTACCTGGCCTATGAGGGCAAGGAGTACGCGCTGCTCACCGAGTACGTTGAAGACGACTCGGACACCGACGAGGATGAACCGATCGAGGTGTTCATCATGGAGGTCGTCCCCGTGGGCGACGACCAGGAGGAGTTCGTTCCTGTGGACGACGCGCTGGCCGAGAAGCTGATCAAGATATTCGAGTCCAACGACTTTGACGACGATGAACTTGAGGACGAGGAAAAATAACGGATAGGGGTTTTTCAAAGCAAACAGGAGCGCCGCTGATGCGGCGCTCCTGTTTGCTTTGTCGGGAAAGCGCTTCTGTTGCTCACATGATTCGCGCAGGGTCGTTCTCGGGGTCGTCGGGCTGCAACACGAAGCCCTTGCCGCTCTTGAACAGCAGCTCCTGGTTCTTGACGCTGACCCGGGTGCCGGGGGCGATGGGGTGGGTGATGAACACGTTACTGCCGATCACGGAGTCGTGTCCGATCACCGTGTCGCCGCCGAGTATGGACGCGCCGGCGTAGATGGTCACGTTGTCCTCGATGGTGGGGTGGCGCCGCTTGCCGTGCAGCTTCTGGCCGCCGCGGGTGGACAGGGCGCCGAGGGTGACGCCCTGGTAGATCTTGACATTATCCCCGATGACGGTGGTTTCGCCCACCACGATGCCGGTGCCGTGGTCGATGAAGAAGTACCGGCCGATTTGGGCGCCGGGGTGGATGTCGATGCCCGTGCGGCTGTGGGCGTACTCGGTCATGATTCGGGGAATCAGCGGCACCGACAGCTGGTAGAGCACGTGGGCGAGGCGGTAGACGGTGATGGCGTACAGTCCGGGATAGGCGATGATCACCTCCGCCTTGTCGCATGCGGCCGGGTCACCGTCGTAGGCGGCCTGAAGGTCCGTCTCCACAAAGGCGCGGATCTCCGGTAGCCGCTCCAGGAAGGACGCGGTCAGGTCCTCGGCGGCCTGTTCGATGCCCGTCTCAAAGGCCTGTCCGCTGCCCCGAAGGGCGATGCCGATCTGGCGGTTCAGGTGAAAGGCCACATCCTCGATCAGCGCCGACAGGTTGTTCTTGGGATTGTAGATGCGATAGGTATAGTCCCGGTAATAGCCCGGAAACACCAGCCGGAACAGCTTCTCGATCAGGGCTTCGATGATCAGCCGGTCCGGCTGGGTAAACATCTCAAGCCGGTCGATGACCCGCTCATTGCCGTAATCCGCAAGGATGCGGTCGGTCAGTGCCTGTATACGCCTTTCGAAGGGTTCGGACTGAGGGTTCATGACCGATGCCTGCCTTTCATTTTGCCGGATGTTACCGGGTGATGATGTCCACCGGGACATTGAATATCTTGGCGACCTTCAGGATTGTGTCGATGTACCTGCCCACGCCCGCGGCCATGTGGTGGGTGGGGCCGGCCTCGCTCCATTTGTCGCAGAACTCGGTGGCACTGCAGGAGAAGCGCATGCGCATGTTGGTGTCGCCGAACATGAAGATGGGGCCTTCCTCGTTGACGCCCTCGGCCACCACAAACTTGAAGTGGCCGTCCCGGTCCTGGGTGATGCCCAGGAAGGTGATGGGCTGGTTCGTCGGGGGATAGAACTGGGTAAGATACCCGCCGCCGGTCTTGCCGTGGAACACGGGCACGATCTTCATGGTGGGCTTGCAGGCCTGGGAGATGTCCGCGTCGCCGGAGCCGGAGTGGCCGATGATGCAGATGTCCTCGTTGAAGTCGATGGAATACATCTCACTGAGCTGGCCGGTGCCACTGATGGTCTTCATGATGCTCATGGCCATGGCCACCTTCATGTCGCCCTCCACGGCGCAGGCGGTGCCCTGCTTGATGAGCATCGAGAACGCCGGGATCAGCATGCTGTCCAGCTTGCCGGCCACGCCCTGGGCGAAGCCGTCATAGTGGCTGGCCACCAGGCCCAGCTGCTCGTCCTTCACCCACTGCTCGAAGGCCACGACATAGCGGGCCATGTCCCAGACCTTTTCGATCGTTCCGCCACCCTCGATGTCGAAGGTGTCCAGGATGTCCTGGGCCTTGGCCTTTATGGCGGCCTCGTCGGTGATGTCGTCGGCGATGGCCCACATCTTTTCCCAGTCGAACTGCTTGGTGTACAGGAACATGCGGTGGTAGAGGTTCGTCTCGTCGATGTAAAGGTCCATCATGCCGGGATAGGGCCGGCCGATCTGGGCGATATTGGTGTCCCGGAAGCGGCGGCGCACCTGGGCGGCGCGGCACCAGTCCTCGATCTCCGCCTGGAGGTGGGGGTCGCCGCCCTCGTCCACGCCGGTGATCACCGCGTGGCGCTTGCCGGCACGCTCCAGGTCAGCCACCATCTCGCCCACCGCGCCGCAGGCGTACAGCTCGCCCAGCCAGGTGGGGGTGTCGGTGGTGGCGTATTCGGGGGCCCGCTTCTTCTGGATGTTCACCAGCACCACGGGCACGTCGAGATCCCGCACGGCGGGCAGCATGTTGTAGCTGGTGGCGTAGGTCAGCAGCTGCAGGATCACCAGATCCACGTCCGCGGCGCGGAATTTGTCGCCCGCCGCCATGGCCAGTTCCTTGGTGGTGACGATGCCGCCGTCGATCAGATCCACCGATTCGGGGATGCGGGTCTTGAATTTTGCGTACTGGGCCTGGAACTCGGGCACCAGGGACGGGAACTGGGGCAGATAGGCGCCCAGGGCGATGGCGAACACGCCCACTCTTGCCTTGGTTTCAACCAACATAGTTTTTCCTCCTTGCCGCTTGGGTTATGATATGCGAACGAAACGGCGGCAGTGACGCCGGGTCCAGCATGGACAGGCTTGCCGCACCATGAAAAAATCATAACACAGAATCGGTGCCATGTCCAGTGAAAAATTATACTTGTTTATTGGACAAGCCTCCTGCGATCGTGTATAATAGCAGACGAACGGTCTACATCAAAATTTGGAGGAAATGCAATGGTATCGGATAAGTTCATGGTTAACAGCGACGCCGGGCGCATGGCGGCGGCACGATACGCGGCGGACAACTATGCCTGGCATGCCGGCCTGGACAGGCGTGACACGCTGCGGCTGAACCTGCTGGTGGAGGAGACCCTGGGCATGGTGAAGGCCATGGTGAATGACTTCTACGGGCAACTGTGGTTCTCCGGGGACGACAGCGCCTGTGAGATTCACCTGGAGGCCACGGCCAACATGGATTCCGGCCGCAGGCAGGAGCTGATCTCCGTGTCCAGCTCGGGCAAGAACGCGACGGCGAAGGGCTTTATGGGCATGCTGGGGGATGTGATCTCCGGCGCGCTGCACAACATGGGGCGGGCTGTGGATACGGCTTGCAGTGAGAGTGCCATGTCGGGCAATATCATCGTCCCGGAAGGCGCGGGAAACCCAAACCTGTACGACCTGACACCGGTCTGGACCCTGGACCAGTACAGGGCCAACGTGGAAAAGGGCCGCCTTGGGAGCGACGTGCTGGAGCAGGCGAAGCAGGACCTGGAGAAGTCCATCGTGGCCAACCTGGCCGACGACATCGTCGTGGGCGTGAAGGGGGACCGGATCGAGCTGGTGATCACAAAGCGGTTCAAGCGGGATCAGAAGTGAGCTTCTTCCCAATCGCCTGACCTTCACGAAAGAGGTGCGCATATGATTCTCAAGATACTTGGCAACAACGGTCCCTATCCCGCCCCGGGCGGCGCCTGCTCCGGCTATCTGCTGACCAGCGACAGCGGTGATACCCGCATACTGATCGACTGCGGCACCGGCGTGCTGAATCGCCTGCTGGGCGAATGCCCGCCGAAGGACCTGGACGCGGTGGTGCTCAGCCACCTGCACTACGATCACATGTCGGACATGCTGCCCATGCAGTATGCCCTGCAGTTCAATCCCCGCCAGACGCCGCTGCCCGTCTACGTGCCGGAGGAGCCGGAGGGCGTGCGGGCGCTGCTGGACTGCCCCTGCTACGACCTCTGGCCCGCCGAGGATTTCACCGTCGGCGAGATGCGGGTGTCCTTCACCCCGGCGCGGCACCCGGTGCCCACCAACGCGGTGTCCGTGACCTGCGACAATAAGCGCTTCGTGTTCACCGGCGATTCCAACCAGGACGCCCTGGTGGAGCTGTCCTGCGAGGGCGCGGACCTGCTGCTGGCGGATTGCGGCCTGTCCAACGCCGACCATCGCTTTACGGCGCCCCACTATTCCGCGGGGCTCTGCGGACAGCTGGCCGCCAACACCCATGCCAAACGGCTGCTGCTGACTCACCTGAACCCGAAATATGACCCCGACGCGCTGCTCACGGAGGCCAGGGTCGCCTTCCCCGGGGCGGAGCTGGCCGAGCTGGGCGCGACCTATTATATCTGACCGACCATGCGCGCCGCTCTTCGCTTCATACTGCGGCAGGTTCGCGCCCGCCCGCTGGCGTGCTTCGCCGTCGCTGCCGTGCTGGGGCTGATGCTGCGCCGGCGGCTTGCTGTGCCCACGGCGGCATGCGCCCTGGCCCTCGCGGCGCTGGCGGGGCTCGGGTTCGCGCTGCGCAGACGCCGGCGGACCGCCGCGATCCTGCTGCTGCTGGCGGGGCTGGCGACGGGCATGACGCGCATGGGCCTCGCGCTGGACGGGCTGAAGCCGATGCAGACCTGGTATTCGGTGGAGATGGTGGGCCGCGTGACCGCCGAGCCCTTCACGAACCCTGGTACGGGGCGGCGCATATTCCGCTTTGAGCTGGAGACGGCGGGCGATGCGCCCAGCGACCTGTGCCTCAGGATGTACCTGCGGGGGGAACCGGAGCCCCTCGGGGCCATCGCCTGTGGGCAGCGGCTTAGGCTGAAGGGGCATATCTGGGCGCCCGACCCGGTGACCAACCCCAATGAATTCGACTTCGGCGCGTACCTGAACCGGCAGGGCATGGACGCCTACGCCACCGCAAAGATCGAGGACGTGGAGATACTGGGTTCGTCCGTCGATATAAATACGACCCTCGTCGCCATCCGCCGCGCCATCGCCCGGCGCATCGACGCCCTGTTTCCCCGCAGCGCCGGCATCATGCGGGCGCTGGTGCTGGGAGACCGCTCGCTGCTGGGCGACGAGCAGCGGGACGCGCTGCAGCACTCGGGCACGGCCCACCTGATCAGCATCTCGGGCCTGCATGTGACGCTGCTGGCGGCGGTCCTCTCCCTGCTGCTGGGCCTGGTCATGCCCAGGAGATACGCTGTGCTGGCCGCCATCGCCCTGCTGGTCCCCTATGGGGCGCTGATCGGCTTCACCGCGCCCTTTGTCCGGGCCCTGTGCACCTTCGCGATCTTTTGCTGCGCGCCCATCGCCGGGCTGCCCAGCGACGGCATCACCCGGCTTTGCGGGGTGATGCTGGCGTGGCTGCTGGCGAAGCCCCTGAGCCTGGAGGATACCGGCTTTGCCCTGTCCTATGCCGCCTCCGCCGGGATCATATTGCTGATGCCGCCGCTTCGGCGGCTGGTGGGAATCGAGGGGCTGAATCGCAGGCTACCGGCCATTCACGGCATAAGGCATGGGCTTTTAAAGGGTGTAGCTTACGTGGGGGAACTGATCTGCGCGTCGGTGGCTGCCCAGCTGGCGACGCTGCCCCTGGTGGTCGCGTCCTTCGGCGGGCAGCCGCTGCTCTCGGTGCCCTTCAACCTGATCTGCGTGCCCCTGTGCATGGCGGGCTACGTCCTCGGGCTGCTGACGCTGCTGGTTTCTGTCATTTTCATGCCGCTGGCCGCGCTGCTGGCCCGCGTGCCGGACGCGCTGCTCGCGGCGCTGACGGCCATCACCAGGGCAAGTGTTGACATCGACGTCGGTTATGCGCGCATCGGGCGATATCCCTTCGCCCTGATCGTCGCCCACTGGTCGATCATGCTGGCGGCGTCTGACCTCAGCCGCCTTCGCCCTCGCTGGCGCAGGCCGATGCCCCTGGGGCTGGTGGGCGTCGCCGCGCTGTCCACGCTGCTGGTCTTCGTGAAGGCGTGGCCCTTCACCCTCGTGTTTCTGGATGCCGGGCAGGCCGATTGCGCCGTGGTACAAAGCCGCGGCTGCACCTGGCTGATCGACGCAGGCGACACCTATACCCCCGCCGCGGACTACCTGTCCGCCAACTGCCTGAAGCTGAACGGCATCGTGCTGTCCCATCCCCATGAGGATCATGCGGGCGGCCTTCTGGACATCCTCGACAGCTTCCGCCCGGACGCCATTTACGTCCCCACGGGCTGGTTCGACGTGGAGGAAATCGCCCCGTCGATCGTCGAAGGTATCGAAAAGGCCCGGACCATGGGCATACCGATCCGTGAGCTGCATACCGGCGACAGCATCGATCTGTCCGGTGACGCCCTGATGGAGGTCTACGGCCCGGACGGCGGTGCGCTGCCCGCGGAGGTCAACGACATGTCCATGCTCGCCCTGGTCAGCTGCGAAGGGCAGAAGGCCCTGTTTACCGGCGACCTGAGCCAGGAGGGAGAGCCGGAGCGCATCCCGGATGCCGATGTGCTGAAGGTGGCCCATCACGGCTCGAACAAGGGCACCAGCGCGCGCTTCCTCGACAGCGTCACGCCGGATATCGCCGTGATCTCCGTGGGCGAAAACAACTACGGCCATCCCGGCGAGGAGACGCTGGAGCGCCTGTCCGCCAGCGGCGCGGAGCTCTACCAGACCCGCCGGTCAGGCGCGATCACGATGCGCTATTGGGGTGGCACATGGCACATTCAAACCTTTAGGGAGGCCGTGAATGAAGTGGAATGAATTCTACAAGGCCCTGGAAGCGGGGAAGATCGCCCCGGTCTATCTGTTCACCGGGCCCGAGGAATACGTCAAGCGGGAGGCGCTGGAGGCCCTGAAGGCAAAGCTACTGCCGCCGGGGCTGGAGACGCTGAACGACACCACCCTGGAGGGCGTCACCGCTCAGCAGATCACCGACGCTGCCGAGACCATGCCGATGATGTGCGACCGGCGCATCGTCACCGTGCGGGACTGGGCGCCGCTGATGCAGGCAAAGTCGAAGAACGAGGACGGCGAGGTCGCCTGGATGCAGAAGTGGCTGGAAAACCCGCCGGACAGCTGCGCGCTGGTCTTCTACATGCGCACGGAGCCGGACGGCCGCAAGAAGATGACCGGGCTGCTGAAGAAGAAGGCCGAGCCGGTCAGCTTCGACCTGCTCAGCGATTCAGAGCTGGCCCGCTGGAGCGCCGGGCGACTGAAGCCGCTGGGAAAGAAGATCGACGGTCGGGCGCTGTCGACGCTGACCTACATGGTCGGGCGCGAGCTGACGCGCCTGAGCGGCGAGCTGGACAAGCTGGCCGCGTACCTTGGAGACGAGCGCAGCGAGATCACCGAGGCGGACGTGACCGCCATCGTTTCGCCGTCTTTGGAGTACAATATCTTCGAGCTGCTGAACAGCCTGCTGGCCGGGGACATGGAAAAGGGCCAGCAGACCGTCAACAGCCTGCTGCAGGGCGGCCAGAACGCCATGGGGCTGCTGGCCATGCTTACCCGGCAGATTCGCCAGCTGGCTCACATGAAGTGCGCCCTGGACGAGGGCAAGCCGGTCCAGGCGGTGCAGGAGCAGCTGAAGCTGCACCCCTATGCCGCCAAACAGACCGCGCGCCAGTGCGCAAGGCTGTCCGCCGACTGGCTGACCGGGCTGTACCAGGGCTGCGTGGCCTCGGATTACGCCGTCAAGAGCGGCCGCCTGCGGGACAGGGACGCCCTGGACGCCCTGATCTTCAAAATCGGCCTTGCCCGGGGGCAGGTGTGAGGGTTCGGCGGTGGATTCGACGATTGATCGCAAGCGTTCATTTGGGTAATGATGATACATATTGGAGGCTGGGAGCATGAAGCATACCGTCAAGTGATTGATGGCGCTGTTACTCGCGATTTTGTTGGCGCTGCCCGCGTTCGCCGAGGAAAGCGAAGACGGGATCGTGGCGCTCGGTGACGATTCGCCCGCAGACATGATCGAAGTGAGTGACGGCGTCCCTGATCTGGCAATTGAGCCGATGGTCGGGGAGGAGGGAGAGCTCCCGTCGCTCGATCTGTCCGATGCGCTCTCCGGGAACCTGCTGGCGGAGGATGTGCCCCAGTCCGCCCCGGAGACTGGGGTCACCTATTGCTTCATGGCGGATGACGCGCTGGTGGCGACCCAGGAGACGCGGGAGGGGACGCGATCGAGTGTCCTGCCGATCCCCCCGCGCCGGAGGGGTATGCCTTTATCGGCTGGTTCCTGGAGGATGGCGCGCCGCTGTTTGCGGACGCGGACAGCGACGGCGCGATCGACCCGGTCGTCGCCCACCCGGACCCGCTGTGCCCCCAGATCGTCGTGACGGCCCGCTTTGAGGCGGTGGAGGAATCTGCTGACCAGCCCGCCGAGGCTGTGACGGAAGCCCCCGCCGAGCAGCCCGCGGAGGACGAGACGGAGGCCCCTGTCGAGCAGCCTGACGAGGACGACGACGCCCAACAGCCTTCCCCTTTAGGGGAAGGTGGCAGCGCGGAAGCGCTGACGGATGAGGTCGTTCCCCCTGCGGAAACGCCGGACAGCGACATGGCGGAAGAGGAGACGACCTCATCAGACTCGCCTGACGGCGAGCCAGCTTCCGCCCAAGGGCATGGCTCCGCACACCCTGAAGGGGAAGCCTTTGGAGACCCCGCCGAGGCTGAGGTCGAGGCCCCCACCGACCCCGGAGAAATCGTCATCGGCGAAACCGATAAAACCCCCGATACCGACGCTACCGGCGAAATCGAAAATCCCGGCGCAATTGAAGAACCCGAAGCGGCCGAAGCCTCCGACGACGTCGACCTTCCCGAATTCATCAAGCTTGACGGCATCGCCCCGGCCTTCGAGCAGTCCGCGACCGTATCCGGCGTGACCGTTGAAGCCGGCCAGGACGCCGAAGCCGACCGCGAAGCCCACGGGCAAAGCCGACGAGGACGCCGAAGCCCACGGCGACGCCGACGAAGGCGCCAAAGCCGACGGCGAAGCCCACGGTGACGCCGAAGCCGACTGTGACGCCCACGCCCGAGACGAAGCCCGCCGACCCGGATTTCACGCTGCTGGCGCGGATGACGGTGACAGGGGACAGCAAGACGGCGCTGAAGCTCGCCTGGACGAAGGTTGCGGGCGCGGACGGCTATGATATCTTCTTCGTCAAGTGCAACAACAGCTTCAAGCTGAAAAAGACGGTCGGGGCCACGGAATCCCGGGTGGTCCGGTTCAGGGGCCTTGACAAGCGGGAGAGCTACAAGGGCTATGTCCGGGCCTGGAAGCGTGTGGACGGCCAAAAGACCTACATCGGCAAAGCCAGCCCCCAGGTGCACGCGGTCTCCGGCGGCTACACGAACCACGCCTGCAACACGCGGTCCGTGAAGCTGAACAAGACGCGCCTGACCCTGAAGGCGGGCCAGAGCAGCAGGCTGAAGGCGAAGCTGAAGGGCGTGAAGCCGGGCATGAAGCTGCTGGACCACGTTCCCAAGGTGCGCTTCTACAGCACCGACGCCAACGTGGCGACCGTCGACACCAATGGCAAGGTCAGGGCCGTCGGCAAGGGGTCCTGCACCGTGTATGCCATCGCCAACAACGGCGTGCGCAGCAAGGCGAAGGTCACCGTAAAATAAAGGTAACTGTGAACACACTTCGCAGGGGCCCTAAAGGACTAGCTTCGCGTCGCGCTCTCCGAGCGCCCGCGGGCGATTGGAAATCGCCGCTACACACCAGCCCTAAAACCTAATCCCTCAATACTGATATATCGAGCCCTGCTCGACAAATCAGTATTTGAC
>JAZOUD010000062.1:0-24141 GCA_045658005.1 Clostridia bacterium | reverse complement strand
CCCCAAAGCGCAAAGCGATAGATTGAGGAACGTGCTGTTAAAAATACCGGATTGATTTCTTTTAATATTTGCTCATCAGTCATTGTGTCTCTCTTCCTTATCATATTTTTTTGCCCACCCTGTTTCTTTCTACCCAGATTGAACAAAACCATCTTCGACTTCTATAAGCGGCATATACTCCACAAATAGATCCTCAGTATATTCCTCCATAAACCTGAATTTATCTGCTGTTTATGGAAGTTCATAATCAGCAAGATGAAACCTCTCTTCGCTCACCAGCATACATTCAATGCCACAGCTGGCAAAGCACCGAATCAATTCTTGCACAAACACAGGATTCTTGCCAGGCTGCATCACGCAAATGCTGAAGTTGTCCCCAAGTGTAAACACCTCCACACTGATTGTCTGATGCCGATTATTCTCGCCCGCATAGAGATGAACATCTCTGATATGTTTTTCCATTCCACCCCAGCCGATGTTGCCGGTATAGCTGACACCAAATGTGTTTTTCGCAAGTGATCTGGCAATGAGCCCGAGTATGGCTTGCTTTTTCCCTTCCAACGGCAGCGACTGCATATAAGCGCTGAGCTGGAGCATTCCATTGATCGCAGCGATGTCCGCCGATTCATCGCTGCCAAGAATGATCTGTCCGCGGACGGCTGTGTTCAATGTTTCAGTCGACTTGTCCCCGTCTTTGGCGGCAAGTTTTGCGGTCAGGACCCTTGCGAGACAATCATGGGAAAGCGGACGTCCGAGCGCCTTCCGGTATTCATGAGGAATGGAAAAGACAATATCGCTGCTCATGTCCGGATACAGACTCATCAAAGCTCGGTACAGCATCACACAGATAAACGAAACCGGGCTTCCGTCATTGCTCTTTGCTTGTTTCATCAGCACCTTCTGAGAAACCTGTAGGTTGTAGGCATAGCTCCCGTCGCCATCAAACATCTCGTCTGCGAAGAGAAAGGGTTCATAGGCTCTTTGCGGTATGGATAGAGGATACTCATTGGGTATCGGAGTGGCCGGGAAGGGATAGGCATATTCTCCTTCAGGGATATTATCCGTCACCAGGCGGATATTGATCGTGTCGATTCCGTCTCCTCCATAGCGCCTTTCCACATAATAATAGACCAATGTTTTGACCAGAGGCGCAACTCCGTTTCCATCACAGATAAAATGGCTGATGTCGATCCAAACAGTCCGCTCTTTCCACGCGAAAGCCAGAAGATGCATGTTGCTTGCTTTACTGTTCAGACATACGGGTTTTTCGCCTGCGGCAATGATAAAGGGTTGGTTGTTCTCCGCCAGGACAAAGCCTTCGGCCTCTTTTTCTATTTTCACTGAATAGTAGGGATAACGCTTTTGAACCTGCCCGACAGCATAAACCAAAGCCTCTGGGAGTATATTCTCATGGAACTCGACAGCAAAGCGAATCGTATTCTTGAATTGCCCATTCGCAGAATATATCAGTGGGATTACCTGAAACTTCATACAAACACATCCTTTCGCGCAAATCTGTTCTAACGCACAAAATCCGATTTGTACGCCTGGGCAGTTGCTCATACTCTGCATATCAGTATAATCCAGACACGCACCTTACTCAAGAAAAAATGTGTAAACAAGAAAAATGAAAAGAAAAGTTCGCAGGTACTCACATAGGCAAAACAAAAAAGCGCGGCTGCGAACTTTTCTTGTTTGAACAAATCGCCGGGCTTCGGTGTATGCGGAAAGTAATGGACTTATGGGCAGCTAAGGGGGACGGTTTAAAGGACGGGAATGGTCAGTGCGAGGAGCGATAAGCCTAAATCGTTGGCACAACAGGCTGACTAAGGCGAAAACAGGCACACCAAACAAACCCTCCTTTCGGACGGCAGCATAGACCAATAATGATTCTGCCTGGCTTTACGCCCATAGGGGGGTGCAAAGTATTTACCTTGCAACAACACTCCCATGTCGGTATTATTTCCCGGGAAGACTGGAACGCTGTGCAGCAGGAGTTTGAACGCATCGAGCGGTTTATGAATGATCATCACCTGACACGCTATGGTTACGGTGGGGAAATCCGGCCGTTTTCGTCAAAGATCATCTGTGGTGAATGCGGCGGTGTTTATGGCCGAAAAGCCCATGCGGGAAGGAAAATGGAGACCTATTGGCAATGCAATACACGTTGCAACCATGGGCCAAAAAGCTGCCGTGGTGAGAATATCCGTGAGGCCGTCATCCACAGGGTGTTTATCGAGGCGTGGGATAGCGTTGTTGATCAGCAGGATTTGCTGGCTAAGCGATGGGATGAGATGGAAAAGACGGGGACGGAGTTGGAAGCTCTCAGGGCTCGGCAGATGCGGGGACTGGTAAAGGAAGGCAAGATTGTGACTATCATCCCGGAGATGGTGATGACGGTGCTGGAGAGCATTATGGTTATTGGGAACGGCCAGTTTGATGTTAGATTTCAGGATGGGACTGCTTTGAGAGTCAGTTTTTGATTCTCCGCGGTGACAATGCTAACAATTTACGGATTTTGGGCTGGCGGCTATTGCGTTTATATGTTATAATATAAATGCTATTATTATGTCTGTGTGCTTTTGGCGAAAGAATGGGGCAGACAGGAGGGTCCATTATGCCGAGCCAGGAAAAGTATCTGATCCATACAGAAAGGAAAGAAAAAACATGGATGCAAAGAAAGAGTTTCAGGCAAGAGTGAATCCAGTATATACCACCGGGAAAGGAACCGCGGGGTGCCTTGCGCAGGCAGGGAACCGGGACGCGGCTGCTATTGTGGGAAAGATGGATCTGAGTGAGCTCCCTTCGAAGGGAAACATTCCGGATATTATCAGGAAAGGCTATGCGGTAGCGCTGGATGCAAGGTTTGGGATCAGCAACGAGATGATCCGCCGGGAAAACAAGCCGTATGTGGTCGACCTTCCCTGCGGCTATACGCCGCGCTCTCTCAGCATGGCAAGGGAGGGGAAGCACTATATCGGTTTTGACCTTCCGGTCGTTGCCGATGAGATCGGCGCGATTGTGAAGGGCCTTATCCCTGATGATCTGAGCGCCCTGGTGGAGTACCATGGGGTGGACGCAACGAACTATGATTCCATGCGCAGGCATCTGGATCAGGTAAAAGGCGAGGTCTGCATTGCAACAGACGGCCTGCTGGGGTACTTCAATGAATCAGAACTGAATTCCATGTGCGTCAATATTAAGAGGATCCTGCGTGAATTCGGCGGCAGCTGGATCACAGGGGACATGACAAACGAGGTGATCTTCGGGGCAACCTTTGGCATTCTGCTCAAAAGCAATCCGGAGGCGCTCCAGACATTTTCCATGAATACCGCCTCCCAGATGGCGGATGTGGCGATGAAGCAGAACAGCCTGTTTTCAGGCGGGACACAGAAGGCGGTGGAATACCTGCAGGGCGTCGGCTTCCAGGTGGAAAAGATCTCCTATGCCGACCTGATGCCTTCTCTTGTATCCATGGCGGATAATCCCGAAATTGAAAAAGAACTGCGCGAAGCCTACAGAAGCATCGAGATGTGGAAGATGACGCTCTCCCGGGACAAAGAGGAGACGAAGGAAGAAGTGGAAGCAAAGGATTTTGGAGCGGAGCTGTCGCTTGCGGGAGACCATCTGGACGTTGCGCTGTCCGGACGCCTTGATACGATCACGGCGCCTGAGCTTCTGGAAAAGTATGAGAGCATCACGAAGGACAGGACGGTCGCATCTGTCACCATCGATAACCAGAACCTGCAGTACATTTCCTCTGCCGGGCTCCGGGTAATGCTCATTATCTACAAAGCGCTTAAAAACAAGGAGAACTTCAGGATGATGAACGTAAGCGCGGAAGTGAAGGAAATTCTTGAAGTGACCGGGTTTGACCAGTTTCTGCTTGGAGAAGCACAGGATTAAGCCGCCGGGATTTTGGACGGCGCATTGAAAAAGAACAGGATACAAGGCCGAGGCCAAACGCCCCGGTCTTTTCTTTCGGCTTCGCACGGGATTTTTTATACACGAAAAACCGGGTCCGGAATGTTATGTCAATGAACGATTATGAAATGATCTTTGTACCCAGCGTGGGTAGCCATCAGGCAGGAGCGTGCTGCCTCACCATCTCAGAAAGCAGGGGCGGGCTTTTCCCAGCTGTTTTTGAAATGCTGGGGTACCCGAAGAGGATAGCTATCCGTAGGGGCATAAATGCCAACGAGGGAAAGATTATCATTGAAGCGACAGACGACGTGCCGGGGGCCATACTCGTGGATTATGACCGCAGAAAAAATGCCTCAATGGTTGACAGATAAGAGAGTGCTGGAGTATTACGAAGGTCGTGACGTCAGGTTTACGATGGATACTTTGTCTGCACATTTTTTGGAAGAAATTCCAGATGGATTCAGAATGATCATCGAGTATAAGAAATCCCCCATCGGATATGCACAGGCCTATCAATTGAGTGGTGAATTGTTCGATGAATATGACTATCCTGACGATGGACATATAGTGTTTGCTATGGATCAGTTTATAGGTGAGCCGAAATACTGGAGTAAGGGAATAGGCTCATCTTTTTTGAAAATGATGGCTTCTCATCTGAAAGAAAATATGGCTGCGGAACGAGTTCTTCTTGACCCGCACCAAGATAATAAAAGGGCTATAAGGGCATACGAGAAAGCAGGGTTTAAAATCATTAAATCACTTCCAAAACATGAGATGTTTGAGGGAGAAAAAGTAGATTGCTGGCTGATGGAATTAGCACTGTAGATTCCAGTTTATCAATCTGAATACTTTGAGCGTCTCTTCTCCGTGAAGAGGCGCTCTCTTTCTGCCTGTATGCGCAATCGTGTGCCCGTTTGAACCCAACGATAGCGAACCCAGGCTGATTTTGGGTTCAGCCTGGGTTCATCGTGTACTTGTATCAATTTGACTCGGAAGGGGGATTAGCTTGTTACAAGAACCAACTCTCGGTTTGCTTATAGACCAATAATGATTCTGCCCGGCTTTACGCCCATAGGGGGGTGCAAAGTATTCACCTTGCAAGACAACTCCCACGACCCCATCATCCCAAAGGATGTCTTTGACATGGCGCAGGCCGAGCAGGTATTGGCAGAAACGGAGCCCACCGTTCCGACTGTAATACAAAAGAAGGGAGAGGAGGATATGGAAGAACGGGCTAAGGCCCTGTTCCAGCGATTTCAGATCATGGCGCTGCAATCGGAAATACGAGAAGGGAAAGCGCTGCGCAACGCCACATGTCAAGGAAGATGCCGTCAGGGCGGGTTTCGACCAGGTATTGCTGCACGGACATATTGAGCTCCTTCTGGATGGCGCAATTGAGCCTTGCGCGGCTGGTGCCGATGTAGCTGGCAATGCTCTCCGCACCATAATGTGTGTGCATGTACATTTCCTTGATGTGTTCGCGTCCGAGCTCCACATATATTGCATTTGCTGCACAATTATGATATCATTCAAAACAATACTGTGCAACAAAACGAAGAATTGTAGCGATAGAAAACAACGGGAGGAACGCGATGCGAAGACTGTTGAATTTCAGGAAGTGGCGCATACGTACCCAGATTATGACTTCCATGCAAGCGCTGATGATCGTGCTGGCCATCAGCTGCTGCGTGGCCTCTTATAGCGCGGCAAAGAGCAATATCGAGCGCAACTATACCTCCAACAGCGAAAAAAACCTGCAAACGGTGCAGGGCGTCGTGGAGATGAAGCTGGACGAGGCAATCACCCAGGTGCGCGAGGTGACGGTGACGGACGATTTTCTGGACATCCTCGATTCAGACAATGTCATGGGCGTGACTGCCTACGACAGCTTCAATACGCATCGCCTGGATGAAATGTGGTCGATGGTCGAGAACCAGAATGACTACGTGAGCAGCGTGTTTCTATTCGATCTTCGGGGCCGCTTTTACCAACGACATCGCGTTCGCATGAACACCAACTGGTACGCGAAGTACTATGAGCCTGGGGCGCTGGAGGCGTTGCCCTGGCTGGAGAAGGTCGCCGGGGCGCGGGGCAGGCCGGTATTCTATGGCTATAACCTGTTGGCCCCGGAGGCGGACCGGTACAGTTTCACCTTTGCCCGACAACTGATCAGCCCCAGGGATTTTCAACCGATGGGATTCCTGGTGATCCGAATGATGCCGAAGCTCTTTCGCTCATCCATATTTGCAAGGGGCGAATTTGCCAGCGAGATGTATGCGGTATTGGACGGCGATGGACGACTGGTCTATTCCAATAAGGGCGAGGATTATGCCGACATCGTGCTGAACGCCTATCGTCGGGGGGACGAGAGCTATTTGTTTGAAGACGTGCGTAGCGAAACCACGGGCTTTACTACCCTGGTATGCATCTCCCGGGCCGATCTGAACGACATCAGTCGCTACATGCGGGTGATGATGCCGGTGATTATCGTGCTGTCTCTCATCGTCGTTACCACGCTGGCCCTGCTGGTGACGCGGCGAATCAATCGCCCTCTGGAGGAGCTGAAAACCGTCGTGACCAGCATGAAGGACGGCGAGCCCATTGAAGCGGTGTTTGACGATGGCGAAATCGGACAGGTCGGCAACGCGCTCAAGCGCACGGTGGACAACAACCTTGAACTGCGCGAGCGCCTGATCGCTTCCAGGGTCAAGGAACGGGAGGCGGAACTGTTGCTGTTGCAATCACAGATCAACCCGCATTTTCTGTATAACACGCTGGATTCCATCTATTGCAAGGCGATGATTCATAACAACGACGAGATTGCCGAGATGGTGTTGGCGCTGTCCAATCTGTTCAAGGCATCCCTCAGCAAAGGCAACACCGTCATCACGGTGAGGGAGGAGCTGGAACATATTTCCAGGTATATGGCCATCCAGAAGCTACGCTACGGCGAGCGCTTTGAGCTGATTCTGGATGTGGACGAGGAATTGATGGATCTGCGAATCATCAAGCTGATTCTCCAGCCCTTTGTCGAAAACAGCATGTATCATGGCCTGGAGCCGAAGATCGGCGGGGGCTATATCGAGATCCGGGGCGAAGTGCTGGAGGGAATCATCTACTTCAGGGTGACTGACAACGGCGTGGGCATGGACGACCCGAACGACATCTACAACGGCTACGGTGTGCGCAACGTGCTGGACCGCATCCATCTCTTCTACGGCGAAGACTATGGTATCTCTGTCGAGACGGTTCCCGGCCAGAAGACGTCGGTGGAGATCCGTGTGCCGGTGCTTGAGGATGACAGGGAAGGGGGAGGGGAAGCGTGAAGAGGATCGCTATTATCGACGATGAAAGCGTGGTCGTGGAAGCCATTCGCGCGATGGTACGCCGCGCGGGGCTTGACTATGAGATCGTTGGTACGGCCTCCGACGGCGTGGAGGGCTTGCATATCGTGCGAGAGCTGCGCCCGGATGTCGTGATTACCGACATTCGTATGCCCGGCGTGGACGGGTTGTCGTTGATCGAGCGGACGACGGAGGAGTTGCCGCTGTGCGCCTTCATCGTCATTAGCGGTTACCGGGAGTTTGAATATGCGCATCGGGCACTGAAGCTGGGCGTGTTGGACTTCATCGAAAAGCCCATCGAATACCAGAATGTGGTCACAGCGCTGATGCGCGCGGATGAGGCACTGGATTTGCGCCAGAAGGTGCGCCGGGTGCAAAGCGTGGACGCGGCCTGCAAGCAGGAGCGTACCGAGGCCCAGAACGCGGCTGTGGCGGAGGTGCTGCGCTACATTCACGCCAATTACGCCAGCGATTTCGGGCTGGACGAGCTGTCCAGGCTGGTGGACATGAGCCCGGCCTACCTCTCCGATCTTTTCAAACGCAACACCGGCACCAGCTATGTAAAGTACCTGACGGGTGTGCGAATGAACAATGCCTGCCGTATGCTGCTGCGGGGCGACCGGGCCTTTGCGGTGGCCGAGCAGGTTGGCTACCGGGATTACAATTACTTCTGCAAGGTTTTTAAAAAGAATGTCGGCGTGACGCCCAGCGAATACCGGAATGGGGTTCCAAAAAAATTACAGGATTAAACAAAAATTTACGACTTACACAAATGTAACCTCCTGGCTATAATATCAATACAAGCCGGTGTATAATCGGCATATTAATGACAGGAGGAATATCTCATGACGCGCAAGGTTCTGGCTCTGGTGCTGGCGTTGACGCTGGCGTTCGGCATGGTCTGCATGGCGCAGGCCAAGACGATTTCTTTCCTCTCCATTTGGGCGGAAGACTATGACAACGGCAAGCTGCTGACCGACCTGTCGGCCAAATACAAGGAGGATCATCCTGACTTCGACTTTGAACTGGAGCTCGTTGCTTCCGATAATCTCCAGCAGAAGGTGGCCACGCTGGCCGTCTCCAACGATCTGCCCGATGTCTTCGCATATGAGTCCGGCACCCCGCTGAAGACCATGATCGAGAACGACTACGTGCTGAACGTGTCCGAAGCCCTTCGCGAGTTGGGCGTCGAGGATTGCATTGACGCGGGCGCCTACAGCTTCTTGACCAACCTGGTGGGCACCGAGGACCTGTACGATCTGCCCCTGGGCCTGAATATCGAGGGCTTCTGGTACAACAAAGCCCTGTTCGAGAAGGCCGGCATCGAAGCCGTTCCCACCACCTGGGACGAGATGCTGGAGGACTGCGAGAAGCTGATGGCCGCTGGCATCCAGCCCTTCGCTGTGGGCGGCGCGGACCAGTGGCCCGCCACCCGCATCATCAACGCCTATGTGATGCGCAAGCTGGGCGTGGACGCTATGAACAAGATGGCCGCTGGCGAGCTGTCCTACACCGATCCCGGCATGGTGGAAGCCGCGAAGATGCTCCAGGATATGTGCCAGAAGGGCTACTTCGGCGTTGGCCCCACCACCGTTGACCAGAACACCGCCGCCCAGATGATCCTGGCGGGCGAGGCTGCCATCCTCTACAACGGCAGCTGGTACACCCAGGATCTGGTGGCCGACACCAATCCCGCGGGTGAGGACGGCATCGGCTTCTTCAACATCCCCACCGTCGAGGGTGGCCCCGGCACCCTGACCGAGTACTCCATGAACTGCGGCACCATACTGTGTCTGAGCAAGGACAAGTATGACGCCGAGACCGCTGACTGGCTGAAGTACATCGTCACCAACCTGGGGGACTATGCCATGTCCGAGTTTGGCGCGCTGAAGGGCTACGTCATCAACGAGTATCCCGAGAGCATGAGCAAGTATTCCATCCTCGTCGCCGAGGAGATGGGCAAGGTCACCGGCACCAGCACCTGGTTCGAGGCCGCGATGAGCAGCGAGCTGTCCAACATCGCCCAGGTCAACGTCCAGAGCCTGATGAACGGCGAGATGACCCCCGAAGAGTACGCCCAGTCCCTGCAGGACGTCTGGGATTCCAACAACTGATTCGGTCAACCAACCCCATCGAGGTCCCTATACTGGGGGCGATCGCTCCGACGGTCGCCCCCGCCTTCATTTTGTTGTGAAGCGAGGTGCATCCCATGAATCAGGTTTTGAGGGATAAGAAGGCCATATTTGCCTTCGTGGCCCCGGGGTTCATACTCTATACGCTGCTGGTCATCCTCCCGATTGTCTGGTCGGGCTATTACTCCTTTTTTGACGGCACTGCGGGCATGAAGAGCTGGGCATTCGCCGGGCTTAAAAACTATGGGAAGCTGTTTAAGGACAAGAACTTTCTGAACGCGCTTAGCGTGAACATGCGCTATGTGCTGATGGTCACGGTGGGCCAGGTGTTCTTCGGCCTTCTGATGGCGCTGATATTCAAATTCTGGGTGAAGAAGTTCGGCGCCCTCGTGCGCACAATTGTGTTCTTTCCGGTCGTGCTGCCCACGGTGGCGGTGGCACAGCTGTTTGCCAAGATATATGAGATACAGCCCCACTACGGCCTTCTGAACTCCGTCCTGGCGGGCGTGGGCCTGGAGAGCTGGGTGCAGCCCTGGATCGGCAAGTCCTCTACGGCGCTGGGCTCCCTGGCGGCGATGGATATCTGGGTGGCCATCGGCTTCTACTCGGTCATCATCTACGGCGCGCTGCTGGACATCTCTAGCGAGGTCCTGGAGGCAGCTCAGATCGATGGCTGCAACGCCTTCCAGCTGTTTCGCCACATCCTGGCCCCACTGCTGCGGCCCATACTTGTCACCTGCGTCATATTCAGCTTCACCGGAACCGTGAAAATGTTCGAATCGGCGCTGGCGCTCACCGGCGGTGGTCCCGGCACGGCAACCCGCTCGCTCTCCATGTACATGTACGACACGGCCTTCACGTACATGAAAACGGGCTACGGCAGCACCATCGCGCTGGTCATATTCCTGATCTGCGTGATCGGCTCCCGAATCATCCGCTTCTTCGACTGGGACTACAGGAAGTGAGGTGGGCGACATGACAGTTAAAAAGTGCATCAAGCCGGGCGAAATCCTCAAGACGGTGCTGATCGTGTTGATCGTGCTGGTATTCATGTATCCGCTGTTCTGGATGGTCACGGCCTCCTTCAAGCAGCCCACCGAATTCGTCTCCAAGCCGGCCTACGCGTTGAACAGTGGCTTCTACGTGCAAAACTATATCGACGCGTGGACCCGGGGCCACATGAGCGTGTACTTTGTGAACAGTCTCATCAACACGCTGCTTTCGTTGGTGCTGATCGTGATCTTCTCTGTGACGATCTCCTTCGCGCTGACCAAGATGCAGTGGAAGCTGCGTGGCTTCATGTCGGCCTTCTTCGGCTTTGGCATCATGGTGCCCGTGGCCACGACTCTGATCCCCCTGGCGCAGATCTTCCAAAGGACCGGTCTCTACAACACGCGCACCGGCCTGGTGCTGGTGTACACCGCGTCGGCCATCTCCTTCAGCGTATACCTGATCACCGGCTACCTGCGAGCCCTGCCGGACGAGATCATCGAGGCGGGCATCGTGGACGGATGCAGCATATACCGGCTGATGGTCTCCATCGTCATACCGCTGATGAAAAACGCCATCATCACCGTGCTGGTCATACAGTTCTTCTTCAAGTGGAACGACCTGATCTACTCCATGACCTTCGCCAGCAAATCCTCGCTGAAGACGATGCAGACGGGCCTTTTGTACTTTGAGAACGAGTTTGGCTCGAAGAACTGGGGCGCAATCTTCGCATCAGTGTCCATCAGCGTACTGCCCATGCTGGTTATGTACCTGGCGCTCAACAAGGCCGTCATTGAGGGCATGACAGCCGGCGCTGTGAAAGGATGATGCACGATGAGCTTTGAACTGGAGAGAGCGCGAATCGAAAAATACGTGAAGGACAACGTGGAAAAGGTTTTAAAGCAGCCCCGCAGTTTCATACGCTATCCCTTCATTGACCCAGGATCGGTGTACGACGGCAACGTGTGGGACTGGGATACCTACTGGTCGGTGTATGGCCTGTTGGGCATGGCTGACGTCCTGCCCGAGGACATCCTTGCCCAGGTGTTGACACACGCCAGGGGCAATGTGCTGAACTTTATGGACCACCAGTTGGAGGACGGCTACATCCCCATGATGATCGAGGTGGCCGACTGGCCGGAGCCATACCTGAATATGATGCGCAGAAAGGGTGTGCGCATGAACATGCACAAACCCTTCCTGTGCGGCCAGATCGCCCTGATCAGCCACTTCACCGGCGACTGGGACTGGGCGAAGGACTTTGCTGACGGGTTGGAAAAATACTTCGAATGCTACGATCGGGATTATTTCAATGACCGTTGCGGGCTTTACGTATGGATCGACGACATCATGATCGGCATGGACAATGACCCCGCCTCCTTTGGACGCCCGAAATCCTCCACGGCGAACATCTTCCTGAACAGCTTCATGGTGGAGGAGCTGACGCGTATGGCGGAATACCTGGCCGCCATCGGCAGGGGCGAGCGCGCCAGGGCATACCTGGACAAACGTGATAAGCTGATCGCGGCGATCCAGGCAGAGTGCTGGGACGCGCGCGACCAATTCTTCTACTCCGTGGATGTGGACATCAAGACCCGCCGGTTCGACTGGTTCCACCAGGGGCTGGGGGTGTTCTGGAAGACGCTGCCGATCAAGGTGCGCGTGTGGTCGGGCTTCATTCCCATGTGGGCGGGCTTTGCCACGCAGGCGCAGGCGGCGGCGCTCGTGCGGCATATGTTCGACCCCGCCACCTTTGAATCGGATTACGGCGTCTGCACGCTGGCAAAGGATGAAAAGATGTTCGACCTGTCTGCTACCAACAACCCCTCCAACTGGCTGGGGCCGATCTGGCTGGTGGCGAACTACGTGGCCTTCAGGGGCCTGATGAATTACGGCTATCGGGACGAGGCAAAGGTGATCTGCGCACGCTCCGCACGGCTGCTGGCGGACGACCTTGCCGAGACCGGCTGCATGCACGAGTATTACGATCCGTTCACCGGCAAGCCCATCATGAACGGCGGCTTCATCAACTGGAACATACTGGCGCTCAACATGATTCGGGAGCTGGAGCAGCCGTGACAGCGTTCGCTGCTACGCCGTGAGGGCGGGGCGGCGAGCCTTATTGAAGCCGCGCGACGCGCACGCGTGGAAGCATCAGGAGAATAACGCAAAGGAGCAATCGCCATGAAAGTAGCCCTGGTATACACCAGCTTCACGCCGGAGCTGATAGAAACCCTGGAGGGGGAAGTCCGCAAAAACCTCGGCGACGCCGAACTGATCAGCTTTAAGGACCCGTCCATACTGGCCGAGGTGCGCGAGGCGGGCTATGTCACGCCCACTGCTGCCGCGCGGCTGATGGGGATGTACTGCGAGGGTGTCGCCCAGGGCGCGGACGCCATACTGAACGTCTGCTCCAGCGTGGGCGAGGTCGCCGATGCCTTCCAGGACGCGGCGAAGTATATCGGTGTGCCGGTGGTGCGCATTGACGAGGAGATGTGCCGCGAGGCCGTGCGGCTGGGCGCAAGGGTGGGCGTGCTGGCGACGCTGCCCACGACGCTTGAGCCCACCAGGAACACGCTGAGCCGCGTCGCCCGGGAGATGGGCAGGCGCATTTCGCTGACGGACGGCCTGGTGGATGCCTTTGGGGCGGACCAGGATGCGTTCCGGGCGCTGCTGATCGACGCGGCGCGGCGGATCGCTGGCGACGTGGACGTCATCGTGCTGGCCCAGGGCAGCATGGCCTATGTCGAGCGGGACATCGAGGCCGCCGTGGGCAAACCGACGCTCTCGAGCCCCCGCTTCGGGGCAATCGCGCTGAAGGACGCCCTGCGCGGGAAAGGATGCTTGAAATGATCGCCGACACCGCCCGTTCCCCCTGGGCAAAGGCCTGGTCCATCCCCTATAGCGACGTCGATTGGACGGGCGGCCTGTACAGGGAGCGCTTTGACACCGTGGCCGCCGTCACCGTGCCCCACCTCCAGCACATGTTTGAGGAAAAGGAAATCAGCCATGTGGTGGAGAACTTTCGCATTGCGGCCGGTGAGGCCGAGGGCGATTTCGACGGCACCGTGTTCGGTGACGGCGACTTCTACAAGTGGTTTGAGGCCGCGGTCTATACCGCCGTGCGCACCCGCCATCAAAAGCTGCTGGAGCAGCTGGAGGACTACGTCGCCCTCTTTGCCCGGGCCCAGCAGCCGGACGGATACCTGTCCACCAAGCAGATCATCGGAGAAAAGCAGGGAAAGGGAGCGATGCGCCAGGGTGACATCAACGACTTCGAGGTCTACAACATGGGGCACATGTTCACCTCGGCGTGCCTGTATTTCCGCCTGACCGGCAGGGACAGCTTTCTGAAGGTGGCCGAGGGCGCGGCGGGCTATCTGAAAAACATGTACGGGGAGGCCGCCCGCACCGGCGAGGTCAAGACCGCGGTGTGCCCCAGCCACTATATGGGCCTGGTCGAGCTCTATCGCACCACGGGCAGGCGGGAATACCTGGACCTGGCCCATCTGGCGGTGCGGCTGCGGGATTCCGTGAAGGACGGCCTGGACGACAATCAGGACCGGCTGCCTTTGAAGCAGCATCGGAAGATCGTCGGCCACGCCGTGCGGGCAAACTACCTGTACGCGGGGCTCGCCGACCTGTACATGGAGGAGGGCGACCCGGACTATCGCGCGGTGCTGGAATCGGTGTGGGAGCACCTGGTCACCCAGAAGATCTACATCACCGGCGGCTGCGGGGCGCTGTACAACGGCGCTTCGCCCTATGGCAATTTCTTCCGCCACCAGCTGGTGCACCAGGCCTACGGCTATGAATACCAGCTGCCCAATGTCACCGCCTACAACGAGACCTGTGCCTCCCTGGGCGGCGTGTTCTGGGCCTGGCGCATGTTCCTGATGGCGCCCAGCGCCGGGGTGATGGACATGCTGGAGCGGATGCTGCTCAACGTCAACATGGCGGGCATCAGCCTGGACGGCAAAAGGTTCTTCTATGAAAACATGCTGCGCCGGGCGAAGAAGCTGTCCTACACGCTGCTGTGGGGACAGAGCCGCGCGGAATACATCACCAGCTACTGCTGCCCGCCCAACCTGGCCCGCACGCTGGCCCAGACGGCCGAATACGCCTATGCGGTGGATGCTGACGGCGTGTGGACGGGGCTCTACGGCGCGAATACGGCCCGCTTCCACCTGAAGAATGGCGCGGCTTTCACGCTGACCCAGCGGACGGATTATCCCTTTGGCGGCAACATCGACTTCTGCGTCAGCCAGAGCAACGGCGTGCCCTTCGAGCTTCGGCTGAGGGTGCCCCACTGGGCGGGCGGCGCGAAGCTGTCCTGCGCCGACGGACCGCTGGAGCAGGGCTATGCCGTCGTGAAGGTCGAGCGCCCCGAGGGCTTTGCCTGCGCGCTGGAGCTGCCCTTCGCGCCCCGGCTGACCGTGGGCCACGACATGATCGAGGAATCCCGGAACCAGACCGCGGTGGAGGTCGGGCCGCTGGTGTACTGCCTGGAGACGGCAGGGCTGCCAGGGGGCGTGCGGCTGACGGACGTGCTCATGCCGATAAACCCGACATTCACGCCCATCGCCGGGACGATCGACGGGCGGGACGTTCATATGCTGGAGGTCACGCTGCTGAACCAGCCGGTGCCCGAGGGGGACGGGGAGGCGCTGTACCGCCCCCTGGGAGCGATAGCGCCCAGGCCGGTGAAGGCGCGGCTCATTCCGTATTACGCCTGGGACAACCGGGGCTGGGGCGAGATGGCCGTGTGGCTGCCGCTGGCCTGGCGGGAGGTGTGAGCATGGATGAGCGGGAACTGAGGCGCTTGAACGCCGGGGAGACCTTTGCGGGATGCGAAGCGCTGTGGCGCGACGGCGCACGAGAGGCGCTGGAGGGGCTCTACAACGCCCTGCGCCCCAATCCGAACGAGCGGATCGTCGTGCTGGACGACGACCCTACCGGCGTGCAGACGGTACATGATATCGAGGTTGTCACCCGCTGGGACGAGGCGACGCTGCGCGCCATGCTGGGCGGCGACAAACGCATGTTTTTCGTCCTGACCAATTCGCGGAGCTTCAGCGCGGCGAAGACCGGGGCCGTGCATCGGCAGATCGCCGAAAACGCCCTTCGCGCCGCCGGGGCCACGGGGCGACAGCTGACGGTCATTTCCCGGGGCGATTCCACGCTTCGGGGCCATTATCCGCTGGAGACCCGGACCTTGAAGGAGGTCCTGTCCGAAAAGACGCCCCTGGACGGGGAGATACTCTGTCCCTTTTTCGCCGAGGGAGGGCGCTTCACGTTGAACGGCGTCCACTACGTGCGGGAGGGGGAATGGCTGACGCCTGCGGCGCAGACGGAGTTTGCTAAGGACGGCACCTTTGGCTATCGCCACTCCTTCCTGCCCGACTATATCGAGGAAAAGTCCGGAGGAACGATTCCGTCAGGCAGCGTCGAGGTCATAAGGCTCGAACAGCTGCGGCGCCTGCGCTTTGACGAGATCGAAGCGCGGCTGCTCGCCCGCGGGCGCTATACCTACGCCGTCGCGGACGCGCTGGAGGAGGCTGACGTGCAGGCCCTGGCAGTGCTGCTGGCCAGGCTGGAAAAGCGCGGCAGGCGTTACCTGCTGCGCAGCGCCGCGGCCGTGCCGAAGGTGCTGGGGCATGTGTCCGACCGGGCGCTGCTGGGGCGCGAGGAGCTCGCCGGGGCGCAGGACGGCCGGGGCGGCCTGGTGCTGGTGGGTTCGCACGTGAAAAAGACCACCGATCAGCTGGATTCCCTGCGGCGGAGCGCGGCTCCGCTGGAGTTCATCGAATTTGACGTCTCCGAATGGCGATCCCCGGACCGGCTGGAGCAGGAGACGCACCGCGTCGCCCGGGCGGCGGGCAATGCCATCGAGAGTGGGATCAACGCCGTGGTGTACACCAGCCGGACCGTTGTCGCGCCGCAGGACGCCGATGCCGAGACGCTGCTGGCCATATCGGTGCGCATCTCAGACGCGGTGACCGCCGTGGTGGCGTCGCTGCCGGTACGCCCGCGATTCCTGATCGCCAAGGGCGGCATCACGTCCAGCGATGTGGGCGTCAAGGCGCTGGGCGTGGTCCGCGCCACGGTGCTGGGACAGGCCGCGCCCGGGGTCCCCGTGTGGCGCACCGGTCCGGAGAGCCGCTTTCCGGGGCTGTCCTACGTCATCTTTCCAGGGAATGTGGGCAACGCGGACACTTTAAGGACTATTGTCGAAAAGCTGGCATAGAGGGGGTAAAACCATGTCCCGTAAGATCATCATATCGCTGGCCCCAGTGAAGGCCGGGACGCCGGTGAATCGCGCTGCGCTGGCGGAGGATGTGGCAAGGAGCGTCGCCCTTGGCGCGGGCATGTGCCACCTGCACTGCCGCCGTCCCGACGGCAGCCTGACCCCGGATACGTCCGAGTTCATCGCCACCTTCGAGGAGATATTGGCCCGAACCGACGTGGTGGTGCAGGCTTCCACCGGCGGCGTATCCGATATGACCATCCGGGAGCGCTGCAATCCGCTGGATTACTGGCGGGTGGAGAGCGCGTCGCTGAACGGCGGCAGCACCAACCTGAACGGATCGCTGTATGTGAACACCGATTCCGATATTGCCTACTGCGCCCGGTGCGCCTACGGGCAGGGCATTATCCCGGAGGTCGAGGTGTTCGACATCGGCATGATCTACAACATCGAGCGCGACGCCCAGGCCCAGCCCTACCGTCGTCCGATCTTCTACAACCTGGTGTTCGGGCACAGGGGCGGCATGCAGCCGGACATGACCTGCCTGACCGCCTTTCGCAGCGCCGTCCCCGCCGACGCCAGGTGGGGCGTGACCCACTATGGCCGGGATAACTGGGATTTCCTGGCCGGGGCGATGGCGTTGGGAGCCAGCGTGGTGCGCATCGGCTTTGAGGACAGCGCCTACCTCGCCCCCGGGCAATTCGCACAGTACAACTGGCAGGTGGTGGAACGGCTGGCCAAGCTGATCCAAGCCATGGGGTTGGAAACTGCCACACCCGCCGAGACCCGGCAGATCATGGGCATACTGCCGAGGAATAAGGAGAGCGTTGGAGATCAGCATTAACGTTGGACGCTGCTTGTACACAGACTATGCGAGTCATGAACTCGACCCGAGAGCCGAAGAGCAAATAACAGGAGGGCGAAAGCCATGCTGAAAATCGCAAGACTGACCGTCAACCACTTCGCAGAGGCAATCGGCCTGGATGAAGCGCCCCGCTTCTCCTGGGTGCTGGAATCAGACGTCCGGGACGCGAGGCAGACCGCCTACCGGCTGCAAATCGCCGCCAACGATGGCTTTGAAAGCGCTCTCTTTGATAGCGGCGAGATACTCTCCGGGGAATCGCAGAACGTCGCGGCGCAGACGTTCGCACCCTTGCCCCTCAGCACTTACCTTGCCCGCGTTCGGGTTTGGGCGGATGAAACGGACAGCGACTGGTCGCAACCCGTCCGCTTCACCACGGGCCTGATGGACATGGAGTGGGCGGCGAAGTACGTGACCGCCGAGGTACCGGTCTGCCCGGAGGCCTCGAAGGGAACCATGGTGCGGTGCGGCTTCGAGGTTGCCGGCGAGGTCCGCGCCGCCTGGCTGTGTGCCTCGGCGATGGGCGTCTATGTGGCGTATATGAATGGGACGCGTGTCGGAAACGACCAGCTTGCCCCTGGTTGGACCAGCTATCACCGCCACGCCCTCTACCAGACCTATGATGTAAAGTCTCTGCTCCGCCAGGGTGAAAACGCTCTCGGCGCGATGCTTGGCGCGGGCTGGTACAAGGGGCAGATGGGCTTTCTGCTGAATCGAAACAATTATGGCGATTGCACGGCCTTCCTGGCACAGCTGGTTATCGACTACGCCGACGGGCGTCGGCAAGTCGTCGCCAGTGACGAGCGCTGGCTCGGCGCGGACGGCCCAGTAACCTTCGCGGAAATCTATCATGGTGAACATTACGACGCCAGGCTGGAGCGCGCGGGCTGGTGCCTGCCCGGGGCGGATCTGTCTGATTGGCACGCCGTGGGCATCGTGGACGGCAACACTGGCGTATTGAAGGCGCAGCCCGGCTGCACAGTGCGCTGCGCGCAGATACTGCCTGCGACAAGCCTCCTGACGACGCCCAAGGGCGAGCGGGTGGTGGACTTTGGCCAGAACCTGACCGGCTGGCCGGAATTCAAGCTGCGCGGTGCGTCGGGGAAGACCTATTCGCTGAAATGCTTCGAGACGCTGGACGCCGAGGGCAATGTCTACACTGCCAATCTGCGCACAGCGAAGCAGGAATTGAGCTATACCTGCAAGGACGACGAGGCTGTGCGCTTCCACCCGGAATTCACATTTTACGGCTTTCGCTACGCACAGCTTTTGGAGTGGCCCGACGATGCGACAACGGAGGATTTCTCCGCCTGGGTCGTCCATTCCGACCTGCGCGCCACGGGGGAATTCGAGTGCGGCGTGCCGCTGGTGAACCAGCTGATCCACAACGCGCTGTGGAGCATGAAGGACAACTTCCTGGACGTGCCCACCGACTGCCCCCAGCGGGACGAGCGCTGTGGCTGGACCGGCGATGCCCAGATCTTCTGCCGCACTGCCACCTATCTGATGGACGTGTATCCCTTCTACCGCAAGTGGCTGGAGGATGTGCGGGCGGATCAAACTCCCGAGGGCGGCGTTTCGCATGTGGTGCCGGACATAATCACCCCTTTCGCGGGCACGCAGACGGACTGGCTGCTCAGCCAGGGTACCCACTCCGCGGCGGCTTGGGCGGACGCCGTCGTCATATGCCCCTGGACGCTGTACCTGGCCTACGGGGACGCGCAGATTCTGGAGGAGAATTACGACGCGATGCGGCGCTGGATCGAATTCATGCGGGCCCACGCCGTGGATTGCATTTGGAATTATAAGCTGCAATTCGGCGATTGGGTGGCCCTGGACGCCGAACCCGGTAGTTACTTCGGCGCGACACCCAACGACCTGACGTGTACAGCCTACTATGCTTATTCCACCGGGCTGTTTGCCCGGATCGCCCGCATACTGGACAGGGACGCCGACGCCGTGGAATACGGCGCGCTGTACGATGAGATCGTGGACAGGTTCCAACGGACCTTCTTCACCCCCGAGGGGGACATGACCGTGCAGACCCAGACCGCCCACATCCTGGCGCTGCACTTCCACCTGGCGCCGCCGGAGTACCTCGCGCGTACAGCCAGGACGTTGCTGCGACTGCTGGAGAAGGAAAACGGTCACCTGGTGACTGGCTTCATGGGCACGCCTTTCTTTACACACACGCTGGCGGATAATGGTTATACCCAAGCGGCCTACGACCTGCTGCTCAGGGAGGACTTTCCTTCCTGGCTTTTCCAGGTGAAGATGGGTGCGACCACGATTTGGGAGCACTGGGACGGTATTCGCCCCGACGGCACGATGTGGAGCCCGGACATGAACTCATTCAACCATTACGCCTATGGCTCCATTGGCGAGTGGCTGTTTAAATCGGTATTGGGCATCGACGCAGACCCGGAGGCTCCCGGCTACCGCCACATACTGTTGCGGCCACAACCGGATCGCCGCCTTGGTTTTGCTCGCGGCGCGGTGGACACGCCCTATGGGCGGGTGGAGACGGCTTGGCGCTATGTGGACGAGGACTTGTCCGTGCGGGTGAGCGTGCCGTTCAATGCCACAGCGACGCTGATGCTGGAGGGCGTGGGCGACGTCCGCCGCGCTGACGGCGCAGATTTTGTGAAGCAAGATGCCTGCCTGACGGCGGAGTTGCCTTCCGGCTGCTATGAGTTTCTCTTTGCGGGGAATTGAGAACATGAATGACTTTGCAAATATGGCCCCGGACGCGCTGCTAAACCCTTCGGGATTTGATTGCTCCTGCGGTCGGCACCATGAAACCGGCCTGCGATGGTTGAAGATTGGCCGGAACGCGCTGGAGGCGCTTCCAGAGATGCTCGAGGCCATCGGCTGCGGGAAGCCGATGATCGTCTGTGATACAAATACCTGGGAAGCGGCAGGCGTGAGGGCAGCCGCCTTGCTGGAGGCTTCCGGCATTCCCTACGGGCTGTGCCGGTTTAAAACCCGTGAACGTCTGATGCCCGCCGAGTGGGCGTTGGGCAGCATCGCTATGCGCTATGATCCTTCCTGTGACGGCATCCTGGGTGTGGGAGGCGGTGTGATCAACGACCTCTGTAAGCTGATGGGCAGGGCTGTCGGTGTGCCCACGGCCATTGTTGCCACAGCCCCGTCCATGGATGGCTTCGCGTCCAACTCCGGGGCCATGCAGGTGGGTGGCGTCAAGAAGACGATCTATACCCCATGCCCGACGGGTGTGCTGTGCGACACCGAAATCATGGCCGCCGCGCCACAGCGCATGCTGCTGGCCGGAGTGGGAGACATGATTGCCAAGTACATTTCAATTTGTGACTGGCGCATCAGCCACATTGTGAACGGCGAGTACTATTGCGAGCAGGTGGCGGACATGATGCGCGGAGCCCTGCGTAAGGTCATGGAGAACCTGGACGGCGTCGTGGCCCTGGACCCGGAGGCCGTCGGGGCGGTGGCGGAGGGGCTGGTGCGAGCCGGGGTGGCCATGGCCTTTGCCCAGGTCTCACGTCCAGCCTCGGGCCTGGAGCATTGCTTTTCTCACATCTGGGAGATGATGGCGCTCGAGCGAGGAAGACCCTATGACCTCCACGGCTTACAGGTGGGCGTGGGCACGATGCTGGCGCTGCCGGTTTACGAATGGCTGCGAACGCTGTGCCCGGTCATGGAACAGGTGGAGGCGGGCATCACCGCTTTCGATGCAGTGGCCTGGGAGGCCAATCTGCGACGCGTGTTTGGCAGGACGGCGGAGCCGTTGATCGTTCAGGCGCGCGCACAGGGGAGGAACGACCCAGAAGGGCGACGGTGTCGGGCACGGCGCATCATCGACCATTGGGATGAAATCATCGCGGTTATCGACCGGGAGCTGCCCGATACACGGGAACTGAAGGACCGCATGGAAAGGCTCGGCCTGCCAATGCGGCCCTCTGACATCGGCATATCAAACGCGGATGCCCTGGATGCCTTCATCTGCTCCCGGGACATCCGGGATCGCTACCTGTCCACGTCCCTGCTGTGGGACATCGGCTGTCTGGAGGAAGGTGCGGAGGTGATACGAAGGGAGTTGGAAGCGTGAAGTACATCGTCGCGGTGGACCAGTCCACCTCCGCCAGCAAGGCGTTTCTGGTGGATGAACGGGGCGAGATCGCCCGCCGGGCATCCCGGCCCCACAGGATTCTCTATCCGGTGCCGGGGCGCGTGGAGCAGGACGCCGGGGAGATCCTGCGCAATGTCGTCGCCATCATCGACGAGGTGACCGAAGGGATAGCGCCTGAACAACTGGCCGCGCTGGCCCTCACGAACCAGCGGGAAACCGCCGTGCTGTGGGATCGCGGCACGGGCGAACCGGTCTGCCGCGCCGTGGTGTGGCAGGACACCCGCGGGGAGGCGCTGTGCGCGCAGCTGGGCGATTACGGCGCGCGGGTGCGGAAGCTGACGGGCAGCGACCTCTCGCCCTACCTGCCCGCATCGAAGATCGGCGTTCTGCTGCGGGAGGATCCGTCGCTGCGCCGCCGCGCGGAGGCGGGGGAGCTGTGCATGGGCACGATGGAGAGCTTTCTGTGCTTCCGGCTTGGCGGAAAACACGTATCGGACGTCTCCAACGCCAGCCGGACACAGCTGATGGACATTCACGCGCTGGCCTGGTCGGAGGAACTGCTGTCGCTCTTTGGCATTCCCTGGGCGTTGACGGCTGATATTCTGCCCTGCGACGGGGATTTCGGCAGTTATCGGGGCATGCCCATTACCGGCGTGCTGGGGGACAGCTTCGCCACCCTGTTCGGACAGGGCTGCCACGCGCCGGGAATGGCCAAGATCAGCTATGGCACGGGCACATCCGTGATGGTGAACCTGGGGGAGCGCGTCGCGATCCCGAAGGGCGGGCTGACCGCCGCGGTCGCCTGGTGCTTTGGCGGGCGCACCGCCTATGAGCTGGAGGGGAACATCACCTGCTCCGGCGACACGCTGACCTGGCTGTGCGAGGGCCTGCAGCTGTTCAGGGACCCGGGAGAGATCGAGGCCCTGGCGAGGACCGTGCCGGACGCCCTGGGCGTGCAGCTGGTGCCGGCGCTGGCGGGACTCGGCGCGCCGTTCTTCGACACGGGGGCGACCGCGTTGATCCGGGGCATGACCCGGGGCGTCACCCGGGCCCACGTGGCGCGGGCGGCGCTGGAGGGCATGGCCCAGCGCCCCGCCGACGTGATCGAGGCGATCCGGGCCGAGACGGGATTCCCGATCGCCGCGCTGATGGCCGACGGCGGCGGCAGCAAAAACACGCTGCTCATGCAGCTCCAGGCGGACCTGGCGGATTGCGAGCTGCGCTGCGCCCGCTTCAGCGAGCTGTCGGCGCTGGGCGCGGCGTGGATGGCCGGCCTGGCCACGGGGGTCTATCGATCCTTCGACGACATCCCCGCCCGACAGGGCGATGAGAACCGCTGTGCGCCGCGCATGTCCGCCGGGGAGCGCGAAAACCTGCGGGCAGCTTGGCGTAGAGCGATCGAATGCGCGAGGCTACGCTGAAACTGACAAAAGCAAAATAGGAGAAATGATAGGATGACTGCACACATCAAATTGGGCTATGCGCCGACACGGCGCGCCATATTCAGCGCGCCGGCCGCGCTGGAATACCGCAAGCTTACCGCGAATCGCCTGCGGGAATTGAACATCGACTTCGTAGACATCGACGACGTGAACGACGAGGGCCTGCTGTTTGGTCAAGGTGTTCCGCAGCACCCGCATCCTGCAGATCGGCCCGCGACCCTTCGACTTCTGGAGCACCATGTGCAACGAGGGCGAGCTGCTGGAGAAGTTCAACATCCAGCTGGCGCCGATCCCGCTGCCGGAGCTGTACGCCGAAATGCGCAAGTGGAAGGCGGAAAAGACTGAGGTGCAGAAGGTGGTGGACTACTGCCACGAGAACATGACCTGCTCTATCGACGAGGCCGGCCTCACCGAGGTCGCCGCGCTGAAGGTGGCCATGAAGAGCCTGGCGGAAAAGTACGGCTGCAACGCCATCGCCATCCAGTGCTGGAACGCCCTCCAGGATGAAATCCACATCATGCCCTGCGCCGCCAACGCGCTGCTCAACGAAGAGGGCATCCCGGTGATCTGCGAGACCGACATCCATGGCGCGATTTCCCAGCTGATCGCCGAGGCGGCCGCCATGGGCGAGCGCCGGGTCATGTTCAGCGGCTGGACCGTGCGCCATCCCGACAACGACAACGGCGAGCTGCTGCAGCACTGCGGCCCCTGGCCGATCAGCGTTGCGAAGGAGAAGCCCAGCATCTGCGTGCCGGTGGCCTTCCCCCAGAACGGCGCGGTGTCCGCCGAGGCCAAGCACGGTCCCATGAGCCTGGTGCGCTTCGACGGCGACGACGGCGAGTATTCGATACTGCTGGGCCACGCCCGGGGCATCGACGGCCCCTGGACCCGCGGCACCTATGTGTGGGTCGAGGTCAACAACCTCAAGCGCCTGGAGGCGAAGGTGGTCGAGGGCCCCTACATCCACCACGTGGCGGCCATCCACGGCGACGTGGTCCCGGTGGTCTACGAGGCCTGCAAGTACATCGGCGTGAAGCCCGACCTGTACGATCCCATCGAGGACAAGGTGAAGGCGTATCTGCACGGCGAGGACGT
>JAZOUD010000061.1:0-9182 GCA_045658005.1 Clostridia bacterium | reverse complement strand
TGATTTGTCGCGCAGCGACAAATCAGTATTTGCCTCACTCCTGCCTCGCCCTGCGCCGCAGCAGCCAGAGCAGCGCCAGCGCCGCAAGGGCCACGGCCGAATACAGGGGCAGGTTGCTGTGGTCGCCGGTATCCACCGGGTGGGGGTCGATGACGGTGAGGGTCGCGGCGTCGCTGACGATCTGCTGACCGGAGGAATCGCTGACGATGCACCGGGCCTTCCTGCCGCTCATCGCCATGGTGACGTTATCCACCTGCAGCGTCGGCAGCACCGCGTCCTTCAGGTCCACCCAGCCCTTCTCCTTGCCCATCCATACCTGCCACTGATAGTGGTAGGGTGTGGCGCCGCCGCTGGCGCTTACGTTGAAGGTCGCGGTTTCGCCCACCTTACAGGTGACGTCCCTGGGCTGGCTGATGATCATCAGCGGCCCGGCTTCGCCATCCAGGTACAGGGTAAATTCGTTGTCCGCCAGGCCGCGGTCCTCGATGCCCACGCCCTGGATGACCACCCTGGCCGTGCGGTAGGCGGTGGGATCCACCAGCGCGGAAAGGGGCATGTCGTAGGTGTGGGTCTTGCCGTCGGACACGGCCTGCTCATAATAGGGCAGCGCCAGCCGCACCGGCTCCGTGGCGTCGTCCAGGTACATCTCGGCATAGAGCTTGATGCTCTCGCCGGTCTCGGCGTAGTCGAAGAAGGATACGCTCAGCCACTTCTCGTCGTTCGGCCCCATGTAGACCCTGTGGGACACGCTCAAATCGTGCATCGAATGGATTTTGACGCTCTCCGGCGTCCGAATGGCATTGGCGACCAGCCCGTTTTGCACCAGCGCGTTCGTCGCCAGTCCATCGTCCTGAAGCACCATCCTGCCCGTCTGGGGATCGCGCACATAGGTCAGATCGACGCCCGGGTTGTTGGCCGCAAGGCCGTTCCGGGAAGCGGATATGGTATTTCGCTGTGCGGCCCTGGCCATCAGACCCACCCAGTTGGTATTGGTGGTGATGCTGCTGAAGCGCACCTCCAGCTCCTTCTTTCCGTCCCAGCTGGCCGGAATCTGCATCGTGCTCTTAAAGGCCGCCAGTGAACCGGGGAGAAGCACGTCGGTGGTCACATAATCGAACTGCTCCTTCGTTTCATCGGAATGCGTCAGCTTGCCGCCCTCGACGGTATACTTCTTGTTCTTTTCGCTGACCACCCAGTCGCGCCGCTGCGGGGTCATGTCAAAATCGAAGAGGCGCTTGAAGGCCTTGGCCCCGGTGGACACCACGTCGTTCCCCATCTTCATCCAGCACAACTCCGGATTCAGGCAATCGGCATGCAGCGTGCCCACGACGGTTTCCCTGCCGCCCTCGTGCAGCACCATTTCCATCTCAAACCGCGTCAGTCCCATGCTTCCGGAATTCATCACGGAGACCGTATAATCGTCGAATTCGCCTGGGGATACCAGCGTCTCCTCGAATACGAGGCCCTTGACGTCCATCACCGGCTTGAAGTTGGTCTGGAAGGAATACAGCGAAACCGGCGTCTTTTCGGAGGTGGCCTTCTTGCCGATGCTCTTGGGCAGCGGCGAAGCGGTCAGATAGCCCTTGCCCGTCGGCGTCAGGAACAGATCGCGAACCACCGGGGCATCCGCAGGCATCGTAAACTCGGCGCACACGGAAGCGTTGGACAGGGTGTTGGTGCCCTGGTCGTAGACCGCGACCATCACGCGATAGAGGTCGTAGTTTTCGCCCCTGTCGTCCTTCATGACCACGGTGGACAGCCAGTACAGATTCACCAATCCGGCGATGGTCTGCTGCTTGAAGTTATCCGTAGGCATGTCGATGTCGTAGCCGGTGGCGCTGACCTTTATCTCCAGGTTGCCATCGCCTTCCCTGTGATCGGTGGGCTCCAGGTACAGGCTCTTCAGGCGGTAGCGCTTGCCGTCGGTGCCCACATCGTCGGTGTAGAAGATCACCCTGGCGTACTGATCGTCCTTTACCGGTATTACCGCCTGGGCGAAGCCTCCGGTATTGGCCTCGTCCAGCACGATGGACACCATGTCATCCTCGCCCGCGGCATCCATCGCATTATCGTAGAATTCGATGGCGCCCTTGTCGCCGTTGCCCTTCTCCGAACGGCTGACGGCCAGCCAGCTGTCGTCGGGGCCCATCCTGTGGAATACGCGCACGTAGTCGTCGCCCGCGCCGCTTTGGACCTCATCGTCCGTGGATGCGGTATTGGTATTCGTCACCTTCAGGCCGTTCAGGTCCGGCTTGTTGCCGCTGACACTGGTGGTTTCAACCTGCTCGACGCTCACGGAGGCCGCAATCTGCTCGCGCTTTTTAGTCGCCTTCTGTATCCGGGTCAGCCCCACATCCACGCTGTTGGCATAGCTGTAATTGTTGTCGCCGTCCACGTTCACCTTGCTGGTCACCAGATCGATGACAGGTTCAGCGCCGACGAATTCCACCAGGCCCTTCCTGCCACCGACCCAGGCCCAGCTGAAGAAGCCCGGCATGGCCCTGTTGTCGTTCATCGACGCGCTCAGGGCGCCGTTACCCGCGCGCCACAGGTGCATCGTGTAAAGGCAGGCGTTGTTTTCCACCTCGAGGGGATAACCGCTGTCATCAAAGCTGCCGGCGCAGAGCACCGCCACAGTAATAAAGGTATCTGGATTAAAGTCGGCGGATTTGGCACTGTACGTGCCCGTGGCAGTGGTCACATCAAAGTCGTAATCCTTCACGCTGCCGGTCACATAGGTGGAATTGTAAACAGAGGGGTAGAGCTGGCGGCCCTGATTGATGGCGTCGACGATGCTGCCGGTGATATTGCGGGTCACGTTGTGCCAATGCAGGCGGCCGTTCCGGATGAAGAAGGTGTACAGGTCGTCGCCAAGGGTCACGATCTTCATCTGTTCAAGGGTGTCGTCCAGCTTCGCGACCTCCGACGCCAGCGCCGGCACGAGATCGGGATAGGTCTGCGGGCCCATCGGCACCAGATTGGCGTTCTTTTCGGGTTTCCCGCCGTCCTCGCCGTCGTTGGGCATGTAGTGGTCCAGCAGCGAATACGGGGCGTTCTTCTTTCCGTCGGGATAGCTGTACAGCGGCCACGGACCGCCCTTCCAGATCTCCATGCTGAACGACACAAACAGTATCGTTATGCCGCCGGAGACACTCGCGCCGCCGGTGATCTCAAGGTCGCTCTGTTTGTCGTTCAACAGGAAGACGTGCAGGGAAATGTCGATATAGCCGGCGCCCTTGATCCAGGCGCAGAAAAGCCCCTTGATGCCGATGCCCAGCGTCGCGCTGATCGTCAAGCGGATGTCGATGGTGAAATCATCGGGGTGCACATCCCACTTGATCTTCTTGTCACTGTCCTTGGGCAGGATCAGGTCGATGTTCAGGCCCAGGGTTACACCAACGCTCAGGTTGATGTTCAGGTTGGCGTAGAAGGGCACCGGGCCGATGGCGGTCTGGTAGGTGATATCGACGTAGAAGGATACCGTCACGCCACCCACGCCGTTGATCTTCAGGTAGGTTTCGCCTTCCTTTTCGTCGGTCTTCCACTTGGTGGAAAGCAGCCCGAACACGCCCACGTTGATGCCGCCCTTGGCCAGCCAGTTGACCTTGTCATATTTATAGTAATCCCGCAACGTGCCGACGTGCTGCTTCCAGTTGCTCAGGTTGGTGATCTTCTGGATCTCCTTATAAAGGTCATTGTAATCCTGCATCGTCTTGGACTTCCACTTGGGATCCGGGTTCATCTCCTTGGGCATGTAGCCCAGTCCGATGGAAACGGTGCCCGAGATATCCACATTCAGCTTGGGCATCCATTGCTGGAGGAAAGAAGGCGTCAGGTCCAGCGTGGCAAGCCTGTTGATGCCGGGGATATTGAAGCTGAACCCAAACCCGCCCGAAAGGCCCTTCATAAACGAGGACATGTCGGCGGGCTTTTCGAAGATGCTGTTGACGGGCCTGAGCATCGTCTTTTCGGTTTTAACCGTCTTATCATCCGCACTGCCGGAGCCGAAGCGGATATAGACGTCGGGATAAACGGGCGAAATGAGCCTCTTCCAGGTGTCGGTAAAGGTATACACATTGCCCTGCGGGTCGGGATCGACCGCAGTCCGCGCAAAGCCCCTGGGGTCCGTGTACGCCAAAACCGGCGCCCGGGGATCCTTGTCCTCGAGATTGCGCATCTCCACTATGATATCAAAGCTTTCATCGTTGGCGCTTGTATAGTAGAATTGGTATTCACTGTACATGATATCATAGTCGTCCAGGGTGGCCTTGTAGATATACGGGCTGCCGTCGTTGTACTTCAGTGTAACATTGTGCTTGGAGCCACGCTGGATCATCTCCCTGGGAAGGCAGATGCTCTGATACTTGTCTATGCCCGTATCCGTCTTGACCGCACTGGCGTCGATTTCTATGTAGGCAAACACATAGCCATCATCATTGATTGTAAAGTCGTGGATATTGAAGGCGACCCAGCCTTCCCCATTCTTGGTCACTTCCTCCACCAGCGGCGCTTTCGGGTCGCCTTTGGCGTCCCGAACGCTGACCTTGATGCCGTCAGGCGCGTGCTTGCCGTTTTTATCATACAGCACGACGCCGATGGTGTCCTTGCCCAGCACGGTGACCGAGGCGGTATCATTCGCCAACACGCTTCCATTCGCGCCCAGGCGCGAGGCAAAGCTGTTGGCATTGCCCGCGACCACCAGGGGCGCTTCGGTCGTCACATGGTTGCCGTCATCCTCGAACAGCGCGTGCATCCACACTCCAAAGCCGGAATTATGCGTGGCGCCGTCCACGGCAGCAGACAGCTGTTCGATCTGGGCAAGCCACGTCGCACTGTTCTCGACGACCTGCTGGCGAATCTCCCTGATATCCCCGCCCGCCTGACGAATGCGCTCGGAATAGCGGACCTTCTCATAGTCATAGACCTGGTCGCTTTTCATCAGGTCGGTCATCGCCTGGATGATCTCCTGGCTCTCGTCCACGGTGTCATAAGCGTAAAGCAGCGTCTCACGCAGGTCCTCGGCCCCCAGAACCAGCGACTTCAGGAATTCGATATATTCCGCGCTGTCATCGTTGGTCAACAGGCTGCTGTCTGACCCCGACGACCCACTCTTCACGTCGTAGATCGCCGCCTGCGCGCGGGCCAGCAAGTGGCTCAGGGAATACAGCTCGCCTGAAAGCCGTTCATCCAGCCAATCCGACACCTGCTGCGCGTTCATCGAGGCATTGGCACGCATGCCGCTATGGTATTCGCCGGCGCCATCGTTCAGGCCGGCCAACACCATGTAGGTCGCAAGCTCGTCCTCGGTCAGGATCTTACCGCTGACGATGACGGCCAGCGCATTCACAGGCAGCATCCCGACCAGCATGATGAGTGTCAGCATCGCCGCAATCCATTTCTTCATAGCTCCATCCCTCTCTATTCGCGCTCGTGGTGTCGTTCTGGACAATCAATACTTCAACAGCTCCGGGTGGGTCTCTATATCGTAATCCGGCTTCCACTTCTCAAAGAGCGCTGCCAGCGCATCCACCTGGCTGGCGTGCAGCGCAGACTGCTCCAGCAGCTCCTCCTCCTGCTCGGTCAGCACGTGATCCCCCGCGGGCAGATCCCCGACATAGCACAGGATGTGCACGCCCTTCTCCGTCAGCACCGGCTCCGACACGTCGCCGACCTTCTCCAGCGCCATGCCCGCGTTGATGAATTCCTCCGGCCAGCCTTCGGAAAGGGTGTGAAGCGGATAGCCCGGGCCGGTCACGTTGCGCTCGCTGGTATCGGCGCTGTACTGCGTTATCAGGGTCACGAAGTCGATGCCGGCGGACAGGCGCTCGTCGATCTCGTCCAGCTTGTCCTGGATCAGCGGCATCGTTGCAGCCCTGCGCGCCTGCATATAAGCCAGCTTCGCTTCCTTCAGCGCCTCCATGGCCGCGTCGTACTCCGCCTTCGGCGCATCCAGGTTTGACCAGTCGTCGGTGGTGAGGACCATCTGTGTCAGCGCCGCCATCTTTTCGTTGGCTTTCTTCACCGCGCGCTCCACCGCGTCCTGCTCGTTCTTCAGCGACTCGATCACCCCGTCGGGATAATCCAGCAGGATCTGCCGCACCAGGCGATAGCCCTCGGGGGTGTAGAACGAATCGCTGTCCGTGTTCAGGATCTCCCGCTCGTAGCGGGGGATGTCGTCCTTATAGCGCTCGCGGTCCGGCGCGAGGTACTGGGTTTCGTAGAATTCGTCCAACTCGTCCCGGGTGATGGGAATGTCGCCCACATACAGCTCGATGGCGCGCCGCTGGCGCTCGGACACCAGGTACTCCCGATAGATGTTATCCATGTCGTAGCCCTCGTCGGCCACCGCCTTGGAAACCTCCTCCTGCGTCGCGTCCATGCCATTGGCCTGCATCATTTTATAGACGCTCTGCCAGATCTCCTCGTAGCGGCTGGACGCCGCGCCGCGCAACAGCTCCTCTTCCTGTTCGGTAAAGTCGTGCTTTCCCGCCTCGGTCAGCTTGGCTTCAACCAACCCGATGCCCACGAAGTTATCGATGACGTTCGCGGCCATTTCAGCCTTTTCAGCTTCCGTCATCGTTTCCTCTGAAAGCGACTCCGTCATCTTGATGATCGAATCCAGCGAGCCCTGTACCATGCTGAGGGGATAGCTGAATTCCCCCACCCGCACGCAGATCGGATCCTCCGCGGCCTCTGCCTGCGCCGGCTGGAAAAGCGCCAGAATCAATAACAATGACAGGATAAGGAAATGCGCGCGTCCATGCATGGCGATGACCTCCATTTGTAAACTGTTCGACATTGGAATGGCAATATTAAATACTTTTAGTTAATATTATAAATCAAGTGCCTTATTCAATGCAATGCAATCAGCCGTTAAATAAGTGAGGCAAATATTACCAAATTCATGTGATATTTGATCGATTAGGCCTATCCCCACTGCCGATTAAGCAGCCCGGGCGATCCTGTTGATCACCCGGGCTGTTGAAAAGGTCACGATGTGCCCCTGTTCGCCAGGCAGAGCCGGCTACGAAAGCGTTCCCAGCACCTCCAGCTTGCCCAAGACGGAATCCGGCAGCGCCAGGCTGCGCCGCGAATCACGGCGCCCTCCGCGGGCGTCGGATCGATCGTCCAGATAGCTTGCTTCCCCCTCTTGCGTCCGTAAATCCCATACAATCGGCCCTCATAGATGCGTCAAGGGATCTGGTTTCAGATTCCCGGCACGATGATCCGCGCCAGCTGCAGGGATTCATCGGCGGTGAGGGGGTCTGCGTCCAGGGCGCGCTTCTGCCACAGGCCGCTGGCGCGAATCTCCGGCTCGGTGCTGTAATGGCCGAGCCAGCCGTCGCTGGGTGCGAAGTCCTTCGCCTGGTGCAGCGTGGCGATGATGGCCGATCCCAGGCGCAGGCGCGATTCGGCAGATGCCACGGGGATGACCGAGAAGGCGAGGTTGACGCGCATGTAGGCGCTGACATCCCGCTCCACCCGCGCCGCGGTCCTGAAGTCCTCCCGCTCCCGGTCGGGCTGCCCGGAGGTGTCCAGCGACCAGATGTCCAGGTAAGGGTCCTTGGCGCGGTTCAGCAGGGCCCCGCCGATGTCCCTGCGGAACGGGCTGGCATTGCGGTCCTCCCGGTCGAAGTGATCCGCCAGGCGCTGCTTCAGCCGACCGGGGTCGGTATTGGCGCCCACGCGCACCACGCGGGCGAAGCCGCGATAGGTCTCGCCCCGCTCGTAGACGATGGTGATGCCGTCCTCAAAGGGTATGGCGTCGATATCCCGCCATTCGTAGCGGGGCAGCCGCTCAAACAGCCGGTGCAGCCACAGCGCCGCGCCCTCGGCGCCGCTGGGCGCCTCCTCGAAGCTGGCGTTGAGGCGGTACAGCAGATCGATGCGCTTGCCCAGGGGCAGGTTGCCCAGGGGCAGCGTCACATTGGCCAGCCCCGGCAGCAGGTATTCGTAGTGATTCCGTCCCGCAAGTATGATGAACTGGTCCCGCTGCGTATCGCACACCCGGCCCAGCTGCGCAAGCACCCCCTCCGCCCAGGCCCTGCGCCCGTCGGCGGACATGTCGTTCAGCGACTCGTCACAGGGCGCGACCAACGCGTCCTCCGGCACCAGGCCGCGCTTTGCGGAGAGTAGGTAAATGCGTTCGGTGAGGGTCCTGGCATAGGCGTGGGACAGGGAAAACAGCGTGCCGGGCGCGTCCGGCACGGCGGCGTCGCCCGGGGCGTCCTGCCCGCTGCCGGCGCAGGCGATCAGCGCAACGATCTGCCCGTCGCCCCGGGGCCCGGCGGGGGCGGCGTCTTCGCCCTTTGACGGGTGCTGCGCGCGATAAAACGCCACCGTGCCACCGACGCGGTCCACCCGGGCCCTGTAGCCCGCCGCGTCCCACGAGCGGGCGTGGCTGTGCCGGGTGTCCACGCCGTCGCCGACGTTGGCCCACCAGGCGTCGTACTTGCGCGCGGAGGCGGGCAGCGCCCGGCCCAGTATCTCCTCGATCCGGGCGAAGGTCAGATCGACCTCGTCGCTGTCGCAGCCCATCAGGTAATCTTTCAGCGGATCGTAATATCCCATGGCAAACGCTCCTCAAGGCCATATATTATACAGCCGTCATTCCCTGCCCACAGCCGCCTTCAGCTTCTCCAGATCCAGCGTCTGGCTGTCCTGGATCAGCGCGTACAGCGCCCCCAGTATGCGCCGGACGCCGCCGGGCACGTCGCTCTCGGCGTTCAGCACCATCACGGGGTCGTGCACCGACATGCGCAGCTGGAACCAGGCGTTGTTCACGCCGCCGTCCAGGTTGAAGGTGATGCGCACGCCCTCCCGGCTGTCCGGCGCGACCTGCCAGCGCGGGTCGTCCAGCGTATAGCTGAGCACGACCTCCACCACATCCTGGCCGGCGGCGGGGTCCTCCACGTCCAGCGCGGGCAGGCGCAGCTCCACGCTCTCCACCGGCTCCCGCAGGTCGTCGATCAGGCGGAACACGTTCTGGCCCTCCCGCTTGCGGTTCAGCGCCTCGCAGATCACCCGGGTGGCCAGGTAGAGCCCGTCGTCCAGGAAGCCGTTCTCGCGGAAGGCGGCGTGGCCGCTGGTCTCGATGGCCAGGGGACAGTCGATGCCCTCGGCATTCAGGCGCACGGCCTCGTCGATGACATTGCGGTAGCCCCGCTTGTAGCGGTAGTGTA
>JAZOUD010000060.1:0-31912 GCA_045658005.1 Clostridia bacterium | reverse complement strand
AGCCGACGACAACGCCGAAGCCGACGAAGACGCCAAAGCCGACGAAGGCGCCGGAGCCGACGACAACGCCGAAGCCGACGAAGGCGCCGGAGCCGACGACAACGCCGGGGCCGACGGTCGAGCCCACGGTGACGCCGAAGCCGACGAAGACCCCGAAACCCACGGCGGCGCCTAAGCCGACGGTGAAGCCCACCGTGACGCCGAAGCCCACTGTACCCCCGAAGCCGACGAAGCCGGATCTTGCGCTATTGGCGGCATTGAAGCCCTCGAGAGGCAGCAACACGGCGCTGACGCTCACATGGACGAAGGTCAAAGGCGCGGACGGATACAATATCTTCTATTCGAAATGCAGCGGGAAGCCATGGTACAGGACGGCGGTCCGGGGCGGCAACACCCAGCGCTACAAAATCACCCACCTGGACAGGGGTGTGGCCTACATGGCCTACGTCCGGGCATGGAAGCGCGTCAACGGCGTCAAGACCTATATCGGAAAGGCCAGCCCCACGACCCATGCCATCACCGGCGGCTACGACGCCAAATACTGCAATGCCAAATCCGTGAAAGTCGACAAGTCCAGCCTGAAGCTGAAGGTCGGCGCCGTCAGGAAGATCAAGGCCAGCGTGAAGGGCGTGCGCTCCGACCGGAAGGTGCTTGCCCACGACAGGCAGCTGCGCTACTACACCAGCGACCGCAACGTGGCCACGGTCACCAAGGCGGGCAAGGTCAGGGCCAGGGGCGTCGGCAGCTGTACGATCTATGTGATGGCCAACAACGGCGTTCGGGCCAAGGTCAAGGTCAGGGTCTATGACAGCCCGGCGAAGGTCAGCTTCAAAAAGTCCGCCTACAGCGTGAAGAAGGGCAAGAAGCTGAAGCTGGCAAAGCAGATCAGGCTGGAGCCCTCCGGCATAGCGACCCGATATACCTGGACAAGCTCCGACCCGTCCGTCGCCACGGTCAGCGCAAAGGGCGTGGTCAGGGGCCGGAAGAAGGGCACGGCGACCATTACCGTTACCACGGCAAACGGAAAGACCGCCAGAGTGAGGGTAAAGGTGAAATAGACGCGCCAGCCGCAGGGGCCAGCGCAAGGCGGCAAAGCCCCACGCCGTTATGGGACATGAAATAAAAGGTCCTTCGCTCCAATCAGGATGACAGTGACGTTCAAATGTCGGCGTGTCGTCCTGAGTGAAGCGAAGGACCTTTTGTATGTCCGGGCGCGTTACTCAATTCCCGGATGTATTAGCTATTGGGCGCGCTGTGCCGGTCGATGTACAGCTCGTAAAGGTTGGTGATCTCGGCGTTGCCCTCCGGATCTGCGTGGATGTAAACCAGCGTCCAATTGGCGGCGGCATCCGGTACGACCGGCGTGATCTGACACAGTATACAGTAATGCGTTCCGGCGTCGACTCGCGTGGACAACAGCGCCACCGGAGTGTACCCGGCGCCGACCATGCCCTCCAGGGCCTTATCAAACGCGGCCTGCGCGTCTGCGGGCAGCTCTGCCGCCTCATGGGGTATGTTTTCCCAGGCGCCAGGCTCAACTGCGGCTTCTTCCGCCAGGGAAGCGGCAGAGAAGAGGAGGGCAAGAATGAGGATGAGGACGATGTGTTTCATGCTGAAAGCTCCTTTCGCTATAATTAATTACGTATTATGCGCCTGACGCATGATCCCCAGATTTTTCTTCGCGTATAAGACAAAGGATACTGCCATTGCGATGGTGGTCACGGCGATCAGCGCATCGGACAGTGCCCTGGGCATATTGTAAAAAATCAAATGGGAAAGCACCATGGCGTACAGCAATACCGTTGCCACCTTCCCGTGCATCTCCGCGCCTTCGACATGCCCGGACTTCCTGATCGCCATCAGGCTGGTGATGCCCACGAACGCCTCCCGCACGACCATGAGACTCAGGGGGATCCAGAACCGGGGGAAGCGCGTGAGCAGACAGCCCAGCATGGCCCCCTGCGTCAGCTTATCCGCGATGGGGTCCAGCAGCTTGCCCACATCGCTGACCTGGTTGAACCGGCGGGCGATCTTCCCGTCCAGCAGGTCCGTGAGGGCGGAAACCGTGAGGATCAGGATTGGAAGCACGCCGGGCTTGCGGATATAGGCCCAGATAAAGATGGGGACAAGCAGTATCCTCAGCATGGTCAGCATATTGGGTATGGTAAAGACCCTGCGCGTTCCTCTTGCCGTCATCCAATCATCCTCCGCATCCACGGCTCGCCGTTTATCCTCAAAACATCCAGTATAATTATACCATATATCGCGCCTGGAATCCAGCAGTAAATTGAGAATAACAGTGGAAAACGACGTTTCATAAAAAACTGAACGGGCAACAGCGCCTGCCTGTTAACTTTTCTGGCAGACAGCAAAACACTTGACAACGCCGGAACACCATGCTAGAATTTCACCAATTTAATAAAGTAAACCGTTGAAGCGGAGATAACGGCGGCGATGCCCTTAAGGCAGTCGCGCTATGCGCCAGGCGCAAGCGCGATCGGTGCGTGACAGAGAGCCCGCGATGCTGAGAATCGGGTAGGAAACAAACCGTCAAATGGACCGCTGAGGGCGCGGGGAAATGCTCGGGGAGCAGAGTATCACGCGACGTGGGGCATACGTCAGTTGCCGGGGATATGTCGGTATCCCGCAAAGCGCACGGGGCGATCCCGTGAATTCAAGGTGGCACCGCGGATAATTGATTTATTCGTCCTTGACAGAAAACTGTCAGGGGCGTTTTTTTCATTGAATCGTGCATCGTTGCAGCGTTTCGTTTTTGGCGGTCCCACTGCGTGGGATGTCCATTCAGCAACAGGCCATGAAGTACGTCGGTGCGATCAGGAGGGAGCTGGGCTTCCGCACGGTGTTCAACATACTAGGCCCGCTGACCAATCCCGCCGCGCCCACGACCATGCTGCTGGGCGTATACGACGACTACCTGGTCCAGCCGCTGGCCCAGGTGCTCATCAACCTGGGCGTGAAGCGGGGCATGGTGGTGTACGGCATGGACAAGCTGGACGAGATCAGCCTCTCCGCCCCGACGCACATCTGTGAGTTCAAGGATGGCTGGTTCAAGTCCTACACCATACAGCCCGAGGATTTCGGCATGAAGCGCTGCCAGAAGTCCGACCTGCTGGGCGGCACGCCCCAGGAGAACGCCGCGATCACGCTGGCGATACTGCGGGGCGAAGCGGGCCGCCGGCGCGACGCGGTGCTGCTGAACGCCGGGGGGGGATTTACCTGAACGGCAGGGCGGACAGCCTCGCGGCGGGCGTGAAGCTGGCGGCCGGGCTGATCGACAGCGGCAGGGCCATGGCGACCCTCGAAAAGGTCATCGAGGTCAGCAACCGACCGGAGGACGATGCATGAATATACTGGATCAGCTGGCGGATCATGCCCACCGGCGGGTGGCAGCGGCGAAGGCGGTTGCGCCTGAGGCGGAGGTCCGGCGGCGGGCGCTGGAGCTTCCGAGGGGCGATTATACCTTTGAAAAGGCGCTGTCAGGAGACGAACTGGCCTTCATCTGCGAATGCAAGCGGGCGTCGCCGTCCAAGGACCTGATCGCGCCGGACTTCCCTTATCTGGACATTGCGCAGGACTACGAGGCCGCCGGGGCCGAGGCCATCTCCGTGCTGACGGAGCCGGGGTGGTTCCTGGGCAGCGACGATATCCTGCGGGAAATCGCCGGCCGGGTCTCCGTTCCCTGCCTCAGGAAGGATTTCACCGTGGACGAATACATGCTCTATCAGGCGAAGCTGCTGGGCGCGTCGGCGGCGCTGCTGATCTGCGCGATACTGGACGGGAGCCAGGTCAGGGATTATATTCAGGTGTGCGACGCGCTGGGCCTTTCCGCGCTGGTGGAGGCCCACGACGAAGCCGAGGTGGAAACGGCGCTGCGGGCCGGGGCGCGGATCATCGGCGTCAACAACCGCAATTTGAAGGACTTCACCGTGGACACGGGCAACAGCCGCAGCCTGCGGGCGATGATTCCCTGGGATGTGCGGTTCGTGTCCGAGAGCGGCGTGAGGGACGCGCGTGACGTACAGGCTGCCCGGGACATGGGCGCGGACGCGGTGCTGGTGGGCGAGGCGCTGATGCGCGCCGGGGACAGGCGGGCAAGGCTTGCGGAACTGCGGGGTGGGGTATGACGCGGATCAAGCTGTGCGGGCTGACGCGGCTCTGTGACATCCAGTGGGCAAACGCCCTGTTGCCGGATTACATCGGCTTCGTGTTCGCCCGGAAGAGCAGGCGCTGGGTTTCGCCCGAAGAGGCAAAGGCCCTGCGAGAGGGGCTGGATGCGGATATCCGCGCCGTCGGGGTGTTCGTGAACGCGTCCCCGGAGGCCGTGGCGGCGCTGCTGAATAATGACGTCATCGACATGGCCCAGCTGCACGGCAACGAGGACGAAGCCTATATTCGATCCCTCAGGCGTCTGACGGACAAGCCCCTGATCCAGGCGTTCCGCGTGGACGGACCAGCCGACCTGGAGCGGGCCTGTCAGAGCGCTGCCGACCACATCCTGCTGGACAACGGCCCGGGCGGCACGGGCGCGGCCTTCGACTGGGCGCTTTTGAAGGATTTTGACCGGCCTTATTTCCTGGCGGGAGGACTTGAACCGGGGAACGTGGCGCAGACCGTCAGAGCCATCCATCCCTTCGCCGTGGACGTGTCCAGCGGCATCGAGACGGGCGGCGTGAAGGACGTTATGAAGATGACCGCGTTTGTCAGCGCGGTGCGAAATGCAGATCAGGAGGGATAGAACATGACCAATCCCAACGGGCGCTTCGGCATACACGGCGGGCAGTACATCCCTGAGACGCTGATGAACGCCGTGATCGAGCTGGAGGAAGCCTATGGCGAAGCCAAGGCCGACCCGTCTTTTCAGGCGGAGCTGACCGAACTGTTCAACGAATACGCGGGCCGTCCCAGTCGGCTGTACCTTGCCAAGCGCATGACCGCCGACCTGGGCGGCGCGAGGATCTATTTAAAGCGGGAGGACCTGAACCATACCGGGGCGCACAAGATCAACAACGTGCTGGGGCAGGCGCTGTTGGCAAAGCGCATGGGCAAGACCCGGCTCATCGCCGAGACCGGCGCGGGCCAGCACGGCGTGGCCACCGCCACCGCCGCGGCGCTGCTGGGCATGGAATGCGTGGTGTACATGGGCGTGGAGGACACGGAGAGGCAGGCGCTGAACGTGTACCGGATGCGGCTGCTGGGGGCCGAGGTCATACCGGTTAAGACCGGCACCGGTACGCTGAAGGACGCGGTGTCCGCCGCCATGCGGGAGTGGACCAACCGCATATCCGATACCCACTACTGCCTGGGCAGCGTCATGGGGCCGCACCCGTTCCCGACCATCGTCCGGGATTTCCAGGCGGTCATCTCCCGGGAAATCAGGCAGCAGCTTATGGAGAAGGAGGGCCGGCTGCCCGACGCGGTGCTGGCCTGCGTGGGCGGCGGCAGCAACGCCATCGGCGCGTTCTACCACTTTATTGAGGACAAATCCGTCAGGCTCATCGGCTGCGAGGCCGCGGGACGTGGCGTGGACACCTTCGAGACCGCCGCCACCATCGCCACGGGGAGGCTGGGCATCTTCCACGGCATGAAATCTTACTTCTGCCAGGACGCCTACGGCCAGATCGCCCCGGTGTATTCGATCTCGGCGGGGCTGGATTACCCCGGCATCGGCCCGGAGCACGCCTGGCTGCACGACACCGGACGGGCGGAATACGTGCCCGTCACCGACGACGAGGCCGTAAACGCCTTCGAATATCTGTCCCGCATGGAGGGCATCATCCCTGCCATCGAGTCGGCCCACGCCGTGGCCCACGCCATGAAGCTGGCCCCGTCGATGGGGAAGGATCGGATCATGGTCGTCAACATCTCGGGCAGGGGCGACAAGGACTGCGCCGCCATCGCCCGCTACAGGGGGGAGAATATCAGTGAGTAATATCGCAAAGGCATTTGACCGAGGCAAGGCGTTCATCGCCTTCATCACCTGCGGCGACCCGGACCTCGAAACCACCGCAGCCTGCGTGCGGGCGGCGGTCAGGGGTGGCGCGGACCTGATCGAGCTGGGCATTCCCTTTTCTGACCCCACCGCCGAGGGCCCGGTGATCCAGGCCGCTAACGAACGGGCGCTGAAGGGCGGCGTGACCACCGACAGCATCTTTGAGCTGGTTAAGGCGCTGCACAGGGATGTATCGGTGCCCATGGTTTTCATGACCTACGCCAATGTCGTCTATTCCTATGGCATCGAGCGCTTCTGCGACCGCTGCGCAGAGGCGGGCATCGACGGCATGATCCTGCCCGACGTGCCCTATGAGGAGAAGGAGGAGTTCGCCCCGGCCTGCCGCGCGCGGGGATTGAGCTTCATCAGCCTCATCGCACCCACGAGTGAAAACCGCGTCGCCATGATCGCCCGGGAGGCCGAGGGCTTCCTCTACATCGTCTCCTCGATGGGCGTCACCGGCGTGCGCAGCGAGATCACCACCGACATCGGCGCGATGGTGAGGCTGGTTCGGGAGAACACTTCCATCCCGTGCGCCGTGGGCTTCGGCATCTCCACACCGGCGCAGGCGAAGCGGATGGCCGACCTGTCCGACGGGGCCATCGTCGGCAGCGCCATCGTCCGGCTGATCGCAGAGCGCGGAAAAGACGCCCCGGAGCGCGTCTATGAATACGTGAGGTCCATGAAGGCGGGCATGGGCGCTTGACGCGGCGGCTATAACGCCAACCGATCACTGTTCGCGCAGTCCGTCTCATTCCGTATGGCGAGGCCGTACAGGCTGCCATGAGTTTTTTATCACAAATGATGTGAGAATAGATCAAGAAAATGCAAGAAAGGCTTGACAAGTGACCTATCGTTCACTATAATATTTGAGCGAAGGGTCACTGCTTTTATTGGAGGCTGCTATGGCAAAGGATACGAAGGAAAGAATACTTGAAACGGCGCTTGAATTGTTTTCTCAGAACGGTTACGCGGGCACGAACGTCCGCGAGCTGACCGCGGCGCTTGGGCTGGTCAAGTCCTCGTTGTACAAACACTTTGAGAGCAAGGCGGCCATATGGAACGCCCTGCTCGACCAGATGATCGCCTATTACGGACAGCACTTTGGATCGCCTGAGAACCTGCCGCCCGTACCGGATTCTCTGGAGGGACTGGTCCAGATGACGATGGGCATGGTGAACCTGACGGTACACGATGAAAAGATCGTGATGACGCGGAAGCTGCTGTCCATCGAGCAATTCCGGGACGAACGCGCCCGCAATCTGGCGACAAAGCACTTCCTCACCGGCCTCACGGACATGTTCACGCCCATCTTTGCCGGCATGATGGACAGGGGACTGATCTGGAGGGACGACCCCGGGATGCTGGCCTTCGCCTATACCACGCCAATCTCGGCGCTGATCCACCTGTGCGACCGGGAGCCGGAGAAGACGGGGGAGGCCGTTGCGCGGGTGGAGGTGTTCAGCCGGCATTTCATCAGTATATACGGGGTGTGAACCATGAAAGAGACCATCAAGATCAACGACTGCGCGAACCTGATCGTGAGAGCCATCCCGAAGGGCGTGCTGCTCAATACCAACGGCGAGAAGTTCAACGCCATGGTGATCGGCTGGGGCCATCTGGGCACCCTTTGGAGCCGGCCGACCTTTCATGTGTATGTGCGCCAGGGGCGTTACACGAAGGGCCAGCTGGACCGCACAGGCGAGTTTACCGTCAGCGTTCCGCTGGATCAGGTGGATGGAACCATCAATCGCGTCTGCGGCGGACAGTCCGGCTTCAACATCGACAAGGTCAGGGAAGCAGCGCTCGAGCTGGAGGAGGCGCGGACCATCCATACGCCCGGCGTGCGCCAATATCCGCTGACGCTGGAGTGCAGGGTCCTGTACGCCCAGGATCAGGACCTGAGCCGGATCCCGGAGGATATCCGCAGGCGCATGTATCCCCAGGACGTGCCGGGAACGCATCCCATGGCGAACCGTGACTGCCACACGATGTACGTCGGCGAGATCGTGGACGCCTATATCATACGGTGACAGCGTATGAAAGCGAGACGCTTTGAAGGCAAGGTTGCCGTCATCACCGGCGGCGCCCACGGCATCGGGAAGGCCATCGCCGAGGCGTTTGAGGCGGAAGGCGCGACGGTGCATATCATCGACGTCACCCCCGGCGACTGGTTTGTGGGGGACATCTCCGACCCCGAAGTGCTGGAGCGCTTTGCCGCGTCGGTGATCGAAGCGAGCGGCCATGTGGACTGTCTCGTCAACAACGCGCCGCCGCCGATGGCTGGCATCGACACATGTGGCTGGGATGGGTTCCAGAAGGCGATGGCGATCGGCGTCACCGCGCCGTTCTACCTGACGAAGCTGCTCTTGCCGCACTTTGCCCCCGGCGCGTCGGTGATCAACCTCTCCTCCTCCCGCGACCGCATGAGCCAGCCCCGGACGGAGAGCTATACCGCCGCCAAGGGCGGCATCGCGGCGCTGACCCACGCGCTGGCCGTCAGCCTGGCGGGCAGGGCGCGGGTGAACAGCATCTCGCCCGGCTGGATCGATACCACCGGGTCGGACATCGCCGGCGCGGATGCCCGCCAGCAGCCGGTGGGGCGCGTGGGCAGGCCGGAGGACATCGCGGCGCTGGCGCTGTTCCTCTGCTCGGACGCGGCCGGCTTCATCACCGGCGAAAACATCTGCGTTGACGGCGGCATGACGAAGCTGATGATCTATCACGGGGAGCATGGGTGGAAATACAGCGACGCCGACTGAGTGACGAGCTGAATTTCTGAAGGAAGCTCGACAAATCAGAATTTGTCATCCTTCCTCAATTCCTCAAACTGTGCAGCGGTGCGGGGATCCTGCCGCCCCTCTGGATGAACGGGCTGGAATCCAGCGTGCGCACGGGGATGATCGGGGCGTGGCCCAGCAGGCCGCCGAACTCCACGCTATCGCCCACGTCCTTGCCGGGGGCAGGGATGACGCGCACGGCGGTGGTCTTGTTGTTGACCATGCCGATGGCGGCCTCGTCGGCGATGATGGCGGCGACGGTCTCGGCGGGGGTGTCGCCGGGAATGGCGATCATGTCCAGGCCCACCGAGCAGACGCAGGTCATGGCCTCCAGCTTCTCCAGCGAAAGTGCGCCCTTCTGGGCGGCCTGGATCATGCCGATGTCCTCGGAGACGGGGATGAACGCGCCGGAGAGCCCGCCCACGTGGGACGAGGCCATCACGCCGCCCTTCTTCACCGCGTCGTTGAGCAGCGCCAGCGCCGCCGTGGTGCCGTGGGCGCCGCATCTCTCAAGGCCCATCTCCTCCAGGATCGCGGCCACGGAATCGCCTACCGCCGGGGTGGGGGCCAGGGACAGATCCACGATGCCGAAGGGCACGCCCAGCCTGCGGCTGGCCTCCCGGGCCACCAGTTGGCCCACCCGGGTGATGTGGAAGGCGGTGCGCTTGATGGTCTCGGCCACCTCGTCGAAGGGCGCGTCCTTCATGCCCTCCAGGGCCACCTTCACCACGCCGGGGCCGCTGACGCCCACGCTGACGGCGCAATCGCCCTCGCCGGGGCCGTGGAACGCGCCAGCCATGAAGGGGTTGTCCTCCACGGCGTTGCAGAACACCACCAGCTTCGCGCAGCCCAGACCGCCGCTTTCGGCGGTGGCTTCGGCGGTGGCCTTCACGGTCCGGCCCATCAGGCGCACGGCGTCCATGTTGATGCCGGCCCGGGTGGAGCCCACGTTCACCGACGAGCAGACCAGGTCGGTGGTGGCCAGCGCCTCGGGGATCGATTCGATCAGCCGACGGTCGGCTTCGGTGATGCCCTTGTGCACCAGCGCCGAATAGCCGCCGATGAAGTCCACGCCCGCGGTCTTGGCGGCCCGGTCCAGCGCCCGGGCCACCTTCACCGGGTGCTTGATCGCCCCGGTGACCAGCGCCGCAGGGGTCACCGAGATGCGCTTGTTGACGATGGGCACGCCGTAGTCCCGCTCGATCTCCCGTCCCACCGCCACCAGGCGCTCCGCCCGGCGGGTGATCAGGTCGTAGATATTGTCGCACAGCCGGTCCTCGTCGTCGGTGACGCAGGAAAACAGCGATATGCCCATGGTGATCGTGCGCACGTCCAGCTTCTGGTGGTCGATCATGTTCAGGGTTTCCAGGATTTCAGAGGTGTTGATCATGTGCATGGTTCATAACCTCCTCAGATCTGGTGCATCGCTTCGAAGATTTCGCTGCGCTGGATGCGGATCTGCACGCCGATGCGGCCCGACAGGGCGTCCAGCTCGGTCTTCAGCGCGTCGAAGGAGCACGCCTCGGACGACACGTCCGCGATCAGTATCATGCTGAACAGCCCGGAGACGATGGTCTGGGTGATGTCCAGTATGTTGGCGTCGTTCTCATACAGGATGCGGCTGACCTGGGCGATGATGCCCTTCTTGTCCGTGCCCAGCACGCTGATGACCGCCTTTTTGGTTTCGTTCATGGATATCTCTCTCCTTTGGGAAATAGTACTTTTTGCTTCGTGTGGCTCAATGGGGCAAAAGTGTTTCTTCCATTCTGTTGTCAACATCTGTTCAACGCAATCCCGGATAATTGACTCATGCCTTGGTTGTATCACAAAAAAGTAAAACCTCTGCGATGTAGATATGAATTTCAGGCCAAGTCCTCTCGCGTGGGGGATGTCGATAGCTGTAAGCAGGTTGCGAAGTTGCGTGACGTATTCGATGTCCTGTATTCGGGCTTTGTGTTGATAATAGATGACGCTTGAGCCCTGATTGTAGTAATCTGCAATCTCTTGTGCTTTCACATATTTGCCCATCCTGACTGTTCCCTGCGCAGAGGGAACCATCAGTCCGCTGTCGGGATCGAGATATACCACGTCTAAGCCTCTAAGGGCTTTCAGGGCGTCCATATGCCAGATTTGTCTCCGCTCCAGCCTTTTTGCTTTGTTTTCACATGCGCAAGCTACGGGAACTGAATAATATGTCGCTGAAAGGATATCCGACCGTTCAATAGCCGCTGTTTCCCTTTGTCCGGATGCAACGATGTGTTTTAACGCATACCAGAGCGCTTCGTCACAAATGCGATATTCAGCCTTGGCCAGGTAATCAACATGTCGCCCATCGCCATTGTGGCTTTCGTCGGCTGTCAGATACCAGTTCACGCCGATTGAAAGACCTCTGCTGCTCAATGTGCGCAGCAGTCCGAGCTTTCCAAAGTCGCCAATATCACCCACGTATCGGTTTTGCATGGATACCTCCGCCGTACTGTTTGCAAAATCATCATGTTTCTCAAGTATCATAGCATATAATCGTGTTTTCGACAATCACAATCGGCAAGAAGTTGTTTGCATTTCCATTCCATTCAGGCTATAATATACTCAATACATTTTATCGGAGGGTCGTTTCATGCTTTCACAATACCTGATGATCGGCGAGATCACCAAGCCCCAGGGGGTGCGGGGGGAGGTCAAGGTGCGGCCATGCACCTGCGACCCGGAGCGCTTCGAGGGGCTTGAAACCGTATATATCGAAAAGGACGGTGGCTACGAGCCGCTGAAAATCACCGTGAACCGCCTGGGTGTGGACGCGGTGTTCATGAACGTGGCGGGCGTCACCGACCGGGACATGGCCGAGAAGCTTCGGGGCACGCTGCTGTACATCGACCGGGCCCACGCCGTCGAGCTGGACGGGGACAGCAACTTCCTCACCGACCTGTACGGCCTGCGCGGCGTGGTGGACGACGGGCGGGACCTGGGCAGGCTCACCGAGGTCATGCAGCCCGGCGGCAACGACGTGTACGTGTTCAACGGGCCGCTGGGCGAGGTGCTGGTGCCGGCGCTGAAGAGCGTGGTGCTGGCCGTGGACCTCCAGGCGGGTCAGATGCGCCTGGACGGCAGGCGGCTCAATGAGGTGGCGGTGTTCGATGAGGATTAAGGTCTTTACGCTCTTTCCCGACATGCTGCGGCCCATGCTGGCCCAGTCCATACTGGGGCGGGCGATTTCAGCGGGGCTTTTGCAGGTGGAGCTGATCGACATCCGCGAATACTCGAAGGAGAAGCACCGCAACACCGACGACTATCCCTTCGGCGGCGGCGCGGGCATGGTGATGGCCGCCCAGCCCATCGTGGACGCCTTCGCGGCCAACCTGCCGGAGGACTTTCACGGAAGGCGCGTCTACCTGTCTCCCCGGGGGCGCACACTGAACCAGCGCGTCGTCGAGGAGCTGGCGGGGGAGGAAGAGCTGGCCCTGCTCTGCGGCCACTACGAGGGCGTGGACCAGCGGGCGCTGGACGCGGTGATCGACGAGGAGCTGTCCATCGGCGACTACGTGCTCACCGGCGGCGAGCTGGGAGCACTGGTGGTGATCGACGCGGTGGCCCGGCTGGTGCCCGGGGTGCTGGGCTCCGACGAATCCAGCGAGGATGAGAGCTTCACCACGGGGCTGCTGGAATACCCCCAGTACACCCGCCCCGCCGACTTTCGGGGCGAGAAGGTGCCCGGGGTGCTTCTGGGCGGCAACCATGCCGACATCACCGCCTGGCGGCGGGAACAGTCGCTGGCGCTGACACTCCAAAGACGGCCCGAATTGCTGGACAGCGCGCCGCTGGATGAGAATGACCGGGCCATGCTGGCGCGGCTCAAGCGGGCGGGGGAGGTGGAGGCGCTGCTCGCGGCCCACGACATCGCCTTTGAGCGCCTCCCGCTGAAGGCGGCCGAACAGTGGCCCAAGCAGTGGCTCGGTGTCTTCGTGCCCGAGGCCAGCCGCAAGGCCGCGAAGAAGCAGTGCTTCTCCGGACGGCGGCACAAGGGCTTCCTGTGGCAGGCGTTTGCCATGGGGTTTATTCCCGATTTTGTCGGGGGCGACGCGGCATGGGAACGGTGGCAGGCCTGCGGCATACAGCGCTGTCTGCTCTGCCTGCCGGATGACGCTCTGCTGTACCGGGTACAGGGTATTTCACCGGATGTCCTCGCCGCTTTCGGGTGTGCCATCCTCGCGGATGAGACGTTGACGCACGTGTGGATGCAGACGGGAAGTCCTGCCAGGGGGCCCTATTATTGTGAGGCGGGACAGGCTGCCGCTGTTCTGCCCAAATAATAATTTTCTTTTTGCTTGCGTTTTTGAGCCAAAAAGATTACAATGGATATACAAGCAAACGATGGGAGGAACGCGTATGAAGAATTACGACCGTGTACTGGCCATGTTGTTGGCTGTGCTGTTGCTTATCGGCGCGATGACCGCTTATGCGGAAGGTGATGTGGATCTCGTCGTGTCTCAGGACATCGAAGTCCCGCAGGACATCGACGGCCTTGACCTGGACATCGGCGTCCCGGATCTGGACATCTCCCCGGAAGCGTTCGAGCTGTCCGATGACCTCTCCCTGGTCGAAGAAGCGCCTGAAGCTGCCACCGTCGTCAGCAATGCCGATGAGGAGACATCCACGGTATACCACGAATCCTTTACGATGGAAGTCGGGGACCAGAGAAAGGTCCATAATCATGTACGAACGTATTATAGCCTTATCATCACGGATACCTCCAGCGACCCGAATGTCGCCAGGATAAGTTCCGGCGGCATCATCACCGCTGTTACCGCAGGCAAGTGCGTCATCACCGTGACAGCCGTCCGCCGCTGGGGAGGTGGTCTGACGAGGGTGTGGAAATATGACGTCACCGTCGTCGGCGGCCCCGTGCTCTCGGAGACCGAAAAGACGCTGCGCATCAACGAAACCTTCCAGCTGAATGTCAGCAACCTCGGCAAACGCAGTGTCAGATCCTGGTCCTCCAGCAACCCCGAGGTCGCCACGGTCGACAACGGCATGGTCACCGCCGTGGGCGAGGGCACGTGCGTCATTTCCGTCGAGCTCAGCAACCGCGGTATTTTGAGGTGCACGGTTGAGGTCAAGGGCAGTGAAGGGCTGACCAGTAACTATGTCAGGCTGAAGCTCCGGAAACTGAAAACTGTGAGGCTCAAGGATCGCATCTTACGCAAGGTTTCCTGGTCCTGTAGCGACCCCAGCGTCGTCAGGATCAAGACAAAGGGTTCGATTTGTCTCATCTGTGGCCTGAGGAAGGGCGAATGCACCGTCACGGCCAGGGTGAAGGGCGGCCAGACGTACAGCTGCAGGGTCATCGTTGAATAGGCGCAGCACCGAAATCGGAAGTTTAACACACTCTTCCTTGCCCCTTTCCACACTGCGTGCTATAATATGCAGGTTGAATTCGGACGGTCCGCTGCCACAGGCTGGTCATGAACGTCCTGGTGAGGAAAGGAGGAACATCCCATGAATGAGATCATCCGTTCCATCGAGAGCGCCCAGCTCAAGAAGGACATCCCCCAGTTCGCGGTCGGCGATACCGTTCGCGTTCAGGTGAAGGTTGTCGAAGGCTCCCGCGAACGTCTGCAGGCCTTTGAAGGCGTGGTCATCGCCCGTCGCAATGGCTCTGTCCGCGAGACATTCACCGTGCGCCGCACTTCCTACGGCGTCGGCGTCGAGCGCACGTTCCCGCTGCACAGCCCCCGCGTGGACAGCATCAAGGTCGTCCGTCGCGGCAAGGTTCGTCGCGCGAAGCTGTACTATCTGCGTCAGCGCAGCGGCAAGGCGGCCAAGGTCAAGGAAAGGACTTAATCTTTCAGACCTTAATCCGGGAATCGCACCTTTGCGGTTCCCGTTTTTTAAATGTTATCCAGAAAGGAAACCTTCCATGCCCAACGATCGCATCAACTGGTATCCCGGCCACATGGCGAAATCCCGGCGGCTCTTGCAGGACCAGCTTCGGGCGGTGGACGCGGTGATCGAGCTCTGCGACGCCCGCGCGCCGCAGGCCACCCGCAACCCCGACCTGGGCAGGCTGACCCGGGGCAAGACGCGCATACTGGTGCTGAACAAGGCCGACCTGGCCGACGACAACCAGACCGCCCGCTGGTTGGAGCGCTTTCGCCGGGAGGGGCTTACGGCCCTGCGCTTCAATTCCAACGGTGGCAAGGTGAAGGACGTCCTGGGTCACATCGAGGCCGCGTCAAAGCCTGCTCTCGAGCGCTATGCCGCCCGGGGCGTGCGCAAGACGATCCGCTTCATGGTCATCGGCATCCCCAACGTGGGCAAGTCCACCTTCATCAACCGGCTGCACGGCTCGGCCATCGTCAAGGCCGGCGACCGCCCCGGCGTCACCCGGGCCAACCAGTGGGTGAAGATCGGGCCGTTCCTGGAGATCCTGGACACCCCCGGCATGCTGCCGCCCCGCATGGACGACCAGGAGGGCGCGCGGCTGCTGGCTTACCTGGGCTCCATCCGGGACGAGATCATGGACACCGAGGACCTGGCCGGCGGCCTGATGGCGCTGCTGAACGACATCGCCCCCGCCGCCCTCGCCGCCCGCTACAAGCTGCCCGAGGGCTGCGGCGCAGCCCCCCATGAGTTGCTGGAGGGCGCCTGCAGGGGCCGCGGCTGGCTGCTGTCCGGGGGCAGGTATGACACCGCAAGGGCCGCCGCGCTGGTGCTGGACGAGTTCCGGGCCGGCAAGATCGGCAAAATCACGATTGAGAGGGCGTGACGACCATGCAGAGCGACAAGCCCCGCCGCAGGCGGGAGACCCCGGAGGAAAAGCTGCATCGGCTGACGGAGATCGAGCGCGGCCTGTGGGCGGACGGCCATGTGATCGCCGGCATCGACGAGGTGGGGCGGGGGCCGCTGGCCGGGCCGGTGGTGACCGCCTGCGTGTCCATACCGCAGGACAGGCTGGTCATGGGCGTTGACGACTCCAAGAAGCTGTCGGAAAAGCGCCGGGAGGCCCTTTATCCGCTGTTGACGGAAGCGGCGGACTACGCCCGGACGTGCTTCATCTGGCCGGAGGAGATCGACGCGGTCAACATACTGAACGCCACGAAGAAGGCCATGGAGACCTGCGCGGCGGATTTCAGGGGCGACATACTGCTCGTCGACGCGGTGCAGGGCCTGCGCCTGCCCTGTCAGGCCCGTTCGCTGGTGCACGGCGACGCCCTCAGCTACATGATCGGGGCGGCGTCCATCGTGGCCAAGGTCACCCGTGACCGCTACATGGTTGAGCTGGACGCCCAGTATCCAATGTATGGCTTTGCCCGGAACAAGGGCTACGGCACCGCCGAGCACATCGCGGCGCTGAAGCAATACGGCCCGTGCCCGGCCCACCGGCGCAGCTTCATCGGGGGCATACTGGGGGAGAATCCATGAACCGGCGCAGCATCGGTGCCCAGGGCGAGGCCGAGGCCCGTGCTTTTTTGATGGGCAAGGGGGCCAGGATCCTGGAGACGAACTACCGGCGTCCCACCGGCGAGATCGACATCATCGCCAGGCAGGGCCGCACGCTGCTGTTCGTGGAGGTCAAGCGCCGCTCTTCGCTGCGCTACGGCAGGCCCTCGGAGGCCGTGGACCGGCAGAAGCAGGCCCACATACTCCGCACGGCCCAGCTGTACCTCCAGGAAAGGCGCCTCGCCGACGCCCCCGTGCGCTTTGACGTGATCGAGGTGCTGCCGGGCGAGATCCGGCACATCGAAAATGCCTTCGACGCTTCGGCGATTTATTGAGTTTTTGGCGGAACGCGCTTGCGTTCCGCTTTCTTTTTCGCTATACTGCAAGTGAGAGACACCACCACCGAGGAGGAAACGCTATGAAATGGCTGAATCGAATCCTGGCCCTGCTTCTGGCGGCGCTGATGCTCTGCATCGTGCCTGGCGCCGTGGCGGCGCTGTGCGACGGGCTGGACGTCCCGGAGAAGGTCGGGAGCGCTGAATTGGAAATTGAAGGGGATTGGCGGGATGCGTCGTTGGCGCTTCCGGAGGACCTGGCGCTGCCTGACGGCCTGGAATTGGCCGAACCCGCCACAGACGCCTCCGACGCGGCGGAGGATGCCGAGCCGGCGCGGCCGAATGCGGATGAGGACCCGTTCACCATCGACGGCGACGGCGTACTGGTCAAATACAGCGGGAGCAACAGGGCCGTCACGATCCCCGACAGGGTCGTCGCCATCGGGAACAGCGCCTTCAGGGGCAACACCCGCCTGACCGAGGTCACGATCCCCGCGGGCGTCGCCGCCATCCGGGCGAAGGCCTTCTCCGGCTGCAAAAAGCTGGCCACCGTCAATGTGCTCGCCGGGAAGATCGACATCGTGTCCAACGCCTTCAGCGGGGCGAAGCCCGTGTTCCGCACCGTCGTCGGCTCTGGCGCGGCCACATGGGCCCGGCGGAAGGGCTTCAGGGTGGAGGACAACCTCGCTGTGCCGGGCAGGGACGCCCGCATGGCAGCGGCCATCGGCGATACCCTGCGGATCTTCACCAGCGGCAGGAAGGTGATCGCCTTCTTCTCCAGCAATACCTCGGTGGCCACCGTCAGCCAGGACGGCATCGTCAGCGTCAGGGGCGGCGGCACGACGCAGATCACGGCCTGGATGGAGGACTGGACGCCGCAGTATCTGATGCTGAGCGTGCCCTTTCCCGAGGCGAGCCTGTCCGAGCGATCCCTTTCGCTGAGCGTGGGCGGCACCCGGACGCTGACCGTCGACAACCTGTCGGGCCGCACCGTCAGCTGGTTTTCCAGCGACATGGGCGTTGCCAGCGTCAGGGGCGGCCTGGTCACCGCCCTCCGTCCGGGTAAATGCACGGTAACGGCCCGGCTCAGCGACGGCACGACCCTGCCCTGCGCGGTCAACGTCACCGACAATGCCGCCCTGTCCAGGACGAGCCTCTCCATGAAGGCCGGCTATACCCACAGGCTGAGCGTCAGCGGCCAGGGCGGGCGAGCGGTCTACTGGACCTCCGGCAACAGCGGCGTCGCCAGCGTGAAGGACGGCCTCGTTACCGCGTTGAAGGCCGGCAAATGCACGATCACCGCCCAGGTCCAGAACGGCAAGCGCCTGAAGTGCAAGGTCACCGTCAGGGACGCGGCGAAGCTCTCCATGACGAGCCTCTCCCTGAAGGTGGGCGGGTACCAGTCGCTGAAGGTCCTCAATCGCGGCAATCGCGCGGTGACCTGGTCCTCCAGCAACAGCGCCGTCGCCACCGCGCACAACGGCATGGTCATCGCCCGCAAGGCCGGCAGCTGCACCGTCACCGCCAAACTGTCCGGCGGCAGGAAGCTCACCTGCAAGGTCACCGTCTCCGAAAAAACCAAATAGCATTTAAGCTGCGTTTAAGGTTTACCCCTTATAATCGTGGCAGTCAAGAGGCAGGGGTGGACGCAAATGGGCCGTCCCTGCCGATATAAAGGAGGATTGTCAAATGTTGAAAAAATGGATTGCCATGGCGATTGCGCTGGCACTGGTCCTACCCACCGCCTGTATGGCCGATGAGGCGGCTGGCGCTTCCGACAGGGCGGCCATCGAGGCGGCGCTGGACCTCAAAAACATGGACCAGGAATGGACCTACAGCGCCGATTCCGACGCCTGGACGCTGTCCGTGGTGACGGCGGTGACCCGGCCCGTGATCGAGGACGAGGAGGGCGTGTCGGTGTGCGTGCCCGGGGCCTACGTCACAGGCATCGACACCGACGGCGACGGCGCGGCGGACGTGACCGCCGAGGGCGCGGACGGGGCCGTCAAGGGCGCCCTGGTGATCGACTACGCCGCCGAGATCACCAGCACGGGCGGCCAGACCTATACCGCCGCCACGGCCCCGGTGATCCTGAACACCGGCGCGGCGGGCTACGGCAATTCCAGCAGCACCCCCGCCGCCTCGACCTACGCCGCCGAGGGCTACATCAACGTGGCCTGCGGCAACCGGGGCAAGCAGGACAGCTTCACCAACGAGGCGGGGGAGACCGTCTACACCGGCGACGCGCCCTCCTGCCTGGTCGACCAGAAGGCGGCGACCCGCTTCGTGAAGTACAACATACTGCTGGGCAACCTGCCGGGCAGCGTGGAATACTGGGTGTCCACCGGCGGCAGCGGCGGTGGGGCCCACGCGACGATGTTCGCGGCCACCTCCAACAACCCCGATTTCTACGACTACCAGATCGCGGTGGGCGCGGTGGGCGTCTATAAAAACGCGGACGGCAGCTACGATACCACCGTCACCGTCAATGGAGAGGCCGTCGAGCTGTCCGATGGCGCATGGGGCTGCGTGGCCTACAGCGCCATCACCCCTCTGGCCGAGGCCGACATGGCCCAGGCGATGGAGTACACGCTGAATACCGGCTTCAGCTTCAACACGGATTTCCAGCAGGCGCTGGCGAAGGCGCTGTCGGATGAATATGTGGACTACATCAACGCCCAGGGCCTGACCGTGGAGGAGGCGAAGGTGGGCTTCGACCTGGACGGCGACGGCGCGCTCAACAGCACCGTGGCGCTGACCATCGAGTATGACGAAGAGAAATACGCCGACACCAACGGCTACGGCGGCAGCTACCTGGACCTATACCTGGCGGAGCTGACCGAGAACCTCCAGTGGTACGTGGACAACCTGGACTACGCCACCGACTGGACCTGGTTCGACGCCGACGGCAACGCCCTCTCCGACGAGGCGGTGGCCGCGATGACCGGGGCGGACAAGGCCCTGGCCTTCATCGAGGGCCGCTACGCCAAGGGCAGCAGCGGCGGACGCGGCGGCATGGGCCCCAGCGGCATGAACGGCGCGGACGACTTTAGAGGCGGCATGGGCGGCGGACGCCCGGACTTCGCCGACGGCCAGATGCCCGACTTCGCAAACGGCGAGATGCCCGACTTCGGCGGCGGGCGCGGCTTCGACAACGCCGGCGTGGCCGAGAACAGCGCGGGCGACGAGATGGACGTGGGCACCCCGGACGCGGGCACGACCCAGGCGGCGGGCAGCAGCGCCAACTCCAACAACTACGCCAGCTACGATGAAATGCTGGCGGCCTATGCGGCCGACGTGGCCGAGATCGAGGCCAGCGACCTCTACGGCAACAACCTGGTGGACCTGTACAACCCGCTGAACTACATCGGCGCGGAGGACACCGAGGATCCCACGTGGATGCGCATCGTCTGCGGCGCGGTGGAGGGCGATATCGCCATGTTCAACTCCCTGAACCTGCAGCTGGCGGCCCTGGACGCCGGCATCGACGCCACCATCGAATGGCAGTGGGACGGCGGCCACGTGCCCAGCGAGGTGCTGGGGAACAGCCTGGCCCTGTGGGTGGACATGATGTTCGGCGAGCATGTCAGCGGCGTGGAGACCGCCAAGGCCGAGGCCGTGAAGCAGACCGCCAACGGCACCGCCGAGTCCGCCACCGGCACGGACCTGTCCGGCTGGGTCAGCCTTGACGACGGGGGACAGGTGTCCTTCACCCTGGCAGACGGCATGGCCTACCGCACCAGCGGCGCCAGCAAGGCCGTCCCCGGCTTCGACGTGATCGACTACGGCCAGGAGGACTACGTCTTTGGCGACAGCGACACCGACGCCCGCCACTGGAGCGCGTATGTGCTCAAGGCGCTGGAGGAGAACCGGGAGGCGCTGGAAGCGCTGTTTGAGGGGTAAGGTATGGAATTAAATATGGGCACAAAATAATAATTGACACAGCGTCACCAATGGGCTATAATAGGAGCTGCCAAACGCGATTGAAGGGAGCATGAACATGCCCAAGGGTTCCGCTGAACTGACGAATGCGCGCAGGGAGGAGATCATCTCGGCCTGCGCGCAGCTCTACCAAACCATGAGCTTCAAGGAGATCACGCTGAAGGACATCGCCGGGGCGACGAGCTTCACGCGCACCTCGATCTATAATTACTTCCAGACCAAGGAAGAGATATTCCTGGCCCTGATGCAGAAGGAATACGAGTGTTGGGTGGCGGCGCTGGACGACCTGGCGGCGTCCTACACCGTCATGAGCGTCGAGGCCTTCTCCGGCGCGCTGGCCCATACGCTGGAAAAGCGGGGCATGCTGCTGAAGCTTTTGAGCATGAACCACTTCGACATGGAGGAGAACAGCCGGCCGGAGTGCCTGAGGGAATTCAAGGAGGCCTATGGCGCCTCCATCGAGGCGCTGGGGCGCTGCCTGGCAAAGTTCTTTCCCGGCATGGACGCCAGGGCCCGGCAGGATTTCCTGTATGCCTTCCTTCCCTTCCTTTACGGGCTGTATCCCTATACCACGGTCTCCGGGAAGCAGCGGCAGGCGATGGCGGAGGCGGGCCTGGATTTCGTCTACATGAGCGTCTACGACATGGCCTGCAGCTGCGTCAGGGCGCTGCTGAGGGGGATTGGGGAAGCTCAGCCGTAAGATAGTCGATATACCGCAAGACAGCGTCCAATCGGGCGCTGTTTCCTATTGCGCCGAGGTAGACGTCGCCGGAGAACCCCGCGCCTTCAAACAGCGGAAACGCGGAGACGCGCAGGCCGTTGGCCACCGTCTCGGTGACGGCGCTGTAGGGCACGGACTCGTCCAGGCGGTGCTCGATGTCGTTGTCCTCGAGGATCACCGTGTTCCCGGTCAGCAAGTCGGATACCCGGCGGTACAGCCCTTCGTCCTGCTTTATAAAGTCGTCCAGGGGCAGCAGGTAGCCGCCGGCGGACAGTATGTCGTAGGCCTCCCGGTTCATCAGCACGACGTCCAGCTGCCGGTTGGCCATGGCGGCCAGCACCTTCAGCTGGGAGGCGTAGGCATATTCGTGGTTCTGCTGGGTGGCGTCCCGGCTCAGGTACAGCCCGCGGTAGAGGGATACCTCTTTTTTATTGGGGTTTTCCCCGATGGCGCGAGCGAACCCCTCGTTCAGCGCCCGGTCGAGGTCGTCGCCGACGGCGATGTTCGCAAAGCCGACAAACAGCAGCGCCTCCCTGCGGGTGAGCCTGTAGTAAAGCACGCTGCCCAGGGCCACGGCGGCGATGAGCGCCAGCACCAGGGGAAACTTGTAGTACTCGAAGATATAGCCCAGCTTTTCGGACGGGCCCATGTTCGACAGCGCCTCGCGGTTTTCCGCCCGCTCCGATTCGGTCAGCCTCACAGCTCCGCCCCCGTATCGCTCTCGTCCGATTCCTCCTGCTTCGGGGCGTTGGGGTCGTAGATCATCGGGCGCAGCACCTTCAGCATCAGATGGGCGCAGATGAGGGCGCAGAGCCCCTCGCCGAATATGATCAGCGGCGTGAACACGTTCACCACCAGGAAGAACATCGCCCAATGGATGAAGAAGATCAGCAGGGTGAGGAACAGGTAGTGGGTGCCGATGAGGAAGGCGTTCTTGAACATATTGGCCGTGGTGTTGCTGACGATGGACACCAGCGGGAAGATGTAGGCCAGCACGATGGCATAGAGTATCATGCAGGCGAATATGGCCGCCAGCAGCAGCGTCCACACCACGGCGGCGGTGCCGGTGGAGGTGGCGCGCAGGCGGTAGAGGAGCACGGCGTCCGCGCCGATCAGCAGGCCGGCGGCCAGCATGATCAGCCAGATGACGGTGGCCTGCTTGAAGTTCTGCTTGAATGAACGGAAGAACATGGTGGTGATGTAGCTTCCTTCGTCCTTCGCGATCTTGAAGGAGGTGTAGTAGAGCGCCGTGGTGGACGCGCCGATGGTCACGATGGGCAGGCAGCAGACCAGCCACAGCACGTTCAGGCAGCAGCCGTAGGCCAGCTTCAGGAAGAGCTGGCCGAATTTGCTGTCATAGGAAAAGAATCGCATGGCGGAACCTCCTCGATTGATCGCGTATTGTGGCGGCCCGGAGGCCGCCGCTACAGCTTAAGCATCCCTGCTACAGCTTCGTGGAATCCCGGTAGATGAGCTCGGTCTCGGTGTGGACCGTGCGGTAGTCCAGGCTGGGCTGCTCGATGCGGGAGAGCAGCAGCTGCATCGCCGCGACGGCCATGATCTGGGTGTGAATGTGCACGGTGGTCAGCGAGGGCGTCATGATGCGGGACTGGGGGGAATCGTCATAGCCGCAGAACAGCACGTCCTCGGGCACGGATTTGCCCAGCTTGCGCAGGGCGTAAATGGCGTCGTCGGCGACGAAGTCGTTGGCGCAGATGAACACCTCCGGGAACTCCTTCATGGCAACCAGGGCGTTCGTCAGCTGCTCCGGGTTCAGGATCTTGAGGCAGAATCGCTCGTCTACGGGGACGCCGGCCATCAGCATGGCGCAGCGGAAGGCGGTGTAGCGCTCGAAGAAGGACTGGCAGTGCTCATAGTCGCCGATGAAGCCGATCCGGCGCTTGCCCCGCACCAGCATGTCGTTGACAAAGCGGGTGATGGCGGTGGTGTTGTCCATGTATAGCTGGTCTGCGGGCAGGTCGATGCCGTCCCGCTTGTGGGGGCCGTCCACGAACAGCACCGGCAGCCCGAGGGTGCAGACCATCTCGTCATAGGCCCGGTCGAACATCTCGATGCAGATGACGGCCCGCGCCTGTTTGGCGTTGAAGGTGAAGGGCAGTGTGCGGCACAGGAAATTCTCCCGCTCCACCCGGTGGGTGATCAGGGTATAGCCCCATTGGGAAAGCTCCTTTTTCAGCTTGTCCAGTATCAGCGAGGCGAAGTGCGACCCGTCGATGGCGTCGCCGATGAGCAGCGCGATCTCGCCCTTGCCCGGCGCCTCCTGTTCGGGGCTGACCCTGGTTTGTTCCTTTATATATGAAAACTGCTTGTAGCCCATCTCGATGGCCTTTTGCAATATCCTCTCCCGGGTCGCCTCCGCAAGGCCGTCGGCGTTGTTGATTGCCTTGGAGACGGTATTTCGGGAGACGCCAAGCTCGTCGGCGATATCCTGTATGGTCACTTTTTTCATGGATGGATCCTCCTGGGTATTTCGCTGATATTGTAACATATAATGATGCAAATGTCAAATCGAAAAATGTGCAATTTGTGCATTTTGGGCTTTTGCAAACCGGTGAAGCGGAAAGAACTGGAAAAGCCCCCGCTTTTCAGGGGTTGCAAATGGAAAAAAATGTGCATATGCATTAATTTGGTATTGACACAGGGGCCGCAGGATGCTAAAATATAGGCGAAACCCCCGAATGGAATGTGCAAATGCAACCTGCCAATGCAATTGCACATTCGGGGAGAACAGCAAAAGGAGGATTATAATGAACAAGCCCTTGCCTGCCAAGGAAAAGGTGTCTTTCCAGCAGAGACGTCACAACACCATGGTGTATCTGCGGCAGCACTGGCAGCTCTACCTGATCTTCATGTTGCCGGCGTTCGTGCTGACGATTGTCTTCCGCTACATTCCGATGGGCGGCGTGGCGATCGCCTTCATGGACTACAATCCCTTCCGCGGCCTGTTGGGCAGCGAATGGGTGGGATTCGAGCACTTCAAGCGCTTCCTGTCCTCGCCCGACTTCATGACCTACTTGATGAACACCCTGAAACTGAGCGTGTTCGGCCTTCTGTGGGGATTCCCGGCGCCGATCCTGCTGGCGTTCCTGCTCAACCGCATACTCAGCTCCAAGATCAAGCAGAAGGTTCAGCTGGTGCTGTACATGCCCAACTTCATTTCGGTCATCGTCCTCTGCGGTATCGTCCGCATCCTTCTCTCGCCGACCGGCATGGTGAACATGTTCCTTGGAACGAACTACAATTTCATGACCATGCCCCAGGCATTCCGCACGATCTACATCGCCAGTGGCATTTGGCAGGGCGCTGGCTGGTCCTCCATCATCTACACCGCTGCACTGTCCAACGCCAGCAAGGATTTGAAGGAGGCCGCTGTCATCGACGGCGCGAACCTCATCCAGCAGATCAAGACGGTTGAGTGGCCGGCGATCAAGGATACCGTGCTCATCCAGTTCATCATGGCAGTCGGCAACATCATGAGCGTCGGCTTTGAAAAGGCCTACGCGCTGCAGACCGACCTGAACATGAGCGCTTCCGAGATCATCTCCACCTACGTGTACAAGAAGGGCCTCCTGGACGGCGACTACGGCTTTTCCACCGCCGTCGGCCTGTTCAACACCGTCATCAACATCGTCCTGCTGATTTCCATGAATGCCATTGTCAAGAAGATGAACGAAGGCAAGGGTATTTAAGGAAAGGAGAGAGTGAGAATGAGTGTTGCGAATGTTACACCAAGGAAGAAGAAGAGTGAATTTGCCAAGTACCCCACCGGGGACAAGGTGATACTGATCGTCGCATATGTGATCCTGGGTATCTTCCTGGCGGCCATCATCATCCCGGTGCTGTACATCATACTGGCCTCCTTCATCGATCCCATCACGCTGCAGAACAAGGGCGTGACCTTCGATTTCAGCAAGTGGACCACCACGGCCTACAGCCGCGTGCTGGGCAATGCGCAGATCTGGGTGGGCTTCAAGAACGCGCTGATCTACTCGGTGCTGTTCACCATCATCTCCGTCATCGTCACGCTGCTGGCTGCCTACCCGATGTCCCGCTCAGACTTCAGGTTCAAGGGGTTCTTCAACACGATCTACGTGATCACGATGTTCTTCGGCGGCGGCCTGATTCCCACCTACCTGCTCATCAGCAACCTGGGAATGCTCGACACGATCTGGGCCATACTGCTGCCCGGCGCCTTCAGCGTCTGGAACATGATCATCGCCCGCACCTACTACCAGGGCGTCCCCCGCGACCTTGAGGAGGCGGCCTCCATCGACGGCGCGAGCGAGATGGTCTACTTCTTCAAGATCCTGCTGCCGGTCTGCACGCCGATCATCGCTACCATCTGCATGTGGCAGTTCGTGGGCATGTGGAACAGCTACTTCGACGCCATGATCTACCTGAACGACGTCTCCAAGCAGCCCCTGCAGCTGGTGCTGCGCGGCATACTGATCCAGAGCCAGCCGGAGCCCGGCATGGTCTCCGACATGCAGTCCACCGCCCAGCGCGCCCAGCTGGCCGAGCTTCTGAAGTACGCCACCATCATCATCTCCAGCCTGCCGCTGCTGATCATGTATCCCTTCTTCCAGAGGTACTTTGACAGCGGCATCATGGCCGGCGCCGTCAAGGGATGACCCGTCAATCCTTAACACTGCAGGCGTGAAAGCCTGTGCAATAACAGAAAAGGAGAATTTACCATGCGTAAGATTTCCATGATCCTGGCCCTGTGCCTGTGCCTGGCGATGCTGGCGAGCGCCGCCCTGGCCGACGGCTACACCTTCCCGCTGGAGAACACCGAGAGCTTCACCGCCCTGACCAACTATGGCGTGGGCACCGAACCCGACCCCAACAACCGCACCATCTTCAAGCGCCTGGAGGAGGCCACCAACGTGCACGTCGAGTGGCGCACCATCCAGTCCGACCAGTGGGGCGACAAGATCACCCTGGAGATGTCCAACCCCAAGACCCTGCCGGAGCTGGTGTTCAACGCCGGTTTTGACAACAACGACCTTCTGAGGTACGCCAAGCAGGGTGCCATCATTCCGGTGGAGAAGTACATCGACACCTGCATGCCCAACCTGCAGAAGGTGTTCGAGCAGGCGCCCGAGTATCGCGTGATGTGCACCGACGAGAACGGCCACATCTGGGCCTTCCCCTGGATCGAGCAGCTGGGCTATGAGAAGACCGCCATCCAGACCGTCGGCGCCATGCCCTTCATCAACAAGGGCTGGCTGGACTTCCTGAAGCTGGAAGTGCCCACCACCGTGGACGACTTCGAGGCGGCCCTGATCGCCTTCCGCGACAACGCCGACGCCCTGAAAGCTGAGTTCGGCATCGACGGCTCCATCATCCCCATGTCCTTCATCATGAACGGCGGCGAGGATCCCTTCCTCCTGATCAACGGCTTCGGCGAGGGCTATGGCGACGTGGACAGCGGCCGTCATATCGCCGTGACCAACGACAAGCAGGTCATCAGCGTGGCCACCACCGAGGGCTTCAAGAAGGGCACCGCGTGGATGCACAAGCTGTACGAGGAAGGCCTGATCGACCCCGAGGCCTTCACTCAGGAATGGTCCACCTATGTGGCCAAGGGCAAGTCCGGCCGCTACGGCGTTTGCTTCACCTGGGACGTGGCCAACGTCGCCCAGGTCAGCATGGACGACCTGATCGCCGGCAAGAGCTGGGTGCCGCTGCCCGCGCTGACTGCCGACGTGCGCAACATCACCCCCCAGAACACCTCCTATACCTCCGGCTTCAACCGTGGCCGCTGCGTCGTGACCGCCACCTGCAAGAACCCTGAGCTGGTCTGCGCCTGGGTCGACCAGATGTATGATCCGATCCAGTCCCCCCAGAACAACTGGGGCACCTACGGCGAGGATGACGAGTTCGACATCTTCGAGATGAGCACCAACGACGCCGGCGAGCCCATGCTGAAGCACGCCTGGCTGGGCGACGCCTCCCCCGTCGAGGTTCGCGAGGCCGAGTGCGTATGGGGCCCCCTGGCCATCCTGGACAGCTACTACGGCAAGTACGTGACCCTGCCCGACGACGCGGCCTACCGCCTCAACTGGATCAAGGACGTCTACACCCCCGACATGAACAACGACTATGTGTTCCCCGACGTGTTCTTCAACGAGGCGGACATGAAGGAGATCTCCAACCTGCAGGCCGACCTGACCAAGTGCATCAATACCGCCAAGTCCGACTGGGTGATGAACGGCTTCACCGACGCCGACTGGGACCAGTTCCAGAACGACCTGAAGGCCTACGGCCTGGACCGTTACCTGGAGATCCACCAGAAGTACCTGGACGCCTACTTCGCGGGCTGATTGAATTGACCAATATGCCATCCTCCCCCTCTTCTCCCCTCTCGGGGGAGGATGGTTCCCTTTGACCCAACCGAAACCGCAACAGGAAGGAAACGCTTATGATCAGCCAGACTTTGCAGAAGGCGCGGGATTTTGAATCCCAGTACATGTCCTATGTACCGGAGGAGGAACGGCCTGAATTTCACGTCACCGGAGCCATCGGCTGGATCAACGATCCCAACGGCTTCTCCGTCTACAAGGGCGAGTACCACCTGTTTCACCAGTACTACCCCTACAAGGCCATCTGGGGCCCGATGCACTGGGGACACCTCAAGACGAAGGACTTCATCCGCTGGGAGCGGCTTCCTGCGGCGCTGGCCCCGGACATGCCCTACGACAAGGACGGCTGCTTTTCCGGCAGCGCCATCGAGCTGCCTGACGGCCGCCAGCTGCTGATGTACACCGGCGTGCGCGAGGAGCGTCAGGCGGACGGCTCGATGAAGCCCTTCCAGACCCAGTGCCTGGCCGTGGGGGACGGCGTGAACTATGAAAAGCTCGACGCCAATCCCGTGCTCACCGCGAAGGACCTGCCCAAGGGCGGCAGCACCGAGGACTTCCGCGACCCCAAGATGTGGAAGGAGGGCGACAGCTACTATGCCGTGGTGGGCAATCGCCCCTCCGACGGCAGCGGCTCGATCCTGCTGTTCAAGAGCGAGGACGCCTTCCACTGGACCTATCAGGGCCGCGTGGCCTCCAACCATCGTCAGTACGGCATGATGTGGGAATGCCCGGATTACTTCAAGCTGGACGGCAAGGACGTGCTGATGGTCAGCCCCCAGGAGATGAGCCCCATGGGGCTGGAATTCCACGCGGGCAACGGCACCGTCTGCATGATCGGCCAGGAGAACGAGAAGAAGCACCTGATCCGCGAGAACGTCCATGCCATCGACTACGGCATCGATTTCTACGCGCCCCAGACGCTCAAGGCGCTGGACGGCAGGCGCGTCATGATCGCCTGGCTGCAGAACTGGGATACGGCGCGCAGCCATCCCGTCACCGACCGCATCTGCGGCCAGATGACCCTGCCCAGGGAGCTGTCCATACGGGACGGCCGGCTGATCCAGCAGCCCGTGCGGGAGATCGAGAACTACTACGGCGAAAAGATCAGCTACAAGAACGTGCCCCTGTCCACCGAGACCTTCCTGACGGGCATCCGCGGGCGCACCATCGACATGACCGTGAACGTGCGACCCGCCAACGGCAGCGAGATGTACCACGCCTTCAGGATGAACCTGGCCAAGGACGGCGAACACGTCACCACGATCCGCTACAAGCCCGGCCAGGCGCTCGTTCGCGTGGACCGCTCCCGCTGCGGATACCCGTTTGACATCGTGCATGTGCGGGAGTTCCCGGTCTATTCCCGGCACGGCTGCATCAGGCTGCGGGTGGTCATGGACAGGCACAGCCTGGAGCTGTTCGTCAACGACGGCGAGCAGACAGCCAGCTTCGTGATGTATACCCCCGTCAGCGCGGACGTGATCAGCTTTGAGGCCGAGGGCGAGGTGCTGATGGACGTGGACAAGCACGACCTGATCTTTGATAAAGAGGAAGAAGAATGATGAAGCGATATGATGTCGTCGCGCTGGGCGAGCTGCTGATCGACTTTACCGAGAACGGAACGAGCGCGCAGGGCAACCCGGTCTTCGAGGCCAATCCCGGCGGCGCGCCCTGCAACGTGCTGGCGATGCTTAGGAAGCTGGACAGGCGTTGCGCCTTCATCGGCAAGGTGGGCAACGACATGTTCGGCCACCAGCTGAAGGCCGTCGCCGAGAAAGCCGGCATCGACATGAGCGCCCTGCGCATGGACGATGCCGTCCATACCACGCTGGCCTTCGTCAAGACCTACGAGGACGGCGACAGGGATTTCTCCTTTTACCGCAATCCCGGCGCGGACATGATGCTCACCGAGGACGAGCTGCCCATGGATATGATTCGCGATACGCGGATCTTCCACTTCGGCACGCTGTCCATGACCCACGGGACCGTGCGCCAGGCCACGAAAACTGCGGTGATGGCCGCGAAGGAGGCCGGGACGATCATCTCCTTCGACCCGAACCTGCGCCCGCCCCTCTGGGACAGCCTGAACGAGGCCAGGGCCCAGATGCTCTGGGGGCTTTCCCAGGCGGACGTGGTGAAGATCGCCGACAACGAGATCGAGTTCCTCACGGACACATCGGACTACGAGAAGGGCGCGCGGCTCCTGAGGGAGCGCTTCCCGGGCATCCGGCTGCTGAACGTCACCGCCGGGGCCAACGGAAGCTATGCCTTCTGCGGGGACAGGAAGATCTTCGTTCCCAGCTTCCTGCTGGGCGGCACCATCGAGACCACCGGGGCGGGGGACACCTTCTGCGCAAGCGTTCTGGACTTCGTGCTGGCGCACGGCACGGACGGCCTTTCCAAGGATGAACTGCGGGCTATGCTCCGCTTCGCCAACGCGGCGGCATACCTGGTGACCACCAGGAAGGGCGCGATTCGCTCCATGCCAGAGCGCGGGCTGGTGGAAGCGCTGCTGGAAGAACACTGACATGACCGATAGAATCGAACTTTCGACCATATTCCAATGGGACGGCGCCACTCCACATATTGGTCCCGTTCACATTCAAGAAGGAGGAAGCAAGTCCGCAGGCTCGCGGTGCGGCAGTGTGGAGACCTGTCGTAATGCGGTTCACGAGAGGCGCAATGGCGTTTGATACGTGACGCGAGGCCGCCCCGGAGGAATCCCGGCTGCCAGAGCAATACGCTATGTCTACTGTTTTGCTGAAGGATCTGAAGAAGGTTTATGACGGCAATGTCGTGGCCGTTCACGACGTGAATCTGGAGATCGCCGACAAGGAATTCATCGTGCTGGTCGGCCCCTCCGGCTGCGGCAAGTCCACCACGCTGCGCATGGTCGCCGGCTTGGAGGACATCTCCGACGGCGAGCTGTACATCGACGGCAGGCTTTGCAACGACGTGGCCCCCAAGGACAGGGACATCGCCATGGTCTTCCAGAGCTACGCGTTGTATCCCCATCTGTCGGTCTATGACAACATGGCCTTCGCGCTGAAGCTGAAGAAGACGCCCAAGGCGGTCATCGACAAGAAGGTGCGCGAGGTGGCCCAGATCCTCGACATCACCCAGTACCTGGACCGCAAGCCCAAGGCCCTTTCAGGCGGCCAGAGGCAGCGCGTGGCCATCGGCCGCGCCATGGTGCGCGACCCCAAGGTGTTCCTGATGGACGAGCCCCTGTCCAACCTGGACGCCAAGCTGCGCAACCAGATGCGCGCCGAGATCATCAAGCTGCGCCAGCGCATCAACACCACCTTCATGTACGTCACCCACGACCAGACCGAGGCCATGACCCTGGGCGACCGCATCGTCATCATGAAGGACGGCTTTGTCAACCAGATCGGCACCCCGGTGGAGGTGTTCAACAAGCCCGTAAACCTGTTCGTGGCCGGCTTCATCGGCATGCCCGTGATGAACTTCTTCGACAACTGCAAGCTGCTGTTGGAGAACGGTGTCTATTACGCGGAGATTCGCGGCGTGCGGTTTGAGCTGGACGCCTTCCAGCAGCGGGTGCTGCGCGACAAGCACCAGCAGCCCTGCGACATCGTGGCGGGCATCCGTCCCCAGCACATCACCGTGGGCGAGGGCGAGCTGACCGCGCTGATCGAGGTTTCCGAGATGCTGGGCACCGAGGTCAACCTGCACACCCGCAGCAACAACGACGAGGTGGTAATGGTGATCCCCACCGTCGACCTGACCGTGGACGTCTCCATGGGCAAGACGATCCACTTCACCACCCAGCCCAGGCTGATCCAGCTGTTCGACAAAGCCACCGGCAATAACCTGATCTGGTACGACGAGGTGTCCGCCAAGAACAATGCTCCGATGTGCAAGGGATACAATTTCTGACCTCAGAGGACAGCTTTTTTGAGACTCGACTGACAGCCCGGCACGGGCCTGTTATGGGACATATCGGAAAACACCGAGGAGGCAGATACCATGAAGAAATTCGTTGCCTTGGCACTGTGCGCCGCCGTGCTGCTGTGCATGGGTGCAGCGCTGGCCGAAGACTATGCCATTGCCACCGACACCGCCTTCCGCCCTTTCGAGTATACCGATGAAACGGGCGCGCTGGTGGGCATCGACGTGGAGATCCTGGCCGCGATCGCTGCGGATCAGGGCTTTACCTACAGCATTGAGCCGCTGGGCTGGGATGCATCCATCGCCGCCTGCCAGGCGGGCCAGAAGGATGGCATGATTGCAGGCGCCTCCATCACCGAGGAACGCAAGGCGTCCGGCTGGATCTTCTCCGA